>CANFHF010000024.1 GCA_947446635.1 Flavobacteriaceae bacterium
TTCAATATGTCTAAGAACTTGCGTTTTCTATTTCTTTTCGCTTATCTCTCAAAGCGGGTGCAAAAGTAACTAACTCTTTTTTATCTGGCAAGAAAAAAATATTTTATTTTTTTTCCTAAAATACTTTTAACGAATTTTTATTTTTTTAGGAAGGCTAAGATACAAATCCTACACTATTCCCAAAACTATTATCCAATTATTTTTTTACCTGATGCATAAGAACGTCTGCTGCAATGCGGGTGCAAAAGTAGTGCGTTTATTCTGTTTTTAAACCCATTTTTTAAGCTTTTTTTTATCTTTTTTTTAATCCACTGAAATCGTGACCGTTGGATGAAAAAGTTTTTTGGAGATGGTCCTAAAAACACTAAATTCAAGCGTGAAACCTATACCATAGCGTCTCATCATAGTAGAATTCCCTTTTGTTTTTTAATCGAAATGGATGGCTTTTACTGGAGAAATTTTGGTTATAATATAGGATGGAATCAGTAAAACTAAGAAACAAACCGTAACCGTGAGTAGATTTAGCAAAACTATGTAACCCCAATTAAGATATACTGGTGCTTGATTTACATAATAATTCTCAGGATTAAGTTGGATTATACCAAAATAGCGCTGAATTAGAAGCAGTGAAATACCAATTAGATTTCCCCAAAACAAGCCTCTCACGATAAGATAGAAGGCGTTGTATAAAAATATTTTCCTTACCGACCAATTCCCTGCCCCTAAAGCTTTGAGTATTCCTATCATCTGGGTGCGCTCAAGAATGAGTACCAATAACGCCACGACCATATTGATGGTGGCGACCAGAATCATTACCGCCAATATTACTATGATGTTGAAATCGAAAAGTTTGAGCCATTCAAATATATAACTGTACTTTTCAATTATAGTTTTGGTATCTAATGTTGATGCCGTTTGCTGATAGACTTCTTCACCCACCGTCTTGATTTTACCAAAATCATTCACAAATACCTCAAAGGCTCCAACTTGATCTGGACGCCATTTATTGATATGTTGGATGTGGCGAATATCTCCAATAATATAAGTCGCATCGAATTCTTGAAATCCAGAGTTAAAAATCCCCGTGATTTTAAACCTTCGAATGTTGGGTAGTTTATTTTGGTTTTCTTTAATGAAAAACGTATTGAATTCATCACCGACCTTAAGATTTAATCTATTGGCAAGAAACTGAGAAATAAGCACTTCTTCATTCAAATTTTTTGAAAAATCGGGCAATTTTCCTGAAACAAGGTATTCTTTGATATTATTCCATTGGTAGTCCGCGCCAACCCCTTTGAGAATTATTCCCTCGAAAGCTGTTTCGGTTCTAATAATCCCTCCTTTACTAGCAATGGCCTGAATATGGTTTACTTCAGGAACTGAAGAAAATTTAGGATAAAAATCCTGTTTTTTTGAAATAGGAACTAGTGTGACTTCGGATTGATTGTTGTCGTAATTCGAAATAATGATATGTCCATTAAAGGCGGAAACTTTTTCGCGGATTTTTTGTTGTAGTCCAATTCCAGTAGCTACCGACACAATCATCATAATCATTCCAATAGCAATTGCCGAAATAGCTATTTTTATTATGGGTGCAGACACACTACTTTTATACTCTTTGGCAGAGATAAGTCGTTTGGCTATGAAATATTCTAGATTCAATTTGATACAGATTTGCTTCGATTAGGCCAAAAATACAGTTTAAACACTAATTGACACTTACTATTTGGCGGAAATTTGCATAATTCATTTCGATCATTTTTAAAAAAATGGGGATTTATAATGGCATTTTCTTCTTCATTTCTTCCACAATATTAAAAGCTGCTGGACAAATCGCGACGTTTTGAAGAGTCAAATCGGTAATTTGCTGAAACTTCTTTCTATCGGTATGTGGGAATTCACGACAGGCTTTTGGACGAACATCATAAATAAAACACGCATTGTCACTGTCAAGAAAAGTACAAGGAACGCTTTGCAACACATAATCTTTATCCTCATCAATGCGCAAATAGTGATCAATAAACTGCTGTGGTTTTTGTCGCAGGTGTTTAGAAATACGCTCAATATCTGCCGAAGTAAATAATGGCCCTGTGGTTTTACAGCAATTGGCACAGGTTAAACATGCCGTTTTTTTAAATTCAGCCTCATGTAAATCCTGCATGAGGTAATCTAAATTTTTAGGAGCCTTCTTTTTTAGCTTATCAAAATACTTTTTGTTTTCGATATGCTTATCTTTAGCCTCTTTAGGAAGATTATTTAGAATTTGTTTCAATTTTCAGGGTTGGAGTTATCCTGCAAAATTAGAACATTTTAAACTTGGAACTTTAAACCTGAAACTAAAAATTTATGAAAGACCTTTTCGGAAAAGCCATACTTGATTTTCAAACCCTTAATTCTCCTGAAGATTTAATTACCGAAACTACTATTTCTGAAGAAGATGAAATGAGTGTCGCTTACCTTTTTCGTTCCTATAATGAAATGCCGCAAATGGAACAACGCGCCTTGCAACTTGCCAAAGGAAAAGTTCTCGATGTGGGTTGTGGTGCAGGAAGTCACAGTTTGAGTTTGCAAAACGATCGAAATCTTGACGTAACTTCAATAGATATTTCTCCAAATGCAATTCAGGCTTGCGCCCTTCGTGGTTTGAAAAAGGCTAAAGTTCAAGATGTAATGACATTGGAAAACGAAAAATTTGATACTATTTTACTTCTGATGAATGGTGCCGGAATGTGTGGAAGACTAAAAAACATCCCTAATTTTCTTTTAAAACTGAAATCCTTATTAAATCCTGGCGGTCAAATTCTGCTAGATAGTTCGGATATTATTTATATGTTTGATGAAGATGAAGATGGCTCAAAATGGATCCCTTCCCAAAAGGAGTATTATGGCGAAATCGTTTTTAATATATCTTACAAAGGCGAAAAGGAAACCCCTTTTGACTGGATGTTTATTGATTACAATACCCTTCAAAATGCGGCTTTCGCCAATGGCTTAGAGTGCCAATTGATAACAGAAGGAGAACATTACGATTAT
The DNA here is from genome assembly GCA_947446635.1 of Flavobacteriaceae bacterium. Classification (GTDB taxonomy): domain Bacteria; phylum Bacteroidota; class Bacteroidia; order Flavobacteriales; family Flavobacteriaceae; genus Flavobacterium. Next base: position 3,034 of record CANFHF010000024.1, read on the forward strand.
TTAGCTAAACTATCTACTTAGAGACTAATTTTGTTATTTAAGGAATATTCAAATACTTATGTGTCTGTAATGACACTCTCCATTTTGGATTGTTCATTACATAATCAACAATGAGTGGTGTCATTTCTTCTTTTTTACTCCATTCCGGTTGGAGGAATAATATGGCGTTTTTGTTTACTTTTTCGGCTTGCTCTTCGGCGAAAATAAAGTCATGCTTATTGTGAATTATCACTTTTAATTCATGTGCTTTGTCGTAAACAGTGTTGGTTGGCAATTTGTTTTTCTTTGGCGAAAGACAAATCCAGTCCCAAGAACCACTTAGTTCATAAGCCCCCGAAGTTTCGATATGCACTTTTAAGTTTTGATCTTTTAACTTTTGAGTAAGCAAGGTCATATCCCACATCAATGGCTCTCCTCCGGTAATTACAATAGTATCGGCATATTTAGAAGCATTGGCAACAATCAAATCAATACTTGTGGGTGGATGCAATTCGGCATTCCAGCTTTCCTTGACATCACACCAATGACAGCCTACATCACAACCGCCAATTCTTATAAAATAAGCAGCGGTTCCGGTATGAAATCCTTCGCCTTGAATGGTGTAGAATTCTTCCATTAAGGGAAGCATGGCGCCTTTATTGACTTCTAATTGTACTTCTTTTGATAGCATTTCTTTATTTTAAAGGGCAAAGATAGTGAATTTGAGAATTGGGATTGGGGAAGAAGATTGCTTCGTGCCTCGTAATCAGATAATAAAAAAACCGATAGGTTTGAGACTATCGGTTTTCATTGAAAAAAATCTTGATTATTTCAACAGCTGCATAGACTTGGTTGCATAATCATTAGTCGGATCAATAGCCAAAGTTTTATTGAAATATTCCACAGCTTTTACTTTATCAGTATTGGCATAGCTAGCAGCAATGTTATTATACGATTCTATAATTTTTTTTATTACGGTTGGTTTCGCCATTTCTTCTGGACCTTTTTCAGTAATTTTAGCAACATAAGTGTCGTAAAACTGTATTGTCAGTTCGTCATTTCCTATCAAACTATTTGTTCTAGCTCTATAGAGAAAAGCATCTTGATAGGATGGTGATGCAATTATTACATTACCAAAAGCAGTATCTGCCTTTTGCAAAGCAACAAGATCTGGTTTTATATCTTTTCGGATATTCGAATAATATATTGCCAATCCAAAATAAATATTATCATCCACATAATTTTTGGACTCGGTATTGGTTGTTCCTAATTCAAATATGGAAGCAGCTTCTTTGTATAATTTTTGAGTAAATAATTTTTTACCAATTTCATTTATATCCTCCACTGCCAAAGGCTCCATTTCAATTGCCTTTTTGATATTGGCCAACCCTAGATCAAATGCTATTGGATCTATAGACAATGCATCGGCGCTAGTTCCTTTTTTGATTTTGGCTAAGCCTAAATATAAAAAATCTTTAGCAATTACTTTATTGGACGGATTAGAAGTGAAGGTTTCTAGTGATTTAATTGCAATGTCAATGTTGCCATTTTCATAGGCCGAATACCCTAAATAACGATAAATTCGAGGATTTACTTTATCTAATTCTATCATCTTATTAGCCTCAGCTTCAAGCGCAGCGTAATCTTGTACGAGAATAAGAAAATCAGCGTGACGCATTCTGGAGTTTAAAGAATAATCCGTAAGACTCATATATTTCTCATAATAACCAATGGCTGTTGTCATATATTCTGGGCGTTTTGACGGCTTGTTCATTCCCCATTTGTAATAGGTTTCCGCTAATTCTCTGTATATCGGACCGTAATCTGGACTTAAAGCGATCACTTCATTAAAGGATTTTAAAGCTTCATCATACGCTTTTGCTCCTTTTAAGAGAACCCCCAATTGCATTTTGGCTCTTATCAAGGTGTTATCCGTTTGAAAAGCATTTCTATAAGCAGCGTACGCTTCATTTTGATTTTTATCCCCGTAATAGGCATCTCCAAGTGCAAGCTGAATTTGAGCATCTATTGGATTTACCAATTTAGCCTTATTTAAAAAAGTAAGTGCTGTTTTGTAATCTGGTTTTGAAATGTTCATATAGGCTCTGCCGATGTAGATGTTTTCTTCCACATCTTTCTTTCTCATGTCTTTCGTAGCAATAGTAAAAAGGGCTTGTGCTGCAACGGTATTTCCGTTATCCAACTCAATTTGACCTAATCCAATATAATTGAATTTAGCCCCTTCTGTTCCTGCCATTCCATTTTGAAAAGAAATTTTTGCGGAATCTACCACGCTTTGAGTTAGGTAAACATTTCCTAAAAGAAATGCTGCTTTACCGTTTGAAGGTTTCATTTTAATAATCGATTTTAATATCGATTTTGCTTTTTCAAATTGCTCTGCATCCATTGCCTTTTTTGCCTGATCAATATCTTGGGCATACCCAAGCATCCCTGAAACTATAAAAGCAATACTGAAAATTTTAATTTTAATCATTTATTTATTTTTTATCATTATTTATTCCTCGTCTAACATTAATTCTTCTTCCTGGAATTTTTATGGGCAACAAACCGGATTTCAAAATTATTCTTTGTCCAATATCCCCCGCAACAAATGAGGCAAAACCCATTCCCAAACCAGAATATCCCTGACCATTGACAACATACAAATCACGTGCCAAAGCATATTTACCTTCGGCAATATTGTTTTGAGTTGGTGCATAATAGTTTAGTCCTGAAAGGCCTTTAACACTTAGTATATTCACCTTATCGACATATTTCTGCATTTCTGGCATGGGTTGAAACAACCAATTTACGCCTAACACGCCAACCATTCCATTGTTTTGGGCAACAAATTTTATTACCTCTTCATTGGTTTTAAAGGAATATACTCCTTTCTCAGGGATGGATTGAATTCCAGCCAATGAATTCATATAATGCACGGTACTCGAATTTGGATTATCAAACACCAAACCTTTAATTGCGGGACTGGGTTTACCTTGCATAAACGCGACAACATCTTTTAAATCGATTAAAGTATCGTTGTTGCTTTTATTTGAAATAAATGCGATAGCATCCATAGCAAATTTAGTAATTTTTGGTGTTATTTTTTTTTGCTCAAAAATTATATTTTCTTGCGGAGTTAAATTTCTAGTTAAAATAGCAATAGCCGACTTTTCCTTAAACAAGGAATTAACAGTTTCTGATTCTGATTTTGAAACAAGTTTAATTTTAGCGTCGTATTTACTTTCAAAAACGGCAACCTGATCTTCAATAATTGGCGCTAATGTTTCATCAACAAAAATAGTTGCGGAACCTTTTAATATGGTTTCTTTACCAATTTTCTTTTGTTCTTTTTGATTACACATTACAAACAAAAGACTGACAAAAAAAAGTATATAAAATTTACTGTTATTATACATGATCAATCGTTTTTTGAATTAAAAAATCTTAAAAACCGTATATACGAATACCCAATCAGAACAAAGCCCAATGCCACTCTATACATAGGTTCCATAAAAATAGGGAATTTATTAGAAGAAATAAAATTCCAAAAGACAATAATTAACCCTAAAACGAAATAGCCTAAAAAAATAGACATTCCCATAACGAGAAGAAACCGCTCTTTGAGCGATTTCTTCTGAAAATTATTTAATGTATTCTTAAGCATTATTCTGCAGATTGAAGACTGATTGGTAAACTAAAAGTACATCTAACCTTTTTGCCATTTTGCTCACCAGGGTTCCATCTTGGAGTAGACTTAAGCACTCGAATTGCTTCTTTCCCGGTGCCATAACCAATGTCTCTAAGTACTTTAATATCAGTTAACGATCCATCTTTTTCCACTACAAAAGTAACATACACCTTACCTTTAAGACCTTCTTCATCAGGCATTTGATAATTTCTTTGCACAAAAGAATAAAATTTTTCTATTCCTCCAGGAAATTCAGGTTTCACCTCAATACCTGCCGTGTTGTAAATATTATTATCATCAACAATATCCGCTGGACCATTTCCAACAGGTTCAACAGTTAAATCAGCATTTGGATCCCCTTTTATGGTTTCTTTACCGATATTTTTATCCTTAATCTCTTTGATTACAACAATTTCTTCAACCACTTCTTCTGCTTTAGCAACTACCGGTTTCACAAATTTAACTTGATCCACTTTTGGTGGTGGCGGCGGGGGCGGTGGAAGATTTTCTTTTGGCTTCTCTTTTGGTGGAAGTTTAACTGTCGTTATTTTTTGATCTAAGGTAGTGTCTTGAGAAGAATCAGGAATCATCCTCAAAATTGTTGGAATACTAACCGCAATGGCAAATACAAGTGTCCCAATTATAAATGCCTTAATGGTGTTCTTGGTAGTTGATTTTCTTAATTTATAAGCACCGTAGTTTTTATTACGACCCTCGAAAACAATTTCAAGCCATTGATTTTTTAATAAATCTAATTTCATATGAAGATATTTATTTTTTATCGCTCCTATGTAATTCGCATAGTACTATCCGTTTTTGATACGAATATTCATTATGCTCATTTCATATTTCTTAATTATAAGTTATTGGGTAATACGAATAACTCTTATTTTCCTTCTAACAATTTTTGTTCTTCCGGCGTGAATTCATTTACAATGGCGTAGGTAGGCACTTCAACAATGGCCATTTCATCCAAAATATCTACCAAATTACGATAGTTTGATTTCTTGCTAGGTTTGATAATCACAATCATTCCGTTTTTAGGCTTCCCTTTTGCAGTTGAGTACGCCAATACCGATTGTTTTCTAGACAGTAATTCTTTACGAATTCCCTCTTTTCCGTAAACAAAATCTTTTGGTGCTCCACCAGCAACTGGAGTGGCTAACAAACCAACATAACGAACTAGTTTATTGTCTTTCCCCAATAAAATTGTCATCGTACGATTTTCATCTACCTTAATATTTGTATCCGTTTTGTCGTCTTTATCCGGCAAACCCAAACTCATAGATTGTGGTTTAGACAAGGTCGTGGTAAGCATAAAGAACGTAATTAATAAGAAGGCCAAATCCACCATAGCAGTTAAATCTACTTTTGAATTTTGCTTTTTACTTCTTACTTTTTTATCTTTTCCGCCTCCACCGTCGCCTGTATTTAATTCAGCCATTATAGTGTCTTTTTATAATTAAAAATTCTTTCCTCTCAAGCCAGTAACTAGACTAAAGCTATTGATTTTTTGATCTTGCAAAATATCCATTACCTTTTTGATTGCAGGATATTCCTCTTTTGCATCTCCCTTTATCGCTATTTGCAATTCTTTGGCATTAATTTCAATATTTGCAATACGAGAATTTTGAACCCATTGAGCTAATTGATTATCAATGGAATCTTTTGGCACGCCAGGTTGTCCGGCTTTACTCCTTTCGGAAGATTTCATGTCGATAATTTGTTTCAAATTTTGAATTGGCACACCAAAGCCTTCCATTAAGGCAAATTTATCTTTATCGTCATCAGAAAATTCAACTCCGTATTTTTGCCCCATTAATTCAAGTGCTCTTTTACGGATTTCTCTTCCTTTTAGGTCATAAAATACTTTTCCTTTACCTCCAATTGTTATGGTAGCCAAATCTGTTTCTGGCAATTTGGTTTGAACAGTAGATGCTGGCGTATCCACAGGCAAGGCTTCTGGTATTTTGGCCGTAGCAGTCAAAATAAAAAAAGTAAGCAAAAGAAAAGCCACATCGCACATAGCCGTCATATCAATAGACGCCGCTTTTTTGGACATTTTTACAGCCATTAATTATATTTTTAAATCTATTAGAATCAGCCTTATATAGCATAAGGCTATTTCTTATAAATTATTATTAATTATTTTTTTGTACCTCTGTAATGTCTGTAAGTATTTACTATAGTAGAACCCGCCTCATCAATAGAGTAAGTCAAAGTGTCAATTTTTGAAGTAAATAAGTTGTACATAATAATTGCTAAAGCCGAAGTCGAGATTCCTGTAGCTGTATTGATAAGTGCTTCAGAAATACCATTTGCCAACATCGCTTGGTCTGGTGTTCCAGCACTAGCTAATGCACCAAAAGCCTTAATCATACCTGTTACTGTCCCTAACAATCCTGCTAGAGTCCCTAAAGAAACTAAGGTTGAAAGAATAGTCATATGTTTTTCTAACATTGGCATTTCAAGAGAAGTAGCTTCTTCAATTTCTTTATGAATTGTTTCTGCTGCAGTTTCGCTATCAACTCCTTCTTTTTTAACGTCTTGGTATTTAACCAAAGCCGATCTAATTGCATTTGCAACAGAACCTTCTTGTGCGTCACAAGAAACAATTGCTCCGTCAATATCTCCACTAGTAATACTTGACTTTACGTCTTTCATGAAAACATCAAGATTTCCTTTTCCTGCTGCTTTTGATATTACCATAAAACGCTCAAATGAGAATACAATAACCATCAATAAACAACCTAATAATATAGGTACAATTGGACCTCCTTTATATACCATTGCTAAATAATTCCCTGGAAGTGGATGACCTGTGTTTACTCCTCCTTCAAAATTTGAACCACTACCCATAAATGCCCAGATTAACCATCCTGAAAAAATACATGATACAATTATGATTGCTGAAATCATTCCTGCTAAACCTGAACCCCCTTCTTTTTTAACGTTTGTCATTTTCTTTAATTTTAATAGTTGTAATTAATTTATTTTTAGTTGTAATATTATTATTGGTTCGCAAATTTAATTTTTTAGTTCAAATAAAAAAACTTTTTTATATGTTTAAATTGTTAATTATATCAAAAACGTTTTCGACGCTATTATATTGTATTAAAACCATAGTAAGGGCTAATTCCCAAAAGAAGTTCTACATCTTTATTTAAAAGCAATTGCCTATTTAAATTCGCTTTTATTTTTAGCTTTAAAATTTCAGAAAAAGAACTTCAATCAACACGAAAATCTTCATTTAAAAGCTTGGACTTATTCGTTAAATTTTAGGCTTAAAAACCAATTTAGTTGATGACTTAATAATTTCGGCTTTATTCAGTTTCATTTTTCTAAATTTCCCAGAGTTATACATTTCTGCCTGATCGTTGTAATGCTTGCTAAAAGGATTTCCCGATTGTCCTGTTGGCAAAATACTCATGCTGTTTTCTATATCCGAAAAATCAATGACTCTTCTAGTTGAAGGCCCCGCTTTTACAATATATTTTCCCGTATCCGTAAAATCAAACATTAAGTTATTAATTACTTCTGCCGAACCTGGAACTTCAAAAGAACCTACATTGAAAAGCCATTTCAGCCCTGGAACTTTCCCCAATGGATGCTGATGTTCTAAGGTATGTACTCTGTTCCATGTCCAAGAATTCACCTCTTTCCCTAATTGATTTTCGAGCGCCTTAATGGCTTCATGGAAGGATTTATTTATGATTTCTACTCTAGTCTCTTTTTTACTTTTTGTATTTACATTATCCCACCAAACTGAGTTCTCATTTTTAATTTGTGGGGCAATAATTTGTTTAATACAATTTGTTGTTAATAGCAATTTAAAATCATCTTCTCCCAACTCATCCTGAAACGTGTTTTTTAAATAGCTGTATATCCATTTATTATAAATAGTTGGCGCCAAATCTTTCAAATTATTTGACCCATTCCATTTTTTAAGGATCGACAACGCTTGATTTTCATTAGCCGAAAGCGATTGGTTATTTAATGCTAAAATCAAATCACTCACAATACTAGTGGCCACCGAAGAAGTATTGTCATTCATCATTTGACCAACGTCTTTCTTTGTCCAATTGTTTTTCGGCTCTAGCAATCCTGAAATTCGTTTAGCTCGGTCTTCTGGTAAATAATACCCCGGATACAAATACCCCTCAACTGCTTCGGGCTGATTATTCGCGGAATAAACATAATTCCAAATAGGGTTAATGGCGTGTGGATTTTTGGAAAAATCTAAAAATTCCTTTTTATCATCTATCCCATTGGCCCCATTTAAAATAAAATTAGGATTAACAGATTTGTCGAGTTTGTATAACTTTCCTGAGGTATTCCAAGCTATGTTTCCTTTCGCATCGCCATACATGATGTTCAATCCAGGTGCTGCTATTAAGGAAACTCCTTTACGGAAATCTTTTAAATTTTTTGAATGTGAAATGGTATAAAGTGCCTCTAATATTTGGTTGTTTTGCTGGGTAAAAATCCAAGACATTGCAATAGGCTTCACTCCCTTTATTTCGTTCAATAAGTCGTTCATAATAGGCCCATGTTGGGTTTCTCGTATTTTCAAAACCACCTCAGAACTATCTTTCACTTTGATGGTTTCTTTTCGGATTTTATAATCCTGGAATCCTTTAGCTGTTTGGTATTGATTTTTGTTGTTCGGATTTTCGGCTTCTTGATATAAATCGACATCGTCGTTTTCGAACATGGTCAATCCATAAGCATAATCGCGATTATGCCCCAAGAGTGGAAATGGAGTTCCGGCCAAATAATAGCCATACATTTCATAATTAGGCACGACAATATGTGCTTCATACCAAGTGCAGGGTTGGGAAAATCCAATGTGTGGATCATTAGCAAAAATGACTTTTCCGTTTTTAGTTTTCTTAGGTGCAATTACCCAACTATTGCTTCCTATAAATTGTGGAACAGGGGAGTTATTAAGCACACTAGCCATCGACTTAGAAATTTCGTTGTATTCTATAGCCTTGCCTTCAAAAATTTTGATTTGAGTCATACTTAAAGAACCATCTAAACCGAAATCTTTTAAATAATCCGATCCCAAATTATCTCTAATATCAGTAATTAGCGGGTCAGTTTTTTGAGCCATTGCAAAACTAAAAGCCATATATCCAAAGGTATTGTAAACATCTTTTACTGTAAATTTCTCTTTTTTTATTCCCAATATTTCAAATTCCACTGGTGTTTTTCCTTCCGCAATATATTGATTTATTCCGTCAACATAAGCCAAAGCAAGCTGATAGGTTTGGGAGTTTTTATCTATTTTGGCAATTGCTTTTTCTGAATTTTCGTCGATTCCTAAACCGGCAAAAAAAAGGTCGCTTTTTAATGCTTTGGACCCAAAAATTTCAGACAATCTTCCTGGGGCAATTCGTCGCATCAATTCCATTTGCCACAAACGGTCTTGAGCGTGAACATAACCTAAAGCAATCATAGCATCTTTCTGGGAATTGGCATAAATATGCGGGACTCCAAAATCATCAAAAAACACGGTGGTTTCCTTCTGAATATTTTTCAATTTTTGTTCTCCTTCGTATATGGGCTTCAGGTAAAAACCATAACCCACTAATGCAAATGCAAGAATTACAATGATTGATAGCAGTACAAGAAGTATTTTTTTTAGCTTTTTCATCATTCAAATAAATTGTATCAACAAATATATAAGATTTAAAAATGGTTTTAAACTATTGAACCAATATGTCAAACTATTTTTTTATTTATGTCTAGGTTTTTATTAATCCAAAGTATCTTTGCCTTAAATTAAGAAAATGAAACACATTTCAAGAGACGATATTTCCAAAATGGAGAAAATAGAACGGTTAAATTTAATCAATTCTTGTACTGGATATAAATCAGCGAATCTGATTGCCACCAAATCAGTTGACGAAAAGTCAAACGTTGCTATTTTTAGCAGCATTACACACTTGGGAAGCGACCCAGCATTAATTGGATTTATTCTGCGACCAACTACTGTTCCTAGAGATACTTATAAAAACATTCGAGAAACTGGGTTTTTTACAGTAAATCATATTACAGTAGATATGATTGCAGAAGCGCATCATACCTCAGCAAATTACGAAGCGGGAATTTCAGAATTCGATAAAACAAAGCTCGAAGAAGAATACAAGAATGACATTCTAATTCCATTTGTAAAGGGAAGTCCCGTTCAATTGTATTGCAAATATGTGAATGAATATTACATCAAGGAAAATGACACAATACACCTAATAGCCTCTATTGAAAATCTATTTTTTGATGGAAATTTGCAACACGAAGATGGCTGGTTGCAAATTGACAAAGGCAATGTTGTTGCTTTAAATGGACTTGACGGCTATTGCCTGCCTAAATTGGTAGATCGATTTCAATATGCAAGGAAGGACATGCCTATAAAATCATTTTTTAGAAAATAAAAAATCTCGCCATTGCTGACGAGATTTAGTGAATTACTTTTCTTATAACTTTTAGATGATTAACATCGCGTCACCATAGGAATAAAATTTATATTCTTCCTTGATTGCTTCTTCGTAGGCTCTTTTCATCAAATCATGCCCGCAAAAAGCAGAAACCATCATCAATAATGTTGATTTTGGTGTATGGAAATTAGTAATCATAGAAGTCGCTAAACTGAAATCGTGTGGAGGAAAAACGAATTTGTTTGTCCAACCATCAAAAGGATTTAGCGTTCTTTGAGAAGAAACTGAACTTTCAACGGCTCGCATCGAAGTTGTTCCCACAGTACAAATACGTTTCTTATTTAATTTTGCGCTATTAACGATGTCACAGGCCTCTTGAGTAATTTTAAGTTCTTCAGAATCCATTTTGTGTTTTGATAAATCTTCAACCTCAACAGGATTAAAAGTTCCCAAACCTACGTGAAGGGTAACTTCGGCAAATTTAATTCCTTTGATTTCTAATTTTTTTAACAAATGTTTAGAAAAATGCAGGCCGGCAGTTGGTGCTGCAACGGCTCCTTCTTCTTTAGCATAAATCGTTTGGTAACGGTCCGCGTCCTCTGGAGTTACATCTCTACTAATATATTTTGGGATTGGTGTTTCGCCAAGCTCTGTCAATTTATTTCTAAATTCTTCATACGAACCATCGTATAGAAATCGCAATGTTCTACCTCGTGAAGTTGTATTATCGATAACTTCCGCAACTAGGGAATCGTCATCGCCAAAATACAATTTGTTTCCAATTCTAATTTTACGTGCTGGATCGACCAATACATCCCAAAGACGCTGCTCGGAATTGAGTTCCCTAAGTAAAAAAACTTCAATTCTAGCCCCCGTTTTTTCTTTATTTCCATACAAGCGTGCCGGAAAAACTTTAGTGTTATTGAGAATTAAAACATCTCCATCATCAAAATAGTCGATAACATCTTTAAATGTTTTATGTTCAATCGTTTGTTTTTTACGGTCAATAACCATTAAACGTGATTCGTCCCTATTTTCAGCTGGATATTCGGCAAGAAGTTCTTTTGGTAAATTGAATTGAAAATGTGATAATTTCATCTTTAGAATTTAGATTTAGAATTTAGAATTTAGGATTTGAATAATCCTGAATTTTTAAATCGTGTGCAAATATACGATTGTGAGATAGGTGATGTCAAGTGTTTTGCCGTTTATTTTTCTTTTTGCCGCAAAGGTGCCAAGTCACAAAGTTTAAATTTGAAAAATTTGAAAACCAATATGTTTTAAATCTTCCCAAAAATCGGGATACGATTTTGAAACAACTTCTGCATTTTCAATAATAATAGGCACTTTTAATGCCAAAGGTGCAAATGCCATTGCCATTCTATGGTCGTTGTAAGTGGCAATTTTTACATTTGAATTAATTTTATTTGAAGCAATAAGTGTTAAACTATTATTTGTAACTGAAATGGTAGCTCCCAATTTTGTCAATTCTATTCTTAACGCTTCCAATCTATCGGTTTCCTTAATTTTTAAAGTATGCAAACCCGTTAAATGGCAACCAATTCCTAAACCAAGGCAAGTAACCACGATGGTTTGGGCAATATCTGGCGTATTATTCAAGTCCAGGTTTAAGGTTTTAAGTTCGAAGTTGGGTTGTTTGACCAATGTCATTTTGTTCTCTTCGAAACTGGTTTTTACCCCCATTTTGGCATAAATTTCAACCAAAGCCGAATCGCCTTGCAAACTGGTTTCCTTGTAACTGCTCAATGAAATGGAAGCTTCATTGGATAAAGCGGCCAAACTAAAAAAGTAGGATGCCGAACTCCAATCGGATTCGACCGTCATTACTTTCGATTCTACTGCCATCTTTGGATACACTTTTATTGTATTTCCTTCGAAACTAGTTTGAATATTTAAATCATTTAGCAAAGCCAAGGTCATTTTGATATAAGGAATGGAGGTAATTTCTCCCACCAAAGTAATTTCGATGCCATTTTCTAATTTTGGAGCAATTAACAACAAAGCGGAAATGTATTGACTGCTTACATTTGCCGGAATGTTTACTTTTGAGGCCTTAATTTTCTGTCCTTTAATTCGAATCGGCGGATAGCCTTCTTCATTTTCATACGAGATTTGCGCGCCTAATTGTTGTAAGGCTTCAACTAAAACTTTTATAGGTCTTTCTTTCATTCTTGGCGAACCCGTCAAAACCACTTCGCGACCTTCATTTACGGCAAAATAAGCCGTGAGAAAACGCATTGCCGTTCCTGCGTGATGAATATCTACTATTTCATCATTCCCTTTTAATGCTTTTTGCATTACTTCGCTGTCATCAGAATTGGAAGTGTTGGCCAAAGTGATATTCGGAAATAAAGCTTGCAACAACAATAGTCGGTTAGTCTCACTTTTAGAGCCGGTAATTGCAATTTGAGCTTGTAAATCAGCTTGGGAAGTTTGTAACAGTAAATTCATTTTGGGTAAATTGATTGGTAAATTGGAAGCAAATTTATTTTAAAAAAAGCACTCTCCAAAGTTTTACCTTGTAATCTGGTTATTTTAATTTCTCATTATTCTTGTGACGGTCTTTATCCCGAACCGATTTCAAGTCCATTTTTTTGTCGAAAGCGGCTTGCAAATCGATTCCAGTTTGGTTTGCCAAACATAAAACTACAAAAACAACATCGGCTAGTTCTTCGCCTAGGTCTTTGTTTTTATCTGATTTTTTTTCGGATTGTTCACCATAACGGCGGGCAATAATACGTGCTACCTCACCTACTTCTTCTGTAAGTTGCGCCATATTGGTCAGTTCGTTGAAATAACGAACACCATGTTCTTTGATCCAATGATCAACTTCGAGTTGGGCGTTTTTTAAATCCATTATTCTTTGTTTTTACTATCCATTACTATCGTCACCGGTCCATCATTTAATAAAGCTACTTTCATATCGGTTCCAAAAATACCAGTTTGAACTTTTTTTCCTAATTCTTTTTGAAGTTGTTGCACGAAATTCTCATAAAGCGGAATGGCTACATCCGGTTTTGATGCTTTTATGTAAGAAGGCCTGTTTCCTTTTTTGGTTGAAGCCTGAAGAGTGAATTGAGATACCACAATTATTTCCCCATCAATATCCTGAACAGACAGATTCATCACGTCATTTTCATCGCCAAAAATACGAAGGTTGGCGATTTTTTGGCAAAGCCAATTAGTATCTTCCTGTGTATCGGCATCTTCAATTCCTAGCAAAACCAATAATCCATCCTGAATTTTGGCCACTATTAAAGAATCGATTGTTACTGATGCGGAAGATACTCTTTGGATTACTGCTTTCACTTTTTGGTTAATTTATTATTGGCTTTTGCCTAGACTATTTTCTCGTTTCATCACTGGCTTTTCGGTCTTCGTCGTAGGAATCAATGCGATAATTTTCATCGTCCCCTTCTAGAATTTTAAGGTAACTATTATAACGTGACCAAGCAATTTGGTCTTTTTCTAAGGCTGTTTTAATCGCACAATGGGGTTCTTCTTTATGTAAACAATTGTTAAATTTACACTGGTCTTTCAACTTGAAAAACTCCGGAAAATAGCCGCTGATTTCTGCTGCCTCCATATCGACAATACCAAAACCTTTGATTCCAGGAGTATCAATTATTCGGGCATCAAAACTCAAATCATACATTTCGGCAAAAGTCGTGGTGTGTTGCCCTTGTCTACTAGCCTCGGATATTGTTTTTGTCTTTAAGTCTAAAGAGGGTTCCATAGCATTTACCAAGGTAGATTTTCCTACTCCAGAATGTCCAGAATACATGCTTACTTTGCCAATCATCATTTCCTTCAATTCATTTATTCCCGTACTTACCTTGGCAGAAACACGAAGGCATTGGTATCCAATTTCCTGATAAACGTGTTGCATATACAATTGTTCCTCCAAAGTAGCTTCGTCAAACGTATCTATTTTATTAAAAACCAAAACAGTCTCTATTCCGTATGCTTCAGCAGTTACCAGAAAACGGTCAATAAAATTAAAGGTTGTCGGTGGGTTGTTTATGGTGACCAAAAGAAAAACCCGGTCAATATTTGAAGCAATAATATGCATTTGATGCGACAAATTAACCGATTTCCGAACGATGTAATTCTTTCTTTCATGGATTTTATGAATGGTTCCCGTTACAGTGTCTGAGGTTTCTTCGAGCTCATAATCTACAACATCACCCACCGCAATAGGATTGGTACTTTTGATGCCTTTCATACGGAATTTGCCTTTCATACGGCATTCTATAAAATCGCCTTGAATAGATTTTACGGTGTACCAACTTCCTGTAGATTTATAAACGGTTCCTGTCATAAAGGATTTTTGATTGTATATTAACGATTTAAAATTTATGATTTAAAATCTAAGACTTTGCAAATATAAATCATTTATGATTGAGGATTAGCGATTTTGGAAGACTTTCAAAATAAACAAAAAATCCCAAAAGCATAAGCTTTGGGATTTTTAAAAATCTATGTTTTTGAGGCTAATGAAATCAAAAATCGTTAAACCTCAATCCGAAATCTTTTTAAGAATTCAAGATTCTTTCTTGGTGCCCAATACTTTCTTGGTGAATTCCTTTGAATAATTTAATAACAAACTCTTCAGTCAATCCTTTTTTACCCCCTTCTAAAACCATTTTTTCTTGGATTTCATTCCAACGATTACTCTGTAGGACAGCAACATTAGCATCTTTTTTAACTTGACCAATTTCAGCTGCAACTTTCATGCGTTTTCCTAGTAATTCCAATAAATTGGCATCCAAAACATCAATATTTGCTCTCAATTTTGTCATTTTATTGGCAAACTCATCTGTATCGCCACTCACATTTCTAACTTTCAAATCTTTGAAAATTTGTTTCAAAGCATCTGGCGTCACTTGCTGTGCAGCGTCACTCCAAGCATTGTCTGGATCGTGGTGTGTTTCGATTATCATACCGTCATAGTTTAAATCCAAGGCTTCTTGCGTCACTTCAAGAATCATGTCACGGTTTCCGGTAATATGAGATGGATCAATAATCAAAGGCAAATCAGGAAATTTATTTTGCAATTCGATAGCAATCTGCCACTCTGGAATGTTTCTGTATTTAGTTTTTTCGTAAGTAGAAAAACCTCTGTGGATCACTCCTAGATTTTTGATTCCGGCAGCATACAAACGTTCTACTCCACCCAACCATAGAGCCATATCTGGATTCACTGGGTTTTTAATCAATACGATTTTGTCAGTTCCTTTTAAGGTGTCGGCAATTTCTTGAACCGCAAATGGATTTGCAGTCGTACGAGCACCAACCCATAAAACATCAATATCATTTTCCAAAGCTAATTTACAGTGAGCAGCAGTGGCAACCTCTGTTCCCATTAGCAATCCAGTTTCGGCTTTTGCTTTTTTCAACCATTTCAAACCTATTTCACCAACGCCTTCAAATCCTCCCGGACGCGTTCTTGGTTTCCAAATTCCAGCTCTAAAAACGCTTACGTCAGAATCTTTCAATTCGTGGGCAATTTTCAAAACTTGTTCTTCTGTTTCAGCACTACAAGGTCCTGCAATTACAAATGGATGAGTCAAATTGAATTCGTTCAACCAGTTTCTCATTTCTTTCTTGTTTTCCATCTTTTCTAATTATTTTTTAATGTTTATTCCGTTTAATATTTCTTTTATTTTATTCACACTTTGCATTTCCTTGTAAATCGAATCATAATCTTCATTCTCCAACAACTCTTTGAAGTTGGATAAATTAGAAATGTATTCTTCTAATGTTTTTACGACTTGTTTTTTATTCTGTTTAAAAATAGGCGTCCACATTGCGGGTGAACTTTTGGCCAAACGAACCGTACTTTCGAAGCCAGAACCTGCCATATCAAAGATGTCTTGCTCGTCCTTTTCCTTATCAATTACCGTTTTTCCTAGCATAAACGCACTAATATGTGACAAATGTGACACATAAGCAATATGCTTATCGTGCGATTTGGGATCCATGTATCGGATTCTCATTCCCATACTTTTGAACAATTCCAATGCTTTTTCCTGCAATTTGAAAGTTGTTTTCTCCACTTCGCAAATAATGTTGGTTTTTCCTTGAAACAATCCACTTATAGCTGCTGAAGGCCCTGAAAACTCGGTTCCGGCTATTGGATGTGTGGCAATATAATTTCTTCTTCGTGGGTGATTCGCAACTGCTTCGCAAATAGGCGTTTTTGTAGAACCTACTTCAAAAACAATCGTATTTTCTCCAATACAATCCAAAACTTTTGGCAAAACAGTAAGCGCAACATCAACAGGAACCGATACAATGACAAAGTCAGCATCAATTAAATCTTCAAAAGTAGCCCCGGCATCAACCACACCCAAAGCAATGGCTTCTGCCAAATGACTTTCGTTACTGTCAATTCCATAAATAGTTGCTTCCGGATGCAGTGATTTGATGTCCAATACCATCGAACCACCAATTAATCCTATTCCTATTACAAATACTTTCATCGTTTTATCTAAATATATCTAAGGCTTTAAAAACCTTGCATAAAATCTCAAATCAAAAATCGTTAATCTAAAATCTATTTATCGCTTCTTGCACTTTTTCCTCTTTTACGCACAATGCAAACCGAATATACCCTTCTCCATTGGAACCAAAAATTGTACCTGGGGTAATGAAAATTGATTTTTCGTATAATATAGAATCGATAAACTTTTCCGCCGATGTGATTCCGTCCGGCAATTTAGCCCAAACAAACAAACCAACACCTTCTTTGTATACTTTACAACCTAGCTTTTCGGCCAATTGCTCTGTTAAAACTCTTCTTTTCTTGTAAATAACATTCATGGAATCAAACCAAGATTGGTTACTTTTTAAAGCTTCAATCGCTCCTTTTTGGATTCCGAAAAACATTCCGCTGTCCATGTTGCTTTTTACTTTCAAAACCGCATCGATACAAGCCGCATTTCCTAAAACCATTCCCACTCTCCAACCCGCCATATTGAAGGTTTTTGATAAAGAATTAAGTTCCAATGCCACCTCTTTTGCGCCATCAACCTGCAACAAGCTCATCGGATTGTCGTTCAAAACAAAACTATAGGGATTGTCATTGACTAGCAATATGTTATTTTTTTGGGCAAAAGCCACTAACTTTTCGAACAATTTTAAACTTCCTCTCGCCCCTGTAGGCATATGCGGATAACCCATCCACATGATTTTTACTTTAGATAAATCTAATTTTTCTAAAGCATCAAAATCAGGTTCCCAATTATTTACTGCTTTTAAATCATAATAAACCGGAACTGCACCCACTAAATTCGTCACCGAAGTATACGTTGGATACCCTGGATTCGGAATCAAAACTTCATCGCCTTCATTCAAAAAAGCCAGTGAAATATGCATAATTCCTTCTTTGGAGCCCATCAAAGGCAAAATTTCCGTATTCGGATTTAGGGCAACTCCGAAATTATTTTGATAGAAATCGGCCATTCCTTTTCTCAAATCCGGCAATCCTTGGTAACTCTGATATTGGTGCGCATTTTCATCCTGCATTGCCAAAACCACGGCGTCAATAACTGCTTGTGAAGGCTTCAAATCCGGACTTCCAATTCCCATATTGATAATGGGTTTACCTTCAGAAGCCAGTTGCCTCACTTCTCTCAGTTTTGAGGAGAAATAGTATTCTTCAATTATATCCAGACGTTTCGCCGTATTAATCATGGTTTTGTATTTTTATATTCGCCTAATACTTTAAAGTATTCCGCCATAATAGTCATTAACGCTTTTGCTTTCACATAATCTTCATATTTTTCGAAAGTAACGTCCACAAAAAACGAATATTTCCAAGGCATTTCAATTTTCGGCAAGGATTGAATCTTCGTTAAATTCAACTTGCAATCGCTCATCACATTGAGAACTGCCGCTAAACTTCCCCGTTTGTGATCCAATTCGAATTTTATGGAAGCACGGTTAATTTCGTTTTCATCAACAAAATTTTCTTTTTTGTTAATAATGACAAAACGCGTCATATTATTATTTATCGTCTGGATTTCCTGAGCCAAAATTTCCAAATCATACATATTGGCTGCAGTTTTACTGGCAATGGCAGCAATCCCTTTCAATTGATTTTCATGAATTCGCCTAGCTGTTTCGGCAGTATCTTTATCCTCAACTATTTTAATATTTGGATATTTTTTCAAGAATTCCATACATTGCAACAACGCCATCGGATGGGAATGCACTTCAAGAATATCCTCGATTTTTTGGCCTTTCAAAGCCATTAAATTTTGATGAATGTCTAAATAATGCTCTCCTACAATGTGTAAATTATTTTTATCAATTAAGGCATAATTCGGAATTATAGGCCCTGCAATGGAATTCTCGATGGCCATAACGGCTTGATCCGATTTTCCAGACAACAAGCTGTCTACCAATTCTTCAAATGACAAACATTCGTCTACTTCTACATTTTGGTAAAAATAATCTTGTGCCACCTGATGGTGAAAAGAGCCTTTTATACCTTGTATTGCAATTTTTGTTCTCATTAACTCAAAAAAAAAATCCTGATTTTCATCAGGATTGTATATTAGTTTTATTTGTTTGTTGTTTTTCAAATAACCATAGACAATCCTTACTTCCTGAAAAAGAAATAATAAGTGTTGCTAAAATAAAAACGGTTATTGGACATTTTAATGCTGTGTTTACTAAATTCTCTGCGAATGTATAAATAATTTTCAATTCACCAAAAAAAAAGAGCCTATTTATCAAACAAAAAGGAAATTCTTACCTAAAAATGTATTTTTTGGCTCAGAATAGTATAAAATGGCATTTTATTTTTCCCATTGAATCTTAAAAAGATAAAAATAGAACCAGATGAAACTAAAACAATAAATCAAGCCATTTTCTGTTTACTTTTGCAACAAATAAAATTCCATGTCAATAGAAGTAAACAACATATCGAAAAGTTACGGTGCGCAAAAAGCATTGGACAACATTTCGTTTTCTGTAAAAAAAGGAGAAATCGTTGGTTTTTTGGGTCCAAATGGAGCTGGAAAATCAACCTTAATGAAAATATTGACGACTTATATCGCTGCAGATGAAGGATCTGCGGCTGTAAATGGATTTGACGTTAATACTCAAGCCAAAGCGGTGCAACAATCAATTGGCTATTTGCCAGAACACAATCCGTTATATTTGGATTTATACGTTCGAGAATATTTGGCTTTCAATGCCGATGTTTATAAAGTTCCCAAATCTAGAATTGAGGAAGTGATTGAATTGACTGGCTTATCCAATGAAAGCCACAAGAAAATAGGACAATTATCCAAGGGTTTTCGCCAGCGTGTGGGACTTGCCAATGCTTTATTACACAATCCCGATGTTTTGATTCTCGACGAACCAACAACTGGTTTAGACCCAAACCAATTAGTCGAAATCAGAAACGTGATTAAAAACGTAGGGAAAGACAAAACCGTTTTCCTTTCTACACATATTATGCAGGAAGTTGAAGCCATTTGCGACCGCGTCATCATCATAAATAACGGTAAAATTGTTGCCGACAAAAAACTAGATAACTTAATTTATGCCGAAAAGGAACAAATTATCGAAGTGGAATTTGACTATCAAATAGAAGAACAATTGATTGCCAAAATCGAAAATCTGACTTCTTTCAAGAACACACACGATATGATTTGGGAATTGACATTCAATGCCGATAAAGATATGCGTCCCGCCGTTTTTGATTTTGCCAATGCCAATGGTTTAAAAACTTTACAACTCAATCAGAAAAACAAGAATTTAGAAGCGATATTTAGAGAGATTACGAAGTAGCTTTTATTAAAACGAAAAAGCTTCCGATCTTTTTAAGACTGGAAGCTTTGAATAAGATTAGTTCTTTTCTAAAAAACCTGACTCGCTATTTGCTGTATATTGTCTGATTTTCCCATAGAATAATAATGTACGCAAGGAACCCCAAATTCAATTAATTCTTTGGATTGTTGCACGGCGAATTCTACTCCAACTTGGCGAACAGCTGCATTATCTTTTGCTTGTTCAATAGAATGAATCAAAGACTGTGGCATATCTAACCAGAAAACTTGTGGCAATAATTGCAAGTGGCGCTTTACGGCAACTGGCTTAATTCCCGGAATTATTGGCGCCGTAATTCCCATAGCACGAGCGGCTTCAACAAATTTGAAATATCTTTGGTTATCAAAAAACATTTGTGTCACAATATAATCGGCTCCGGCATCTACTTTTTCTTTTAATCTTTTTAAATCTGCTTCCAGACTTGGTGCTTCAATATGTTTTTCGGGATAGCCAGCCACACCTACACAAAAATCAGGAGCGTTTTGCATTGGCAAAGTATCGTGTAAAAACTGTCCTGCATTCATGGCTTTGATTTGTTTGACCAAATCTACTGCATAAGCATTACCGCCTTTTGTTGGTTCAAAATATTTCTCCCCTTTCATTGGGTCACCACGAAGAGCCACCAAATTGTCTATTCCTAAATAATGACAATCTACTAATACATATTCCGTTTCTTCTTTGGTAAAACCACCACAAAGCACGTGCGGAATTGCATCTACACCATATTTGTGTTGGATTGAGGCACAAATCCCAACTGTCCCCGGACGCATACGCGTAATGCGACGATCAAAAAGTCCATCTTTTTCAATATAAACATATTCTTCTCTTGAAGTAGTTACATCAATAAATGGGGGTTTGAATTCCATCAAGGGATCAATATTCGCATACAAATCTTTAATGTTACTTCCTTTTTGAGGCGGAACAATTTCAAAGGAAAATAAGGGTTTACCCTTGGCATCTTCTATATGTTGTGTTACTTTCATTCTACAATTATGAATTATAAATTATGAATTATAAGTTGAGAAATCTGAAATCGTTAATCAACAATCATAAATCAATTAATCTGCTATATTCGGATTCAACCATTTTGTGGCTACATCAGTCGAAACATTTCTTCTTTTGGCGTAATCAATTACTTGATCTTCTTTTATTTTTCCAAGTCCAAAATACTTGCTTTCAGGATTTCCAAAATAATATCCAGATACCGATGAAGCCGGCCACATGGCCATACTTTCGGTCAAAGTTACACCAATTTCTTGTTCTACATTCAGCAATTTCCAAATCGTTGGTTTTTCTAAATGGTCGGGACAAGCCGGATAACCTGGCGCTGGTCGAATTCCCTCGTAAATTTCCTCTATCATCGCCTCGGTACTTAGATTTTCGTGAGCGGCATACCCCCAAATCTCCTTACGGATTTTTTCGTGCAAATATTCGGCGAATGCTTCTGCAAATCGGTCCGCCAATGCTTTCACCATAATCGAATTGTAATCATCCAAATCCTTTTCGAATTCAGCCGCCCATTCATCAACTCCAAAACCGGTAGTGACACAAAACGCACCCATATAATCCGTTTTTCCGCTGTCTTTAGGAGCAATAAAATCCGCCAAAGCGATGTTTGGAGCTCCTTTTGTCTTTTGAGATTGCTGACGCAAAGTCAAGAATTTCTCCAACACTTTCCCGTTTTCATCACTTAACTCAATGTCATCATCGTTGATTTGATTGGCAGGGAAAATTCCGTAAATTCCTTTGGCGGTTAGTTTCTTTTCTTTCAAAATAACTTTCAACATCGCTTGCGCATCGGCAAAAACAGAAGTGGCTTGTTCGCCAACAACTTCATCCGTCAGAATTGCAGGATATTTTCCGAACAATTCCCAAGTTCTAAAAAATGGAGTCCAATCAATATATGGAACCAAAACATCCAAACCAACCTCAATGACTTGTTTGCCGATAACATTTGGTTTTACAGGATTGAAATTGGCCCAATCCAACTGTAATTTGTTTTTACGGGCTTGCTCAATAGTCAAGAAATTCTTGTCTCGAGACCGATTCAAAAATGCTTCTCTAAAAGCATCATAGTCCGCCCGAACTGCGCTAGTATACTTTTCTTTATTATCATCCAACAAATTTCCAGCTACCGTAACTGCTCTCGAAGCGTCGTTTACGTGAATCACGGTTTGTCTATATTGCGGCGCAATTTTCACGGCAGTGTGCGCACGAGAAGTGGTTGCTCCGCCAATCATCACAGGAATTTTCATTCCTTTTTTATCCAATTCCTTGGTGAGATACACCATTTCGTCTAGCGAAGGGGTAATTAATCCGCTTAATCCTATAATATCAACTTCGTGCTCTATGGCCGCAGCAATAATTTTTTCTGGCGGAACCATCACACCAAGGTCTATGATTTCGTAATTGTTGCAAGCCAAAACCACCGAAACAATATTTTTTCCAATATCGTGAACATCGCCTTTCACTGTGGCCATCAAGATTTTTCCATTCCCTTGCTTGTCGCCAACTTGTTTGGAGGCTTCAATAAAAGGAAGAAGATACGCCACAGCTTTTTTCATAACCCGAGCCGATTTTACCACTTGTGGCAAAAACATTTTCCCCGAACCAAACAAATCCCCAACGACATTCATTCCTGCCATCAAGTTGATTTCAATCACTTCAATAGGTTTTGTGGCTGCCAATCGAGCTTCTTCAACATCTAGTTCTATAAAAGCATCCACCCCTTTTACAAGTGAATGGGTAATTCGTTCTTGAACTGTTCCCGAACGCCATTCCTGAATCGCTTTCTCGTTGCTTTTGACATCGCCTTTTACATTTTCGGCAAAATCCAACAGCCTTTCAGTGGCATCATCACGGCGGTTTAGAATTACGTCTTCTACGTGTTCCAACAAATCTTTTGGAATTTCATCATAAATAGAAAGCATTTCTGGGTTTACAATTCCCATCGTCATTCCGTTTTTGATAGCATGGTACAAGAAAACCGAGTGCATCGCTTCACGAACCGTGTCGTTTCCTCTAAATGAAAATGAAACGTTACTCACTCCACCGCTAATGTGTGCGTGTGGCAAATTTTCCCGAACCCATTTGGTACCTCTAAAGAAATCCAACGCATTCAGGCGGTGTTCTTCCATCCCGGTTGCAACTGGAAATATATTCAAATCGAAAATAATATCTTGCGGCGCAAAATTCACTTTGTTAACCAAAATATCATACGAACGTTGACATATTTCTATTCTACGATCGTAATTATCTGCTTGTCCAGCTTCATCAAAAGCCATAACAATTACTGCAGCGCCATATCTTTTAATAAGTTTGCCTTGTTTTATAAAATTGGCTTCCCCTTCTTTTAACGAAATCGAGTTTACAACACTTTTTCCTTGTACCACTTTTAGTCCCGCTTCGATAATATCCCATTTGGAACTATCAATCATAATAGGCACTCGAGAAATATCGGGTTCGGCAGCAATTAAATTCAGGAATTTTGTCATCGCGTATTCGCCATCTAGCATTCCTTCATCCATATTGATATCGATGATTTGCGCACCCCCTTCTACTTGTTCTTTAGCTATACTTAATGCTTCTTCGTATTTTTCTTCCCTGATTAATCTAAGGAATTTTCTAGATCCTGTAACATTAGTTCGTTCCCCAATGTTAACAAATACGCTTTCGGGCGTAATAATTAAGGGTTCTAATCCAGATAAAACAAGGTTTCTTCTCTTTTCTGCCATCTTTTTATTTTTTGGCCACAAATTCACAAATTAGAAATTGACGGCTATAATTTTGATGCAATAAATCGCATCTTTATGCTACATTGTTGCTGTCGAAACCCTAGGCTTATAATCCTTCGCAATATCAGCAATCAATTTGATGTGCTCTGGCGTTGTTCCGCAACAACCACCTATTATGTTGACTAAATTATCTTCTAAATAACTGCGTATTTGGGCTTGCATTTGCTCTGGTGTTTCGTCGTATTCTCCAAAGGCGTTTGGCAATCCTGCATTGGGATGTGCCGAAACATTGAAAGAGGTGTTTTGTGATAAAGTCTGCAAATAAGGTTTCAATAAATCCGCTCCTAAAGCACAATTGAATCCAACACTTAGCAAAGGAATGTGAGAAACTGAAACCAAAAAAGCTTCCACCGTTTGACCAGAAAGTGTTCTTCCTGATGCATCGGTAATTGTTCCTGAAACCATGATTGGAATATCGATATGGCGTTCGTCTTTAACTTCTTCGATAGCAAAAAGTGCCGCTTTGGCATTTAAAGTATCGAAAATGGTTTCTACCAAAAGCAAATCTACACCACCATCTAGTAAAGCTTCGACTTGTTGTTTGTAAGCAATTCGTAAATCGTCAAAAGTGACCGCTCTATAACCCGGATCGTTTACATCTGGCGACATACTTGCTGTTCTGTTTGTAGGTCCGATGGAACCAGCAACAAAACGTTGCTTTTCTGGATTTCGTGCCGTGAATTCATCCGCTACTTCACGAGCTATTTTAGCCGATTCGTAGTTAAGTTCATAAACATATTCTTCGAGATGATAATCGGCCATTCCGATAGTCGTTCCGGAGAAGGTATTGGTTTCTACAATATCAGCACCTGCCTCAAAATACAAAGCGTGAACATCTTTAATCGCTTGTGGTTGCGTCAAGGACAATAAATCGTTGTTCCCTTTAAGAGAATGCGGAAAATCTTTGAATCGTTCTCCTCGGAAATCTTCTTCAGAAAAATTATAACGTTGCAACATTGTTCCCATAGCTCCGTCGAGAACGAGAATTCGTTTTTTAATTACTTCTTGAATTGTAGACATAGTTCTTTTTTATAAAATCCTAATTTTAAAGATTTTTCAGGTTTAAATTTTCACTTTATCAAGAAAATTTGGAATTGCAAAGTAAAGCAATAGCCTTACCACTTGCAAATGGTAAGGCTATTTTGATATTGAAAGTAAATTTAATTTTACGTAATAGCTTTTACCACCGCTTTTGGAGCCTCTTTTCGAGTTCCGTCAAATCCGTCAACGCCAGAAACAGTAGTGTATTTCATTACATATTTTTTTCCTGGATTAATGATTTGATATGCCGCTTGACACATCATCGTGGCTTCATGGAAACCACAAAGAATTAATTTTAATTTTCCTGGATAGGTATTTACATCGCCAATGGCAAAAATTCCTGGTATATTCGTTTGGTAATCCAAGGCGTTATTTACTTTAATGGCATTTTTTTCAATTTCTAATCCCCAGTTGGCGATAGGGCCTAATTTTGGCGTTAATCCAAAAAGTGGAATAAAATAATCCGTAGGAATATTTCTATGCGCTCCATCCTCTTCAATGTCTATAGATTCTAAATGTTCCGCTCCGTTTAAACCAACTACTTCGGCGGGCGTAATCATTTTTATTTTTCCTTCGTTTTTTAATTCTTGTACTTTGTCTACGGAATCTAATGCTCCCCTGAATTCATTTCTTCTATGAATCAAAGTTACTTCAGAAGCAACATTCGACAAGAAAATACTCCAATCTAATGCAGAATCTCCACCACCAGCAATGACCACTCTTTTGTCACGGAATTTCTCTGGATTCTTGATGAAGTATTTAATCCCTTTGTCTTCATAGAATTCGATATCCTCGATTAACGGTTTTCTAGGTTCAAAACTTCCCAATCCACCAGCAATGGCAACAACCGGAGCGTGGAATTTTTTACCTTTATTTGACGTTACAATAAAACTACCGTCTTCTTGTTTCTCTATAGTTTCGGCACGTTCCCCCAAAGTGAATCCTGGTTCGAACTGTTTGATTTGTTCCATTAAATTATCCACCAAATCCCCTGCTAAAACTTCCGGAAAACCTGGAATGTCATAGATGGGTTTTTTTGGATACAATTCAGAAAGTTGTCCACCAGCTTGTGGTAAGGCGTCAAGAATATGACATTTCAATTTTAATAATCCTGCCTCAAATACGGTAAATAAACCTGTTGGTCCCGCTCCTATTATAAGTATGTCTGTTTTAACCATTTTTTTATTCTTTATTTTTTAATGCTTCTGTAATTTCATTCATTTTTTGGACTTTCTCTTCAAAATCCCCTTTTAATGTTTTGCGATATTCGTTTAGGTTTTCTACCATTTTGTTAATATCATCTGGAATAATTTCTTCGAAAAATTCCCTTAATCTTTTGGCTGTTGTGGGTGATTTTCCATTAGTGGAAATGGCAATTTTCACATTTCCTTTAGTCACTATTCCACCCAAATAATAATCACATAATGGCGGCGTATCGGCAATATTACAAATCAAATATCTTTTTCTTGACAAATCATACACCCGTTTGTTAACTTTCAAATCATCGGTACAAGCTATCACCATGTGCCTTTTGCGAAGCATCCAGCGATTGAATTTTTTGTACGTCAATTGTACCGAAGGATGTTTTTGAGCCAAAACTTCCAATTCCGGAAGAAACCTTGGCGCAA
>CANFHF010000025.1 GCA_947446635.1 Flavobacteriaceae bacterium
TTATTGGAATTTGTCACACTGAGCTTGTCGAAGTGTCTCTTTTTTTTGTCTTCGACAAGCTCAGACTGACATTTAATTTCTAATTGGGTTTAATTTTAACTTTGAAAGTTAATTACTTGACACAATTTATTAATTACACCCAACGGGTTAAAGATAGAATGATTTAAAAATTTAAAGATTAAAATATGCAAAACAGTAAAAACTTTAAAAAAATAATTTATTTAATCGCTTCTTTTTAGTATTTTTTTTTAAATTTATCCTCCACAAAAATAGAGCTATTATGACAGTTAATCAAATTTTAAGCAAAAAAGGAAGAGAAGTGTTTTCAGTACTACCAACAATTACGGTATTTGAAGCTTTAGGAGTAATGAGCGAGAAAAATATTGGTGCTATTTTAATAATAGAAAATACCCAATTGAAAGGGATCTTATCAGAAAGAGATTATGCTAGAAAAATTGCTTTGAAAGCAAAATCTTCCAAAAAAACTTTCGTCAACGAAATCATGGAAGAGAATGTTGTTGTAGTAAAACCATCAGACAACCTTGATTATTGTATGGAATTAATGGATTCAAAAAGAGTAAGGCACTTGCCCGTATCAGAAAACGACATCATTATAGGAATTATATCTATAAGCGACGTTGTAAAATCCATAATAGAAATACAAAAAGAAACGATTAAACATTTAGACTCCTATATTTCGCAATAAAATACCAAAAAATAGATAGTTATAAATAGCTGCAAATTAGGGCGGCTATTTTTTTGTTTAAAATTAAGATAACTTAATTTTTTATAAATGAATGGTCTAAAAGCTTCCTTTTTAAATCAAGTCTTATATCTTTGTGAACCACAAAAAATAACTTTATGGACAAAAATAGCATAAGAAAAGAAGCATTATTGTATCACGCAAAACCAACTCCTGGAAAAATTCAAGTGGTTCCTACCAAAAAATATGCCACTCAAAGAGATCTTTCCTTAGCTTATTCTCCAGGCGTAGCTGAGCCTTGCCTTGAAATCGCAAAAGACATTAATAATGTGTATAAATATACGGCAAAAGGAAATTTAGTTGCTGTAATTACTAATGGTACGGCGGTCTTAGGCCTTGGAGACATCGGTCCAGAAGCATCAAAACCAGTAATGGAAGGTAAAGGATTATTATTTAAAATCTTTGCTGATATTGACGTGTTCGATATTGAAATTGCTACAAAAGACATAGAAGAATTCATCCAAACAGTAAAAAATATAGCTCCAACTTTTGGAGGGATAAACCTTGAAGACATTAAAGCGCCTGAGTCGTTTGAAATCGAACGCAGATTAGTTGAGGAATTAAATATTCCGGTGATGCATGATGACCAACACGGGACGGCAATCATTTCATCTGCGGCTTTATTAAACGCTTTGGAATTGGCCAATAAAAAAGCCGAGGATGTAAAAATGGTGGTTTCAGGAGCAGGTTCTGCTGCGATTGCTTGCTGCGATTTATACATCTTGCTTGGTGTAAAGATGGAAAACATTTTGATGTTTAATAGCAAGGGTGTTTTGACAAAGGACAATCTCTCGTTATCGGTTTTGCAACAAAAATATGCCAAAGAGATACAACCCATGAGTCTTGAAGAAGCCTTGGTGGGTGCTGATATTTTTCTAGGACTGTCAACAGGAGATATTATGACTCCACAGATGTTACTAGGAATGGCTAAAGATCCAATTGTTTTTGCGATGGCAAATCCAGACCCTGAAATAGGATACAATCTTGCAATTGCAACTCGTAAAGATGTTATAATGGCGACAGGACGCTCTGATCATCCGAATCAGGTAAATAATGTGCTTGGGTTTCCTTATATTTTTCGTGGAGCCTTAGATGTTCGGGCAACCAAGATTAATGAGGCTATGAAAATGGCGGCAGTTCAGGCATTGGCCGCTTTGGCAAAAGAAAATGTTCCGGAACAAGTTAATGTTGCCTATGGAGAAGTAAAAATTAATTTTGGTCGCGATTATATTATTCCAAAACCTTTTGACCCTAGGTTGATAACTATTGTTGCTCCAGCAGTTGCAAAAGCAGCTATGGATTCAGGAGTGGCTTTAAATCCAATAACAGATTGGGATAAATACCAGGAAGAGCTTTTAGATCGTTTGGGGAATGACAACAAAATGGTTCGATCCATTACCAATAGAGCTAAAACGAATCCAAAAAAGATTGTTTTTGCCGAAGCGGATCATCTAGACGTGCTTAAAGCTGCCCAAATTGTATTAGAAGAAGGGATTGGCTTTCCGATTTTATTGGGAAACAAAGAAATTATTACGGAATTAAAAGAAGAATTGGGTTTTGATATGGAGGTGCCAATTATTGACCCAAAAATTAAAGAAGAAGAATCTAGAAGAAATAATTTTGGGAAAGCATATTGGGAAACCAGACAAAGACGAGGGATTTCGCTACTAGACGCCCAAAAATTAATGCGCGAACGGAATTATTTTGCCGCGATGATGGTTAATGAAGGCGAAGCAGATGCTTTAGTTACGGGGTATTCTAGAAGTTATCCTTCAGTGGTGAAGCCTATGTTGCAACTCATTGATAAAGCGCCAGGAGTTACCCTAGTGGCGACAACAAACATGATGATGACCAATCGTGGTCCTATGTTTTTATCAGATACGGCGATAAATATTGACCCAACGGCAGATGATTTAGCTAAAATTGCAATCATGACAGCAAATTCGGCAAGAATGTTTGGAATAGAACCAGTAATTGCAATGGTGTCTTTCTCAAACTTTGGGTCTTCTACAAATCCAAGTGCTTCAAAGGTAAGGGATGCGGTGGCTTACTTACATAAAAATTATCCAGACATGGTTATTGATGGAGAAATCCAAGCCGATTTTGCTTTAAATCCAGATATGCTGAAAGCAAAATTCCCTTTTTCTAAACTCGCAGGAAAAAAAGTAAATACTTTGATTTTTCCTAATCTTGCCTCTGCTAATATCACCTATAAACTTTTGAAAGAATTAAATAAAGTAGATTCTATAGGTCCAATTATGTTAGGTATGGGAAAACCAGTACATATCTTTCAGTTGGGAGCTAGTGTGGAAGAGATGGTAAATATGGTCGCAATTGCGGTCATTGATGCTCAGGAAAAAGAAAATAATAAATAAGATATAATTTTTATTATATTCTAAGAACATAAAATTTAGGGATGATAGCACATTTACAGGGAAAATTAGTTGAAAAAACACCAACGCAAGTTATAATAGAATGCGGAGGCGTGGGGTATCATGTGAATATTTCCTTGCATACCTATTCGTTACTTCCTTCAAGTGATTCTATAAAATTGTTTACCCACCTTCAAATTAAAGAGGATGCACATACCTTATTTGGTTTTGTAGAAAAATCAGAAAGAGAGATTTTTAAAATGTTGCTCTCTGTTTCTGGTATAGGTGCCAGTATTGCTAGAACCATGTTGTCTTCATTGGATCCAAAACAAATTACAAATGCAATTGCCTCTGGCGACGTGGTAACCGTCCAATCTATAAAAGGAATTGGAAGCAAAACGGCCCAAAGGGTAATTCTTGATTTGAAAGAAAAGGTGTTAAAATTATATGATTTAGATGAAGTTTCAATGTCACAAAGCAATACAAATAGAGATCAGGCGTTATCTGCTTTGGAGGTTTTAGGTTTCGTCCGAAAAACTTCTGAAAGGATTGTTGAAAAGATCATTAAAGAAGCCCCGGACAGTTCCGTTGAGTCAATTATCAAGACGGCTTTAAAAATTTTATAAAAATTGAAAACACAGTACCCTAAAAACACCTTATCTCCATATAAAATTTTTCAATTTTTGACGGTTTTATTTTTCGGATTTGCAGCTCAAGCCCAGGTAGATCAAGTAGCTCAAGACACCGTACAGACAGGGTTTTCTGTTGGTAAAATTAAAATTAAAGATCCTCAAAGCATCCTTTCGGCATATACCTATGATCCGATTACTGATAAATACATCTATACCAGTATCATCGGTGACTTCCCTGTTAAATATCCAATTATATTAACGCCAAAAGAGTATGAAGATTTGGTTTTAAAAGAATCAATGCATAATTATTTCAAGAAAAAATTAGATGCCATTGATGGAAAGAAAGAAGGGGCTGAGGACGCCAAGAAAGACTTATTGCCAAGATATTATGTGAAATCTGGACTTTTTGAGTCTATTTTTGGAAGCAATACCATCGATGTAAAGCCTTCGGGGTCTGTTGAAATGGATTTTGGGGCTCGTTACACCAAGCAAGATAATCCTTCATTCTCTCCTAGGAATAGATCGAATTTGACTTTTGATTTCAACCAAAGGATAAGCATGAGTTTGATGGGAAAAGTAGGAACTCGATTGAGCGTAAATGCCAATTACGATACCCAATCTACTTTTTCTTTTCAAAATCTATTCAAGTTAGAATTCACTCCTTCTGAAGATGATATTGTACAAAAAATAGAGGTGGGGAATGTAAGCATGCCTTTAAACAGCTCTTTGATCAGAGGCACGCAGAGTCTTTTTGGGGTAAAAACCCAATTACAATTTGGTAAAACTACAATTACGGGCGTATTTTCAGAACAAAAATCACAAACCAAAAGTGTTGTTGCCCAAGGCGGTGGAACCATTCAAGACTTTGATTTGTACGCACTTGATTACGACAACGACAGGCACTTTTTCCTTTCTCAATATTTTAGAAATAAATACGACGCGGCACTAAAAAACTATCCTTTTATTGATAGTAGAGTACAAATTTCTCGCTTGGAAGTATGGGTTACAAACAAACAAAATAGGGTAAATACCACAAGTAATAATTTAAGAAATATTATTGCGCTTCAGGATTTGGGAGAAGGGCAATTAACCGGTTTATTGGACAGTGAAGTGGTAGTTTTAGATCCTTCAACCGGAATTTTTAACAACCCAATTGATTCTCCTACGGATAACTCAAATAATGATTATGATCCCGCCCAAATAATTGCTGGAACTGGTTTGTTGAATGACAATATACGTGAAATAGCAACTTCAAATTCTGGTTTTAATACTAGCGTTAGCGAAGGACAAGATTATTCCAAGCTAGAGAATGCCAGAAAATTGACTGCCAATGAATACACCTTCAATCCTCAATTAGGCTATATTTCCTTACAACAACGTCTTGCTAATGATGAAGTTTTGGCAGTTGCCTTTCAATATACCATAGGTGATAAAGTGTATCAAGTAGGGGAATTTGGGAATGATGGGGTAGACGCAACCCTAGTGACAGGAACCACCCCTTCGAATCAAGCCATAATCACACAAAGTTTGATATTGAAAATGCTAAAAAGCAATTTGACTAACATCAAAAATCCAGTTTGGAATTTGATGATGAAAAACATTTACCAAATTCCGGGAGCATACCAAATTAAACAGGAAGATTTTAGATTTAATATAGTTTACACCGATCCTTCGCCATTAAATTATATTACCCAAGTCGGGTCTACTCCTTTGCCTGCAAATGTTGCGGAAACACCCTTGCTGGAAGTATTTAATTTAGACAAACTCAATTACAACAATGATCCACAGGCTGGAGGTGATGGTTTTTTTGATTTTATGCCGGGATTAACCATAGACGCTCAAAACGGAAGCATAATATTCACAACTAAAGAGCCTTTTGGAGAATTACTATTTTCTAAATTATCAAATGGAGGAGAAAATTATAATGACGTCAATACCTATAATTCAAACCAAAATAAGTACGTATTTCGAAATATGTACCGTAACACCCAGTCTGGGGCATTACAGGATAGTGAAAAAAACAAATTTCTATTAAGAGGTAAATACAAATCTACTGGAGGTGATGGAATTCCTATTGGGGCTTTCAATGTTCCACAAGGCTCGGTTGTGGTTACTGCTGGAGGAAGAGTCTTGGCAGAAGGAATTGATTATAGCGTAAATTACCAATTAGGAAGAGTGCAAATTCTCGATCCATCACTTCAGGCCTCAAATACTCCTATAAATGTGTCCTTAGAAAATAATTCTGTTTTTGGTCAGCAAACCCGAAGGTTTATGGGAGTAAATGTGGAACACAAAATTTCCGATAAATTTTTGGTTGGAGCCACCTTCTTGAAAATGACCGAAAAACCACTTACCCAAAAAGCTACTTTTGGACAAGAATCAGTCAATAATACTATTTTTGGTTTTAATACCAATTTTTCAACAGAGGTTCCTTTCTTAACTCGATTAGCTAATAAATTACCAAATATCGATACCGATGTACCATCTAATCTTTCTGTGAGAGGTGAAATTGCATTTTTGAAACCTGATGCCCCTAAAGCAAGTAGCTTTCAAGGAGAATCCACCATCTATGTAGATGATTTTGAAGGGTCACAATCAACTATTGATATGCGTTCTGCCTCTGCTTGGAGTTTAGCATCCACGCCAGTAAACGATCCGCAAAGTATTTACAATTTCAATGAAAGTGCAAGCGATTTGAGTTACGGTTTTAAAAGAGCCAAAATAGCTTGGTATACCATTGACCCCATATTTTATACTCAAAAACCTTCTGGAATATCAACTGAAGATTTGTCTTTAAATAGTACGAGAAGAATCTTTAGTGAAGAGTTGTATCCATTAACGGATATCGCTCAAGGACAGTCACAGGTTATAAATACCTTAGATTTAAGTTATTTTCCTACCGAAAGAGGACCGTATAATAATGCTATAAACGTTGACACATACCCAAAAGAAAATTTTGGGGGAATTATGCGCCCCATTAATTCAACTAACTTCGAACAAGGAAATGTAGAATACATCCAGTTTTGGGTGTTAGATCCATATATAGGAAAAGGCGCGACAACATCCACTAACACAGGAAAAATTTATTTTAATTTAGGAGAAATATCAGAAGATGTTTTGAAAGACGGTAGAAAACAATATGAAAACGGATTAGGTCCAGACCAAATAATGACAACTCCCAAGCCTATTTGGGGAGATGTGCCTGCCTCTCAGTCTTTAATCTATGCCTTTGATACAAACACCGCGAATCGTAAAAAACAAGACGTAGGTTTAGATGGTTTGGCTGATGCCAATGAAGGAGCAACGTACACTAATTTTACCTCCCAGCCCGATCCAGCTGCAGATGATTATACCTATTATTTGAATGCTTCCGGAGACGTTTTAGATCGATATAAAAACTATAATGGTCTGGACGGAAACTCCGCAGTCGACATCAATGATCCCAATAGAGGGGCCTCAACAGTTCCTGACGTCGAAGATATCAATAGGGATAACACCATGAATACCATCAATGCTTATTATGAATACAGTATTGATATGAAACCAGGGATGGGAGTTGGTCAAAACTATGTTACTGATATAAGGGATACTCAAGTTACTTTGCCTGATGGATCAAACACCGAAGCGAGATGGATTCAATTCAAAATTCCTGTTTCACAACCCGAGAATACCATTGGAAATATTTCCGATTTTAGATCCATTCGTTTCATGAGAATGTTTATGACGGGTTTCAGTGATCCGATAACCACTCGTTTCGGGTCTTTAGATTTAGTGAGAGGAGAATGGAGAAGGTATGTCAATACGCTTGATCCAACAGATGTAAATGTTGCGGATGACAACACAATTTTTGATGTATTGACTGTAAATATTGAAGAAAATAAGGATAGATGTCCTATTAATTATAGCACACCTCCGGGGGTGCAACGCGAACAATTGTATAATAATAATACTATTATCAATCAAAATGAGCAATCACTAGCGCTAAGAGTTTCTGGTGATGTTGGATTGGAGCCAGGAGATTCAAGAGCCATTTTCAAAAACGTGAGCGTTGATATGCGTCAGTTCAAAAAATTGAAAATGTTTTTGCATGCGGAATCGTTACCAAACGAAAGTATGCCCTTAGAAGATAATCAAATGGTGGGTTTTATTCGTTTTGGAAATGATTTCACCGAAAATTTTTACCAAATTGAAATCCCTCTTAAAGTAAGTAACCCAGCAGGCAATTGTAAAATGAGTGCAGAAGAGGTTTGGCCAGAAGAAAATGAAATTGATTTATCATTGGAATTATTAACTAAGTTGAAGGTTCTTGCCATGAGCGTAATCCCAAACACACTGCCAGTGGAGGATGATGGAATATATTATCAAAATGAAGACCAGCTAGATGCTTCTTTATTTGGAAAAACCAATAAATTACGATTAGGGATAAAAGGAAATCCAAATTTTGGATTAGCACGAACCTTGATGGTGGGTGTGAAAAATAATGACATACATCAAGATATTAAAGGAGAAGTTTGGTTCAACGAACTTCGCTTGGCCGATATGGATAACAAAGGGGGGATGGCCGCTTTGTTAAATCTAGATACCAATCTCGCTGATTTTGCCACTATTTCAGCCACCGGTAAAAAAAGCACAATTGGTTTTGGAGCCTTAGAACAAGGGTCAAACGAAAGAAGTCGAGAGGATACCCAACAATATAACATTGTTACTAATTTAAATTTAGGAAAATTATTACCTATAAAATGGGGGGTTAATTTGCCCTTTAATTATGCTATTGGAGAAGAAATCATAACTCCGGAATACGATCCTTTTAATCAAGATATCAAACTACAACAGTTGCTGGACAACACTACTGATAGAAAAACACGAGACAATAGTTTCAACAGAGCAATCGATTATACGAAACGCAAAAGCATTAATTTTATAGGGGTAAAAAAGCAAAGAGGTCCTGAGCAAAAACAACACCTCTATGATCCAGAAAATTTAACTTTTTCCCAGTCCTACAATGAAGTAGAACGTCATGATTTTGAAATTGATGAGTATAAAGACCAGCAGGTAAATACAGCGGTTGACTATGCCTATAGTTTTAAAACAAAATCAGTTGAGCCATTCAAAAAAACCACCTTTATGCAAAAAAGTGACTATTGGAAATTACTAAGTGATTTCAATTTTAATTATTTACCTTCAAGCATATCTTTTAATTCTAATATTATAAGACAATATAACCGTCAGCAGTTTAGACAAGTTGATGTTGAAGGAATAGGCCTTAGTCCTTTGTACAGAAGAAACTTTGCTTTCAATTATCAATATGGGTTTAATTACAATTTGACTAAATCATTAAAATTAAATTATACAGCATCCTCAAGTAATATTGTAAAAAACTATTTGAACGAAAATAATGAGCCCATAGATAGTTTTACCATTTGGGACAGTTATTGGGATATTGGAGATCCAAACCATCACATGCAACAATTAGTGGTGAATTATGAAATTCCGATTAATAAAATACCATTATTTAGCTTCATAAAAGCGGATTATTCGTATACCGGGGACTATAGTTGGCAACGCGCCTCTAATGCATTATCAGAAATAGAAATTGGAGGAAATACTTATAATTTAGGAAATACTATTCAAAATGCAAACACCCATAATTTGAATACAACTTTTAATATGGATGCTTTTTATAAGTATTTAGGGTTGGTAAAAGGTCCAAAATCATCCTCTAAGCCTAAAGGAATTCCCAAACCTGGAGAGAAAGTGGTTAATGCTATTGTGAGGAATCAAAAGGACAACCCTTTTGTAGATGGATTTATTGGGGTATTGACTAGTTTGAAAAACGTGCAAATCAATTACACCCAAAATAGCGGTACGGTATTACCTGGATTTACCTCTGGAGTTGGATTCTTAGGTTCTTCTAAACCTACTTTAGGATTTATTTTTGGAAGCCAAGAAGATGTAAGATATGAAGCCGCCAAAAACGGATGGCTGACCAATTATCAAGAATTCAATCAGAATTTTACTCAAGTAATCAATAAAACATTTAAGGCAACAGCAAATGTGGATCTATTTCCTGATTTTAAAATTGACTTGACATTAGACAGAGCCTATTCTGAAAACTCCTCGGAGCAATATAAGGTCGATAATTTAGGAGTGTACATCCCGCAATCACCCTATAGTTATGGTAATTTTTCTATTTCAACCGTATTAATTAAAACGGCTTTCTCGACAAGCGATCAGAACGCCTCGGTTGCTTTTGATAATTTTAAAAGCAATAGACTAATAGTTGCGAATCGTCTCGCAATTCAACGCGGAATGGACATTGCTAATCCTGCCAATTTAGATTCAGATGGTTTCCCAAAAGGTTATGGAAAAAACAATCAAGCGGTTTTATTGCCTGCCTTTTTAGCGGCTTATTCAGGAGAGAATGCGTCCAATGCTTCACTTGGAATGCTAAGAAGTTTTCCTTTGCCTAACTGGTCGGTGAAATATAACGGGTTCATGCAATTTGAATTTTTTAAAAACAACTTCAAGCGCTTTTCTTTGCAACATAATTATAGGTCGTCCTACACTGTTAATGCGTTCAGATCAAATTTTGAATATGACAAAACGCCAAATGGGGTTGATTTAAGCGGTAATTTTCTCAACAAAACCATAACATCTAATATTAACTTGGTAGAACAATTTAATCCACTAATTAAAATGGATTTAGAGTTAGAGAATTCTCTAAATGCGGTTGCCGAAATTAAAAAAGATAGGGCCTTATCGATGAGTTTTGACAATAATTTATTAACCGAAGTAAAAGGAATTGAATACGTGGTGGGACTTGGTTATCGATTTAAAGATGTGATTTTGTCCTCAAGTTTAGCGGATAGTCCTACAGGAATAATTAAAAGTGACATCAATTTAAAAGCGGATTTATCCTATCGAAACAATCAAACGATTGTCCGGTATTTAGCTTATGATAACAATCAATTAGCTGCGGGACAGAATTTATGGTCCTTAAAAGTCACTGCTGATTATTCCTTTAGTGAAAACCTAACAGCTATTTTCTATTATGACCATTCTTTTTCAAAAGCCGTAATTTCGACATCTTTCCCTATGACAAATATTCGGTCTGGGTTTACGCTTCGCTATAATTTTGGAAATTAATTTTAGAAATCTAAAAGTATTTTTAACAGAAGAAGGTTACATTTGCCCAATAAAAATTTAAATTATTAATTACAATTATCATGAGCCTACCAGCAAATTTAAAGTACACAAAAGATCACGAATGGGTTAGTATTGAAGGCGATATCGCCACCGTGGGAATTACTCATTTTGCCCAAAAGGAATTAGGAGATATCGTATATGTTGAAGTGGAAACTTTAGACCAAACTTTAGATAAAGATGAGGTTTTTGGAACGGTTGAAGCCGTAAAAACTGTTTCTGATTTGTTTCTTCCCTTGTCAGGGGAAATTATTGAATTCAATGAAGCTTTGGAAAGCCAGCCTGAAAGCGTTAACACGGATCCTTATGGAGCGGGATGGATGATAAAAATAAAAATTTCGAATAACGCCGAAATAACTTCCTTACTATCAAGTGAATCATACAAGGAATTGATTGGTGCTTAAACAAGTATATTTTTGTGCCGCACTTTTTTGGACAGGAATTATTAGCTTTTTCTGTTTGGTTCAGTTAAATAATGTTCCTTTTGGAAGCGTTTCAAATCTGGACAAACTAGTTCACGCTTTTTTTCATTTTGTATTTACGTTGCTTTGGTTTTTGTTTTTCAAAAAACAGTTAAGCGCCATAAATAACTTAAAACCTTTAGCGATTTCAACCCTGTTTTCATTTTTTTTTGGGATTTGCATTGAAATACTTCAAGAACTTTTTACAACAAGCAGACACGCAGATGTTTTTGATGTTTTGGCTAATTTAACCGGAGCCACTCTGGCCATGATAAGTATAGTCTTATGGAATAGACATATTAATGTAAATAGCTTTCACTAGCAGTTAAATTTTTAAATATAATTGCACTCATTATTTATAATACGCATTCAAATAATTACCGACGCCAACTCAAAGGTGTAAATAGGAACAGTAATCTATTTTCAGGACGGAAGTTTATATGTAAGCCAACTTCCTTTAGCAACTTCACCTATTCAAAATGGCGCTAATACGCCTTGATTTCTTATACAATTAACGAAGCTTTCTATGAAGAGAATTTAGATTTTGGAAATAATAAAATTTTAATTTTTTACCTAGTTATGATTTAAAACAATAAAATCGTAAATTGGATTATGGAATTGTAGGTGCTAAATGACAAATAAATTATCCAATTGCCAACTTTAATAAATAGTATCCTTTCAAATTTTATGGAATAACAATATGTTTTGGATGAACGGATGTCGAATAGTCTCTTCGGTTCTAAGCGCCATTACCGATGGTAAAAACACACAAAGCGAGTACTAATTCTAAAAAAACCATATGAAAAAAACGCTACTAACATTGTTTTTATCTTTTTGTTCATTTTTTGTTTTTTCACAAGAGGTAAGTATTAATCACCAATCTAAGCTTGTTTCTGATCTATTTCCTATTTTTCCAAATTGTGAAAATTTGCAATCCAAAGTATTAGAAAACTGTTTTTACAAAGAGGTGCAAAGTTTTGTTTACCAAAATTTTGAAGTTCCAGAAAATTTGAGGCAAAATAATTATCAAGGAATTGTAAAAGTACTTTTTGAAGTAGACAGTGAAGGTGTTTTTAAAGTGCTTTATGTTAGTTCTGTTGAGGAATCCTTGATTCAAGAAACCAAACATGTTTTTAATAAATTCCCAAAAATAACGCCCTCGACTCATGAAGGAAACCCAACGTATTCCAAATTCAATATTACGATTTCAATCCCCTTAAAAGCCACTGAAGAGCCAACATCGAAAGCAATTTCGAACCCTTCAATTCTAAAAATTACCAAGCCAATACTAACGGAATTAGACAATATTGTTTATGGAAAATTTAATAATCCCCAGTTCGAAAGTCATCTGAATATTCCTTTTTCACATAGTTATTATGCTCAGTTTGATAGTGCTTTAAATCAGGTTGGAAGTAACAACCATACTGCTTCAAAACCCTATACTTATGCTGAGATTTCAAAATATTACAGTCTTAAAACGGTAAATGAAAAGTTAAAGAAAAACACTATGGGTTGGTGGACAAAAAAATTGTGGAATGAAAACACGATCGAAATTCAAGGGGAGGACTATTGGTTTACCCTAAATCCAATATTCGATTTACAGCTTGGAAATGCAACCGGAAACAATCAAAATCATACGTTTGTAAATACTAGAGGGATTAATTTTCAAGGAGAGATAGGTCCCCAAATTTGTTTTACGACTACCATTTTTGAAAGTCAAGGACGATTCGCAGATTACTTTAATCGTTATGCCCAATCCATTAAGCCTGCCGGAGGTAATCCAGCCATTATTCCTGGAATAGGTATTGCTAAAAATTTCAAAACGGAGGGGTATGATTTTCCTTTGGCGGAAGCCAATTTAACCTACACAGCCAATAAGTTTTTTGATTTCCAATTGGGTTATGCTAGAAATTTTATCGGGGACGGATACCGATCTTTATTGGAAAGTGATGGGGCGAGTCCGTATCCTTATTTTAAAATCAACACCAACTTTTGGAAAATAAAATACACCAATACCTATATGTGGCTCAAAGATGTGCGTCCAGAAGTGACTTTCGAAAGAACCTACGCTAAGAAATTCATGGCAAATCATTATTTGAGTTGGAACGTTTCCAACAGGTTGAATCTAGGTTTCTTCGAATCAGTGGTATGGGCGGACACTAATAATAGAGGATTTGATATGAGTTTTGTGAATCCAATTATTTTTTATCGTTCGGTCGAGTTTGCTTCTTCCGCTAGAAGCGGAAATGCTTTAATGGGGTTTACATCAAAATATAAATGGAACAACCAGCTAAATTTTTACGGACAGTTTCTTTTAGATGAATTTTCTCTTGAAGATGTGAAAGCGAGAGACAATAGTTGGAAAAATAAGTTCGGCTATCAGTTAGGGCTTAAATATTATAATGCTTTTCAGATTTCTAATTTGTTATTACAGTTGGAATTTAATCATGTACGACCTTATGTGTATTCACACACTGACCCTATTACAAATTACGGACACAACAATCAAAGTATAGGGCATCAATGGGGTGCAAATTTTAAAGAGTTAATAGCAATTGCCCGTTATCACAAAGGCAGGTACTTTGCCGACGCAAAAATTACGTACGGCACCCGCGGATTAGACTTTGACACTACTGAAGACGGCTATAATTATGGCGGAAATATTTATAAAGACTATGATTTGAATCGACCTTTTGATACGGGTGTTAAAGTAGGGCAAGGAAACACAATCAATATGTTTATTACTGATTTACAAGCAGGGTATTTGGTAAATCCAACCGCAAATTTGAAATTTTTCGGAAGTTTTATCTATAGAAATTTTGACCCTACAAAAGATACGTTATCCACTTTTAAGGAAAACACCTCATGGTTTTCTCTAGGAATTCGTTCTGATGTGTTTAATTGGTATTTTGATTATTAGAGTTTGTTTTCTTTCTAAATTTTATTAGTTGTTTTTTTGCCAAATCCCTTTTGATAAACTACTTTTGCCAAAGTTTTAAAAAGCAATTAAACTTTAGCATTGAACGCAATTACACATCCTATTTTCATAAGATCTCTATTCGCCGATTTCAAGGCAATCACTAAGGCAGGCTTGGCGATTAGCGTATTGTTTTCCTCAATAGCAGGCTATTTATTGGGGTTTAACGATGCGCATCCATTCAGTTGGATGGTTTTATTGAAATTAGCCATTGGAGGTTATTGTATGGTAGGCGCTTCAAATGCCTATAATCAAGTAATCGAAAAAGATTTAGATGCTTTGATGGACAGAACCAAAAATCGTCCCGTTCCAGCAGGACGAATGTCTCCGAATGTGGCTTTGGTTATTGCGAGCATCCTTACTCTTATTGGTATTGTGTTGCTGTATACAATCAATCCAAAAACGGCAATGTTTAGTGCGATTTCTATATTTTTATATACTAGCATTTATACACCATTAAAAACAATCACTTCTTTGTCAGTTTTTGTGGGTGCCTTTCCAGGAGCGATTCCGTTTATGTTAGGATGGGTTGCCGCAACAGGTAATTTTGGCATTGAAGCTGGAACTTTGTTTCTGATTCAATTTTTCTGGCAATTCCCACATTTTTGGGCTATCGGGTGGTTTTTATTTGAAGATTATGAAAAAGCAGGATTCTTTATGTTGCCAACCGGGAAAAAAGACAATGGAACGGCCATCCAAATAATTTTATACACCATTTGGCTTATTATAGCTTCCCTTTTACCTGTTTTAGGTTATACGGGACAATTATTGATTACGCCACTAGCGGCATTTTTTGTTTTTTTGTTGGGGATTTGGATGCTTTATTATGCAGTACGCTTATACAAGTTGAAAACTGCAAAAGCAGCAAGAACCTTGATGTTGGTTAGTGTTTCTTATATTACTTTATTGCAATTAATTTATATATTTGACAAATTTTTAAGATAGTTATGGAAACGACAATGACAACACAAGAGTACCAATCAAGAACAGCTAGATCTTATAAATTACTGTTGTTGTTCGCCATGATAAGTATGACGATGATGTTTGCAGGACTAACGAGTGCTTTTGTAGTGAGTAAATCTAGAGCCGATTGGCTGAAAGATTTTCAATTACCTACTGCGTTTTATTTCAGCACTGCAGTGATAATAGGATGTAGTCTTACTTTTCATTTGGCTAAAAAAGCCATTCAAAAAAACAATCGCAACGCCACAACCACATTTCTTTTGGCGACTTTAGCCTTGGGGATTGGGTTTGTGATTTTACAATTTGTGGGATTTGGTCAAATAGTAGCTAATGGCTATTATTTTACCGGAGCAGAAAGTTCTATTACAACCACTTTTCTTTATATAGTTACTGTTGTACACTTAGCCCACCTTGCTGGAGGACTGATTTCGCTTTTAATCATTATTTATAATCATTTTAAACAAAAATACAATTCAACACAAACCCTTGGAATTGAGCTAGGTGCAATGTATTGGCACTTTCTCG
The DNA here is from genome assembly GCA_947446635.1 of Flavobacteriaceae bacterium. Taxonomy (GTDB): domain Bacteria; phylum Bacteroidota; class Bacteroidia; order Flavobacteriales; family Flavobacteriaceae; genus Flavobacterium. The sequence continues at coordinate 15,897 of CANFHF010000025.1, forward strand.
ACTTATTATGGGTTTATTTGTTTTTATTTTTATATTTCTTTAAATAAGAAAAAATTGTAAATTTGGGAACTTTTTAACGAATAACTTTTATGGATACAGTTGCTACTGAAAATGGTTTAGGGAAAACTTGGGGAGGCGGAAACGAGCCTATGGGAGCTAGTTATGGCAAATTAATGATGTGGTTTTTTATCGTGTCAGATGCGTTAACATTCTCAGGATTTTTAGCCGCTTATGGTTTTTCAAGATTTAAATTTATAGAAACATGGCCTTTAGCTGAAGAAGTATTTACGCACTTCCCATTTATGCATGGTGTTTCGGCGCCAATGTATTATGTGGCATTTATGACTTTTATTTTGATTTTTTCATCTGTAACGATGGTTTTAGCTGTCGATGCTGGACATCAATTAAAAAAAGACAAAGTTGCGATTTACTTATTCTTAACCATAATTGGAGGTTTGATATTTGTGGGTTCGCAAGCTTGGGAGTGGAAAAATTTCATAAAAGGGGAATATGGTGCTATTGAAACAAAAGGAGGTAGTTTACTTCAGTTTGTTGATAAAGACGGACATCGCGTGGCACTTGCAGATTTTGCCACTACCTTGCCAGAAGAAAGAGAACAATTGACAAGAAGTAAAGGGAGATGGTTTATGGATGAAGCGACTTTGCCTATGTATTCGGTTGCAGAGGTTCAAGCGGGTTTCAAATCTCATCCAGACTTATTGATAAGGACGGAGACAATAACAGCTCAAAAGAAGAAAACAATACTTTCTAGAAAAGAATCAGAATTGCGTTTGACTCAAGGTATTTTAGTTGTAGAAGGAGCTAACTTGACTAGAAATGAATACGGCAGCAAACTATTCGCTGACTTCTTTTTCTTTATCACTGGTTTCCATGGTTTCCACGTGTTTTCAGGGGTAATAATCAATATTATCATATTTTTTAATGTTTTACTTGGAACTTATGAGAAAAGAAAAAGCTATGAAATGGTAGAAAAAGTGGGGTTATATTGGCACTTTGTCGATTTAGTTTGGGTATTTGTATTCACGGTTTTCTATCTAGTTTAATTTACAAAAAAATTATTATTATGTCACACGATCATGTATCTAATACCAAAAGAATTTGGACAGTTTTCGGAATATTATCCGTAATAACTATTGTTGAGGTGTTTTTCGGAATTCTAAAACCTGAAGCATTACACTTCAACATATTTTTGGGTATGAATTTGTTAAATTGGTTATTTATTATCCTTACCCTTGTAAAAGCTTATTTTATTGTTTGGGCTTTTATGCACATGGAGGGAGAAAAACCTGCTTTGAGAAATGCAGTGGTTCTGCCAATAATTTTTCTGGTTTTGTATTTGCTTTTTATTCTTTTGACGGAAGCAAATTATGTTTTTGAGGTTTTTAAAGATAGCACGATTAAGTGGAATTTTTAACAAAATATTAATTCAAAAAAAAGGTGCGCATGGCGTGCCTTTTTTTATTTTTGTATATTATTTTTAGGTACAATTATGAAAAAAAATAGTGTTCTCTTCATCCTTTTTGTTTTGCCTATTGTTGCCTATCTTTTTTTTGCATCGGGAATAAATAGTTTTACAAAACTACCAATTATTACTCCTAAAGTTGCCGATTTTGGAAATTGGAAATCCCTAAAAAAAGAAACAGTTAGCCTAAATAACAAAATAACAATTCTAGGCTTTTCGGGTTACAATATTTTAAAAAACAGAGGAAACCTCTTCAACCTAAACCAAAAAATTTACCAGCAGTATCATACTTTTAATGATTTACAGTTTGTGGTGATTTGCCCTACAGGCACCGAAGCGGATGCTAATAAAATTATCAATGCTTTGACTGCATTTACAGATGTGAGTCAATGGCATTTTGTGTTTGCTCCGCCTGAAGAGATTAAAGCCTATTACAAGCAATTAAATCTCGTTGGGGAATTAGACCCGGATTTAGGGACGCCTAATGTGTACATACTCGATAAAGAAAGAAATCTCAGAGGAAGAAAGGAAAAAAAAGGTTACAAAGAAGGCTATAATACTTTTCATCCATCTGATTTGAGTAATGAAATGTTAGATGATTTCAAAGTCATTTTGTATGAATACCGGGCGGCTCTCAAGAAAAATCACAACGCCACCAAAGAACTTTAATCTTTTGAAATAATGCTTAAAAACAAATCCTATATTGGCATTTCGTTAATCATCTTGATTTTCGGTATTTACGCTATTCCAAAAATCATCGATAGAATTCAAAACGATGAAATTGTAAAAGGAGATCGATTGGATGCGATTTCTAATTCGATGGAAGCCAATAAAAGTTTGGTTAAAATTGGCCCAGTTCCAAAATTCGGATTGCTTAACCAGGAAAATTCTAAAATTTCAAACGAAACCTATAAAGGCAAAGTCTATGTCTTGGAGTTTTTCTTTACAACTTGCCCTACTATTTGTCCGAAAATGAATCGAAGCATGTTGAGTATTGAAAATACTTTCTTTGGAAATCCTAATTTTGGTATTGTATCTATCTCCATCAATCCCGAACATGATACGGCTGAAGTTTTAAAAGCCCATAAGGAATTATTGGGTGCCAAGTCGGCTAATTGGAATTTCTTAACAGGAGAAAAATCCATTATTTTTGATTTGGCCAACAAAGGATTCAATCTGTATGTAGGGGAGAACAGTAAAATAAAAGCGGGTTTTGAGCATTCGGGATTGTTTGCTTTGATTGATAAAAAGGGTTACATTCGATGCCGAAAAGATAATTTTGAAAATCCGATTTTGTATTATGACGGTTTGGATAAAAAAGGAGTACGGGACATTCAACAAGATATAGCAATTTTATTAAAAGAATAAAAAAATGGAAAGCAATATAATAGAAAAAAAATACAACAAATGGATCATCACCTTGTCAATCGTAATTCCCGTTGCGGTAGCGGTGCTGTTCAAGATAAAACTAAAAGATTTAGGTTTTAATGTAGCTCCATTGCCTATTTTGCCTCCTATTTACGCAACGATAAATGGAGTTACTGCTGTATTATTGGTATCGGCAGTTCTCGCCATCAAAAAAGGAAAGAGACAATTGCATGAAAAATTGATGAAAACAGCGATTGCCTGTTCTTTGGTTTTTCTTCTACTGTATATTGCCTATCACATGACCACAGATTCCACGAAGTTTGGCGGAACAGGAACCCTTAAATATGTCTATTATTTCATTCTATTGTCACACATTACTTTGTCTATTGCAACGATTCCCCTGGTATTGATAACCTACGTTCGTGCATTAGCAGAAAAATTTGACAAACATAAAAAAATAGCCAAAATCACTTTTCCTGTTTGGTTGTATGTCGCCGTTACAGGTGTAGTAGTTTATTTGATGATTTCGCCTTATTATGTTTCGTAAAGCCAAGAACCAAGAGTCAAGAGCCAAGAGCCAAGTTTTAAGGTTTAAAAGAATCGATTTATATACTTGCCTTTTGCCTTTTGCTTTGTTCCTTATTTCCATCTCAGTAAACGCACAATGTGCTATGTGTCGCGCCGCCTTAGCAAGTGAGGGAAATAAAGCAAAAGCCCAAGCCGTAAACGACGGTATTGTTTACTTAATGGTTATTCCGTATATTCTTGTGGGTGCCATTGGTTATGCCGTTTATAGAATGAAAAAGAAGCAATAGCAAAATTTAATCTGCCATCTGATTTACTTTAAACCATCCACAGCAACATTCACGGTGCCGTTTACTTTTATAAAGGCAATAATGGCCTTGTTAGTCAATTGAATTTTCTGAAATTCAATAGCATCCATTTTCCCGTTGAGAAAAACTCCTGGAACGGGTGAATAATTTTTTAGGTATTTCATCATATTTTGCTTCCCTTCCTCCAGATTTTGGACTAAGGAATAGCGACAACTCTCCTGAATTTTTCTTAAAACCAGTCCTTGTGCCAGCCAGTTCGCGGTGCGCATTAATGTGTTTTTGGTATCTAATACATAGTCTAATTTATCGAAAAACAATTCTTTTGTTTGTGGTTCATATTGCGGAAGTCCCGTTAAGTAAATCGTCCCGTTTACTGTTCCTAACACATCCAAAGCAATAACCATCTTTCCGTTTTTATGCCAAATACCCACTTTTTGAACCCTAATTTTCTTGCTTCCAGTTCCAAATTCCTGTCCGGCAAAATTCTTGGTCATTATTTTTGAAGCCTCTTCATAAGTGGAAACGGCAGTAATATTGGCCGTTATTTGGCTGGGGATTTTAGGGACTGTTTTTAGGATGATTTTCGTCGCATCGAATTTTGATTCTGGTTTTTTACCAATCAGGGTTTCCATCGTGGCTTTCATTCCCATTTCCAATAAAAAGGTATCGTTTTTTAGTTTGGCCGTAGTTGAATAGATTTCAAGAGGAACGATTCGAAGCCAACTTTGATACCCTTCGTTCATTAAAAAGGGGGCGCTTATTTTTTCCATTGCGGCCAAAACATTGGGCTTAAAATCCATCGATTTTTCAATGGCGGCATCAATCTGCTTTTCGATTTTTGATCGAAACAGCTTGACGGCAGGATTGATGAGGTAGGTCACCGAAACATTTTTCCCGAAAACGGTCATTGTTGGACTTTCGTTCCAGTCCAATGATTTAAGTTCGGTTTTGGTGTCTAGTTTCCAATTGGTCAAAGCCACGTCGCTCACTAGCGTTATGGTGCCGTTAAGGTTGAATTCCTTGGTGTTGTATAATGCTACGCCCAGTGTTTTGGTACCGATTCTATATTTGATCAACGCTTTTAGGGGCAAAACCGTTTTTAATTTTTCATTTTCGTTGGCAATTGAAATGGGAGCCAGTTTCCAAATTTTCATTTCTATATTGTCGTCTTCAATATTGGTGTCTTCGTATATTAAGCCATTCAAGAGCGCATTGGTTTTGTTTTCAATATCTTTTAGTTTGACGCTAACGGGCAAATTAATAAACGAAGGCGTGTTTTCATAAACCAAAGGTGTGGCGTCGTCAGGTTCCGGTTTTAACGCGGCTATTTTTGAAGTGGTGGTGGCGCAGCTTGAAATTAACAGAGCAAATAAAAAAAATCTAAAAATTGAAGGAATCTGGATCATTTTTTTATAATTTGAAACACAAAATTAATAAAACAAATAGGTTTTTGATGGTTTTTATAACAATTACTCATTTTAAAAGTCAAATGAATTTTTCGACTTGATTTTGCAATCAAAATAGTTGCCTTTAAAGCTGATTTTTTTAATAGAAAGCGGTAATTTTGTGTAGCGTATTTGTTACAATCGTACTCGAAATTTATGGACAAAAAAAGTTTTTTCGGTTTACTGCTTTTGTCGCTGTTTAGCTTCGCTATTCAGGCGCAATCTAAAAAATGGACATTGGAGGAATGTGTTGGCTACGCCATACAACACAATATTTCCATCAAGCAAACCGAATTAGATTCTAAAATTGCGGTGATAGACAAAAAAGAAGCTAAAGGAAATTTTTTACCTTCTCTCAATGCCAATGCTTCCCATTCCTGGAACATTGGTTTAAATCAAGACATCACCACGGGTTTTTTACGTAATCAAACCACACAGTTTACCTCGGCAAGCGCTACTGTTGGGGTGGATATTTACAACGGCTTGCAGAATCTGAATACGCTTCGAAAAGCCAATCTTTCGATTGTGGCGGCGAAGTACCAATTGCTTAAAATGCAAGAGGATGTTGCACTCAACGTAGCCAATGCTTTTTTGCAGGTGCTTTTTAACAAGGAAAATTTAAAAGTGCAACAAGAACAATTGGTCTTCAACGAAAAACAATTGACTCGTTCACAAGAATTAGTGTTTGCAGGTTCAGTTCCTAGAGGCGATTTGTTGGATATAAAAGCCACCGTGGCATCGGACAAACAGAAAGTTGTAGCTGCTGATAATGCGTTGTTGATTTCCAAATTGGGGTTGGCCCAATTGATACAACTACCCGATTTTGAAAATTTTGACATTCTTGAAGACAATGCCATTAAAGAGGAACACGCTATTTTGTCACAGACACCAACCGCTATTTATGACATAGCAAAAGAGAATCGAACCGAATTAAAAATTGCGCAAACTAATCTTGAAATTGCGCAGAAAAATGTAACCATTGCCAAAGGTGGTTTTCAGCCCAATTTGAAAGGTTTTTATAATTTTAGCAGTCGCGTTTCCTATGCTGACGTTCCCGCATTTGATCCCATTACGGGCAGTATAATAGGCGCTAAAAATCCAGCCCCTTTTTTCGATCAGTTTAGCGACAACAAAGGACAGTCTTTTGGGGCGCAATTATCGATTCCCATATTTAATGGTTTCTCGGTACGAAACAACGTAGAACGTTCAAAGGTGAATTTGGAGAAATCTAAAATAGCGGTGGAACAACAAGAATTAGACTTGCAGCGAAATGTGTATGCTGCATTTGCAGATGCTAAAGGGGCGTTAAAGGCTCATGAAGCCTCACTTGTATCATTGGAGGCAAGGCAAGAGGCGTATCATTATGCCAAGGAAAAATATGCGGTGGGAATGATGAATTCTTTCGATTTTAATCAGTCGCAAACCCTGCTTTCCAATGTGCAGTCGGAAGTGCTCAGGACGAAGTATGATTCTATTTTTAAAATTAAAATATTGGAATTCTATTTTGGAATTGCCATCATCAAAAACTAATATATTATGTCAAAAAAAACTATTTATATCCTAATTGGTGGAGCAGTTTTACTTATTGCCGTGCTTTTAGTACTTTCAAAAACAGGGGTTATCGGAAATAAAGACAAGGCAAAATCAGTGGAAACATCCCTGGTTAAAGCCACGAAAATAGTGGAAACTGTCTCGGCAACAGGGAAAATTCAGCCCGAAATTGAAGTGAAAATAGCCTCTATGGTTTCGGGCGAAATTATTGCTTTGCCCATAAAAGAAGGACAGGTGGTCAAAAAAGGCGATTTGTTGGTTAAGATAAATCCTGATTTATATACTTCGGGATTGAATAGGTCGGCTGCTAATTTATCAGCGGCTAAATCAGGATTGACTCAGGCGGAAGCACAATTTAAAGAAGCCAAAGCCAATTATGACAGAAACAAAACCTTATTCGAAAAAGGCATTATTTCAAAGTCAGATTGGGATAAAACGGTCGCTTCTTTTGAAGTGGCAAAAGCAACCAAACAATCTACATATTTTAATGTGCAAAGTGCCTCCGCTACCGTAAACGAAGCTAGAGACAATCTCGGGCGAACCGTAATTTACGCCCCTGCCGATGGCACTATTTCAGTGCTCAATGTGGAATTAGGAGAGCGCGTTTTAGGAACCCAACAAATGGCCGGAACCGAAATTCTGCGCGTCGCTAACCTCAATAATATGGAGGTGGAAGTCGATGTCAATGAAAATGACATTGTAAAAATAAAAGTGGGTGACGAGGCCAAAGTTGAAGTTGATGCCTACTTAAAAAAGCAGTTTAAAGGAATTGTGACCAGTATTTCCAATTCGGCAAGTACCGCTTTAACGGCTGATCAAGTGACTAATTTTAAGGTTAAAATAAGAATATTGAAAGAATCCTACCAAGATTTATTGGAAGGAAAACCGGCAAGCTATTCCCCATTCAGACCGGGAATGACTGCAACTGTTGACATTGTTACCAAAACAAAAACCAATGTTATGGCTGTGCCTATTAGTTCGGTGGTTGTAAAGTCGGACACTTTACCAGTAAAAACTACCAAAATTGACGATAAAGAGCTAGAGGAAGAGGAGGCTAACATGCCAAAAATTGACAAGAAACTGGAGTGTGTGTTTGTGAAAGTAGGGGATAAGGCTAAAATCCGAATCATAAAAACAGGAATTCAAGACGACACCAATATTGAAGTGATATCTGGACTTAAAAAAGGAGAGATAGTCATCATAGGACCCTATACCACAGTCTCAAAGGAATTAAACTCTGGGGATAAAGTTACCAAGGAAAAAATAGAAGAAAATGAGTAATCAGTATTCAGTCCAATTTTTCATTAATCACGGTTTTACTTTATACCTAAAACCCAAAACCCAATACCCATTTTGTCCTACATTCTAAACATCGAAACCGCCACCAAGAATTGTTCTGTTGCTTTGGCAAAAGAAGGAAAAACAATTTTATGCAAAGAAATTGCCGAAGAAGGCTATTCCCATGCCGAACGATTGCATGTTTTTATTGAAGAAATCATCAAAGAAGTCGGGATCACTTTCCAAGATTTAATTGCGATTGCCGTGAGTCAAGGACCCGGTTCTTATACTGGATTGCGCATCGGGGTTTCTGCAGCCAAAGGATTTTGTTTTGCCTTAGATATTCCGCTAATTGCAGTAGATACTTTGCAGATTTTGGCTTCGCAAGCTACCATTTCAAGTGGATTGATTATTCCCATGCTTGATGCCCGAAGAATGGAAGTCTACAGCGCTATTTTTTCTTCAAATTTAAAGAAAACAAGATCTGTCCAGGCCGAAATCATCACTGAAAACTCTTTCGAGGAGTTGCAGGAAACCCTTTATTTCGTAGGGGATTGTGCAGAAAAATGTAAAACAGTTTTGACCAAAGAGAATTTTATTTTCTTAGATGAAATCAAATATCCTTCGGCAAAGGAAATGAGTGTAATAAGTTTCGAAAAATACCAAAAAAACGAAACCGTGGATGTTGCTTATTTTGAACCGTATTATTTGAAGGATTTTATGATTACTACTTCTAAGAAATGAGATGACTTTTCTTTAATGATCAATTCAAATCAGCAATAACTTTCTCGAAATCTTTTGTTGGCTGCGTACAGGTTTTATTTTGGCAAAGATAAAAAAGCGTTTCGTTTTCATTAAAACGATTTTTCAAAAAAGGAAGGTAAGAGGTTTTTTCAGTTCCGGCCAAAATCAGATTTGGAAAATAGAAGCTGTTTATTTTCGTAGAATATTCCAACGCCAAATCGCCACAAATCGCTAATTCCTTGTTTTCTTCCGAATAATTCAATGCCAAATCCATCCAATTGGAATACGCCGAGGGGTAGTCAACACCGGGCATGATATTATGCAACATTCGTTGGCTTACTTTTTCGTAATACGAATTTTCAAAATAGATACCCAACTGAAATAAGTTTTTCCCCATTACAGAATTCGATGCAGGAATCACGTTGTCTTCGGTTTCAAAATGTGTTGTTATCAAAGCTTCGTCCAGATTAGAAGTAAAGGCAAAAAAACCCGTTTTCTCGTCGAAAAAATGTTTTAAACTGTAATCAGTCAATTGTTTGGCATTTAGCAGCCATTTTTCATCAAAAGTCACTTCGTATAAACACATAAACGCAGCAATAACCCAGCAATAATCCTCCAAATAGCCGTTGATGGTACTTTTCTGATTTTTATAATTGTGAAACAAGTTTCCTTCGCTTGACCATAGGTTTTTGATGATGAAGTTGGCATTCTGCAAAGCCAATTCTAAATAGTTGCAGTCTTCCAAGGCTTTGTATGCGTCAACACATCCTTTGAGTATTATCGCATTCCAGGAAGTCAAACATTTGTCGTCCAATCTAGGTTTAGAGCGTTTTTCTCTTTTGATATAGAGTTTTTGTTCCCAGATTTTCTTCTTGCTTTCAAGTTCAGAAAGGGATATTTCATTGTCTTTTGCAATGTCTTCCAAACTTTGATTTTGAATCAGGACATAATTTCCATCTTCCCACAATCCAAAGGTGTTGATATTGAAAACTTGACTGAACAAATCAAAATCTTCACCAATAATGGTCTTCAATTCTCGAATTTTCCAAACATAAAAAGCACCCTCTTCCAGATGATTTTCTGCATTCAAACTATCGGCATCGAGAGCGCAATAGAATCCGCCATCTTCATTCATTAATTCCCTTTCGACGAAAGAAAGTGTTTTTTCGATGACTTCTTTATACAAAGGATTTCGTGTCAATTTGTAGGCATCGCTGTATAAGGAAACCAATTGGCCGTTGTCATAAAGCATTTTTTCAAAATGGGGCACGTGCCATTTATTATCCACCGAATAGCGTGAAAACCCGCCGTCAACAGTGTCAAAAACTCCCCCAAATGCCATTCTGGTCAAAGTGAGATTTACAAATTCAAGTAATGCATTGTCTTTTTTTTGGTGCGCGTAACGCATTAAGAAATGATAATTGTTGGGCATCATAAACTTGGGAGAACTTGCCATTCCACCAAATTCCCAATCGAAACTATGCTTCCATTTTTCCACTAAAGCGATAATTTGTTCTTGTAACTCAACTGCGCTAGGGATAACATTTAGTTTTTCATTTTGTATGATTCCTATGGATTGAATTCCTTGATGTAGTTTTTCGGCATAATCAATCATTTTCTCAGGAGCGGATAGGTATATTTCCTGTAATTGGCTAAGGGTCTGTATCCAATCCTGCTTTCTGAAATAAGTTCCGCCCCAAACCGGTCTTCCATCGGGAAGCGTTACCACATTTAAAGGCCATCCACCGCGACCAGTCATAATTTGAATGGCTTTCATATAAACCGCATCCACATCAGGGCGTTCTTCTCGGTCCACTTTGATGGAAATAAAATGAGCATTCATGACATCGGCGACTTCGTCGTCTTCGAAACTTTCGTGTTCCATGAAGTGACACCAATGACAAGCCGAATAGCCGATGCTTATAATGATCAGTTTGTTTTTTTCTTTAGCTTCCGATAATGAATTTGGATTCCAAGCTTTCCAATGTACGGGATTAGTGGCGTGCTGTAACAAATACGGACTAGTTTCTTGCGAAAGTTGGTTCATTTTTGAAAGCTGATTATGCATTTACCGCCTCGACGGTAATCCTTTCGTCGTTAAGCATGCTTTTCAGCATATTTTCTATTCCGCTTTTCAAGGTAAAAGTAGAGGAAGGACAGCCGCTGCAGGCACCTTGAAGGATAACTTTTGCCGTTTTCGTTGATTCGTCATACGATTCAAATGCAATATTTCCACCATCGGCTTGAACCGCGGGTTTTACGTATTCTTCCAATATATTGATAATTTGTTGCGAAGTAAGGTCTAGTTTATCAAAGTTATCCGTTTTTATAGCCTCTTGTTCAACGCTTGCAGCAATCAAGTTTTCATCAATTACAATTCCTCCGTTTTCGATATATTGTTTGATAAAAGTTCTGATTTCCAAGGTGATATCTTGCCAATCGTTGATTTCATATTTGGTTACCGATATGTAATTTTCATCAATAAAAACTTCTTTTACATAAGCGATTTTGAATAATTCTTTTGCCAAGGGAGAAGCAGCCGTTTCGTCGATATTTTTAAATTCAATAGCGGTTTTAGTTAACATTCTGCTTACCACAAATTTCAAGGCTGCCGGATTTGGAGTTGTTTCTCCATAAACGGTTATGGGTTGTTTTTGCGTCTTATTTTCTTGGACAGTAATAATCGCACCGCCGTTGGCAACAAATGTTTCTATTTGTTCCGCCACGGCATCCTTTACGTCTTCCCATTCCACAATGTTGTATTTTTCAATGGCGACAAAATTACCAGAGAGATAAATTGTTTTTACAAAAGGCAAATAAAATAGTTGTTGCGCCAAAGGAGAATTTTTGGCCTCATCAATATTTTTGAATTCAAAACTCTCATTTTGGGTAATAAAATCATCGAATTCGAATTTTAATATGCTTGGGTTTTGAGTTTCTTTTATTGTTATTTTCGGCATGAGTTCTTTAATTTTGTACAAATTTAACGAAGTTATTTTCTACTAATAACTATATTTGGTTTTTTAATGAATAAATTAACTTTAATACCATTTCAATTGAATATTTATTCTTTTTTTACCTTGTTTTTATTGGCCCCAAAGCTCCGCAACATAACACTTTTTGAATGATTCATAATATCAAGGTTTTATTAGTTCTTATTCTGATTAACCAAAACTCTTTTTCACAAGAGGGGATTGCTGTGTATTCGGATTATTTATCAGACAATTATTATTTGATTCATCCCTCAATGGCAGGAGCAGCAAATTGCGCAAAAATTAGACTTACTTCCCGTAAACAATGGTTTGGCCAAGATGATGCGCCGATGCTTAATACACTTAGTTTTAATGGTCGAGTTTCCGAAAAAGTGGGGGCAGGAATTATACTTTTTAATGACAAAAATGGTTTTCATTCCCAAAAAGGATTAAAAGCAACTTACGCGTATCATATAATGTTTTCAAGGGATGAAATTGATTTGAATCAATTGTCTTTTGGGATTAGTACTGGATTGATTCAAAATCAATTGGATGAGACGAGCTTTGACAATTCTAATAATGATCCTGCTATATCTGGACAAATCCAAAATAGTTCTTATTTTAATATTGATATTGGAGCTTCTTATAATTATTTGGATTTATATCTACATGCAACCTTACAGAACGCTATTGAAACTAGCAGAGAAATTTATACCGAATCTGAAACTGATAATCTGAGAAAATATTTATTGAGTTTTGGATATGTATTTGGAGACAAAGAAAATATATTATGGGAGCCTTCTATTTTGTTCCAGCTTGTGGGTAAAACCAAAGAAAAACAAATTGACATTAATATGAAAGCCTACAAAAATTTCGATTATGGAAAACTTTGGGGATGCCTGTCTTATCGAAGAAGTTTTGATAGTGCTGAATTTCTTAATGGAAGCGTTATTTCTTCACAAAAACTGCAATATATTACCCCAATTGTAGGATTCAACTTTAAAAATTATATGTTTGCTTATACGTATTCTCATGTTTCTGGAGATACAAAATTTGACAATGGGGGTTTTCACCAAATCACTTTAGGGTTCAATTTATTTTGTAAAAAAGAGCGATACGAATGTAATTGCCCGATTATTAATTAATTTGTTAAATCAACACAAACCTAATTCCAATCAAATGCCAATAATAACTGTAAACGGAAAAACCCCATCTATACCTGAAGATTGCTATGTTGCAGAGAATGCAACTATAGTAGGCGATGTAACTTTTGGCGATTTGTGTAGCGTTTGGTTTAATGCCATTATTAGAGGCGATGTTCATTTTATTTCCATTGGAAATAAAGTCAATATTCAAGATGGCGCCATTATTCATTGTACCTATCAAAAATACCCCACCATTATAGGAAATAATGTCTCTATTGGACACAATGCGATTGTTCATGGGTGCACTGTTCACGATAATGTCTTAATAGGAATGGGCGCTATAGTGATGGACAATTGTGTTATAGAAAGCAATTCCATTATAGCCGCAGGTGCTGTTGTTACTCAAAATACAGTAGTACAATCTGGGAGTATTTATGCCGGGGTTCCTGCCAAAAAAGTAAAGGAAATCGACCAATCTGATTTTTCGGGTGAAATTGAACGCATCGCTACTAATTATGTAATGTATTCGGGTTGGTACAAAAAAGAATAAATTTTCCTAGAAATCTTTTTCAATCACCTCATAATTATTTTCTAGAATAGCAGAAATCACTTTGGGATTGGTATTGGTATAGAAAATAGGGTCGTTATTTTCAGCCAA
>CANFHF010000026.1 GCA_947446635.1 Flavobacteriaceae bacterium
ATTAAACCCAATTAGAAATTAAATGTCAGTCTGAGCTTGTCGAAGACAAAAAAAAGAGACACTTCGACAAGCTCAGTGTGACAAATTCCAATAAATTAAGCATGAAATATAATTGCACCCAACGGGTTATCTTTAATATATTTGAATCGAACTAAAACACTACCCCAGGCAAAGATCTAAGGATTGACTATTATGAAAATTGAATCACAAATAGAAAAAATTGCTAGTTTTCAGCATCTTGAATTGCTAGCCAATCAAATTGTGGAAGGATTTATTTCGGGAATGCACAAAAGCCCTTTTCATGGTTTTTCTGCAGAATTCTCCGAGCATAAAGTCTATAACGTAGGCGAAAGCACCAAACACATCGATTGGAAGTTGTTTGCCAAAACCGATCGATTATATACGAAGCGATTTGAGGAAGAGACTAATTTGCGATGTCACATCATCATTGATAATTCGTCTTCGATGCATTACCCAAAACTCAACGATACCGAAAATTTTCACCAGAGCAAGATTGGATTTTCTGTTTTGGCCTCGGCGGTATTGATGAATCTCTTAAAAAAACAGCGTGATGCTATTGGATTAAGTGTTTTTTCAGATACCTATGAATACTATGCTCCCGAGAAAGGAAGTGATCGACACTTTCGAATGGTGCTGAATGCACTTGAAAACCTCTTAGAAAAACCAAAAGAGCAAAAAAGCACCGATACCGTTACATTTCTACATCAAATAGCCGAAAAAATGCACCGCCGTTCGATGATTATACTCTTCACGGACATGTTTCAAACAGGCGATGACGCAGCGCTATTTAACGCCCTGCAACACCTCAAACACAACAAGCACAAAGTGGTTTTGTTTCATGTTATAGATCGCAAAACCGAATTGGGTTTTGACTTTGACAACGCTCCTCGAAAATTTATCGACTTAGAAACTGGCGAGGAGGTAACTATTTTTGCCGATAATGTAAAAAATGAATATAAAAAGGAGGTGAATAATTACTTCAAAAAATTGGCATTAACTTGTTCGCAAAATAAAATTAAGTACGTTCCTGTTGGCTTGGAGGATAGTTTCGAAAAGGTATTGACAACTTATTTAGTTGAAAAACAAAACTTTGGATAATCGAATATAATTATATTAAATGTTTTTCATAGAAACACTTGTAGAAACAAAATTCTATAGTATATTTGCAACCGCAATAAAGCAAGGTTTGGTAGTTCAGTTGGTTAGAATACATGCCTGTCACGCATGGGGTCGCGGGTTCGAGTCCCGTCCAGACCGCTAAATTGGGATAAAGGTTTTCAGAAATGAAAGCCTTTTTTGCCAAAAAAAGCATCTACGATTGTTGTGTTGTTTTCGCCACGTTACAAGACGGGGCAGGTTTAGTAGTTAGACCAATGGAAAGCTTTCCCTTTTTAGGGATGGCTTTTTTGATTTTAAACCGTTGCTCCAATACTAATATTGGATCAATCCTGGATCAATTCCAAAACCTGTAGAGGAATAAAAATCATACCTTACTAACTTCTTTATATCAAGGCTCAACTCTTTTTATTTTAGGCTTGAAGATGCAGTAGATGCATTTGTACCCCATATCAAAATAATTAAACCTAGTTTGATTCATTTTTTATATTTAAGTACCTTTGTACAACTAGCTCCCCAAAAAATAATTCTTGATTACAAATTCTGACATATTCAGCATTTCAAGCCAAAAGCAATTTGAAAAAATAGCTCTTAAAGTGTTTCGTTTTCAATATGAAAACAACATGGTCTATCGAGAATTTTGCGATTTTATGAAAACAGATGTTGCAAAAGTAAAATCATTGCAACAAATCCCATTTTTACCCATCCAGTTTTTTAAAAGCCACACTGTGGTCTCTAATGAAAATACCATCGAGAAAACCTTTTCTAGCAGTGGAACAACGGGAATCAATACTAGCAAACATTTCGTTACCACAATTTCTTTATATGAAGAAAGCTACCGAAAGGGCTTCTCCCAATTCTATGGCAACATTGAGGATTACACAATTCTTGCTTTGCTTCCGTCCTATCTAGAACGCGAGGGTTCGTCCTTAATTTATATGTTCGAGGATTTAATAAAGAGAACCAATAATCCCGAAAGCGGATTTTATCTTCATAACCACCCAGAACTACTAGAAAATTTAATTAAACTAGACAATTCATGTCAAAACGTGATTTTGATTGGCGTTACTTATGCTTTGCTAGATTTGATTGAAAACTATGAGTTCCAATTAAAAAACACCATCATTATGGAAACAGGCGGAATGAAGGGCAAACGCAAAGAAATGATTCGAGAAGAATTACATCATCAACTTTGCCAAGGTTTTGGCGTGACAGCCATACATTCTGAATACGGCATGACCGAATTACTATCACAAGCTTATTCCTTAGGAAATGGCGTTTTTGAATGCCCCTCTTGGATGCAAATCCTAATCCGCGATACCGAAGATGCTTTGACTTATGTTCCTGATGGAAAATCGGGAGGCATCAACTTGATTGACTTGGCTAATATAAATTCCTGTTCATTTATTGCCACCCAAGATTTGGGCAAAAAAAATCCCAACAACTCATTTGAGGTATTGGGACGTTTTGACAATAGTGATATTCGAGGGTGTAATTTGATGGTTATTTAGCCCGAATCACAAAATAATTTTTCTTTCCGCTTTGCAACAACACAAACTGATTGTTAATTAAATCTTTGGCGGAAAGCACAAATTCTTCCGTTACTTTTTCCTTGTTTACTGAAATAGAATTAGCGGCCAAAGCGCGTCTTGCCTCGCCATTCGACTTGAAAAATCCTGTTTTTTCATTTAGAACAGTAACAATGTCAATTCCGTTTTCAATTGCTCCCCTTGCTATTTCTGCTTGTGGCACCCCTTCGAAAACTTCCAAAAAAGTAGCTTCGTCCAATTGTTTCAAATCATCGGCAGTAGCATTTCCAAAAAGGATAGCAGATGCTTTTATAGCTTTTTCCAAGTCTTCTTTTGAATGTACAAAAACGGTCAATTCTTCAGCTAGTTTTCTTTGTAAAACTCTTAAATGCGGCGCCGTTTTGTGTTCTTCGATTAATGTATCTATCGATTCTCTTCCTAAAAAAGTAAAAATCTTAATGTATTTTTCAGCATCAACGTCAGTGGTATTCAACCAAAATTGATAGAATTTATAAACCGAAGTTTTATCTGCTGTCAACCAAACATTTCCACCCTCAGACTTTCCGAATTTAGACCCATCGGCTTTAGTGATTAATGGACAAGTCATAGCATAGGCTTTAGCCCCGTCATGGTTCATTCTGCGCACTAACTCGGTTCCTGTGGTGATGTTTCCCCATTGATCCGAACCACCCATTTGAAGCAAACAGTTGTGTTCTTTATGCAAATGATAAAAATCGTATCCTTGAATTAATTGGTAGGTAAACTCGGTGAATGACATTCCTTCGCCTTCGCCGGTCAACCTTTTTTTGACAGAATCTTTGGCCATCATATAGTTGACAGTGATTCTTTTACCAACATCTCGCGCAAAATTAATAAAGGACAAATCCTTCATCCAGTCGTAGTTATTTACTAATATGGGCGCATTTACAGCTTTGGAATTAAAATCCAAAAAACGAGACAAAACTTGTTTTATTCCCGCCACATTATGATTCAAAGTAGCTTCGTCCAAAAGGTTTCTTTCGTCTGATTTTCCAGATGGATCGCCTATCATTCCAGTTGCCCCACCCACCAATGCGATAGGTTTATGTCCAAAATTTCCTAAATGTACCAAGAGGATTATCGGTACCAAACTCCCAATATGCAAGGAATCTGATGTCGGATCAAAACCGATATAGGTAGTGGTCATTTCCTTCAATAATTGTTCTTCGGTTCCGGGCATAATGTCATGCACCAATCCGCGCCATTGTAATTCGGCAATAATATTTTTCATCTAAAAATCAATTTATTTTCATCAATTCGGTCGTTTTAACCTCGTGTCGACAAAGATAGTTTTAATTGCACGATTTGAAAATCTAACCGCTAAAAATTCTAAAAATCCAACAATCTAATTATCTTTGTTGCTATGGTTTTAGTCACGGGAGGAACAGGATTAGTGGGTGCGCATTTACTACTTCATTTGGTTGAAAATGGAGATGCCGTTCGTGCTATTTATCGAAATATAACCTCTATTCAAAAAACAAAAGCCCTTTTTGCTCTTTATAAAAAAGAATCCCTGTTCGAGAAAATAGAATGGGTTCAAGCCGACATTACTGATATTCCCTCCTTGGAAATGGTTTTCGAAAATGTAGAATACGTTTATCATTGCGCGGCCTTAATTTCGTTTGACCCAACGGATGAAGATTTGCTTCGAAAAACCAATATCGAGGGAACTGCTAATATCGTCAATTTTTGTATTGCTAAAGCCGTAAAAAAACTATGTTTTCTGAGTTCAATTGCAGCTCTTGGGGACTTGAAAACGAACGAAAAAATAATTACCGAAGAAGCTGAATGGAATCCCGAGAAGCAGCATAGCGATTATGCTATTTCTAAATATGGGGCAGAAATGGAAATTTGGCGTGGACAACAGGAAGGTTTAGATACGGTGA
This sequence comes from Flavobacteriaceae bacterium, assembly GCA_947446635.1. Classification (GTDB taxonomy): domain Bacteria; phylum Bacteroidota; class Bacteroidia; order Flavobacteriales; family Flavobacteriaceae; genus Flavobacterium. The sequence goes on from CANFHF010000026.1 coordinate 4,592, forward strand.
TAGTAAATCCGGGAATTATCATTGGTCCTGGCTTTTTGGAACAAGGAAGCGGAAAACTTTTCAAGCGAGTCGCTAATGGTTTGTCGTTTTACACCAAAGGAGTAACGGGATTCATCGCAGTTCCCGATGTGGTTCGAATTACCATACAATTGATGAAAAATGAATATTCAAATGAACGATTTACCCTCATTGCAGAGAATCTTATTTTTCGAGATTTGTTGAACGCAATTGCAGATTCCTTGAATGTAAAAAGACCCTTCATGCACGCAAATCCATTGCTAATGAACCTACTATACAGGATAGATTGGTTTATTTCAACTGTATTTAGACAAAAAAGGAAGTTAGACCGGTCTACCGCTAAAGCTTCTTATGCAAGAAACCAATATTCAAATGAAAAAATAATGCGAGTTTTAGGTGTCGAATTTTTAGATATTCATCGCTATATTAAGGGTATTTCAAAGCTATAATTCCAGCTTCTTTCTTTTCTCTTTCGCCAATGAATCGGCTGCCTTTTTAACTTTAAGCTTTTGTCTTGTCTTTTTCAACAATAGCGCCCTCTTCTTTTCAATCTTAATAGAAGCCTCTACTAAGGATTTATTTTTTTTCAATCGCGCATTAATCTGATCGTATATATTTTTATACTCCTTATAATCAGAAGCATAATACATATTACTTTGAACAAATTGGGCGCTGTCAATTTTATACTTTATATAAATATATTCCGTTGGATCTATTTTATGGGTTTCTATGGCGCTAGGGCTTTGGTATTTCATAGCTTCTAGAAGAGATAAATCATACATGACATCTACCATTCTATCCTTTTCTATAAGGTTATCCGGTTTTTTGACTACATCATTTTTACAACTTGAAAACAGGAGTATAAAAAGCAAAGGCAATATTAATTTTTTCATTTTACCCATTTATCTGTTGAACAACAACCGTTTTCCGGCACGGATATCTTTTACTTTAAAAGAAGCGTAGACTAATTTCCCGTTTACAATGGTATGTGTAATTCTCGATTTAAAGGTAAACCCTTCAAACGGAGACCATCCACATTTATAAAGAATATTGGCTTTAGTTACGCTCCAAGGCATTCCTGGATTTACGATAGCCAAATCAGCATAATATCCTACCTTAATAAAACCGCGCTTTTCGATTTTGAATATTTTGGCAGGATTATGGCACATTTTTTCGACTATTTTTTCTATGCTGATTTTTCCCTGATGATATGCCTCAAACATGGCTACAACAGCATGTTGTACTAAAGGGCCTCCCGAAGGAGCTTTGAGATACGATTGGTTTTTTTCTGCTAAGGTGTGAGGAGCATGGTCCGTGGCAATCACGTCGATTCTATCATCGAGCAAGGCTTCCCACAACACTTTTCGGTCATTGGCCGTTTTAACTGCAGGATTCCATTTTATTAAGTTGCCTTTTGTAGCATAATCCTCATTGGTAAACCACAAATGATGAATGCAAACCTCGGCAGTTATCTTTTTATCTTCTAATGGGATTTTATTAGTGAACAAATCCATTTCCTTAGCCGTTGAAAGATGAAAAACATGGAGTCTTGCCCCGGTTTTTTTAGCAAGAGCAATGGCCTTGGAAGACGAAATATAACAAGCTTCTTCGCTGCGAATAAGATGGTGTGCTGTTACAGGAATGTCATCGCCAAACTCGGATTTGTATTTTTCTAGATTGTTTTTTATGGTTGTTTCGTCCTCGCAATGTACGGCAATAAGCAGTGGTGTGCTTGAAAATATTCTTTCTAACACGACTTCATTGTCAACTAACATATTCCCTGTCGAAGAGCCTAGAAATATTTTTATTCCAGCCACATTTTTCGGGTTTGTTTTTAGAACCTCCTCTAAATTATCATTGGTTGCCCCCATCATAAACGAATAATTGGCATAGGAATTCTCAGAAGCAATTTGGTATTTTTCTTCCAAAATTTCCTGCGTTATCGCGTTAGGAATCGTGTTGGGTTGTTCTATAAAGGAAGTGATTCCACCCGCTACAGCCGCTTTCGATTCCGATTCTATATCGCCTTTGTGTGTCAATCCAGGTTCTCTAAAATGCACCTGATCATCAATTGCACCGGGAATTAAGTAATTCCCTTCGGCGTCAATAATCTTGCATTGGGAAGATTTTGCGCTTATGTTTTCCGAAATTTCAACTATTAAGTCGTTTTCTATTAAAACATCTCCTTCAAAAATAGTACCCTCATTTACTATTTTGGCATTCTTGATTAAAATACTATTCATTGTATCTTTACTTATAAAGTATTGACTAAATTTTTCACTTTGAGTGCGATAACCCCTAAAACGGCTTCTTGAAAAATAGCACTACTCATTTTAGACTCTCCTTTTGTTCTGTCCGTAAAAATGATAGGCACTTCCGTAATATTAAAATTTTTACAAAATGTCCTGTATTTCATTTCTATTTGAAATGCATAGCCCACGAATTTTATTTTATCTAAATTAATTTTTTCTAAAACTATCCTCTTGTAACAAATAAATCCAGCCGTGGCATCGTGTATTTTCATCCCAGTAATGAGGCGAACATAAACGGAAGCAAAATAAGACATTAACACTCTATTTAAAGGCCAGTTCACCACATTTACCCCTGTGACATATCGAGAGCCGATAGCTAAATCAGCCCCTCCAAAATGACAAGCGTTATATAGTTTTTCTAAATCATTTGGATTATGCGAAAAGTCGGCATCCATCTCGAAAATAAAATCGTAGTTGCGGTCTAAGGCCCATTTAAAGCCATGAACATAAGCAGTTCCTAAACCTAGTTTTCCTTCTCTTTTTTCTAAAAATAATCTACCTTCAAATTCCGTTTGAAGCATCCTTACTTTTTCCGCAGTTTGGTCTGGCGAATTATCATCAACGACAAGTAAATGAAAAGGCTTGTGCTGGGAAAGCACGGATCGAATGATGCTTTCGATGTTTTCAATTTCGTTATAGGTAGGAATTATAACAATACTATCATTCATATTTCAAGTAATTTCAACGCAAAAGTAAACTTTTTATGCCATTTGATTCATATTAAAATTATAATAAAAAGAATGAAATAAAAAATCAGTAATTTTACAACCATTATGATTGAAAATGTACTTCATCCAAGGATACTAGAAAATAAAGATTGGGCAACACTCCTTTTTGTATTGTCATTTGCCACCATTGCATTAACAAAATCTGTCTTTGAAAATCGATTCGTTGACTTTGCAAAATTAATCTACTCGGATAAATATATTAACATATACAAGGATAGCAGCCACCTAAAAAGTGGTTTTACTATTGCATTGTTTCTAGTGCAAATTATATCTTTCGCCTTCTTTATTCAACTAACACTCAGTTATTTTGGACGTGCTTCAAAAACAGATTGGATTCTCTACATTCAGATCACTACTTTTTTGATTTATTTTGTTTTGACCAAATATTTAATCGAAAAAATCATTGCAGTTGCATTTAATATTGACGAATTTGTAGAACATTTTAACCTTCAAAAAGTTATTTACAGAAGCTATATTGGATTATTTATACTCCCTATCAATGTTATTTTATTCTATTATGACAACCTCTCAAGAATGATTCCGCTACTAATCATTGGTATTATTCTGATTGCAAACACTCTCATTTATTTTGTTTCAATAAAAAATTATCAAAATTTAATATTCAGTAAGTTGCTGTATTTTATTTTATATCTTTGCGCTCTCGAAATAGCACCGTATTATTTTATGTATTATTGGTTTACAAAAGGTATAGCTTAGAAAATGTCAAATATGAAAGTGAAAACAATTTTGGTGTCACAGCCCGAGCCTAAAGTGGAGAATTCTCCTTACTTTGATCTTCAACAAAAACATAAAGTAAAAGTTGATTTTAGACCTTTTATTCACGTAGAGGGCGTAAACGCAAAAGAAATTAGACTTCAAAAAATTGATCTACATAATTTTACGGCTATTATTTTAACGAGTAAAAACGCCGTAGATCATTTCTTTAGAGTAGCTGATGAAATGCGTTATAAAGTTCCTGAAGGATTGAAATATTTCTGTCAATCTGAGGCGATTGCATTTTACCTACAAAAATACGTGGTATATAGAAAACGTAAAATTTATGTTGGCTCGAAAGATTTTGCCGATTTATCCTCATTGATAAAAAAATACAAGGACGAAAAATTCTTGTTGCCTGCTTCCGATCAATTGAATGCAGATGCGCCAATCACTCTTAATAACTTAAAAGTAGATTGGACACAAGCTGTTTTTTATAAAACAGTAATGAGCGATTTGTCCGACTTAGCCAATGTCTATTACGACGTCTTAGCCTTTTTTAGCCCTACTGGGATAAAATCTCTGTTTAAGAACTTCCCTGATTTCGAACAAAACAATACTAGAATTGCTGTTTTCGGAAGCACTACCCAAAAAGAAGCTTTAGATCATGGTTTAAGAATTGATATTCTTGCGCCAACTCCAGAAACACCTTCGATGACAATGGCATTAGAAAAATATATTGCAGAAGCAAATAAAGGAAAATAAGCCTTTACTCAAATTATTTTTGAATTGAAAATCACACTAAACCATTCGCTATCGAATGGTTTTTTTTGTTTCTATTTAAAATAAAAATAATGATATTACTATTATTATCTCTTTTTTTCCTAATTTTGATTTTCAATTTAAACTAAAATACTAGTTTTAGTTTCAAATAACAACTTATGAAAATGAACTCTCTTTTAGTAGAAATAGACGGAATCGATAAAGAAATTTTACGTTTTCTGATGGACGATGCTCGAAAACCAATTCTACAAATTGCCAATAAAATAGGGATATCTGGAGCCGCCATTCATCAACGGTTGCGGAAATTAGAACAATCAGGTGTGATTTCAGGGTCTAAATTCGTGGTCAACCATAAAATTTTAGGCTATAATACAATGGCTTTCGTTGGGATTTACCTTGACAAAGCGGCTCGAAATCCAGAAGCCGTAAAAGAATTGAAGAAAATACCCGAAGTCTTAGAATGCCATTATACTACTGGAAATTGGTCTATTTTAATAAAAATTATTTGTCGTGACAATGAACATTTGATGCATTTATTAAACACCCGGATTCAAGCCATTGAAGGGGTTTCTAGAACAGAAACCTTCATTTCGCTGCAACAACAAATTGATAGGCAGATTCAGCTGTAAAACAACCTCTAAACCTCCGTAAATAAAAAATCCGCCCCAATAAATCGAGGCGAATTGAAATTTAAACCGTATTACCTTCTACTATTGAATATCGAAATATAATACATTAAAGTCGCAATTGATCCCAAAGCGGCAACAACATAGGTTCTTGCGGCCCATTTTAAGGCATCTTTTGCTCCAGCTTGCTCTTCTTGAGAAAGCATGTCTTTATTTTCTAACCAAGCCAAAGCTCTGTTACTTGCATCATATTCTACTGGCAAAGTGATAATCGAAAACAAAGTAGTGGCTGCAAAAATCACGATTCCTACTAATAATAATTGCGGAAACGTTCTTAACATCAAAATTCCTCCAATTAAAATCCATTGCATATAACTTGAGGCAACATTAACTACTGGAACCAAACTAGAGCGCATCGTTAACCAACTATAAGCCGTGGCATGTTGTACCGCGTGACCGCATTCATGAGCAGCAACCGCTGCTGCCGCTGCATTTCTTTGGTTGAAAACCGCTTCGCTCAAATTGACCGTTTTGTCTGTTGGATTGTAGTGATCCGTCAATTGACCTGCCACCGAAATCACTCTTACATCTGTAATTCCGTGATCGGAAAGCATTTTTTCAGCAATTTCTTGTCCAGACATTCCATTTCGCAATTGCAATTTGGAGTACTTTTCAAACTTATTTTTTAATCGGTTACTTACCAACCAGCTTGCGAGCATAATTGCTCCCATTAAAATCATTGAAGACATACTAAACATAATTTTCTTTTTTTAAATATAAATTTACAAATCAAGGTATCAAATTTAAAGCCAAACTTTTCAATGTCAAATTGACATTCTATTTATCCGACTAAATTAATTACTTTTCCCGGAACTATGATGATTTTATTTGGAATTTTCCCGTCGAGTTGTTTTAAGGTTCTTTCGTCTTTCATAATGATTTCCTGAATTTCAGAAACAGATAAATCCAACGACAATTCTATTGTGAAACGCATTTTTCCGTTGAAAGAAACCGGATATTCCTTGCTGCTTTCTACTAAATATTTTTCTTCTAATATCGGAAAACCGACCGTCGAAATCGATCCTGAATTCCCTAATTGGCTCCATAATTCCTCGGCAATATGGGGTGCATAGGATGAAATCAATACCGTCAATGGTTCCAAAATCGAGCGTTCGTGACAATTTTGGGTTGACAATTCATTCACACAAATCATAAACTGTGAAACCGAAGTGTTAATAGAAAACCCTTCAATATCTTCGGCTACTTTTTTGATGGTTTTGTGTAAGGATTTCAAATTGTCTTTTGATGGATCGTTGTTAGTGACGATTAAACTATTTTCATCAAAATACAACCGCCATAATTTTTTAAGGAACCCAAAAACTCCCGAAATTCCGGCCGTGTTCCATGGCTTTGCTTGTTCTAATGGTCCCAAAAACATTTCGTACAAACGCAAAGTATCTGCGCCATATTCGTTGCAAATATCATCTGGTGTTACTACGTTATATTTGGATTTCGACATTTTTTCAATTTCACGACCAACAATGTATTTTCCGTTTTCATCGGTAATAAAAATCGCATCTTTATAATCTTCCCTCCAGTTTTTGAAAGTTTCAATATCTAATTCATCGGAAGTATTTACCATTGAAACGTCAACATGAATAGGTTGTACTTTTTGACCTGCTATTTTATTTTTTGAAACATACGTATTGGTCCCTTCTAATCGATACACAAACGCGCTCATTCCCAAAATCATTCCCTGATTAATCAGTTTTTTGAAGGGTTCTTCGGTAGGCGCAAAACCTTTGTCTTTCAAGAATTTGTTCCAAAAACGAGAATACAATAAATGACCTGTGGCGTGTTCGCTTCCGCCAATATATAAATCCACGCTTTCCCAATATTTTAAGACCTCCTGGCTAGCAAATTCGTTTTCGTTGTGCGCATCCATATAACGCATCCAATACCAAGAACTTCCTGCCCAACCCGGCATCGTATTCAATTCTAAAGGATGAATTGTTTTGTTGTTGACCAAATTTGTATTGACAACCTGATTGGTTTTGGTGTCCCAAGCCCAAACCAAAGCGTTTCCTAAAGGCGGCTGTCCGTCTTCAGTTGGCAAGTATTTCTCCACTTCTGGCAATACGATTGGCAAGTGTTTCTCCTCAATCATTTGCGGCAAGCCATTCACGTAATATACCGGGAAAGGTTCGCCCCAATATCTTTGGCGAGAGAAAACAGCATCACGCAAACGGTAATTGATCTTCCCTTTTCCTTGGTTTAATTTTTCCAATTCCAAGATTGCTTTTTTGGTTGCATCTTTATAATTCAATCCATTTAGAAAATCAGAGTTGGCAATAACAACATTATCTTTAGAACCGTAGGCCTCTTTGGTAATATCGACATTGGCAAAAATATTCTTGATTTCTTGCATTCCGTTTTGCCCTTTGAAAAAATTTGCAAAAGCATAATCTCTTTCATCGCCACATGGAACCGCCATTACAGCGCCAGTCCCGTAACCTGCGAGCACATAGTCACCTATCCAAACCGGAATTGGTGCTGCCGTAAACGGATGTTCCGCATAAGCTCCTGTAAAAACTCCCGAAATGGTTTTTACATCGGCCATACGCTCTCTTTCGGAACGTTTTGCCGTTTTTTCGATGTAGGCTTCCACTGCTGATTTTTGCTCAGGAGTTGTAATCTGAGCTACCAATTCGTGTTCCGGCGCCAATGTCATAAACGTAACTCCGAAAATGGTATCCGGTCTTGTAGTAAATACATCAATCGCTATTGACTCTTGGCTCTTGGCTCTTGATTGTAAATTAAAAGAAACCATCGCCCCCACGGATTTTCCAATCCAGTTTCTCTGACTTTCTTTGATACTTTCGCTCCAATCAATCGTGTCCAAACCTTGCAATAAGCGTTCCGCATAAGCGGAAATTCGCATGCTCCATTGGGTCATTTTCTTGCGAATAACGGTAAAACCGCCCCGTTCCGAAACGCCATTCACGATTTCGTCATTCGCTAAAACAGTTCCCAATCCTGGACACCAATTCACTTCGGTCTCGGCTAAATAGGTTAATCTGTAGTGTAAAAGTATTCGTTGTTGCTCATCTGGCGAAAAGGTATTCCATTCGCTTGATGAAAAATCGGGAATAGTATCATCGCAAACTGCATTCACATTTCCATTTCCTTCAGTTGAAAAAAGGAAAATCAAAGTCGAAATATCTTCAGCTTTGTCCGTGTTTTTATTGTACCAAGAATTGAATAATTGGATAAAAATCCATTGCGTATGTTTGTAGTAATCTGGATTCGAAGTACGCACTTCACGACTCCAATCGAATGAAAATCCTATTTTATCGAGTTGTTTTCTGTATCCTGCAATTTTATTTCCTTCTTTATCAACACCTCCGTCAATATTTACCGAGGTAGTATCTTCTGGACGTTGTCCCGTTTGTATGGCATATTGCTCGGCCGGCAATCCAAAACTATCATAACCCATTGGGTGCAAAACATTGAATCCGCGATGTCTTTTGTATCGAGAATACACATCCGAAGCGATGTAGCCCAGCGGATGCCCAACATGCAATCCCGCTCCTGACGGATAAGGAAACATGTCCAAAACATAATATTTTGGTTTTTCTGAATTATTCTGCGCAGCAAAAGTTTGATTTTCGGCCCAATATTTTTGCCATTTGGCCTCTATTTCGCTCGGGTTGTATTTCATATCTTTATATAACCTATTCAGGATTCAAAACCTCGAAAGGGTTTTTAAATTAAACTAGTAAAATTAGATGCCAAATTTACTAGTTTATTGTACGAAAGTCAAAACTTTGAGCGTTATTAACTTTAAATAAAGAAATTCTTTATTATTTTTACCCCATAATTTAAACAAACTATGAGTTCTTCCTTTGATAAATTTCAAAAACGTAGGTTAATTTCCTCTTATTTTTCGGTAGTACTAAGCGTATTCTTGGTTTTGTTTCTATTGGGCATCCTAGGATTTTTTATTATAAATTCTAAAAAATTGGCTGACGATTTCAAAGAAGAAATTGCTATGACGGTGTTTTTCAAAAATGAAGCCAATGATAGCGTCGTAAAAGCATTTGGTGCTGAACTGAAGAAAGCTCCTTTTGCAAAATCATTTGCATACGTTTCCAAAGAAATGGCTGCAAAACAACATACCGATATTATTGGAGAAGATTTTATGACCTTTTTAGGCACAAACCCACTTCAAAATTCCTATGACATACACCTCAAAGCCGATTATGTAATAAATGAAAGGATAGTTGAAATTGAAAGCCGTTTGCGAAGAAATCCTATGATTTCGGATATTGTATATGACAAACAATTGGTGAATTTAGTAAACGACAACATCAAAAAAGTGAGCCTGTGGATAATAATAATAAGTGGTTTTTTGACTGTTATTGCTGTTTTATTAATCAATAGTTCTTTGCGTTTGTCCATTCATTCCAACCGATTTATTATTAAAACAATGCAGATGGTAGGGGCCACAAAAGCATTTATCAGAAAACCATTTGTAGCAAAAAGTATAAAACTAGGCATGATTGGTGCGGGCTTAGCTATTATTGCATTAATTGGCGTTTTGATCTATCTTCAAACTAATTTCCCTGATTTAGGAATTCTTGATGATAAATTACTAGTAGGATTAGTTTTATTGTTGGTTTTTGGCATTGGTATTTTAATTACTTGGCTGAGCACTTATTTTGCTACGCAACGATTCTTAAATTTAAGAACAGACGATCTTTATTAATTGTAAGATTGAAGTATAATAATTACTCGATTTTAGATTTAAACTATAAACTTAAACAGAGGGTAAGATTGCTTCGTCCCTCGCAAATACAGAATGAAAAATAACGAGAACAAACAGGAATTTCTTTTTGAAAAGATAAATTATAAAATCTTACTCATCGGAATTGCCGTAATAGCGCTAGGGTTTGTATTAATGTCAGGTGGCGGAAGTGACGACCCTAAAGTGTTTAGCGAAGCTATTTTCAATTTTAGAAGAATTCGCTTGGCTCCAACAACGGTTTTAATTGGTTTTGGAATCACTATTTATGCCATTCTTAAAAATCCAAAAAAAGCATAATATTACATGACTCCATTACAAGCCATTATTCTTGCCATCATTGAAGGAATAACCGAATTCCTACCTGTGTCTTCTACAGGCCATCTGATTCTCGGAAGCACTTATTTTGGAATTGAACACGATGAGTTCACAAAACTTTTCACCATAGTCATTCAGCTAGGAGCCATAATTTCTGTGGTGGTTTTATATTTTAACCGCTTTTTTCAAACCCTTGATTTCTATTTTAAAATACTGGTGGGTTTTATTCCTGCCGTCGTTTTCGGATTGTTGTTCAGTAAAAAAATTGATGCCTTACTAGAAAGTCCATTAACAGTTGCGGTTTCACTTTTGATTGGTGGAATTATTTTATTAAAAGTGGATGATTGGTTTGCCGATTCTTCAGCAATTCAACCGTCAAATGAAATTAGTTATTTGCAAGCTTTTAAAATTGGTTTGTTTCAATGCTTAGCGATGGTTCCAGGTGTTTCAAGAAGTGGGGCAAGTATCGTGGGCGGAATGTCCCAAAAATTATCAAGAACAACAGCTGCTGAATTCTCCTTCTTTTTGGCAGTGCCAACAATGCTTGGAGCAACGGCAAAAAAGTGTTATGATTATTATAAAGACGGTCTCGTTCTGTCTCACGACCAAATCAACTTTTTGATTATTGGAAATGCCGTTGCTTTTATTGTAGCGCTTTTAGCTATTAAATCTTTTACTGGGTTTTTGACCAAGCACGGTTTTAAAGCATTCGGTTATTACCGAATTATTACTGGAATTGTATTATTAGCAATTCACTTTTTCATTCATCCACTGACTGTAATTTAATGTCTGCCGAAGATTATTTAAACGGCCAAGTCATCTTAATTGACAAACCTTTGCATTGGACTTCCTTTCAGGCGGTCAATAAATTGAAATATGTGTTGATCAATAAATTGGGGCTTCCTAAAAAATTCAAGATTGGGCATGCAGGAACTTTAGATCCATTAGCTACTGGATTATTACTAGTTTGCACCGGAAAATTTACCAAAAGAATTACGGAATTGCAAGGTCAAGCCAAAGAATATACTGGCACTTTTTATATGGGAGCAACCACCCCATCCTATGATTTAGAAACTGAAATTAATGAAAATTTTTCAATTTCTCATATTGATGAAGCATTGATTCTCGAAACTGTGAATCAGTTTTTGGGCGAAATAGACCAAAAACCCCCTATTTATTCGGCCATAAAAAAAGAGGGTGTTCGCCTATATGAACATGCTAGAGCAGGAGAAACGGTTGAAATTGCAACCCGAAAAACTACGATTCACGAATTTCAAATCACAAGAATTGCACTTCCTGAGGTTGATTTTAGGGTAGTTTGCAGTAAAGGGACCTATATTCGTTCCTTGGCTTTTGATTTTGGAAAAGCACTAGCCTCTGGAGCGCACTTAACTGCTTTACGCCGGACAAAAATTGGAAATTATGATGTGAAAAATGCCCTAGAGGTGACGTTTTTTGAAGATAATTTACTGTCAAATGATTAAAAAAAAGTTAGTGGTTCTAATGATTTTTTGGTCTCTATTTGTTTTTGGTCAAGTCAAAAAAGATCATTACCAAGAATTTAATCTCTCATTCCCTTTAAGAGGAAATGACAGCTATGGTCAAGTTGATAGCAACGGCAATAGAAGTGATTACTGGTTTCTTCCCGATGGATTAAGTTTAAAATATGGTGTTGGTGTATTTCAAAAAAAATGGTTTGGTTTGGGAATGCATTCTGGATTAAATTGGATTGTAGAAGATAAAATAGTCACCATTCCTGTATTTGTTAATATAAGACTGAGTCCAAAAGTGGGTCCAGAAACCCAGTTGTATTTTCAAGGTGGTTACGGAAAATCAATTCCCATTGGAAGAGGGAGCTTGATGGGTGATTATAAAAAGATTTCATTCGGATTCGGAAATTCGGAGGGGATTATTGTATTTGCGGAGCTTGAAGATCATGGGTATTCACTAGGGAAAAATGGGGCCGTAATGAGTTTCAGCCTTGGTATTTCCTTTATTACATTTTAAACGTCAATTCAGATTCAATGCTTACCATCAATTCAGTCAATTCGTTTTGAGTTGAAATTCCTTTATCATGCAAGTACCAAAGCTGTAATTCTGTTTTAGCATTAGCATCGATTTCTCCATGTTTTTCTTTATAATTTGCAATTAATTCCAAAGCACCTTTCGGTCTTGGCCCCCAATTGGCTTCTACATTTAAGGTTTTTTTATCTAAAACAATCAATTTAGGAATTGCTTTGGTGCCATTAGTCAAAAACAAATTCATCAAGTCTGGGTTCTCATCTCTAAAAACAATTTTCATTTCAATGGTGTTTGCAACTAAATCCATTTTGTTAATAATTGGCGCTATTTGAGCCGCATCGCCACACCATCCTTCGGCAATTACAAGCCAGATATAATTATTTTTAAGTGTACTCAGCTTCTGTATGGTGTTTTCAGAAATCACAATCGTTTTGTCCAAACGATGCATTCGGGTTTCATTTAAGGCGCTAAATTGAGCCAAATCATGCAATTGTGTATTTCCAGAAGCTTTTCCAAGGGGCAATAAATCAATATTAATTTTTCGATAATCCGAATAAGAATAACTTAAATTCAATGCTTTAGAAATGATTGTTTTCATAATACAAATTTTATTTAGGGCAAAATTACAGTTTTAAGAATGCTAAAAGTGTAACATTTATCACATAAAAGATGAAACTATATTTTTTAGTTGGAAACAAAATTAAAAGGACTATATTTATTTAATCAAACCTTTTTCATAAAAAAAGAATATGTCTATATTTGCACAACTCAACTAACAAATCATAATGAAATACAAAAGAATTCTTCTGAAATTAAGTGGCGAAGCATTAATGGGTGATCAACAATATGGTATTGATCCATCAAGATTAGCCGAATATGCCTATGAAATCAAAAAAATTCATGATAAAGGAATAGAAATTGCTATTGTAATAGGTGGGGGAAATATTTTTAGAGGCGTTGCTGGCGCTAGTAATGGCATGGATCGCGTTCAAGGCGACTATATGGGAATGCTAGCTACGGTAATTAATGGAATGGCGTTGCAAGGGGCTCTCGAAGACAAAGGAATCCTTACTAGATTGCAAACTGCTTTAAAAATAGAAGCTATTGCCGAGCCTTATATCAAAAGACGGGCTGTTCGCCATCTTGAAAAAGGAAGAGTTGTGATTTTTGGAGCCGGAACAGGAAACCCTTATTTCACGACTGATACCGCCGCTGTTTTACGTGGAGTGGAAATTCATGCTGATGTAATTCTCAAAGGAACACGTGTCGATGGAGTTTATACTGCAGACCCAGAAAAAGACGCTACTGCAACCAAATTCAATTATATTTCTTTTGAAGATGTATTGAAAAAAGGATTGAATGTTATGGATACTACCGCATTCACCTTGAGTCAAGAAAATAAATTGCCGATTGTGATTTTTGACATGAACAAAGGAGGTAATTTATTGAAGATTTGTGAAGGAGAAAACATAGGGACTTTAGTAAATATATAGTTAATAGCTCCAGGTTTTGGGTGTTGGGTTTCTCCAAACACCTAAAACCTAATATCTAAAAAAAATGACCGAAGAAATAGAATTTATATTAGACAGCACTGAGGAATCTATGATGAATTCCATTGCGCATTTAGAAAAATCATTTCTAAATATTCGAGCCGGAAAAGCTTCGCCAGCTATGTTGGGAAGTGTTTTTGTTGATTATTATGGTTCGGCGACACCTCTTTCACAAGTATCCAAAATTAGTGTTCCTGATGCGCGAACTATCACATTACAGCCTTTTGAAAAAAATATGCTCCACGCTATTGAGAAAGCGATAATGGTAGCAAATATTGGCTTTAACCCAATGAATAATGGGGATGTAATCATAATAAGTGTTCCAGCATTGACGGAAGAACGAAGACGCGACCTTGCCAAACAAGCTAAAGTTGAAGCCGAGGATGCCAAAGTAGGAATTAGAAATGCTCGCAAAGATGCCAATACCGAAATTAAAAAATTGGAAAAAGATGGGACATCTGAAGATATTTGTAAAAGTGCCGAAGAAGATGTGCAAAATTTAACCAATAGCTATATCAGAAAAATAGATGAGCATCTCGTTAACAAAGAAGCCGAAATTATGAAGGTATAACTGTCAACAAAACAATACTAAATACGCTTCATGCGGATTTTATTATAAATTAATGTTTCAAAATCAGAACAGAAGGGACCCTATTTAACCAAGAGCTACCTGAATCTACTAAGGATTTCCAACTTTCGATACTGATTACCATCAAGTCCTGCGTCGCCAAAAACTCTTTTTTAATGATTTTATCCTCCATCAAAGTGAGGTTTTTGGGGTATTTATGTTCTAATGAACTGATAGCGCTTTTGAAAACAAAATTAGTATTAGCATGACCATTAGCATCTAAAACCACAATTTGAGAATTATTATTGTAGATTAATTTCTGGGCATAATCAATCAAAAAAGAATCCTCGGAACTAAAAATAGGGATAAAAACCTGGTTCACGTTCTGTAATTCTTTATCAACCAAAATTCCCAATGGCAATTTAGTTTTCGAAATAATCTGCCTTGTTCTTTCGTCAAAAGGAGAATTTTCAAACAAGCCTTCTTTACCCGTAAATTTATCAATCAAACGATCTGGATTCATTATTCTGGTAGTGAATCCTAATACTTTTCCAAGTAAAGTTCCTTCAAAAATAGATTTTCCAAGCCCAACCAAAAGCAAATCATAGTCCCCGTTATTGGCAATTTCGGCAATATTCGTTTCAATATCCACAGTGGCTTGAAATACGGTAGTGATTTCTTGTTTCAGCACTTTGGATTCATCGACTATTGGGAAAAAACGATCTTTTTCATATTCTTCCAAATTATAAGAATGTACTTCGTCGCTTAAGGCAAGGTGCATTGCTGTTATAGTTGAGGTTTCTTTTTGTTTTTTGACTAAACTGTTTGCTAAACGCAATAGGGATTTGCCTTTTTCATTGTTTCCAAAAGAGATCAATATCTTAAATTTATTTCCATTATGAATTTCATCCAAAATACTCGCGTCTTTTGTCTTAAAAATATAATTTATAAAATTCAGCGTTGGCCCAGTCATAAATGTAGTCACTAATGCCATAATAACCATCATCGTGAACACTTCGGGAGTAAGTACTTTTAAATCTAACCCTATATTTAATACCACTAATTCCATTAACCCTCTAGTATTCATTAAGGCGCCTATGGTAAAACTATCACGCCAACTTTGCCCAACGAATTTCGCAGCCAAAGCACTTCCGAAAAACTTTCCAATAACAGCTACCAAAATAATAAAACCAGTAACTTTCCATAAATAAGGATCATTTATCAACCCGATTTCTGTTCGCAAGCCCGTGTAAACGAAAAATAAGGGAAGCAAAAGAATTACCGAAACATCTTCGACCTTTTCTATAAACAGATTTCTAAATTTGGTTATATCAGGCATAATAACTCCAGTCATAAATGCTCCGAAAAGTGCGTGTATCCCAATAATTTCAGTAGTATAGGAGGAAATAATTAATATCAAGAAGAATATGGCAACCACGGGCTTACTCAAGTTGTCTTTAGTTCCGTATAATTCCCCTATTTTTTTCAAAAAAGGCTTGACCACAAAAAGCATAACAATCACATAGAAGATGGCTAATCCAATAACATAGAGTGAGCTTACAAATGTTCCTGCTTTTACAATGGCAATTACGGCCGCAAGCAAACACCAAGCGGTTATGTCGTCGGCGGCGGCACAAGTAATAACAATAGCGCCTAACTTGGTTTTATGAATACCTCTTTCCTGAACAATTCTTGCCAAGACCGGAAATGCAGTGATGCTCATGGCGATTCCCATAAACAAGGCAAACGGCAAAAAAGCAACGCCCACCGGAGCAAATCTATAATACACAAAATAAGCCAAGCCAATTCCTAAAGCAAATGGAATTACAATACTGGCATGACTAATTACTATGGCCTCTTTTGCACGGTTTTGTAAAACTTTTAAGTCGAGTTCCATGCCAATGATAAACATAAACAAGATCAGTCCAATCTGGCTTAAAAACTGCAAATTCCCTAACGATTGAATAGGAAACAAGGCGATAGAAAATGCCGGAAAATACAGACCTAACAAGGAGGGCCCAAGAACAATTCCGGCAATAATTTCACCAATTACCGAAGGTTGCCCAATTTTTCTGAAAACCCACCCAAAAAAACGAGCTACAACAATTATGGTAATAATTTGCGCCAAGAGGATGGCTAAAAGGTTATGTAAATTTAGTGTTAAAGAAGCCATGAAATCATTCCAATGACCATTTTCAGTCACGGGACGTAAAAATTTCTTATCTAGTTCTAGATGCTTCCCTTGACATATTAACCAATAGATTAAAGCCGTAAAACCGCCTGTAACAACTAAATAAAATATAGTATTTCTATGGTTTTTCATATGTTATGACTGCTGCTTTTTAGATTATTTCCCTACAAAGATGAGAAAGTCAAATATATAAATTATAAAATCAAAAAAAATAATAATATAAATTTAATCTTGGCAAGAAAACAACCACAATTAAAACATAAATGTAATAATACAAATGGTAAAATATGGCTTGGTTTATTTACATTTGCAACGATTTTAAAATTTCTTATGAAAAAAGCATTAAAAGTAGGGTTTTGGGAACTGATTGCCAGAATTATACTCAAAAATAGAATCACAATACTTGGAGTTATTCTAGTGCTAACCATTTTTCTCGGCTTTCAATGGAAAAATCTAGCCATGACCTATACCGAGGCGAATCTACTTCCGCAAAAACACATCGTAAATAAGCAATACCAAGACTTCTTGAACAAGTTTGGGGAAGAGGGTAATCTAATTGTTATTGGTTTTAAAGACAAATCCTTTTTTACTCCAAAAGCCTATGGGGCTTGGAACGAGTTGATGACAGGACTAAAAAAATCCAAAGAAGTCGAACTCGTTGTTTCCTTAAATGATTTAAAAAAATTACAAAAAGATACTATTGCTGAAAAATTTGAATTGGTTCCGCTTATTGACCAAAGTCAAACGAATAACGCCAACTATTTAGGTGGAATAAAAACTGAACTTTTTAACAACTTGCCTTTTTATGAAGGATTATTGTTCAATAAACAATCGGGAAGTATTCGTTCTGCAATTTATTTAGACAAAAAAATTGTCAACACAGAGGCAAGAAAAACCTTTATTGTGGAGAATTTGGTTCCTAAAATAGAAAAATTCGAGAAAACAACTGGAATCGACCTTCGTGTTTCAGGAATGCCCTATATTAGAACCATCAACGCTCAAAACATGAAAGGCGAAATTGGGCTCTTTATTGGTGCAGCTTTACTTATTACGTCTTTAATATTTTTCTTCTTTTTTCGTTCTTATAGGGCGACATTCATTTCAATCTGTATTTTATTAGTTGGCGTGGTATGGTCCTTTGGTACCTTGGGATTATTCCATTATAAAATCACAATTTTAACAGCTATTATTCCTCCTTTAATCATAGTCATCGGAATTACAAACTGTATTTTTCTCATCAATAAATACCAGCAGGAGATAAAAACCCATCACAATCAGGCCAAAGCGCTGCAACGTGTCATTTCAAAAATTGGCGTTTCCACTTTAATGACAAATTTAACTACGGCTATTGGATTTGCTACATTCATGATTACCGGTAATGATTTACTTTACGAATTTGGATTGGTAACCTCTATTAACGTGATTACGGTTTATCTATTAACCTTAATGATTGTGCCGATTGTGTATAGTTTTATGGATTTACCAAAGGAAAAGCACTTGTACCACCTAAGCAAAACCTATATTTCAGCTGTGCTGGGTTGGGTAGAATACGCCGTTAGGTACAATCGAAGAATCATTTACACTATTTATGGATTACTACTAGTGTTTAGTATTATAGGCCTTTCAAAAATGAAAGTCTCTGGAAGTTTGATTGGTGAAATGCCAAAAAGCGCTTCCTTCTTCAAGGATATTGTCTTCTTCGAAAAAGAATTCAAAGGGGTTATGCCTTTAGAAATCATGATTAATACCAAACACAAAAAAGGGGTTCTAAAATTGTCCACGATGAAAAAAATGGACGAATTACAAAAAACTATTTCCGGAATGCCTGAGTTGTCCAAACCCATTTCGATAGTTAATTTGGTTAAATACTCCAAACAAGCTTATTATAATGGCAATCCCGAATATTACGAATTGCCCACTTCGCAAGAACAAGCATTTATACTTTCGTACGCCAAAAATGCAACTAAAAACACCAAAGACAATTTGATGAAAAGTTATGTGGATTCAACAGGCCAATATGCCCGAATCACGACTTTTATGAGGGATATTGGCACCGAGGAAATGGCAAAAGTAGAAGAAAAATTAAAGAAAAAAATCAACCAAGTATTTCCAAAAGAGCACTACGAAGTAACGCTGACAGGAAAAGCATTGGTTTTTCAAAAAGGAACTTCCTACTTAATTAACAACCTCATCGAATCGCTTATTTTTGCCATTTTATTGATTGCAGGATTAATGGCTTATATGTTTCACTCGGTAAAAATGATATTGGTTTCCGTTATTACAAATATACTTCCGCTATGTATTACCTCAGGTCTGATGGGCTATTTTGGGATTCCACTCAAGCCGTCAACGATCTTAGTTTTCAGTATTGCCTTCGGAATTTCAGTAGACAATGCCATTCAGTTTATGGCAAAATACCGCCATGACCTAATAGAAAACAATGGTAAAATAAAAAAATCTGTATTCAGCGCATTGCGAGAAACTGGAATAAGCACCTTTTACACTTCTATTGTTTTGGTTTTTGGATTCGCTATTTTCACCCTTTCCAGTTTTAGCGGCACGATTGCTCTAGGCGGATTGATTTCCTGTACCTTGTTGTTTGCGATGTTTGCCAACCTATTAGTTTTACCCGCATTGGTTTTGACTTTTGAAAAAAAGAAAGCTAAAAACGAAGATGTTTTGGAGGCTGAAATGGTAAAATAACTTTTGTATTAGGAGCTAATCCCGCTATATTCGTTTCAATCCACGCAAAAAAGCGAGAGATTTCCATTTTTATTAGGGCTACAAAAATCACAATAAATCAATTATATTTGCAATTCGATTTAGATTCATTTTAAAATCCTAAATTTTAATCCTTATTCAAAAATGAAACATACACGCATAAAAGACTTACTAAACAGCACGACAACACTTCAAGAAATAAATGCAAAAGGCTGGGTAAGAACTTTTAGAAATAATCAATTTATTGCGTTGAACGATGGTTCGACCATCAACAATATACAATGCGTTGTCGATTTTGAAAACACAGCTGATGAAACCCTGAAAAGAATCACCACGGGTGCGGCAATTTCGGTAACAGGAAATTTGGTGGAAAGTCAAGGCGCGGGGCAAAAATTCGAAATTCAGGTTTCTAAATTGGAAATTCTTGGCGATTCCGATGCAGAAAAATTTCCAATTCAACCCAAAAACAAACCTAGTTTAGATTTCTTACGAGAAAATGCGCATTTACGAGTTCGTACCAATGTTTTTGGAGCTATTATGCGTGTTCGTTCGGTTTTGTCGTTCGCCGTACATAGCTATTTTCAAGAAAAAGGGTTTGTATATGTAAACACACCAATCATCACAGGCTCTGATGCCGAAGGTGCTGGCGAAATGTTTAAAGTAACCGCTTTGCCTTTTGACAATACCCCAAGAACCGAAGACGGAAAAATAAATTACAAGGAAGATTTCTTTGGAAAAGAAACGAACTTAACCGTTTCAGGACAATTAGAAGGAGAAACTTTTGCCATGGCACTAGGACAAATTTATACTTTTGGACCCACATTTAGAGCCGAAAACTCAAACACTTCTCGTCACTTGGCTGAATTTTGGATGATTGAACCCGAAGTGGCTTTCAATAATTTGAATGACAATATGGACTTGGCTGAAGATTTTATTCGATATGTCATCAAATATACATTGGATAAATGTCCTGAGGATTTGAAATTCTTGGAAGGGCGATTATTGGACGAAGAAAAATCAAAACCACAAGCCGAAAGAAGTGAAATGGGATTGCTAGAAAAATTAAATTTTGTTTTGGAAAACAACTTCAAAAGGGTTTCATACACCGAAGCAATTGACATCTTGAGGGATTGTAGCCCAAATAAAAAGAAAAAATTCAATTACATCATCAACGAATGGGGTGCTGATTTACAATCGGAACACGAACGGTATTTGGTGGAGAAACATTTTAAATGTCCGGTAATCTTGTTTGATTATCCAGCCAATATCAAAGCTTTTTATATGCGTTTGAACGAAGACGGGAAAACCGTGCGAGCCATGGACATTCTTTTTCCTGGAATTGGGGAAATTGTTGGTGGTTCACAAAGAGAAGAACGCTTTGATGTTTTGGTCGAAAAAATGAAAGCCTTAGGAATTGACGAAGAAGAATTATGGTGGTATCTTGACACCCGAAGATTTGGAAGCGCTGTTCACTCCGGGTTTGGACTTGGATTCGAAAGATTAGTACTTTTTGTTACTGGAATGACCAATATTCGTGATGTAATTCCTTTTCCAAGGACGCCGATGAACGCGGAATTTTAATTAAAAGTTAATTTGCAGATGTGGTTATTTGTGGATTCGTTCCAAATAACCAAATAAACGAATAACCAAATAAACTAAAATGCTCAAGCAATTTCTAAATCTTAAATTGTCCCAAAAATTATCTCCACAACAAATCCAGTTGATGAAGTTAATTCAATTGCCCACGCAAGCATTTGAACAACGTTTGTTGGAAGAAATGAACGAAAATCCAGCATTGGAAACAGGAACTGAGGAAGAAGAAATTTATGAAAAAGACGAATTCGACAGTGATGAATTTGACGATTATGATGATAATGAAAGTGAAGATACAAGTGACATTAACATTGACGACTATTTAAGCAGCGACGAAACGCCAGATTATAAAACCCAAGCCAATAATCACAGTGACGACGACGAGGAACATGAATCGCCACTAGTAGCGCCAATTAGTTTTCACCAAGATTTGATCAACCAACTCAATACTTTTATTTTGAATGACGCCGAGCGAGAAATTGCAGAATTTCTGGTGGGAAGCGTTGACGATATGGGGTATATCCGCAGAAGTATTCCTGATATGGTTGATGATATGGCATTTACCCAAGGGATTTATACCACCGAAAAAACGGTCGAGCGGATGTTATATATCATTCACGAACTCGAACCTTCGGGTGTTGGTGCCCGGGATTTGCGGGAATGTTTGTTGTTGCAATTGAAACACAAAACGCCTACGGAATATGTGGCTTTGGCAACCGCTATTATCGAAAACCAGTTTGACGCTTTTACCAAAAAACATTACGACAAACTGCAGCAAAAATTCAATGTTTCGAATGAGCAACTCAAAACCGCCATTCACGAAATAGAAAAACTGAACCCGAAACCAGGCGGTGCCTTCACTGGTAGTAACAAAATCACCGAACATGTGGTTCCTGATTTTTCCATTCGAATTGTGGACAATGAATTGATTTTGACGCTAAACGCAAGAAATGCTCCATCCCTGCATGTTTCTAAAGATTATCAGGAAATGATGCAAACCTATAAAAGTTCTCGAGATAAATCGAATGCGCAAAAAGATGCAGTTCAGTTTATCAAACAAAAATTAGATTCGGCCAAATGGTTTATCGACGCTATCAAACAACGCCAAGAAACACTTTATGTGACGATGAATGCCATTATGCATTACCAACAAGAATACTTTCTCGAAGGCGATGAAACCAAACTTAAACCAATGATCTTGAAAGACATTGCCGATATAGTCGGACTTGATATTTCAACCATTTCCCGCGTGGCCAATAGCAAATATGTAGAAACGCCTTATGGAACAAAACTCATCAAAGAATTCTTCTCGGAAGCGATGAAAAATGACCAAGGAGAGGATGTTTCGACACTCGAAATCAAGAAAATTCTTCAAAATATGATTGAAGACGAGGACAAACAAAAACCGCTTCCTGACGATCAACTGGCCGAAATTCTTTTAGAAAAAGGCTACCCTATTGCCCGAAGAACCATTGCTAAATACCGGGAACAATTAGGCATTCCGGTGGCGAGGATGAGGAAAAAGATTTAAAGCTCCTTAACCCCCATTATGAATTTAAAAAAAATACTTCCTGTTTTTTCCTATGTATTTCACCCGATATTCATTCCGGCGTATGCGGCCTTGTATTACTTTTTTTTTAACAACTCTAATTTTGAGACCAAAGAAAAATACTTTGTTATTCTTCAAATTGCCATTATCACGATAGCACTTCCAATAGGGTTGTTTTTTATTTTACGTGCAGTAGGAAAAGTTGATTCCATAATGGTTTCCGATTTAAAACAGCGAAAAATTCCACTGATTATTTTATGTTTTTTGATTATTTTACTAATGCGAAAAACCGCTCCGTTGAAAGTATATCCTGAATTGCATTTTTTCTTTTTGGGAGGATTAATAAGCACTTTACAAGCACTACTGTTTTTATTCTTTAAAACAAAAGCCAGCCTTCACATGATGACCATTAGCACCTTGATGGTATTTGTTGTTGGATTAAACATTCACCATCAAATCTGGAATATAAATTGGATTCTATTTTTAATTCTAATCAATGGCTTTGTGGGGTTTTCCCGACTGGAGATGAAAGCGCATACAACTAAAGAATTAGGTATTGGATTTCTTTTAGGAGTTATTCCACAGCTGCTTTTGCTGCATTTTTGGCTATAGAATGTAGAAAATAATACCAATATTCATCGAATTCATGTCGATGGGTGTCGCATTGATTTTAGCCTTTTGAAAGAGCGAATTCAGTCCATAATATGCGTACACATTCACCGAATTATAGCCCGCTGAAATATAAGTGCCATAGCAAAATTTATTAAAATCATCGTTGTGAGTAACTATCGTTTTGCCTTGAGTGTCTTCGAAAATGGATTTATCTAATACCAAATAGCTGAATTTAACCCCTGCATAAATCCGCCAAAATTTATAACTTTCAAAAGTTGAGGTTCTCCATCTCAACTCGATAGGTGCCTCAACCGACAATTGGGTAAACCTGTTTGTAGTATAGCTCCCAGTAGTCATAATTTCGTATTCATTTGTTGAACTAGCATTTGAAATTTTAAGGTTTTGATTGTAGGTATTAAAAGAAAACCCAATTCCAGCAGCGATTGCAAGGGATCTCTTTTTATTGAAAGGCATGTCTCTAAGGAATCCTGTAGCAAATCCGGATGAAAATTTATCTTGAGTTAGGTCTATGGGTTTCTTTTGCAAGGAATTAAAGGTAAACCCAAAATAAAATTGGTCTTCTCTGTAAAGCGAATCAATTTTTATTGGAGACAAATCGAGGTTCATTTCTTGTGAAAACCCATGAACCGTAAGCAACAAAAGAAGCATTTTAAGAAATAACCGCATACCTGATTTTTGAAGGATAAAAATACAAAAAAAAGGCAACCGAAAGGCTACCTTTAATTAGTTTATATAAAATTCAGCAGAGAGGAAGGGATTCGAACCCTCGATATGTTGCCATATACACGCTTTCCAAGCGTGCGCCTTCAGCCACTCGGCCACCTCTCTATGTATTTTGAGGATGCAAAGAACACGAAAAAAAATGACTAAAGAAAATTAATCCTCGATTTTTATGACAATTCCCCTCGGATTGATGTTTCAAAAATGGTTTTGAAAATAGCCGGTGCTACATTTTGACCTAACAAGTACATCAATTTAGTAATCGCCGCCTCGGTGGTAATGTCATGACCAGAAATCACCCCTATTTCTTTCAATGAAGCACTGGTTTCGTATTGCCCCATTCTGACGCTTCCACCCGAACATTGCGTGACATTGACAATGTGCAATCCGTTTGCAATCGCTTTATTTAACAAGGACAAAAACCAATCTTC
>CANFHF010000027.1 GCA_947446635.1 Flavobacteriaceae bacterium
ATTTTATTTCGCTATCGGCAACATTCAAATTATTGAAAAGAGATAAAATCATACCCAAAGTATGTTCGGCAACCGCGTTTCTATTTCCTTCTGGAGCAGCAATGAGGTGGATTTTTTTGCTTAAGGCACACTCACAATCGATACTTTCCAAACCAGCGCCCACTCGCGCAATGAATTGCAAATTAGTGGCTTTGTCTAAAAATGTTTTGTCAATTTTGAATCTGCTTCGGATAACAATGCCTTGATAATCTTGGATTTTTGCTTCAATTTCTTCTTTAGACGAGCTGAAGTCTTCGTGATTTATAAACCCTAGTTCTTGCAATTGTTCCATTAATATAGGATGATTGCTATCGATATGGAGGATTTTTAGTGCTGTGGTCAAAATTATAGGTTTTTGAATGAAGAATGACAATTTCAGATTTTGTAATTGTAAATCTGAAATACTTATGCCAGTTCGCAGATGCTTGGGTCAAAAATCTTAAATCATTTATCCCTTGATTTTTTTCAAAGCCGCTTTAATTCCGCGAACTAATGAGGAGCTGAATCCGTGTGTTTCCATTTCGCTTAATCCCGCAATAGTACATCCTTGTGGGGTTGTTACTCGGTCTATCAATTGTTCTGGATGTATATTTTCTTCCAAAATCATTTCGGCCGCCCCCTTTACGGTTTGAGCAGAAATAGCCAAGGCGGTTTGCCAGTCAAATCCTATTTCAATCCCCGCTTGCATCGAGGCGCGAATGTAACGCAAGGCAAAAGCGGTTCCACTTGCCGCCAAAACCGTAGCCGCATCCATCAATTTTTCGTCAATAATAGGTGCTGTTCCCAAATCTTGGAAAAGAGCCACCACATTTTGAGCTTCCGTTTTATGTGTTTCGTGAAACGCAATACAAGTAGCCGACGCCCCATATTGGGCTGCTATATTGGGCATAATTCGGATGGCGCTGTTCGTATTTCCTATCTTTTTTTGTAAGTTCTCAATCGACAAGCCACTTACTCCTGATGCAATCACTTTATTTGAAATTATAGGGAGGATTTCCGATAAAACAGCATCAACCTGATAGGGCTTTATGGTAAGAATAATGACATCCGCTTCTTGGATTCCATGCTTGTTATCTGTTGAAATGGTAATTCCTAATTGCTCCAAATACAGAATACTTGTCGTATTTCTTCTTGTAACGGTAACTTGATTTTTTTTCGAAAATTTGGCTATTCCTAAAGCTATGGAAACTCCTAAGTTTCCGCCGCCGATGATGTGTATTTTCATTTCATTTTTTTTAAAATCCTAAAATCATTTGTGCAATCCAAAAGTAAAGAATTATTCCAAATACATCATTTGTCGTGGAAACAAATGGACCTGTTGCAATGGCAGGATCAATTTTATTCTTGTGAAGGAAAAGCGGCACCAATGTGCCTAAAATTGCTGCAAATAAAATAACTACTATTATTGATATTGAAATGGCTAAGCCAACTTGGTATTGCTGGTACATAAATGAATGATAACCCAGCAATAATAAGGAAATGATGGTTCCTGAAATCATGGCAACAGCAATTTCTTTGCTAAAATAACTTCGGCTGAATTCTTTCAAGGTTCCGTTTGCCAAACCCTGAACTACAATTGCCGATGCTTGTACCCCAATATTTCCCGCAGTTGCCGAAAGTAATGGTACGAAAATAATCAAAGTAGAATATTTTTGAAAGGCACTTTCATTGCTTTTTAATACAAATGAAGCTACAATTTCAATGACCATTCCAATTAAAAGCCAAGGCAAACGAGCTTTTGTGAGTTCGAGTACACTATCACCAGCTTCTACGTCTTGGGTAATACCAGCGGCCAATTGATAATCCTGATCGGCCTCATCCTTGATTACATCCACAATATCATCAATGGTAATTCGACCAACTAGTCTTCCTAATTCATCAATAACGGGAATAGCTTCCAAGTCATATTTTTGCATAATCCGGGCAACCTCAACGTCTTCGGCATCTACTTTTACCGAGTTTAATTTTTTTATATATACTTCACTAATAGGTGTTTTTGCCGATGTTGTCAACAAATCTTTTAGCGACAATCGTCCCAATAATCGATCGTCGTCGTCAACAACATAAATAGAATGTACTCTCGAAATATTTTCGGCTTGGATTCGCATTTCTTTTATACAAGTCAAAACATTCCAGTTTTCGTATACTTTCACCAATTCCTTGTGCATAATTCCGCCCGCGGTATCTTCTTTGTAACGCAACAAATCCACAATGTCTTTGGCATGTTCAACATCTATAAGTTCAGATATTACTTCTTGCTTTTTACTTTGCGAAAGCTCAGCGATAATATCGGCTGCATCATTGGTTTCTAGTTCATCTAGTTCTTCGGCTATTTCTTTTGGCGAAAGCCTACTCAATATTTTTTCACGCAAATCATCTTCTAATTCAAGAAGGATTTCCGCTGTTTTTTCACTATCTAAAACCTTGAAGACATAGGTTGCCTCGTCAAAATCTAGTTCGTCTAGGATTTCAGCAATATCAGCATGATGCAAGTCATTCAGTAAAAATTCCAGTTGCCTGTCGTCTTTACTTTGAATTAATTGCTCTAATTGTTGGATTAGATCTTTGCTGATTTTAAATTCCATCGGCTTCTATTTTTTGCGTGAGTTCTATAAATTGCGCCACATTGAGCTGTTCTGGACGAAGGTCAAAAACAACATCTGACTTTAAATTGTCGGACAAATTTAACGTTTTTAAACTATTTCTCAATGTTTTTCTTCGTTGCTGAAAAGCGGTTTTAACAACCGTGAAAAATAGTTTCTCGGCGCAAGGTAAGCTATAGTTTTCTTTGCGGCGCAAACGCAACACGCCCGACTTGACTTTTGGTGGCGGAATAAACACATGTTCATCTACCGTAAATAAGTACTCAGCATCATAAAAAGCTTGAACTAAAACCGATAGAATTCCATAGGCTTTGGTCCCTTTTTTTTCACAAATGCGTTCTGCTACTTCTTTTTGGAACATCCCAGCGAATTCTGGAATTTGATTTCGATATTCTAATGTTTTAAATACAATTTGTGTAGAGATGTTATACGGAAAATTTCCAATAATGGCCAGTTGCTTTCCTTCAAAAACTTCATTAATGTTGTATTTTAAGAAATCTTTAGAAATGATTTTATCTTTAAGTTTTGGATAATTTTCGTCCAAATACGTCACTGATTCGGTGTCGATTTCAATTACATAGGTGTTAATTGGTTTTTCTAACAAATATTTGGTTAAAACTCCCATTCCTGGACCTATTTCTAGTACATCATCATACCCTTCGAGATTTAAAGTATCCGCAATTGCCTTGGCGATACCTTCATCTTTTAAGAAATGTTGTCCGAGGTGTTTTTTTGCTTTTACTTTTTCCATAGGGTTCATTTTTGCTGCGAAGGGGGTGAAGGGTTATTTATTTTGGGTCCATCCCAGCTTGGAAGTGCTCGCTTACCACTTTAAGTTCCGTTCTAAAAGAGAGCATTTTATCTCCAAATAATTTTATCCCTTCTTCACGCAATTTTGGAGCGTCTTCTTGGTAATATTTTTCTAAAGTTGCTTTGCCATCTGTTGTGTATTGAACAGAATAGGTGAGCCCTCCCATTTCTTCTTCAATTAAAACGCGTACCATGCGTGCCGAAGAGAATTTTCCCGTAGCTATAACTTCCGGAATGTGTTTGTGTTGCATCCAAATCATCCATTGGTCGTGAACGCTTTCATGTATGTTTGTGGTGACGTTGTAAATAATCATTTTTGGATTTTAGGAAAAATATTTGGATTAAAAATTCAGATCAAAGGTTAGTGTCTCCTCGCAATTGCCTGTATTTTTTTCGAGCATCAACAAAGTAAATACTGTCTTGATGATTAAAAATTATTTTCTCGTACAATGACTTTGCCTTTTCAGGTTGTTGTAACTTATTGTTTTCAATTTCTGCCGAAAAATATAAGGCTTCATCAATGTAAATTCCGTCAGCGTGCTGCGCTATGATATTTTGATATTGGCTTAAAGCCAAATCATATTCGCCTTGTTTTTCGTAAATTTTACCCAAACGCAAGAAAGTTACTGCTTCAATTTCCTGCCCTTTGAAGCTTTTCAAAATCGATTGAAACTGTGCAATCGATTCCTGATTTCTGTTTTGATATAACAAATAATCGCCTTTGGCAAATTGATTCAAGGCCGTTTGTGTCGAATCGGCAACAGTATTGTCACTGATTAAAAGGAAATATTCTAAAGCATCATTAGCAATTAATTGCGTACTCGCTGATTTCAATTCCTTAAACTGTTTCAAAGCCCACACAAAATCTCCTTGGAAATAACTGGTTTTTGCGGCTTTCAAGCTCGCCTCATGCGCCACTTCATCATTTTTTAAATCTTCTTCAATTTGAGAATAATAAAGCAATGCCTGATTGAATTTTTCTTCAAAAAGTAAAATATCTGCCAACTCCATTTTGGCTTTAGCCACTTCAAAATCGTTCAGCTGCATTTCGAGCGCTTTCTTGATTATGGCTTTTCCTTCCTCGGGTTTTCGCAAATTAAATGCCACAAAATGCGCCTGAAGTAGTTGTAAAGATAATGTAAATCGACTTATTTCATATTGCTTCAACAAACTGACTAATTCGGCGTTAATGGCGGAAAAATCTTTTTCTTGTGCCTTTTCAATTTTCATTTTTAACAAATATGAATTGGCTTGAATAAGGAGTTCCAAATCTTTGGTGTTTTCCAATACAAATCCCAAGATTTCCTTTGCATCTTCTTGGTCGTCATCTTCAATGGCGAGTTGTGCTAAATTCACGATACTAGAAAGGGATTCCGAACTGCGTTTATAAATGGATTTTTCTTGAATAAAAGCCTTGCCAAATTCTTTTTGCTGTACATAAAACCAACTCAAATAATGGTTCCAAAAAACATCTTGGTTTTTTTGAGTCCTTAGGATTAGAGCTTTTCGTAAGGACTCATTAAAAGTAGCATCGCCGTCTTCAGCCATAAAACGAGCCAGTTGATTTTGAATTTGTAACGAATTTTGCGGATTAACAAACGCTTCATCGAGGAAGGTAGAAATCATCATTTCAGTATTGCCTAGTTGGCCATAAAGCAGGGCGATTTGATAATTAAAATTAAAAGCAGGCACTAATGCCAATGCCTTTTGATAGGATTTCAGCGCCTGTTCGAGCAATACTTTTCTCTCGAAAGAATTTGATATGGCATACACTTCGTTTGGATTTTTCCTGATTCGGTCGATTGCTTGGTCATAATACTTTTTGGCGGAAGCCTCGTTCTTTTGCAACTGAAAATTATAACCCAATTCTACCAAAAGATCACTTTGTTTGTATCTATCCAGTCGTTCTCGAATGGCTTTTTCGGCAATGTCAAATTGACGTAATTGCTGGTAACAATCAATTGCGTGTTGAAAATACTGTGCGTTAGAAGGCTGATCTTTTAGCAATTCTTCGAAACTGATTCGTGCTTTTTCAAAATCTCCTTTGTCGTAATAATATTGCGCCAATTGCTCGTTTTGTGAAAAACAAATTAATGAAAAAAACAGGGCGATATGTAGAAAGAGTTTTTTCATTATATAATTTTTGCTAAATATTATTTATTATTAAAAAGCCATTTAACCGCAAATTCGCAAATTATTTTGTAATTCAATAAAAATAAAATTTGCGGTAAATAAAACTAGTAAAATTTAATCTATAATATCAAACCCACAATAGCTTCGCAAAACCTCCGGAATTACAATGCCTTCAGCAGTTTGGTAATTTTCTAAAATTCCAGCCAAAACTCTTGGCAAAGCCAATGAACTTCCGTTCAAAGTGTGTGCCAATTGGTTTTTCCCGTCTTTGTCCTTGAAACGCAATTTCAAACGATTCGCCTGAAAAGTCTCAAAATTAGAAACCGAACTGATTTCTAACCAACGTTCTTGCGCTGTAGAATACACTTCGAAATCATAGGTCAAAGCCGATGTGAAACCCATATCGCCGCCACAAAGACGCAATATTCTATACGGCAATTTCAATTCTTGAAGGATATTTTTTACGTGAGCAACCATTCCGTCCAAGGCTTCATAGGATTTGTCAGGATGCTCGATACGCACGATTTCGACTTTGTCAAACTGGTGCAAACGGTTCAATCCACGAACGTGAGCACCATAAGAACCGGCTTCACGACGGAAACATGGTGTGTAAGCCGTAGTTAAAATCGGCAATTCGTTTTCAGCTAAAATTACATCCCGAAACAAATTTGTCACCGGAACTTCCGCCGTTGGAATCAAGTATAAATTATCGGTGGCGTCGTGGTACATTTGCCCTTCTTTGTCTGGCAATTGTCCCGTTCCATAAGCCGAAGCTTCGTTGACCATGTGCGGAACCTGAACTTCATTGTAACCTGCAGCTGTATTTTTGTCTAGAAAATAATTGATCAAAGCGCGTTGTAATTTGGCTCCTTTTCCTTTGTAAACCGGAAATCCTGCGCCTGTAATTTTATTTCCTAATTCAAAATCGATGATGTCGTATTTTTTTACCAATTCCCAATGCGGTTGCGCACCTTCGTGCAAGACAGGAATTTCTCCTTCCTCGAAAACATTTAGGTTTTCCTCTGGCGTTTTTCCTTCGGGAACAATCTCGGCTGGAAGGTTGGGTAAAGTGTATAATTTTTCTAAAAGTTCCGCGGCCAACTGGTCAGCAGTTTCAGACAATTCTTTGCTTTTTTCTTTTAACAAAACTGTTTTTTCTTTGAGAATAGCCGCTTTTGATTTTTCGCCATTTTTCATCAATTCGCCAATGTCTTTAGATAATTTATTAGATTCGGATAAAATTCCGTCCAACTCCACTTGTGAAGCGCGACGGCGTTCATCTAGTTGTACCACTTTTTGAACAACACTTGTGGCATCCATATTTCTCTTTGCCAAAGCGGTGATTACTTTTTCCTGATTCTCTCTAATAAATGCGATTTGTAACATAGCTTGATTTTTTAAACGCTAACTTTTATAATAATGGTAGCAAATTTAAGGAAAAATATTCTGGTTAAGCAGAAATTGTAGCCCTGATTACGTCACTTAATTTCTATTATCATCGGAGTTCAGTGAATATATTTGCAACGGATAGCGGGAAATAGCTCCAAAAAAAAACTTATTTTTGCATTTCATTAAATTCTATTATGTTACAAAATCCCAAAAGATATACCATTACGGCGGCCTTGCCCTATACAAACGGACCCATTCATATTGGGCATTTGGCGGGGGTTTATGTACCTTCGGATATTTATTCTCGTTATTTAAGATTGCGAGGAAGAGACGTTTTGTTTGTTTGCGGAAGCGATGAACATGGCGTAGCAATTTCGATGAAAGCCAAAAAAGAAGGAGTTACGCCTCAGGAAGTAATCGATAAATACGATGGAATTATTCGAAAATCATTCTCGGATTTTGGAATTTCGTTTGATAATTATTCTAGAACTTCGGCTAAAATTCATCACGATACGGCTTCTGAATTTTTTAGAAAATTATATGATAAAGGCGATTTTGTAGAACAAGTTACCGAGCAATTGTATGATGCCAAAGCAGATCAATTCTTGGCAGATCGTTTTGTGGTTGGGACTTGCCCGAAATGCGACAATGAAGAAGCTTATGGAGACCAATGTGAAAAATGTGGGTCGTCATTAAACGCTACGGATTTGATCAATCCAAAATCGACGATTACTGGGGAAACCCCGATTATGAAATCGACGAAACACTGGTTTTTGCCTTTGGATCGTTATGAAGATTTCTTAAAAGAATGGATTCTTGTTGGACATAAAAATGACTGGAAACCTAATGTTTACGGACAAGTGAAATCGTGGATTGACGGCGGATTGGAACCTCGGGCAGTGACTCGTGACCTCGATTGGGGAATTGACGTTCCGGTTGAAGGTGCCGAAGGAAAAAAATTATACGTGTGGTTTGATGCGCCGATTGGCTATATTTCTTCTACGAAAGAATGGGCTTTGCGCGAAGGAAAAGATTGGACGCCCTACTGGAAAGATCAGGATACAAAACTGGTTCATTTCATCGGGAAAGACAATATTGTGTTCCATTGCATCATTTTCCCTGCGATGTTGAAAGCGGAAGGAAGCTATATTTTGCCGGATAATGTGCCTGCAAACGAGTTCTTGAACTTGGAAGGAAATAAACTTTCTACGTCTAAAAATTGGGCGGTTTGGTTGCACGAATATTTGGAAGAATTTCCGAATCAACAAGATGTTTTGCGTTATGCGTTGACATCGAATGCACCAGAAACAAAAGACAATGATTTTACTTGGAAAGATTTTCAGGCAAGAAATAACAATGAATTGGTGGCGATTTTTGGAAATTTCATCAATCGTGTGGTGGTTTTGACCAACAAATATTACGAAGGGATTGTTCCAAGTCCAAACGCACTTTCTGAAGTAGATACGGCGACTTTGACCGAACTGAAAGCGTATCCAGCTGTGATTTCGAGTTCTTTGGAACGTTACAAATTCCGTGAAGCTTTGGGCGAATTGATGAATGTGGCCCGGTTGGGAAATAAATATCTTGCCGACGAAGAGCCTTGGAAAATGATAAAAACAGATTCAGCTCGTGTGCAAACCCAAATGTATGTGGCTTTGCAAATTGCCGCTGCTTTAAGTTCACTTTGCGAACCTTTCCTGCCTTTTACCGCTACAAAATTGTCAAGAATTCTTAAAATTGATTACAAAATCGACTGGAACGCCGTTGCTGATAACTCGGATTTAATTCCTGCGGGACACCAAATAGGCGGAGCTGAATTACTTTTTGCTAAAATTGAAGATGAAGAAATACAAAAACAAATAGACAAATTGGAAGCTACAAAGACTGCTAATTTAGCCGAAAACAAATTGGTTGAACCACAGAAAGAAACCATTCAATATGATGATTTTGCCAAAATGGATTTACGTGTGGGAACGATTCTGGAAGCTGAAAAAATGCCAAAAGCCAA
Source organism: Flavobacteriaceae bacterium (assembly GCA_947446635.1). Classification (GTDB taxonomy): domain Bacteria; phylum Bacteroidota; class Bacteroidia; order Flavobacteriales; family Flavobacteriaceae; genus Flavobacterium. The sequence continues at coordinate 8,983 of CANFHF010000027.1, forward strand.
CAAACTATTGATTTTGAAAGTCGATACGGGAATTGACATTCGCACCATTGTTTCTGGGATTGCAGAGAGTTTTTCACCGGAAGATATCATCGGAAAACGCGTGACTGTTTTAGTGAATTTGGCGCCAAGAGCGCTTCGTGGTGTGGAAAGTCAAGGAATGATTTTGATGACGAATAATGCGGATGGAAAATTAGTTTTCGTGAATCCTGATGTGGATGGCGTTTCTAATGGAGAAACGATAAATTAAGAAATAAAAATGACCCTAAAAGTAATTGCTTTCGATGCAGACGACACCCTGTTTGTCAACGAAACGTATTTCATAGAAACGGAACAAAAATTCTGTGGTTTGATGAGCGATTATTTGTCCCACCAGGGCATTTCGCAAGAACTTTTCAAAGTTGAAATCGACAATTTGAAAATCTACGGTTACGGCATAAAAGCCTACATTCTTTCCATGATTGAGGCGGCAATGAAAATTTCCAACAATACTATTCCTATTGAAATCATTGAAAAAATAATCGAATACGGAAAAGAATTACTCGAAAAACCAATTGTTTTATTAGAGGGAGTTGAAGAAACTTTAGTTGCCCTACATGGCAAATACAAGCTCGTTGTGGCGACCAAAGGCGATTTATTGGACCAACGCAGAAAGTTACACAATTCAGGTTTGGGTCATTATTTTCACCACATCGAAGTAATGGCGGACAAGCAGGAAAAAGATTATTTGGATTTGGTCAAACGATTGGAAATACAACCCAAGGAATTTTTGATGATTGGAAACTCCTTAAAATCGGATGTGTTGCCGGTTTTGGCCATTGGCGGACACGCGGTGCATGTTCCGTTTCACACCACTTGGGCATACGAAAGAATTGACCATACGGTGGAGCACGAAAACTTCAGTTCTTTTGAAAAGATGACCGATATTTTAAAGCGATTGCAATAGCAAGCCGGTTTTGTGCTTTTTGAATTTTTATCAAAAGTTGAGAAAAGTCAATAAAAAAGGTTTCCATTGCTGGAAACCCTTTTTGGTATACACTGTTTGGATTATTTTCCCAATAATAGCACATCATTTGCCACCACTTCGGTAATATAGCGTTTTTCGCCATTCTTGTCGTCATAACTTCTGTGGGTGAGTTTGCCTTCTATGGCAATTTCCTTTCCTTTGGTTACATATTTTTCGATGATTTCGGCAGTTTTCCCCCAGGCTACCACTTTGTGCCATTCGGTTAGTTCCACTTTCTCTCCCTTGTCATTTTTGTAACTATCGTTTGTGGCAATAGTCAAATTAGCTACTTTTTTTCCTCCATCAAGGTTTTTGATTTCTGGATCTTGTCCTACGTGTCCAATTAACTGAACTTTGTTTCTTAATGCATTCATGGCGTGTAAATTTAAATTGTTAGTATATCGTTTGTTGAATGGTTCGTTCCAATCAACAGGGCAAAGATGCGACGACTCTAAAAATTTAGTCGGTAGATAACTACTTACTTTCGGTTGTAACTATTTGTAAGCGTTTGTAAATGGAAAAATTTGTTTATATTTGATTGATTTTAAAAGAATTGATCCCGCAATGATGAAAAACAATTTCAATCTCGAAAAACTAAAATTCCCGATAGGAAAATTTCAAAACCCAGATTCAATATCAGAAAATGATTTGGAAACTTGGATTTCAATTATTGAAAATTTCCCTTCGAGAATAAAAAAACTGACTTCAACCCTTTCTGTTGAAGAACTGAATTGGACGTATCGACCAAAGGGTTGGAACATCAAACAAGTGGTGCATCATTGTGCCGACAGTCATATCAATAGTTTTATCCGATTCAAACTGGCTTTGACCGAAGATATTCCCACGATAAAACCATACGAAGAAGCTAAATGGGCAGAACTCGCCGATGGCAATTCAGATGATATTTTGCCTTCCCTTCAAATCATCGAAGGCGTTCACACCCGTTGGGTTTTGCTCTTGAAATCTTTTGGTTCAAAAGAATTAAAACGCCAATTTTTCCATCCAGAAAACCTCAAAATATTTTGTTTAGAGGGAATTATTGGGGTTTATGCTTGGCATTGCAATCATCATGTGGCGCATATAGAACAAGCGTTAGCATACAAAGGCCAATTTTAAGAAAAACGAAAAACTATGGACAAAACCTGCCTAGAATGTGGAGAAAAAATTGTGGGTCGCGAGGACAAAAAGTTCTGCAGCGACGGCTGTCGCAATGCCTACAACAACAAAATAAACAAAGACAGCACTAATTTTATGCGCAATGTCAATAATAAATTGCGCAAAAATTACCGCATTCTTTCGGCCTTGAATGTCGATGGAAAAGGAAAAATCACTAAATCAAAACTCTTGAGCAAGGGTTTTGATTTTGAATTTTTTACCAATATTTTGGAAACCAAAACAGGAAACACTTACTATTTTGTTTACGACCAAGGCTATCGCGCCTTAGAAGAGGATTATTATATGTTGGTTAAAAAATAAATTTAGACCCAATTCTATCCCAATGAAAAAAAGCTATTCTTCCCTATTATCCATACTATTTATCCTCGGAATCCTTGGATTTGTTTTCGCCACCATGATGCCGCAAGGAACAACCGACGATGAAGTTCCACTTTCTGAGTTTTCAACCAAAAGAGCTTTGGAACAAGTCAAGAACATTTCTCAAAAACCCCATTTCGTGGGTTCCGAAAATCACGATGTGGTAGCCAATTATTTGGTAAAAGAATTGCAGAATCTGGGTTTGGAAACTTCCGTTCAGGAAGGTTTTGCTTTTTCGGATTGGGGAACATTGACCAAATGCAAAAATATTTTGGCTCGAATAAAAGGCCGCAACAGCGACAAAGCTTTGCTCCTGCTTTCGCATTACGATAGCGCGCCACATTCTTTTTCTCAGGGAGCGAGTGATGCAGGTTCTGGTGTGGCAACAATCTTGGAAGGTGTTCGTGCTTTTGTGTACAATAAAACAGCCCACAAAAACGACATTATTATTCTGTTTTCGGATGCCGAAGAGTTAGGATTAAATGGCGCGGCGCTTTTCGTTACCGAACATAAATGGGCGAAAGAAGTAGGTTTGGTGCTGAATTTTGAAGCACGAGGAAGTTCTGGTCCCAGTTATATGTTGATGGAAACCAATGGCGGAAATGGCGGATTGGTCAAAGAATTCGCGGAAGCAAATCCAAAATTTCCAGTTTCCAATTCGCTAATGTACAGCATTTACAAAATGTTGCCCAACGATACTGATTTGACAGTTTTTAGAAAAAACGGCAATATTCAAGGGTACAATTTTGCCTTTATAGATGGACATTACAATTACCACACGGCTCAAGATGACATCAATCATTTGGACAAAAATACCTTGGCGCATCAAGGAGAATATTTGATGCCGCTGTTGCATTATTTTTCGGATGCTAATTTAAACTCAACTCAATCCCCTGAGGATGATGTCTATTTTACAATTCCTTATTCTTTTATCAGCTATCCTTTTGATTGGGTTTTACCAATGGTAATTATCGCTTTTGTACTCTTGTTATTTTTGATATTTATTGGAATGGGCAAACGTATTTTTTCTTTTCCAGAAATCATAAAAGGATTCATTCCGTTTTTGGGTTCGCTATTCGTATCGGGGCTACTCACGTTTTTTGGATGGAAATTATTACTAAAAGTATATCCGCAATACAATGACCTACTCAACGGATTTACCTATAACGGCCACGATTACATTACGGCATTTGTCCTGCTGACTTTGTTGATTTGTTTTGCTTTTTACCAACGTTTCTCTGTCAAAAAAGTGACGATGAACCACTTCATTGCGCCATTATTTATTTGGATTCTCATCAACGGATTGATTTCCATCTTCCTGAAAGGAGCAGGATTTTTGATCATTCCCGCTTTTGCAGGATTGCTGATGTTGGCTTCTTTTGTACTTACCCAAAAGTCCAAATGGATTCTGAATCTTGTATTGAGCATTCCCACCTTACTGATTATTGCGCCTTTTATACAAATGTTCCCGATAGGTTTGGGGCTGAAAGTATTGTTTGGAAGTGCCATTCTAACCGTATTCACTTTTGGATTATTGCTGCCGGTTTTTGGTTCTTTTGTGCGAAAAGGAATGTCGTCCTTAATTTTATTGGCACTAGCAATTGGCTTTTTCGCCAAAGCCCATTATTCGTCCGGTTATGAATTAGGCAAAGCCAAATCAAATAGTTTAGTCTACATTCTGGATGCCGATAAAAACAAGGCAGCTTGGGCCACTTATGACACCAATCTGGACGAATGGACCAAAACCTATTTAGGCACGAATCCAAAAGATGCCACAGCATTCAACTCCCTTTCTTTACCAAGCAAATACAATTCCAGCTTTACTTTTATGGCTGATGCGCCAATGAAGGAATTAGCGAAACCCAAAGTTGAATTCCTAAAAGACCACATTGTTGGTGCCAATCGTTATTTGAAAATACGAATAACCCCAAACCGAAAAGTCAATCGTTACGATGTTTTTGCCAATGAAGATTTGGATATTCATAATTTCAAAGCTAATGGTTTGTCTTTATTGGGGCAAAAAGGTTCCAAATACGAACGAAAAGGCAAGAAATTGTTGAGCTATTATGTGGTGGATCAACTTCCGTTGGAAATAGAATTTAATGTTGATGCTTCGAGTGTTTTGGATTTGGATTTGATGGAAAGTTCTTTTGACTTAATGAGTAATCCGCTTTTTCAGATTCAAAAAAGAGCCAATTGGATGATGTCAACCCCTTTTGTGTTGAACGATGCCGTGATTATTAAAAAGAAAATAAAACTTTCAAAAAGAACAATTAAAACAATTGGCTTGAGTGTTGGAAACGTCATTCAAAAAGATAGTTTAAAATAGCCATAATATATGTGGTCACAAATTATAATCACATAAAAATCTAATTTTACTACATGCAAGTAACAACATTACAATCTAAAATAGTTGACATTCGAGGTCAAAAAGTCATCCTTGACTTTGATTTGGCAATTCTTTATGAAGTAGAAACTAAAGTTTTAAACCAAGCTGTCAAAAGGAATGTCAAGAGATTTCCTGTCGATTTTATGTTTCGACTAACTATTGAAGAATGGGAAAGTATGCGGTCACAATTTGTGACCGCATACCAAAATAAAAGAAACATAGTTGTAACGCCCTTTGCCTTTACGGAACAAGGAGTCGCAATGCTCAGCGGCATTTTAAATTCAGATGTGGCAATAAATGTAAATATTGCCATAATGAGAACTTTTGTTATGATAAGAAGATATGCCTTGGAACACAAAGAATTCAATGCTAAATTATTGGAAATAGAAACCAAATACGACAAAAAATTTAGTGATATTTATGAAGCCTTGAATTACCTCATCAAAAAAGAGGAGAAAGAAGTAGTGCAAAAAGAACGCAAACCAATTGGCTATAAAAAAAACAACAATGACACAAATTAGCATTCTAGGTTGCGGCTGGTTGGGATTGCCTTTGGCGAAAGCCTTGCTTAAAAATGGGTTTTCAGTAAAGGGTTCTACAACCTCGATTGATAAACTTTCGGTTATAGAAAATCTGGGGATTCAGCCTTATTTGCTTGCCCTTGAAAGCAACAATGTTTCGGGAGATATAGAAACTTTTTTGCAAGGAAGCAAAACCTTGATTATTGACATTCCACCGAAATTAAGGGGAAATTCAAAAGAGGACTTTATTGGAAAAATAGCCACTTTAATCCCGTTTATAGAAAAGTCGAAAATCCAAAATGTATTATTTGTAAGTTCAACTTCAGTATATGGCGAAACTCCGACTGCGCTCAGTGTGACAGAGGAAACTAAAACCTGTCCTGAAACAGAAAGCGGCAGACAATTGGTAGCAGTCGAACAACTATTACAAACCAACATTCATTTTAAAACTACCAATCTTCGCTTTGGCGGATTGATTGGCGAAGACCGGCATCCAATCCGTTTTTTGGCTGGAAGGAAAAACCTTGAAAACCCCAAAGCTCCCATCAATTTGATTCATCAAACCGATTGCATTGGTATCATTTTGGAGATTCTTCGACAAAATTATTGGAATGAAACCTTTAACGCTGTGGCACCATTTCATCCAAGTCGCGAAGCATATTATACCCAAAAAGCAATCGATTTGGGCTTAGATTTACCCGAATTTAATGATGAAAGCCCTAATTTTGGAAAAACAATTTTGAGCACAAAAGTCGAAAATGTTTTAGGCTATACTTTTTCAAAACCCAACTTATAGCGTAAAAACAAAATACACAACGCTTTTTTCCAAAATAAATTCCATCGGATTGTCTATTATTACCTTGTGTTGGGGTCAATTAGTTTCGCCCTAATCTTTATTGCCTTCATCTATGCCTTACAAAAACTACCTCCTGAAATAACGAGTATAAATTGTTTTTTCTACCATATTTTTACTCGTTTATCTGGCGAAAGATACATTCCGTCTCCCGGTTTGAGATTAAATGCTTCATAAAAGGAATCTACATTTTGCAACGGCACATACGCACGATACATTCCTGGCGAATGTGGATCGGTTTTTACGCTGCTTTTTATCGTTTCGTCACGCGTTTTAGTGCGCCAAACTGTTGCCCAAGAAATAAAGAAACGTTGTTCTGGCGTATACCCATCTATTAATCCTGGGTTTCCGTTTGCTTTCAAATAGAGTTGCAAACCATCGTAAGCGGCATTTACACCCCCTAAATCGCCTATGTTTTCACCCAAAGTAAATTTTCCATCAACAAAAATTCCTGGCAAAGGTTGCAAAACGCTATATTGAGCGGCAAGTGCGGCTGTTAAAGCTGTAAATTGTTTTAAATCATCAGCTGTCCACCAATCTTTCAAGTTTCCATCAGCATTGTATCGCGCCCCTGAATCATCAAAACCATGAGAAATTTCGTGACCAATAACCGCTCCGATTCCTCCATAATTTACAGCTTCATCGGCTTGATAATTGTAAAAAGGCGGTTGCAAAATTGCTGCTGGAAATACAATTTCGTTATACGAAGGATTGTAATACGCATTTACGGTTTGTGGCGACATTCCCCATTCGGTTTTATCAACTGGTTTAAAACGTTTGTCTAAATCTTCTTGAAAGCTCCATTTCGCAAGGTATTTCGAATTCTCAAAATACGTCCCTCCTTCTTCAGGACTTTTCAAAGTCAAGGCCGAATAGTCTTTCCATTGATCCGGATAACCAATTTTTATGGTTGATTTTCGTAATTTTTCAATGGCACTTATCTTTGTTTCTGGCGACATCCAAGGCAAATTATTGATCCGGTTTTCAAAAGCTAGAAAGACGTTCTTAATCATTTTTTCGGCTTTCACTTTGGCTTCAGCTGGAAACATTTTCTCGACATATAATTTTCCTAGTGCTTCCCCAACCGAACCATTAATTACTTGCAAAGCTCTTTCATCTCGCGCTCTTTGCTTAATCGCTCCAGTTAATGTTTTTCCATAAAATTCCCAGTTTGCATTTTCTACTGCTACTGATAATTTATCTGTTGCTCTATTTAATAATGTCCATCGCAAATAAGCTTTCCAAGCTTCCACTTTATTATCCTTAAAAATAGTCTCTAAAGCGACCATGTATTTAGGTTGCGAAACAATCAAGGAATCTACATTTTTAAGACCTACATTGGTCAAATACACATTCCAATTAATAGAAGGCGTTAGTTGCTGCAAATCGGAAACCTTCATTGGATTATAGGATTTTCTTCGGTCGCGTCTTTCTACTCTGTCAAATCTTGGTTTAGACATTGCTGTTTCTAAAGCCAAAATTGTTGCGGCATCTTTTTTAGCTTTCCATGGTTTTTCGCCTAAAAACTGCAACATTCTAGCCACATGCAACACATATTTTTCTCTTTTTTCTTTTGGATCTTTGTCCTCTGAAACATAGTAATCTCTATCTGGCAGACCAAGACTTCCTGGCCCAAGAGTTATTACATTTCTATTGCTGTTTTTTGCATCAGCATCTACGCCAACACCAAAAAATCCGATACCGCCAATAGGTTCCATTTCTATTAACAAAGCTTGTAAATCTTTGATATTTTTTATAGCGTTAATTTTAGCCAAATATGGTTTTAGTGGAGACAACCCATTATTATTTCTACCAATAGTATCCATAATAGTTTTGAAAAGATTTACCGCTTTTCCTTGATCTGTATTGGATTTGTATATTGGATTTGTTGCGGCTTCTTTTAAAATGTTCAAGGCATCAATATCCGTCTTTTTTCGTAATTCGTTAAAGCTTCCCCATGAAGTTTTGTCACTTGGAATTTCAGTTTTGTCAAGCCATGTCCCGTTTACAAATCGGAAAAAATCATCATTTGGTTTTACTTTTGTATCCATAAACGACACATTAATACCAAGTTCTTTTTTCGCGGGAGCAATTTGCGCCTGAACGGATGAAAGTCCAAGAATTGCAGAAATCACAAAAACTAGCCTTTTCATAAATTTTTTTTTCATTTTTTCGAATATTTAGGTTTACTCACAAAGATATCATCTTTTTAAAATAAAGATTAACCCCTTTGAAATAAGATTGTGTTAATTTAATTTATAACAAAAGTCATTTTCGTATTTTTGGCAAAATCATTTTTATGCAATCTTTTTTTTCTAAATATCGAAAATTCTTTGGTGTTTTATTGGTCTTTTCTGCTGTTACAATTTTCCTTTTTTATTCGGCTTTGAAACCGGCAAAGTCATTGCCCATATTTAATCCATCCGATGTAAACCCAGAATTAGTCGATACTACGGTGCAATATATTAGCAAATACCACACGATTGCCAACTTTTCGTTTACCAATCAAAACGGCAAATCCATCACCCAAAAAGACTATGAAGGCAAAATTTATGTTGCCGATTTTTTCTTTACAAGTTGTAAATCGATTTGCCCAAAAATGACGACTAATTTGGTCGAGGTACAAAAAGCATTTCTCCATAATCCAAAGGTAAAATTGCTTTCCTTCTCCGTCATGCCCGACATCGACAGCGTTTCGGTTTTAAAGGAATATGCCAAAATAAACGGCGTAATTGACTCCAAGTGGAACCTAGTTACCGGCGACAAAAAAGCCATTTATGCAATGGCAAGAAAATCCTATTTGGCCGTAAAACAAGGAAAACCAGAGGAACTATATGATATGGTACATACTGAAAACTTTGTTCTTGTTGATTCTAAAAGACGCATTCGAGGTTTTTATGACGGTACAAAAAAGGAAGAAATTCAACGCTTGATCGAAGATATTAATTGGCTTTGCGAAAACTAAAAATAATCCTAAACCTGATAATAGTCATTTAATATTTCTTTTTTATCTGTACTTTTGCAATCTAAATTCAATCTAAATAAGATTTGCAAACCACAATAGCCAATTTAAAAAAAGGAGATGTAGCCCTCATCAAAAATTTTGATGTGGAAGCTATTCCCTTAAAATTACTTGAAATGGGTTGTTTGCCCGGAAATAGGGTCGAATTACTTCAAATTGCACCCTTTGGCGATCCTTTGTATTTGGATATAAATGGCTCACACCTTGCCATTCGCATCGAAACTGCTCGTGAAATTGAAGTTGAAATTATTAACCCGAGGACAAAAAACGATCTGGCGAAGCAAAAATAAGTCGAAATGAGCAAGGAAAACATCAATGTCGCTTTAATAGGCAATCCAAACACTGGCAAAACCTCGGTTTTTAACCAACTGACCGGTTTGAACCAACAAGTTGGAAATTATCCTGGCATCACTGTTGAAAAAAAACTCGGTTTTTGCAAGTTGTCCAATACCATCAAGGCAAATGTGCTCGATTTGCCCGGAACTTACAGCCTGAATGCAAGTTCAGTCGATGAAAATGTAGTCATTGAATTATTGCTCAACAAAAAACACAAACTATATCCTGATGTTATTTTGTTGGTCAGTGAAGTGGAAAATTTGAAACGCAATTTATTGCTTTTTACCCAAATAAAAGACTTGGAAATCCCAACCATTTTGGTCATCAATATGATTGACCGAATGGAATACAAAGGAATTTCATTGAACATCCCGTTTCTTGAAGATCAATTGAAAACTAAAATAGCGCTAGTAAGTTCTCGAAAAGGCACCGGAATTGAGGAACTGAAAAAACTGATTACTACCTACAAAAGCATTTCTACCGAGCCGTGCTTGAATGCTTCGACAATTGACGAAGTTTATTTCAACAATCTCCGGAAAACGTTCCCGAACCAGTCCTTATATAAACTTTGGTTAGTAATAACCCAGGATGTCAATTTTGTGGATTTGAATAGAAAGGTGCTTAAAAATGATTCCTTTACAAAAACGGATTCAGAGTTAAAAAGATTGCAACAAAAAGAGACCATAAAACGGTACCAATTCATCAATGACATCCTAAAAATTGGGCAGATGATAGATGTTTTGTCCGCCAAAGATTTGAGGAGCAAACTGGACAGAATACTGACGCATAAAATTTTTGGTTACCTGATTTTCTTTTTCATCCTATTCGGGATTTTCCAATCTATTTTTGAGTGGTCTAAAATCCCCATGGAATTTATAGACACAACTTTTGCTCGTTTGAGTTCCTTGGGAAGAGAAAAATTGCCCGCCGGCAGCTTCACCAACTTAATTTCGCAGGGAATTATTCCAGGAATTGGGGGCATTTTGATATTTATTCCCCAAATAGCTTTTTTGTTCTTGTTCATTTCCATTCTCGAAGAAAGCGGCTATATGAGTCGAGTGGTTTTTTTGATGGACAAGATTATGCGCAAATTTGGACTTTCCGGCAAAAGTGTTGTGCCACTTATTTCTGGGACTGCTTGTGCCATTCCGGCCATTATGGCAACCCGAAATATCGAGAATTGGAAAGAACGATTAATTACGATTCTGGTAACCCCGTTTACCACTTGCTCTGCAAGATTGCCAGTTTACGCTATAATCATCGGACTAGTAATTCCAGATCAACGCCTTTTTGGAATTATAAATATGCAGGGATTGACATTGATGTTTTTGTATCTTTTGGGTTTTGGCATGGCGATATTTTCGGCTTTTGTATTGAACAAAGTACTGCAACTCAAATGCAAAACATTCTTTGTGGTCGAAATGCCCAATTACAAACTGCCGATGTTTAAAAACGTGGCCATAAATGTCATCGAAAAAACGAAGGCTTTCGTTTTTGGTGCAGGAAAAATAATTTTGGCCATATCCGTGGTTTTATGGTTTTTGGCTTCCTATGGTCCCGGAAAAAAATTCAATAATGCAAAAGAAATTTTGCTTTCAAAAGTAGAAAATACCCGTTTGTCCTCTTTGGAACTGGGAAACAAAATCGCTGCCTATAAACTAGAGCATTCCTATATTGGCGTGATGGGAAAAACCATAGAGCCCGCCATTTCCCCTTTAGGCTACGATTGGAAAATTGGTATTGCCATTATCAGTTCGTTTGCCGCAAGAGAGGTTTTTGTGGGAACACTGGCTACCATTTACAGCGTCGGTGGTAGCGATAATGAAGACACCATAAAAAATAAGATGAAAGCCGAGGTGAATCTTGAAACGGGAAATACCATTTTTAACTTCGCTTCCGGGATATCTTTGTTATTATTTTATGCCTTTGCGATGCAATGTGCCAGTACACTTGCCGTTACCAAAAAAGAAACCAATTCTTGGAAATGGCCTTTAGGACAACTCATTTTCATGAGTGGTTTTGCTTATATTATAGCACTTATAGCGTATCAAATCTTAAAATAAAGAGTATGCTTCAAGAAATTTTAGCCTTTGTCGCGCTCGGAATTGCAGTAGTTTTTTTATTTAGAAAATTCTTTTTTAAAAGAAAAAAATCGGATAAAAATTGCGGCGAGGATTGTGGTTGTAAATAAATCAATTCTACCTTAAAAAATTACGTTAGTTCTTTAACCCTAAGTTTAAGATAGTAATAGATGTTATTTCTAATATTAATTTCTATGATAAATTATTATTTAAAAGTTTCAATTTATTAGTAATAGTTTGCTAAAAAGTCAATTCAAATAAGTTACTTTTGTATTTAGAATTTTTCTAAATAAAGCAATGTTAGATATACCTAAAGTTAGAGCAGATTTTCCGATACTTTCTCGAACTGTAAATGGAAAACCACTGGTTTATTTTGACAATGGGGCCACCTCGCAAAAACCACAAATCGTGATTGATGCAATTGCCAAATATTACCAAGAAATCAATGCCAATATTCATCGTGGCGTTCATACTTTGAGCCAATTAGCTACCGATGCTTATGAAGAATCTAGAAATAAAATCCAAAACCATATTAATGCAAAATTTGCGCATGAAGTAATTTTTACTTCGGGGACGACTCATGGAATTAACGCTATTGCAAATGGATTTGCTTCACTTTTAAAACTGGGCGACGAGGTTTTGGTTTCGGCATTGGAACACCATAGTAATATTGTCCCTTGGCAAATGTTGTGCGATAAAACTGGAGCAAGCTTGCGAGTGATTCCCATGAATGAAAAAGGGGAATTGATTCTTTCTGAATACGACAAATTACTGTCAAATAAAACAAAAATTGTGACAGTAAATCATATTTCAAATGCTTTGGGAACCATCAACCCAATCAAATATATGATTGACAAAGCACACGAATTTGGCGCAGCCATCTTGATTGATGGAGCGCAAGCTGTTCCGCATCTCAAGCCTAATGTTCAAGAGTTAGATTGTGATTTTTATGTTTTTTCGGGACATAAAATGTGTGGCCCCACAGGAGTCGGGATTTTATACGGAAAAGAAACATGGTTAAACAAATTACCCCCTTATCAAGGTGGAGGCGAAATGATTAAGGAAGTGACTTTCGAAAAAACTACCTATGCCGATTTACCGCACAAATTTGAGGCAGGAACACCTGATATTGCTGGAGGAATTGTTTTGGGAACTGCTGTTGATTACCTGAATTCCATCGGTTTTGACAATATTCAAAAACAGGAATTTGAATTAGTGGAATATGGATCAAAACGTTTATTAGAAATCGAAGGGTTAAAAATTTTTGGCACAGCTAAGGAAAAAACATCCGTAATTTCGTTTAATATTGGCGAAATACATCCCTATGATATTGGTACGATAATTGACAAATTAGGAATAGCTGTTCGAACTGGTCATCATTGTGCACAACCGGTTATGGATTTTTTCAAAATACCTGGAACAATTAGAGCAAGTTTTGCCTTTTATAATACCAAAGAAGAAATTGACGTTATGGTAGAAGCATTGAAAAAAGCACAATTAATGTTATCTTAAAAAATAAATAGGATGAAATGAGCATAATGGATAATTGGTCGCAAACACCAATGAATATATGCAAATTTCATTTGACCAATAAAAAACAATAAAAAGCTACAAATGAAACTATTCACCCTAATTTTATTGAGCGTTGCTCTTGGGAAAAGTTGTTCAAGCCAAACTAAAAATGACTTGAAAACCGCTGTTTTGGAATATACGGCTAGCACTAGAGGTTTTTATCAAAAAATAAGTATCAAAGACCAAACAGTTTCCATTTCGAAAGACAGAAGCGGCAAGGATTCCCCTGATGCAACCAAAATTTCGGATGCGGATTGGAAGGAATTGATTGGTTATTTTGAAACTATAGATTTGGATAGTTTAGCCACTTTAAAAGCTCCAACAGAAAAACGTTTTTATGACGGATCGGCAATCGGCAATTTAAAAATTGTTTATAAGGATAAAATATATAGTACTAGCGCTTTCGATGATGGTTATCCGCCGGAAGAAATCAAAAGATTAGTTGACAAAATAAATACATTTGCTAATAAAAAATAATGAGCATTAAAGAAATACAAGAAGAAATTATCGATGAGTTTTCGATGTTTGACGACTGGATGCAGCGCTATGAGTACATTATTGATTTAGGTAAAAAATTGCCTTTAATTCAAGAAGAATTCAAAACCGGGGATAATCTAATCAAAGGATGTCAATCAAAAGTTTGGCTGAAAGGAGAACAAACGGAAGACAAAATAGTTTTCACTGCCGATAGCGACGCCATTTTGACCAAAGGAATTATAGCCATCTTAATCCGGGTTTTTTCAAACCAAAATGCTTTTGATATCTTAGCCGCCAACACTGAATTTATCGACAAAATTGGACTTAAGGAACATTTGTCACCCACACGAGCCAATGGATTGGTTTCAATGATTAAAAATATAAAAATGTATGCCTTGGCATTCGATGCAAAAAAATAAAAAAGTATGGAACAAGCAATCGACACGAACCAGTTAGGAATTGAAATTGTAGCAAAATTGAAAACCATCTACGATCCAGAGATTCCAGTTGACATTTACGAATTAGGATTAATTTATGACGTAATGGTCAACACCGATTACGAGGTAAAGATTTTGATGACACTCACCTCGCCTAACTGTCCCGTTGCGGAAAGTTTACCAAGAGAAGTGGAAGAGAAAGTGAAATCGGTTGAGCATGTAAAAGACGCCGAAGTGGAAATTACTTTTGATCCGCCATGGAGTAAAGATTTGATGAGTGAAGAAGCTAAATTAGAATTGGGGATGTTGTAGATTTTCGATTGAGGATAAATAATTTTTGACCCTAAAATCAATATTTCAAATTTAAAATATGGGAGAAATTGTAAACAAAGTAGCTAATAGTACCTTGGAAGTTTTCGATCTCGAAGACTACTATCCAAAGGGAATTCGGTCACAAATCGATATTTCGCTCTGGCTTCTTGAAGGTTTATTGCTGAAAGAAAAAGACTTTAGAGCACATTTGCAAGAGCACGATTGGTCACAATACCAAGACCAATTTGTAGCTATTAATTGTAGTACTGACGCCATTTTTCCTGCTTGGGCTTCAATTTTGGTCGCTATTCAATTAGCTCCCTTTGCCAAGAAAATAGTGAACGGCACTATCGAAGACTTGGATGCGACACTATACGAAGAACTACTTTCTAAAATGGATTATTCGGCTTATGAAAACAAAGCTGTAATAATAAAAGGCTGTTCAAAAAAACCAGTCCCCATGCGCGCGTACCTATTGGCCGCTAAAAATTTGCAACCCTTTGCTAGAAGCATAATGTATGGAGAAGCCTGCTCTGCCGTACCTCTTTTTAAGAAAAAATAAACATATTTATAGAAAGAAATACATTTTAATAGACCTCAAAAAAAAGGGTTTTTATTCTTCCTTCTCTACCGCATCTTTATAATCTGGGTACAAAAATTTATTATACGGAAAACGGGTGATGTGAATTTGTCGTACGGCTTCATATACGCGTTCTCTGAATTCTTCGAAATTTTCTTTTTGTGTGGCTGAAATAAACAAGGCATTCTCTTCACCCAAACGATGCATCCATGTGGTTTTCCATTCTTCGAGCGTAAAATGTCTTGGCGTTTTTTCGGTTATCAAATCATCTTCGTCGATAGTTAAATGCTTGTAAGCATCAATTTTATTAAAAACCATGATAACAGGTTTGTCATTTGCTTTTATGTCTAACAAGGTTTGGTTTACCGATGCGATATGATCTTCAAATTCAGGATGTGATATATCGACAACATGCAATAACAAATCCGCTTCGCGAACCTCATCAAGGGTGCTTTTGAAAGAATCCACTAATTGCGTTGGTAGTTTTCGAATAAAACCGACTGTATCCGAAAGCAAAAAGGGCAAATTTTTGATAACTACTTTTCGAACCGTTGTGTCCAAAGTGGCAAAAAGTTTGTTCTCAACAAAAACATCGCTTTTTCCAATGGCATTCATCAAGGTTGATTTTCCCACATTGGTATAACCCACCAAAGCCACGCGAACCATAGCGCCGCGATTCCCTCTTTGGGTTCCCATTTGCTTGTCGATGGCTTTTATTTTTTCTTTTAATAACGCAATTCTATCGCGAACAATACGTCTATCGGTTTCAATCTCTGTCTCCCCCGGCCCCCGCATCCCGATTCCTCCTTTTTGGCGTTCCAGGTGTGTCCACATTCCAGAAAGTCTGGGTAATAAATATTGGCATTGCGCCAATTCTACTTGTGTTCTTGCATACGAAGTTTCGGCTCTTTGGGCAAAAATATCCAAGATCAAGTGGGTTCTATCGAGAATTTTACAATCTATAATTTTAGAAATGTTTTTTTGTTGGGAAGGGGTCAATTCATCATCAAAAACCAAAGTCGAGATGTCATTTTCTTTTACAAAAAGATGGATTTCTTCTATTTTACCCGTTCCAACGAAAGTCTTGGGATTGGGGCGTTCCATCTTTTGCGAAAAACGACGTACCACTTGGCCGCCAGCAGTATAGGTCAAGAACTCCAATTCATCAAGATACTCGTTAAGTTTATCTTCACTTTGATTTTGGGTAACGATACCGACGATGGCGGTTTTTTCGAAATTTATTGTTTCTTTTTCTAACATGTCTTTGAATAAGTTGCAAATTTAATGATTTGCTAGGGACTTATGGAGTTATAAAAAATCCAAAAGATATTATTTTACAATACGAGACTATTTTTACAAATTTATAGCCTGCTTTTTCTGATCACTGTCGATTGCCGCCTCAATAATTCGCATAACATTTACCCCGTCTTGAGCAGTTACCGGTTCAGGGTTTTTATGAGCAATAGATTGATATAACCCTTCAAAAAAATCGTAATAATTTCCTTGAAGCGTTGAGACTTTTTTCTTAATGATTTTGCCTTTAACTTCCGTGTGCAAAAGACCTTGATCATCCTCGAATTCCGTTCCCCAAGTAGTTAAATTTGGTTTATGCCCCAATTTTAGATTGTTTTCCTGCACATCTCCTCGCGGTTTCAAAAAAGAACCTTTTTTACCATGAACTATATAAGAAGGAACACATTCTCTTACAAAAAAACCAGCTTTCAACCGCACTCTAAAAGTAGAATAATACAATAAAATATCAATATAATCATCCACTAGCGACCCGTCTCTTGTAATTCTAATATCGGCAAAAACGGTATTAGGCATGCCAAATAAGAATAAAACTTGATCGATTAAATGGGGACCCAAATCTTTCAGGATTCCTGCACCGGGATTGTCAGTTTCCTTGTGTTTTTTGGGACTCAATCCAGAGTTGTAGCGGTCAAAATGGAATTCGGCTTCAACAATTTCTCCCAACATAGCATCATCAATTATTTTTTTCACGGTTTTGAAATCGCTGTCCCATCTCCTGTTTTGGAAAACAACCAATTTCAATCGGTTCTCTTTTGCCAAGGCGTCCAATTCCAGCGCTTCGGCAACGGTGGTGGTGAATGCTTTTTCTACAACGGCATGTTTGCCAGAGAGCAAAACTTTTTTGGCATACTCAAAATGAGTGGCGACTGGGGTGTTCACAATGACTAAATCAATTGTGGCATCCTCCAAAATGGACTCTAAACTGGGAAAGCTTTTGGTTTCGGGATAGTCTTCTTGGATCAATTTTTTACTTCTTTCCCAAGAACCTATGAGTTCAAAACCAGGATGAAGTTCCAAAAATGGCGCGTGAAAAACTTTCCCCGACATTCCGTAAGACAAAAGTGCTGTTTTTAATTTTTTCATACGGATCTATTAATTGGAGTAAAATTAAGCGAGAAAATTCAAAATAGAAAGCAGAAACTTGTAATTATTAACAAATAATTATCGTCTTGCCTAAAAGTAAACCTTTGCAACTAAAATAGAAAGCCTTACTTTTGTCGATTATACCAAATTTAAAAACTAGAAATGGAAATAGTTATCAAGCTTTCTCAATTTTTATTGAGTCTCTCCTTACTGATTGTGCTTCACGAATTAGGACATTTTATTCCTGCAAAATTATTTAAAACTAGAGTAGAAAAATTCTACTTGTTTTTTGACATCAAATATTCTTTATTCAAAAAGAAAATTGGCGAAACCGAATATGGAATTGGCTGGTTGCCTCTTGGTGGCTATGTTAAAATTTCAGGGATGATTGACGAAAGTATGGACAAAGAACAAATGGCTTTGCCTGCCCAACCATGGGAATTTCGTTCTAAACCAGCTTGGCAGCGGTTGATTATTATGCTTGGCGGCGTTATGGTCAACTTTATTCTGGCTTTTGTCATCTATATTGGAATGGCATATGCTTATGGCGAAATGTATATTGCTAATGCAAACATAAAAGAAGGCTATTTGATAGAAAACAAAGCGATGTTAGCGGCAGGTTTTAAAACTGGGGATAAAATAATAGCTGTTGATGGTGAAAAAATAGAGCGTTTTGACAATAGTATTAATGCAAAAATTGTTATGGGTAAAGAGGTTCTTATCGAAAGAAGTGGAACAGAGCAACTCATAAAAATGCCGAATGATTTTATAGATCAATTGTCAAAACAAGCCAAAGTTCCTTTGATAGGATTAAGAATGCCATTTGCTATAGGTAAAGTGGCCTCCGAATCTGTAAATCAAGCATTAAAACCCAAAGACATCGTTATTGCGCTTAACGGACAAAAAATAAAATATTTTGACGAAGTTAAATCTATCATACAAAGCAATAAAGGGAAGTCGATTATTGCCACGATTCTTCGTGATGAGAAAGAGATCCAAATTCCAGTTATTATTTCTAAAGAGGGTAAATTAGGCGTGTTGCCGGGCGTGTTAGGAATGGAGTTGTTAGAAAAGCTAGGCTACTACAAAGTGAGCAATCAGGAATTTAGTTTCTTGGAATCTTTTCCTAGAGGAATAGAGAAAGGAAAAGACCAACTTGTAGGCTATGGAAAACAGCTGAAAATGATTTTTAGCCCAAGCACAGGGGCTTACAAACAAGTAGGGGGTTTTGCTGCGATTTTCAACATTTTTCCTAGTACTTGGAGCTGGGAAGTTTTTTGGAATATTACAGCCTTGTTATCTATCATGTTGGGGGTAATGAATTTATTACCTATTCCTGCATTGGATGGCGGTCATGTTTTATTTTTATTATACGAGATGATTAGCGGCAAAAAACCAAGTGATAAATTCCTTGAAAATGCCCAAATGGTTGGTTTTATACTACTTATCACGCTCTTGTTATTTGCCAATGGAAATGACATTTACAAGGCGATTGTAGGCAAATAAAAAAAAATGAAATTTTATACTGATTTGTTTGCGAAAAATAATTTTAACGCTATATTTGCACCGCTTTAAAAGTGAAATACACTTTCCTTCTTAGCTCAGTTGGTTAGAGCATCTGACTGTTAATCAGAGGGTCCTTGGTTCGAGCCCAAGAGAGGGAGCAAGTAAGAGAAAGAGGTCATTATTGACCTCTTTTTTGTTTTTACTATTTTGCAAAGCCTTACTGGCATTGA
>CANFHF010000028.1 GCA_947446635.1 Flavobacteriaceae bacterium
ATATTTTAAATCTTTTTCAAATCTGTCGCAGATTATTGAGTAGATTTTTATTAATTTTAGGGCTTTAGGCTGATTAATCATATATTTAAATGTGCGTTAGATACACTATAAATATACTGATTGTCAGCCTATTAAACTAATCATTTGAAAGATATTTCTTTCTTTTTATACTTTTTTCAACCCTTGATTCGCATTAATCCTTTTAATTTATTTTAAGCGTTTTTAGAACTTGGGACAACAGCTAGATTATTTCAATTTATTGACCTTAGTGTCGAGATATTTTTGACTACGCACGCCAAACTTCATCTACTTCCCTTTAAATCGCGTTTTTTTTAATTTTCAACAAACTAAATTATACATTAAAAACCATTTTTTCTAGAGTTTCCATTACATATGTGTGCATTACTTCGCGATAATCCAAATGCGTCACGATTCTTAGTTTTCCGGGTCCCATAGAGCTTATTGAAATTCCTTTTTGTCTTAATTTTTCCATTAAAACGGCTTCGTTTAGGTTTGGTTGAACCGAAAAAATCAAGATATTGGTTTCTACTGGTTCTACATTGTAAACCCAATTTAGTTTTTTTAAAACAACTCCCAATTCCTTGGCACGTCTGTGATCATCTGGCAATCTTTCGATGTGGTTGTCCAATGCGTAAATACCTGCTGCCGCCAAATAACCAACTTGACGCATTCCGCCACCAAGAATTTTACGGATTCTCAAAGCGCTGTGAATGTTTGCTTTATCTGATAAAAGAAGGGAACCAATTGGCGCACCCAAACCTTTGGACAAGCAAACAGAGATGGTGTGAAACACTTTTCCGTAGTCTTTTGGATTGTCATTGGTAGCAACCAAAGCATTCCAAATTCGTGCACCATCCAAGTGAAATTTCAGATTATGGGTATCGCAAACTTGTCGGATTTGCTTAAATTCTTCAAAGTCATAACAAGCGCCGCCACCTTTGTTGGTTGTGTTTTCAACACAAACCAAACTCGTAAGCGGGCTGTGATAAAATTCAGGATCATTGATGGAACCAGCAACTTGTTTGGCAGTAATCATTCCTCGATTTCCGTTCAATAAACAACAGGAAACTCCACTATTAAAAGAAACACCTCCACCTTCATAATTATAAACGTGGGCATATTTATCCGCAATTAATTGCTCACCTGGTTGAGTATGCAATTTAATGGCTGTTTGGTTGGCCATCGTACCCGAAGGAAAAAAAAGTGCCGCTTCCATCCCGAACATTTCAGCAACTTTAGCTTCTAGCTGAATTACCGTTGGATCTTGTTTATAAACATCGTCCCCTACTTCGGCTCGGAACATAAAACGTAACATTTCTTGCGTAGGTTTCGTAACGGTATCGCTAACTAAATTTATTTCCATAATATAAAAATGAAATAGTATTTTTGTAACACAAAATTAAATATAATTTATGACAACTACCGAACAAATAAAAGGTATTGTAGAGCGCCTTGGTGCGTTGAGGAGGTATCTTTGACGTTGATGCCAAATTAATTGAGATTACCAATGAAGAAGAGAAGACACTGGCTCCCGATTTTTGGAACAATCCAAAAGAAGGCGAATCTTATGTAAAAACGCTCCGTTCCAAGAAAAAATGGATTGAAGATTACAATAAATCACTTGAAATGGCTGATGAATTGCAACTCGCTTACGAATTTTACAAAGAAGGAGAACTCTCCGTGAAAGAATTAGACGAGCAATATGCCGCAACCCAAAACCATATCGAAGCCATCGAATTCAAAAATATGCTTTCGGATGAAGGCGATAGTTTGAGTGCCGTTTTGCAAATTACGGCTGGAGCTGGCGGAACAGAAAGTTGTGATTGGGCTTCGATGTTGATGCGAATGTACATGATGTGGTCCGAAAAATCAGGATACAAAATACGAGAACTCAATTATCAAGAAGGCGATGTTGCTGGAATAAAAACGGTGACCCTTGAGATTGAAGGGGATTTCGCTTTTGGTTATTTAAAAGGTGAAAATGGAGTGCATCGCTTGGTTCGAATTTCTCCTTTTGACAGCAATGCAAAGCGGCATACCTCATTTGCATCAGTTTACGTGTATCCGTTGGTGGACGACACTATAGAAATTGAAATCAATCCTGCCGATATTGAAATTACGACGGCTCGCTCTAGCGGTGCTGGTGGTCAAAACGTAAATAAGGTGGAGACTAAAGTGCAATTGAACCACAAACCTTCTGGAATTCAGATTCAGTGTTCGGAAACACGTTCGCAACACGACAATAGAAACCGGGCGATGCAAATGCTGAAGTCTCAATTGTATGAAATTGAATTAAAAAAGCAACAAGAACAACGCTCTGATATCGAAGCTGGAAAAATGAAAATCGAATGGGGTTCTCAAATTCGCAATTACGTAATGCAACCCTATAAATTAGTCAAAGATGTTCGCACGGGTTATGAAACTAGCAATGTCGATGGCGTAATGAATGGTGAAATCGATGGGTTTCTGAAAGCCTATTTGATGATGATGGGACAACGGGATGAGGACTAACTTGAAGTTTTAAGTTAGCTAGAATAACAACACACCCGATAGGTTTTTTTAAAACATCTCGGGTGTGTTATTTAGTGTAATATTTTTTTCTGAACCAAAAAGCCACATTCACCAAGGCTATTAGTGCCGGCACTTCGACCAACGGACCAATAACGCCAGCAAAAGCTTGTCCGCTATTGATGCCAAAAACACCTATGGCTACTGCAATGGCCAATTCAAAATTATTCCCGGTCGCCGTAAATGCGATGGCTGTTGATTTAGAATAATCGGCACCAAAATATTTGCCAATGAAGAAACTAATGACGAACATAATTACAAAATAAATCACTAGCGGAATGGCGATCCGCAACACATCCATTGGTATTTTGATGATTAATTCACCTTTTAGGCTAAACATTAAAATAATGGTAAACAATAACGACAGTAATGTGATTGGCGAAATAAACGGAACGTATTTGGTTTCAAACCATTCGACGCCTTTAAGAGTAATAAGAGCATAACGGCTTATGATTCCGAATGCAAAAGGAATTCCCAAATAGATTCCCACACTTTCGGCAATTTGTCCAATGCTGATATTGACTTCAAAACCGGTGTAGCCAAAATAAGGCAGCAAAATGGTAATGAAAACATAAGCATAAACACTGTAAAGCAATACCTGAAAAATACTATTTAAGGCGATTAAACCCGCTGCATATTCCCGATTTCCGTCGGCTAAATCATTCCAAACAACCACCATTGCAATACAACGTGCCAAACCAATTAGGATTACACCAATCATATATTCTGGATAGCCCTTTAAAAACAATAATGCCAAAGCGAACATTAATATGGGACCCACAATCCAGTTGAGGAACAAGGAAGCTCCCAATACTTTTGTGTTTTTGAAAACCTCCCCCATTTTTTCGTATTTAACTTTTGCCAATGGCGGATACATCATCAGGATTAATCCGATTGCCAAAGGAATATTCGTTGTTCCGCTAGAAAAGGAATTGATAAGCCCGCTGCTGGAAGGGATGAAATACCCGACTGCCACACCGAAAGCCATAGCCAAAAATATCCAAATTGTTAAAAATCGGTCAAGGAAACCTAATTTTTTTCGTTCTACTACCGGGGTACAATTCATTGCTGACATATTTATTTTTTTATTTGCGAGAAAACATAAAATAGTTCGGTTGCTATTTGCACGCTTCTTTCCTCATATTTTTGGGCTTGTTGTGGTGTGTTGTCAAATGCTTTTGGATCTTCAAAAGTGATTGGAAATCGTTTTTCGGCACCAGCAATAAATGGACAACCCTGATCGGCAGAGGAACAGGTCATAATCGCAGCAAAATCACTTTGCGGGTTAAATGCATCATCAAAGGTTTTGGAAAAACCAACGACAGGGTGTTCATTTTGACTGTATTTAATGGCGTAGATTGGGTTATTTCCTTCGGCAATAGTTTTAATTTGAAAACCTTGCTTCGCTAAAGTTTTGGCTACCATAGGAAACATAGCTGTTGCTTCTGTACCACCTGAATAACAGAATACATTTTTTATGTTGTAATGAGCTGCCGCTGCTTGTGCCCATACTTGAGATAAATGACTTCTTCTGGAATTGTGTGTGCAAATCAAATTGAGTCTTATCTCTTGCTGACTATTCACTTTGCTTTGAATGTATTCAACTAAAGGTTGTAAAATGATTTTACGTTCTTCAGAAATGCTTTCGAAATTTAAAGTAGTAATTACATTTTCAATTACCGGAAATACGTTAGTTTTGGTCATTTTTGGTTTGAATTTTAATAAATTAGCAACATAAGTTATTCTTATTCTCTAAAAATTTTGAGATGTCTTGGAAAAACCCTTTTATTTTTTCAAAACCAACTTCATTGATACAATAACAAATACTCGCTCCTTCAAAATTGCCTTTAATTAATCCTGCATTTTTAAGTTCCTTTAAGTGTTGCGATACCGTTGGTTGTGCTAATGGCAACTCATTGACAATATCACCACAAATACAAGTATTTACTTTTAGCAGATACTCGATTATAGCTATCCGTGCAGGATGTCCCAAGGCTTTAGCTAAAATTGCGAGTTCATTTTGTTGTTCTGTAAAAAAATCTGTTTTTGATGCTCCCATAGTAATATATCTATATTGCAATATTACGATAATTAATTTTAAAAACAAGCTGTTTTGAATACATTTTATATTTTAACATCGGAATCACAAAAAGATCAAATAGTAAAAATTACAAACTCGAGAGGTTATTAAAATGTATCGGGTTGTTTTAGGAGTTGCCAACTAAAAAATTTGATATATAGAATAGTGGTGGAATTATTTAATTCAATATTTTATTTTAAATCTTCAGAAAATATTCATTAGGAAATTCAAGGGAAAATTGCTTAATTTGACAATTCTACCATGAATCTAAAAAAAATATCTAAATAATGAAATCCTACTCTATCCAAGAAATTAACGAAATTTTAAACGGTATTATTATTGGTGATACCTCCATAAAAATTACCGCTCCCGAAGAGTTAGAACTTGCCGGCGTTTCCGATATTTCGATTATTGGACATAAAAAATATGAAAAATTTTGGGGAAATTCTAAAGCATGTGCTGCGATTATTAACGAAGACATATCAATTGAACCAGGAAAAAATAAGGCTTTTATCAAAGTTCAAAATGCGGATTTAGCCATGTCAAAAGTCTTGGAGCTTTTCGCACCACCTACTCCATTATTTAGCATTGACATTCATCAATCTGCTATTATCGACAAAACTGCCGTAATTGGAAACGGAACACGAATTGGAGCCGGATCGTATGTTGGTCCAAACGTAACAATTAGCGAAAATGTTACGATTTATCCCAATGTTACCATTCTCGACGAATGCTCGATTGGAAAAAACACAGTTATTTGGCCTGGTGCGGTAGTTCGTGAACGTTGTCATATGGGCAACGATTGTATTATTCATCCTAACGCAACAATTGGTGCAGATGGTTTTGGTTTTCGTCCTGACTCACAGAGAGGTTTGGTTAAAATTCCACAAATAGGAAATGTAGTTCTTGGAAATAATGTTGAAATTGGAGCCAATACTTGTGTTGATAGGGGAAAATTCAGTTCTACGATTTTAGGCGACGGTTGCAAGATTGACAATTTAATCCAAATTGGACATAATAGCAAACTGGGAAGATTCTGTATTATGTCAGGACAAAGTGGTTTGGCTGGTTCGGTGACTCTAGGTAATGGTGTTATCATTGGCGGAAGTGCTTCCATTACAGACCATGTAACCATTGGTGATGGAGCAATTATAGGCGGGGGCTCTGGCGTTACTAAAGACATTCCTGCCGGGAAAACGATGTTAGGTTATCCTGCCGTAGAAGCACGTGATGCTCTAAAACAATGGGCTATATTAAAGCGATTAGTTAATGAATCTAAGAAATAAATCAGAAAATATTCTGAATTTTGTTGCAATGATTTCGTAATTTAGCCATCCCTTACATTTAGGTAAATCCAATTTCAACATGGACTTGAACTTCAATAAAAACGAAGACCACAATAAACTACTGGCTTCAGACTTACGTCAAAAATTTACCAAAGTAAAACTCGGAGGTGGAGAAAAACGTATCCAAAAATTGCATTCCGAAGGCAAAATGACCGCAAGGGAACGGATTGATTATTTGCTTGACAAAGGCAAACAAATTGAAATTGGTGGTTTTGCCGGAGAAGGAATGTATGCAGCATATGGAGGATGTCCTTCAGGTGGTGTTGTGGTTAAAATCGGTTATATCAAAGGACGACAGTGCATTGTTGTGGCCAATGACGCTACTGTAAAAGCAGGTGCTTGGTTTCCGATTACAGCAAAGAAAAATCTACGTGCACAAGAAATCGCAATGGAAAATCGGCTTCCTATTATTTATTTGGTCGATAGTGCTGGCGTGTTTTTGCCACTACAAGACGAGATTTTCCCTGATAAGGAACATTTTGGACGGATCTTCAGAAATAACGCCCTAATGAGCAGTATGGGAATTACCCAAATTTCTGCCGTTATGGGAAGTTGTGTTGCCGGCGGGGCCTATCTTCCGATCATGAGTGATGAGGCTTTGATAGTGGACAAAACAGGAAGTATTTTCTTAGCTGGTAGTTATTTAGTTAAAGCTGCCATTGGCGAAAACATCGACAATGAAACTCTTGGCGGAGCAACAACACATTGCGAAATTTCAGGAGTTACCGATTACAAAGCCAAGGACGACAAAGACGCCTTAGGCAAAATAAAAAATATTTTTGATAAACTTGGCGATTATGATAAGGCAGGTTTCAGCCGAATCAAACCAGCGAAACCTGCTTTAGTAGAAAATGACATTTACGGCATTTTGC
The DNA here is from genome assembly GCA_947446635.1 of Flavobacteriaceae bacterium. Lineage (GTDB taxonomy): Bacteria > Bacteroidota > Bacteroidia > Flavobacteriales > Flavobacteriaceae > Flavobacterium. The sequence goes on from CANFHF010000028.1 coordinate 6,888, forward strand.
CTAAAGCTCGAAATGAGCAATATGACATGATGGAAATTATCAATCGCTTGGTGGATGATTCCTTATTTGAAGCCTATAAGGAGGGTTACGGACAAACCATAATAACCGGTTATGCCAGAATCGATGGTTGGGCTGTGGGAATTGTTGCCAACCAACGCAAAGTGGTAAAAACTAAAAAAGGAGAAATGCAATTTGGAGGTGTTATTTATTCAGATTCTGCCGATAAAGCCACCCGATTTATAGCCAATTGCAACCAGAAAAAAATTCCATTGGTTTTCTTGCAGGATGTCACAGGATTTATGGTGGGTTCCAAATCAGAACAGGGAGGAATCATAAAAGATGGTGCCAAAATGGTGAATGCCGTTTCAAATTCGGTGGTGCCAAAATTCACCATAATCATTGGGAATTCGTATGGCGCAGGGAATTATGCCATGTGCGGAAAAGCATACGACCCAAGATTAATTGTGGCTTGGCCTAGTGCCGAACTCGCTGTTATGGGTGGAACACAAGCCGCAAAAGTATTGGCTCAAATCGAAGCTTCTTCTCTCAAAGCAAAAGGGGAAATCGTAGATGAAATCAAGGAGGCGGCACTTTTTGATAAAATTAAAACGCGTTATGATGAGCAAGTTTCTCCTTATTATGCCGCTTCCCGACTTTGGACAGACGCCATCATTGATCCATTGGAAACCCGAAGTTGGGTTTCTATGGGGATTGAAGCTGCTAATCACTCGCCTATTGAAAAAAAATTTAATTTGGGAGTTATTCAAGTTTAGTTTTACACCTTACTATTTAATTTATTTGTTTAATTTTAAACAAATATAATGCTGCAAATGACTTGTTTTAAAAGGAGTATCAAGAATTAGACACCCGTATTTAATTGGCTAATTCAAAAAAAATAACATTCAAAAAGCACATAAAATAAGGACTGATTATTCATCTCTTCGATAAATACTTCCACTTTATAACCTTAATATTTTAACCCTTGATTCACATTACTAATTAGAACTCTTCAAGGTCGTTACATAAAAATCGGGGTTGACTTCTAGTTTTGTATTTTTTTCAGTTTGTGGCAGTTTAGCCCACTCCCCTTTTGGTCGCAACCACTTTTCTTTACCATTCAGAGTAATTTTTATAGGAAGATTAAAACTAGATATGCAGTTCGTCCAGCGATACACTAAATTGTTATTTTTAAAATAATATTCGAATGTTGGAATTCTATAATCTCTTAAATATTGATTAAAAAAAGGCTCTAAATTAATTCCAATTTGCGTACTTAAATAATCCTCTATTTGTTTAGTACATACAGTTTGGTGATAAAAAGTACTGTTCATTCCTCTTAAAATCACTCTCCATTTCTCGTCGTTGTTCACAATTTGGCGCAGTGTATGTAACATATTAGCCCCTTTAGAATACATATCTCCAGAACCTTCATTGTTTACATTGTATTTTCCAATAATAGGTTTATTGTTTTTAATACCTCTTCTTAATCCTCTAACATATTCACTTCCGGCTTGTTTGCCATAATAATATTCCACGAATAAATTTTCAGAATAACAGGCAAAACTTTCATGAATCCACATATCAGCGATGTCTTTGTAGGTAATGTTGTTAGCAAACCATTCGTGTCCTGACTCATGAATTATGATATAATCAAATTTTAATCCCCAACCTGTATCGCTCAAATCACTACCCAGATAGCCATTAGCAAACCCATTACCATAACCAATACTGCTTTGATGCTCCATTCCTAAATACGGCGTTTCCACTAGCTTGTAGCTGTCTTCATAAAATGGATAAGGTCCAAACCAATATTCGAATGCTTTTAACATTCTAGGCACATCTTTGAACTGGGTTTTGGCCGCAGCCAAATTATTTCTTAAAACGTAAAAATCGCAATCCAAATTTCCTTTTTCACCTTTGAAAACTTCAGAAAAATGAACATAATCTCCGATATTTATATTTACACCATAATTATTAATAGGATTTGAAACATACCAATTAAAGGTCCTAGTTCCGTCTTTCAATTCGTTTACACTTTGCAAACGACCATTGGAAACATCAGTTAAATTATTAGGCACATTTATACTTATGAGCATATTCTCCACCTCGTCATACATATGATCTTTGTTGGGCCACCAAACACTAGCACCTATCCCTTGACAAGTTGAAGCAATAAAGGGATTGCCATTTGGATCTTTTTTCCAAGTAATTCCGCCATCCCAAGGAGGATTTACCGCAATTTTGGGTTTGCCTCCATAGAAAACGGTGAGTTCTTTTGTTTTTCCCAAATTTTGTGGAGCAACCAAATCGATATAAAAAACATTTCCGTCCCTTTGGTAATTTAACTCTTTTCCCTCTTGAGTCACTTTGTATATTTCCAAAGGCTTTTGCAAATCAATTTGCATCCGGTTATAGGACTGAATAACTTTGTAGCGAATTGTATTGAATCCTGAAATGGTGCTGTCAGCAGGATTTATCTTGATGTCAAGATGGTAATAGGTTACATCCCACCAAGCTCTTTCCTTGGTTATACTTCCCCGTAAAGTATCCTGTTTTGTGAAATTTTCCTGAGCCTCTGCAACAACAGAAATTAAAAATAAGCCGAAAATAAAATGCCAATATTTTTTCATAAACGATATGTTTTAATCACTATTTGGATTTACTTTTCGAAAATTACTTTGAAAGTGCTCTCTATTTCTGGCGACTTTTTAAAACGTCAACTACGTCATTTAATTGAAACCCCTTGGCTTGTAATAAAATTAGATAGTGAAAAAGCAAATCGGCACTTTCACTCAAAAACAAATCATCATTGTTATCTTTAGCTTCAATTACAACTTCAATTGCCTCCTCACCTACTTTTTGGGCAATTTTATTGATGCCTAATTTAAACAATGAAGCTACATAACTCTTTTCAGAATCAGAATTTTCCCTTCTTATTTTTATAATTTTTTCTAAAGTTGAAATAAAACCATAATTCTGATTATTAGATTCTTGCCAACAAGTATCTAAACCTGTATGACAAGTAGGTCCTTCTGGTTTTACTTGCACCAAAAGCGTGTCATTATCACAGTCGTTTTTGATGTCTACCAAGTTTAAAAAGTTGCCACTTTCCTCCCCTTTCGTCCAAAGCCTTTGCTTAGAACGACTGAAGAAAGTCACCTTTTTAGTATCCAACGTTTTTTGGTAGGATTCAGCATTCATGTAACCAAGCATTAAAACGGCTTTAGTTTCACTGTCTTGAATAATTGCAGGAATTAATCCGTGTGCGCTTTTTGTAAAATCTATGTTCATTTTATTTTAGATTTTAGAGTTCAGATTTTAAATTCTAACCTCAATATTATTATTTTTAAGTTCCTTTTTCAATGTATTTATTTCAATTTCCTTGAAATGAAACACACTTGCAGCCAAAGCCGCATCAGCTTTTCCTTCAATAAATGCATCCACAAAATGTTCTATATTTCCTGCGCCTCCAGATGCAATTATAGGAATATTTACCAATTTTGAAAGTGTCGCCAACGCTTTATTTGCAAAACCATTTTTGGTCCCATCATGATCCATTGAAGTAAAAAGGATTTCTCCTGCGCCACGCTCTTCGACTTCTTTTGCCCAATCAAATAAATTCAGTTCGGTTGGAACTTTTCCTCCAACTAAATGCACGATCCATTGTCCGTCAATTTGCTTCGCATCAATCGCCACAACAACACATTGACTTCCGAATTTTTGTGCCAAATCATTAATTAACTGCGGATTTTTTACAGCTGAAGAATTAATCGAAACCTTATCCGCTCCATTCTGCAACAAGGCTTCAACATCAGAAACAGATGAAATTCCACCTCCAACAGTGAAAGGTATATTTATAGTTGCCGCCACTTTTCGAACCAAATCAATCAGGGTTTTTCTTCGTTCTTCCGTTGCTGAAATATCTAAAAAAACTAATTCATCAGCTCCTTCATCCGAATAAATTTTAGCCAATTCCACAGGATCACCGGCATCTCGCAAATCTAAAAAATTGATACCTTTCACGGTGCGTCCGTTTTTAATATCAAGACAAGGAATGATTCTTTTTGTTAACATTTTTCTAAAATATAATTTTCCAATTCCTTCAACGAAATTCTTCCTTCATATATCGCTTTGCCAATTATCGTTCCTTCGCAACCTAATTCGGCTAATTTTGGTAATTCATCAAAGGTAGAAATTCCTCCCGAAGCAATTAATTTTATTCCTCTAGATTCAGCCAATATCTTGGCGTATAAATCAAAACTTGGCCCTTCAAGCATACCATCTTTGGCAATATCCGTACAAATTACGTACTGAATTCCTTTATTTTGATAATTCTTAATAAAAGGAACTAAATCTTCATTAGATTCTTCTAACCATCCCGAAACAGCTACTTTTTCATTATTGGCATCTGCACCCAGAATGATTTTATTGGAACCATATTCTGCAATCCATTTTTCGAAAATGGCTCGATTTTTTACGGCAATACTTCCTCCTGTGATTTGGCTTGCACCACTTTCAAAAGCAATTTTCAAATCAACATCCGACTTTAATCCCCCTCCAAAATCAATTTTTAGGTTGGTCTGCGAAGCAATTTGTTCCAATATTTTATAATTGACAATCTGATTTGACTTTGCCCCATCTAAATCTACTAAGTGCAAATATTCAATTCCGTGTGCTTCAAATGATTTTGCTACTTCTAGTGGATTTTCATTGTATATTATTTTGGTATTATAATCACCTTTCGACAAGCGAACACATTTACCTTCTATGATATCTATTGCGGGTATTATTCTCATTTTTAAGTTAGAGGTTAGATGGAAGAAGTAGGAAGTTTTTTAGGATTTTTTCTCCCATATCTCCACTTTTTTCAGGGTGAAATTGAGTTCCAAAGAAATTCTCGTTTTTTAAAGCTGAAGAATATTCTATTTCATAATTGGTTGTAGCAATCGTTTCAGCACAAAGAGGCGCGTAAAAACTATGTACTAAATACATATATTCGTTTTCTGCGACCCCTTTAAACAGGTCTGATTTTATATTGTAAATATTATTCCAACCCATTTGCGGTACCTTCACTTTCGATGTGAATTTAATTACATCCACGTCAAATATCCCCATACCTTTTGTATTCCCTTCCTCTGATTTGTTGCACATCAATTGCATCCCCAAACAAATTCCTAAAACAGGCTGTTTCAAGGTTGGAATTAGGACATTCAAACCGCTTTCAGAGAGCATTTTCATTGCAGAACTTGCCTCTCCAACTCCTGGAAAAATAATTTTATCGGCAGCTTTTATTTCATCAGGATTATTGCTTAAAACGGCTTTAAATCCCAATCTTTCTATGGCAAACTTAATGCTTTGAATGTTTCCTGCTCCGTAATTTATGATAACAATTTTCATTTAATTAGCTTTTGACTTTTAGCATATCGCTATAGCATTGTTACAACATTCCCTTTGTTGATGGCAAAATCATCTTCTCTGTATCGCGCTTTACGGCCACTTTTATCGCTTTAGCAAAAGCTTTAAAAATGGCTTCAATTTTATGGTGTTCGTTTGTTCCTTCCGCTTTGATGTTGATATTGGCTTTAGCTCCATCCGAAAAAGATTTGAAGAAATGATAGAACATTTCTGTTGGCATTTTACCCACCATTTCTCTTTTGAATTCCGTCTCCCAAACCAACCAATTTCTACCACCAAAATCAATGGCTACTTGCGATAAACAATCGTCCATCGGCAAACAAAAACCATATCTTTCGATTCCTAATTTACTTCCTAATGCTTTTGCAAAAACCTCGCCTAAAGCAATAGCCGTATCTTCAACAGTATGATGTTCGTCCACTTCTAAATCTCCTTTTACGATAATTTCCAAGTCCATTTGACCGTGGCGTGCGATTTGATCTAACATGTGATCGAAAAAAGCGATTCCGGTTTCAATTTTGCTTTTTCCAGTTCCGTCCAAGTTTAAATTGATATATATGTCCGTTTCATTAGTTTTTCTTTTTATCGATGCCGAACGTACTTCCAATTTTAAAAACTCATAAATGGTTTTCCATTCTTTGGTTTGTAGAGCAATAACGGAGTCCAATTGATCTCTTTTTGAAGCAATTTCAGCACCTCCTAAACCTTCTTCGGTATTGATAAAAATTGCTTTTGAACCTAGGTTTTTAGCCAATTCAACGTCTGTTATTCTGTCCCCAATGACAAATGAATTTTCTAAGTCATAATCATTGTTTTCAATATATTTAGTCAATAATCCTGTTGCGGGTTTACGAGTTCCTGCATTTTCGTGTGGAAATGTTTTATCAATCAGCACTTCACTAAAAAAAACTCCTTCGTTTTCGAAAGCTTTCATAACCAAATTATGCACAGGCCAAAAATTGGCTTCTGGATGTGAATCCGTTCCTAAACCATCTTGATTGGTCACCATAACCAATTCAAAATCTAATTCGGCAGCAATTTTGCCGAGATATTGAAAAGCTTTAGGATAAAACTCCAATTTTTCAAAACTATCCAATTGATAATCGTTTGGTTCTAAAACCATGGTTCCGTCGCGGTCTATAAAGAGTATTTTTTTCATTCAAAAAAAGTTTAAAGTTTAAAGTTGTTTTAAAACCTCAATTAATTTTTTATTTTCTTCTTCGGTTCCAATTGTTAAACGCAAACAATTTTCACATAAAGGCTGCGTTGTTCTATTTCGAATTACAATTCCTTTAGCAATCAATTCGTTATATCTTTTATTAGCATCGTCCACTTTTATCAAGATGAAGTTCGCTTCCGTTGGATATGTTTTTTTAACAAATTTCAAATTAGGTAATATTGTAAGCAAAACTTCTCTTTGCCTAACAATAGAAGCTATTTCAAATTTGATTTTTTCTGTTTCACCCAATCTGTCCAATGCTCTTCTTTGCGTCAATTCGTTCACATTGTAGGGTGGTTTTATCTTATTTAAAATCGAAATTACATCAGCAGATGCGTAACAAATTCCCAAGCGAATTCCAGCCAAGCCATATGCTTTTGACAATGTTTGCGTAATAATCAAATTAGGATAATCACTTAGCTTATTCAACCAACTTTCTTTTTCCGCAAAATCGATATAGGCTTCGTCAATTACGACTAAACCTTCGAAATTTTTCAACAAATATCTTACATTTTCCTGGGAAAAAGAATTTCCAGTTGGATTGTTTGGTGAACATAAGAAAATTATTTTAGTATTGGAATCAATCTCTCGCATGATTTGCTCGAGTTTTGGTTGAAAATCCGAAGAAAGTAAAACTTCTCTATTTTCGATAGCATTCAAGTTTGCTAAAACACCATACATCCCATAGGTTGGTGGTAAAGTAATTACATTATCTACTTTAGGTTCGCAAAAAGCTCTAAATATTAAATCCAACACTTCATCGCTTCCGTTTCCAAGTAAAATCTGGTTTTTCGAAACTTTATTAAGAGTCGTTAGAACCGATTTTACATTGCCTTGCTGTGGATCTGGGTAGCGATTCACTCCGTTCTCATATGGATTTTCATTAGCGTCTAGATATATTATATCAGCCATATCAAAATCCTCAAATTCATCTCGTGCCGTTGAATAAGGTTTCATCCGCATTACATTATCCCGAACCAAATTAATAATATTGAACTTATTTTCCATCTTCAATTGCTTTTAATCGTAATGTAACTGCATTTTTGTGTGCTTGTAATCCTTCCGCTTCGGCCATAATTTCAATAGCTTTGCCAATATTTTGAATGCCACTTGGAGAAATTTTTTGAAAAGTCATCGCTTTTGTAAAACTATCCAAATTTACACCGCTATAATTCTTAGCATACCCATTGGTTGGCAAGGTATGATTCGTTCCCGAAGCATAATCACCTGCGCTTTCTGGCGTATAATTACCAATAAAAACAGAACCCGCATTTCCAATATTATTAACATAAAAATCTTCGTCTTTAGTACAAATGATAAAATGCTCTGGACCATATTCGTCGATTAATTCTAAAGCTATTTTGTCATTTTCAACATAAATCAATTTAGAATTGGCAATGGCTTTTTCGGCAATGGCTTTTCTTGGTAGCACTTCCAGTTGTTTTTGAACTTCTTTTTCCACTTCATCAATCAATGTTTTTGAAGTAGAAACCAAAATCACTTGGCTATCGTTTCCGTGTTCTGCCTGACTTAATAAATCGGAAGCTATAAAAGCAGGAATAGCAGTCTCATCGGCTACAATCAACAACTCCGAAGGTCCAGCAGGCATGTCGATTGCTACACCAAACTGGGTTGCTAATTGTTTTGCAACAGTTACAAACTGATTTCCAGGACCAAAAATTTTAAACACTTTAGGAATTAATTCTGTTCCAAAAGTCATTGCCGCAATGGCTTGAATTCCTCCAACTTTCAAAATTTTGGTTACACCACATAAATTAGCAGCGTATAAAATAGCTGGATTGATATTTCCTTTTTTATCTGGTGGAGAACAAAGCACTATTTCTTTGCAGCCAGCAATTTTAGCTGGAACAGCAAGCATTAAAACAGTCGAAAAAAGAGGTGCTGTTCCACCAGGAATATACAAACCAATTTTTTGGATGGGTCTTTTTTCTTGCCAACAATTGACTCCTTCTATAGTTTCAATTTCAACTTTAGCTGTTTTTTGTGCCGAATGGAATTTTTCAATATTCGATTTTGCCAATTGAATGGCGCCTTTAAGGGCTGATGGAATAGTTGAAATAGCTTGATCTATTTCTAATTTAGATACTGCTGAGTTATCAAATTCAACACCATCAAAAAGCGAGGTGTATTTTGCAATAGCCTTGTCACCATTTATTTGAACTTCCATGAAAATTTCCTTCACAGTAACTTCAATATCACCAATGGTTTGTGTGGGTCGTTTTAAAATGGCAGACCAAGTTTCAGGTTTTGGATTGAATATTTTGTTCATTTTTTCACTGCTTTATGCATTTCAAACTCATATTTTAAAATTAATTTTTACAGCACCATTTTTTCAATTGGGCAAACTAAAATTCCTTCAGCTCCAGCTTCTTTTAATTGATCTATAACATCCCAAAAACTGTCTTTATCTATTACAGAATGAACGCTACTCCAGCCTTCTTGAGCTAACGGCATTACAGTAAGACTTTTTAAAACGGGTAATATTTCACCAATAGATTCAATTTTGTTGTTAGGAACATTCATCAAAATATACTTTGATTTCCGGGCTCTTAAAACTGATTCAATTCTGAATTGAAGAGTGTCAATCAATTTTTGAACTTCCGGAGTTACTTTTGGAGAGACTGCTAAAACCGCTTCGCTCTTGAAAATAACCTCTACTTCTTTCAAATTGTTTTTAAACAAAGTACTACCGCTAGAAACAATATCCACGATAGCATCAGCAAGACCAATGTTTGGAGCAATTTCTACTGAGCCTGATATTTGGTGAATGTCAACTGATAATCCAAAAGAATTGAAATAGTCATTTACTGTATTTGGGTATGATGTTGCAATACGCAATCCGCTCAAATCTTGAATCGATTTATAGTCAAACGTTTTAGGGACGGCCACAGAAACTTTACATTTTGAGAAGCCTAACTTTTGAATAACCTTAATATTTTTTCCTTTTTCAACCAAAAGATTATCCCCTACAATGGCTATATCAACAACACCATCAATTAAATATTGAGGAATGTCCGAATTTCTTAAGTACAAGACTTCTAAGGGATAATTAGTAGCCAAAGCCTTAAGTTGGTCATTCCCATTATCAATTGAAATGCCACAATCTTTTAGAATTTGAATGCTTTCTTCGTTTAAACGTCCTGATTTTTGAATTGCAATTTTTAAAGTACTCATGGGTAATTATTTTTATTTTTGTTGTTTACAGCGTTTGTTTGAATACAACATTGTAGGCAATAAAAAACCCGTTTGATGTACTCAAACGGGTTTTTAAATATGATTTTTACATACACATCATTAACACATCGCTTGAGAGCAATAATGAAAATAATGATGATGCAATTGAATTGATAACATAACGTTTTAATTTTAAAATCTTTTGATTCGTCTGCAAATATAATAGAAAATACAATTACAACACTATTTTTATTTAAATTTATCTCAAAACAATACAAAAATACTTTTAAATAGCAATTCAACTCAAAAAAAACAGCAAACAAATGTTTATACAATCAAGATTGCGAAGTGCTATTAATCATAAACAGAATACAATTCTAAAGAAGGTCCTGCGCTAACCAAACGCTTACCCTCTTCAGTGTTGGTATATTGCCCAAAGTTTTTGATATATCGAGAAGCTAAATCCATGGCTTTACGTGTCCATTCTGTTTTATCAGTATACGTATCTCTTGGATCAAGAATTCCGTCGCTTACATTTGTTAAAACCGTTGGAATTGTTAAATTCAAGTAAGGGATATCCCTGGTTTCCACTTGGTCAATTTCGCTACTAATAATTGCATCTATAATTGCTCTAGTATTTTTCAGTGAAATTCTTTTTCCTGTTCCATTCCACCCTGTGTTTACCAAATAGGCTTTTGCCCCATATTCTTTCATTTTTCCAATAAGAGTTTGTGAATATCTTGTTGGATGCAAAGTCAAGAAAGCTTCTCCAAAAGCTGGAGAAAATGAAGGTTCCGGTTCGGTTACCCCTCTTTCAGTTCCTGCTAATTTAGAAGTGTAGCCGCAAAGAAAATGATATTGTGCTTGATCTTCATCTAAGATTGAAACTGGAGGCAATACACCGAAAGCATCGGCTGAAAGATAAATTATTTTACTGGCGTGCCCTGCTTTAGATGGCAATACAATTTTATTGATATGGTATATTGGATAAGAAACCCTAGAATTTTCAGTGATGGTATGATCATAATAATTGATTTCACCATACTCATCAACAATTACATTTTCCAATAAAGCGTCTCTTTTGATAGCCCTCCAAATATCCGGTTCGTTGTTTTCACTGAGGTCAATTACTTTGGCATAACAACCTCCTTCATAATTGAAGACGCCTTTATCATCCCATCCATGCTCGTCGTCACCAATTAAATATCTTTTTGGGTCAGCAGATAAGGTAGTTTTTCCAGTTCCTGAAAGACCGAAAAACACAGCAACATCACCTTTTTCTCCAACGTTTGCAGAACAGTGCATAGATGCCATACCTTTTAAGGGTAAATAATAATTCATTATAGAGAACATTCCTTTTTTCATTTCACCTCCATACCAAGTTCCTCCAATTATTTGAACTTTTTCGGTAAGGTTGAACAATACAAAGTTTTCAGAATTTAGATTGTGTGCTTTCCAATCCGGGTTTGTAGCTTTGGAACCATTCATTACTATAAAATCAGGTTCTCCAAAGGTTTCTAATTCATATATAGAAGGTCTGATAAACATATTCGTGACAAAATGTGCTTGCCAAGCTACTTCCATCACGAAACGAACTTTAAGTCTTGTGTCAGCATTTGTGCCACAAAAAGCATCTACCACATATAATTTAGGTGAAGCTGAAAGTTGATTTAATACCAACGCTTTTAAATCATTCCAAACTTCGATTGTAGTCGGGAAGTTGACTTTTTTATCCCAATAAATGGTGTCTCTCGTGATATCATCTTCAACAATATATCGGTCTTTTGGGGAACGACCTGTAAAAACACCTGTTTTAACGGCAACGGCTCCGGTATCAGTCAAAGCTCCTTTTTCGTAGCCTTTTCGTTTGTGTGACACTTCTGCTTGATATAATTCTTCATAAGAAGGATTGTAGGATACTTCGTGATAACCTGTAATTCCCAAATCATGTAATTGCTGAATAATTTTAATGTTTTTCATAGTTTTTAAATTAATTAAAAATTAGAACTAACGGGGTATTAAATTTAAGAATTACTATTCTAAATTAACTGGTATATTAGAAATAAATACAAAAAAATTGTACATTTATTTTTTATAACCTGATGTCAGTTTTTAGTACTCGACATTCTCTAAAAAATAATTAATGATAAATTCAAAAATAATTGCAAGCGGTATTGTAAGAGCTATATTGGTAATTATTTTAATAGCTTTACTTCTATTCTTTATTTACCAAATCAAAACTGTCATTATTTATTTAATTGTTTCTTTAGTCCTAACTCTAATAGCAAATCCGATAGTTGATTTTTTAAAAAAACAACTTAGATTTTCAAACTTATTAGCTGTAATTTGCACCATGATATTCATTTTATCGATACTAATTGGATTTATAATGTTATTTATTCCTCTCGTGATTTCTCAAGGCGAAAATTTATCTTTGTTAAATACCCGTGAAATTGAAAGCAACCTTGTCCAATTAGTAAATAAGATCTATGTGTTTTTAGAAAGTCATAATGTTAATTCTAAAAATTTAATTCAAGAAACAGATCTTGCGTCCAAATTTAATTTGGATTTTATTACAACATTTTTAAATTCAATTCTTGAAACAATGGGTAGTTTTGGAATGGGATTAGCCTCCATATTATTTATCACGTTCTTCTTCTTGAAAGATAAACTTCTTTTCATAAAAGGTATTAAAAAAATACTTCCCGATCAGCATGAAAAAAAAATTATAAATTCTCTATTCAAAATCAATACACTTTTAAGTAGATATTTCATTGGGTTATTGATACAGCTATTTATTGTATTTGTATTGTATTTGGCAGTATTACTAATTTTTGGCATCGAAAATGCTTTTATAATTGCATTCATTTGCGCCGTTTTGAACATCATCCCATATCTTGGCCCGCTAATAAGTACTGTCTTGGCAGCAATTCTAACGATGATTAACAATTTAGGAGGTGATTTTCAAACCGAATTAGTACCAACTACATTATTTGTTTTGGTTAGTTTTTGGATAGTACAATTAATTGACAATAATATATCCCAACCATTTATTTTTTCGAAAAGTGTTAATTCACATCCATTAGAAATCTTTTTGGTTATAATAACGAGTGGCTTTCTTTTCGGCATAACTGGGATGATTATTGCCGTGCCATTTTATACCATTTTGAAAGTAGTAGCTAAAGAATTCCTCCCTGAAAACAAGATTATACAAATCATAACTAAGAATATTTAATGTTACCAAATTCCCTTTTAACTGCCGAAATTCAAAATTTTATTAATAAAAATATAGATAAAAGCATTTCTAAAGTAGCGCTTCAGAAAAATCCGTTTCCAAAAGTTGAATGGATTTCAATAGTAAACCAAATTGAAGCAAAAACAAAAGCAAAAACGAAACTTCCCAGTTGGTTTTCAGCTCAAAAAATAATTTATCCAACCAAACTATCTATCGAACAAACTTCTTCTGAAAAAACGGCTTCTTTTAAGGCTAGAATTGTTTCTGGCGGAAACCTTATCGATTTGACAGGAGGTTTTGGTGTGGATGATTATTATTTTGCAAAAAAGATAAAAACAGTAGTGCATTGCGAAATTAATCCAGAACTTTCGCAGATTGTCAACCATAATTTTGAACAATTAAACGTAAAAAACATAACTTGTCATTCAGGAGATAGCATTGACACTTTAGCAACTTTGGATACCAAATGGGATTGGATTTACATAGACCCTTCTAGACGAAATGATGCCAAAGGAAAAGTTTTTATGCTTAAAGATTGTTCGCCAAACGTTCCTGAATATCTAGACTTATTTTTTAATTATTCGAAATCAATTCTAATAAAAACTGCCCCTTTACTAGATATTTCTGCAGGATTAACTGAATTAAAAAACGTTAAGACAATACATATTGTGGCTGTTGATAATGAAGTAAAGGAATTGTTATGGGAATTACACAAAGAGTATTCAGGAAAAATAAATATTAAGACTGTCAATATTGCAAAAGAAAACGAGGCTGTTTTCGAATTTATTTTGGACGGTGATACTCAAATACCATCTTATAGTTTACCTCAAAAATATTTGTATGAAGCCAATAGCGCTATAATGAAATCGGGAGGTTTTAATGAAGTGGGGGCGTTTTTTAAGCTAAACAAACTGCATAAACATTCTCATTTATATACTAATTCAACATTAATTACTTTTCCAGGAAGAGTTTTTGAAATTAAGACCACAATTCCATACCACAAAATTGAGATGAAAACATTTCTCGAAGGAAAACAGGCAAATATTACCATCCGAAATTTTCCTGATACAGTAGAAAATATTCGAAAAAAGTGGAAAATTAAAGAAGGTGGAAATCAATATTGTTTTTTTACAACTGATGAAAATGACATGAAAATAGTTTTAATTTGCACAAAAATTTAATACAATGAAACAACCCACTCTATTAATTTTATTATGGATAAGCGCTACTTTATTTGCTCAAAAACCTTGTGGATATAGCGCTAATATTACCGATTCTATTGGTACTTACAAATCAACCAAAGATTATATGATTTATGAAAATAATTTTGCAGGTCATTCCAAATACATCTTCTTTACATTAGTATCAACAAATGGAACGCCTACTTTGAGTATTAATATTATTCAAAAAAGCAAAGATTTTTTGAAAGCAAATTGTTTTGATAAAAATTCAAAATTATTTTTACAGTTAAATAATGGAAAAATCATAACACTGCTTCTACTTGAGCAAGAAATTTGTGGCACGATGATTCGAGACGACAAAGGATTTGATAATAGAATTTTAACAGGCTCTTTTATGTTTATAAAAGGTTCTATAGCAGCATTAAAAAGTTCACACGTAAATATGATACGGATAAAATATGCAACCGAGATGGAAGATTATGTTATGAAAAAAGAATTTAAATCCGAATTAAACAATCAGATTTACGAACCAGAAACCTACTTCATGAATAATTTACATTGTATTGAATAAAAACGAATATCATAAAAAAATTAAATTTTATGATACTCATAAAAACTAGGATTATTTTTTAATCACATTAAGATTTTGCTCTTGCTGCCCTTGTTTTATATAAATAGAATAGAAACCCGGTAAATAATTAGCTCCTATTCGCATTAGGTCAACATCAGATGATTTAATATGGTAATTTTCGATGACTCTCCCTAAAATATCGTACACTTTAAATTCAATTGGTTCGAGGCTTAACGGAGTTAGTTTAATATTAAATTCCGTTTCAAAAGGATTTGGATATGCAGCAGCTTTAAATTTCGAATTAAAATTAATTGACTCAGTAGCTACTTTAGAACAAAACCCATTTGATACCATGGCTCTAAAATAAGTATTAGCAGAAAATACTTTAGGTTTATAACTTGATGATACCGCTCCTGGTATATCATTATATGTACCGTCTAAAGAAGTTGCTTTTTGCCATTGAATACTAGTTCCTAGGAAATTCTTTAAAGTCAATTCTGTTTCTTTTGAATTTATTGAAGCAATTACCTTACCAGAAATAGGAGGTAGAGGAACGGAAATCTTTACTGCAGCGCTATATGATGGATCACAAACTCCGCTAATATTCATTACCCTATACCAAGTAGTTTCAAAAATATCGTTCGCCTCATAGATATTTGGAACTTCGGATTCTCCAATGTCAGAAAACTCCTCTGTAGCAGGAATCGTATTTGGATTGATTGCAGACTGCCATATTGTAGTTCCCACCGAATCTATTCCACATTCTAGCACTTTACTTCCTCCTAAACATACAGGAGTAGCCCCTGTTATTGATTTTGAAACAGATGTAGGATCAACTGCGATTTTTACAAATTCCGTAATATTTACTGGACAAACACCATTATTTACAAAAGCCTTATAATAGGTCGTAGCTGTTAAGCTAGGTGTAGTATAAATGTCATTAGTAGCTGATGAAATATTTGTAAATGCACCTGGCTCGTCAACATCATCAATCGTCGTATTTGACGCTTTTTGCCATTGAATTGTTCTTGTCACGCCTTCAACCCCTCCGCTTAAAGTCAATACAGTCGAATTTAATGTTTTACATACAGAAATATCACCTCCTTCGATAATTTCCGGACTATCAGGAGGTAGTGAAACTACAACCTGAACCGCAGTGCTATATGAATCCCCGCATTGTCCACTAGTATTCTTTACCCTAAACCAAGTTGTTTGCAATAAATCGGCGAGCGGATAACTAGAAAGAGTATTTGTATCATTTGGATCCATTTCTCCAACATCAGAAAAATCATCTGCTGAAGGGGAAGTGTTCGAAGTCTGCCATTGTATAGTTCCCACTGAGCCTAATGCATATTTTAGTGATTTATCCGAGCCAGCACAAATAGGTACGGCACCTGATATTGATTTAGGAACAGGTACTGGATCAACTTTAATGATTTGTTCAGTAGTATATACTGCTGTACAAGCGCCACTAGATACTTTAGCACGGAAAAAAGCTGAAGCTGTTAAGTTCACTGCCGTATAAACTTCGATAGTTTCTAATGAAATATTTACAAATACGCTTGGGGTACCATCAGCCCTTACTGACGCCTTTTGCCACTGAATGGTTCCTTCTGAATTATTTAAATCCAACTGCGTCGAGTTTAAAATTGCACATACGGAAATGACACCCTCATCGGAGGGGAGAGGATTGGAAGTAATAATGCCTGCAATTGGATTTTGATTAATAGTAACCTTTACCGCAGTGCTATATGCCGCATCGCAAACCCCACTAGTATTCTTTACCCTAAACCAAGTTGTTTCGGTTGGCGTCGCTGTATAAATACGGTTTGACTCTCCCATAATATTAGTAAAATTACCTGAATCACCATTTGAATCAGCTGCCTCTTGCCATTGGATAGTTCCTACTGAGCCTGTTAAATAAGAGGTTAGCGTTTTACTACCACCTACACAAATAGATTGAGTTCCAGCACCTGTTATTAGTGTAGGAGAAGATGCGGATGGTGGGTCAGATGTCACAGTCACTGTTTGTGTGGCTGTAGCATTAGCACAACCTCCTAAACCTGTTACCATATAAGTCATGGTTGAAGTTCCAGCTGCCATTGGAGTAATAACTCCTGTTGATGTGTTTATTGTGGCTTTGGCTGTATCTGATGATGTCCATGTTCCTCCTGAAGTACCATTTGATGTAAATGTAGTTGAGCCAGTAAGACATATAGTTTGTGTACCACTTATAGTTCCTGCATTTGGCGCAGCAGTAATAGTCACTATTCGTGTACCTGTAGCATTAGTACAACCTCCGGAACCTGTTACAGTATAAGTCATAGTTGAAACTCCAGCTGCCACTGGAGTAATTACTCCTGTTGATTCGTTTATATTAGCTTTAGCAGTATCAGATGAAGACCATGTTCCTCCTGAAGCTCCATCTGATGTAAATGTAGTTGTTCCAGTAGAACATATGGCTTGCGTACCACTTATGGTTCCTGCATTTGGTCCGGCAGTAATAGTCACTATTCGTGTAGCCGTAGTATTACAACCACCCAAACCTACAGCATAGCTCATAGTTGAAGTTCCAGCTATCACTGAAGTGATAACTCCTGTTGCTGCGTTTATAGTAGCAATGGCTGTGTTTGAAGATGTCCATGTTCCTCCTGATGCTCCATTTGATGTAAATGTAGTTGTTCCGTTAGAACATAAGGCTTGCGTACCACTTACAGTTCCAGCATTAAGAGGTGCAGTAATAGTAACTGTTCGTGTAGCTGTAGCATTAGCACAACCTCCCGAACCTGTTACAGTATAAGTCATAGTTGAAATTCCCGCTGCCACTGGAGTAATTACTCCCGTTGATGAGTTTATAGTGGCTTTGGCTGTAACAGATGATGTCCATGCGCCTCCTGAAG
>CANFHF010000029.1 GCA_947446635.1 Flavobacteriaceae bacterium
AATTATTGGTTCGTTAACGAGTTTTGGAATTAATATTACAAGTGTTCGGGAAGTGAGTTTGGCACATGCTGAAAATGACGAAATCAAATTTTCGGAACGATTTGTTGTCCTTCATCGGTGGTCTTTTTTAATTGGATTATTTGGCGCATTAGTAACTATTGTTTTCTCAAAACTTTTGAGTAAATTGACTTTTGGCACCTCAGATTATTATTTTTGGTTTGTAATTTTAGCTGTAAATTTAGTTTTTTCAAGTTTAACTGCTAGTAGAATAGCACTTTTGCAGGGTTTGCGAATGATAAAACCCATTGCTATTTCCAATGTCGTAACTTCTGTTTTAATAACTATTGTGACGATTCCAATTTATTATTTTTTTAAATTTGATGGAATTGTTGCTGTTATTTTATTGTCAAGCGTGCTCAGTTTTTTGGTAAATTCCTACTTTACTCGAAATATAAAAATCAACAAAATTAAAATTTCAATTTCGGAAACCTTTCAAAGAGGAATTCCTTTGATTAAAATGGGTTTTCTTTTATCTATAAATGTCATTTTTGGTCAAATTTGTAACTATTTAATAAAAATATATTTGAATGGAAATGGTTCAACAACTGAAGTTTTAGGGCTTTTTGAAGTGAGTTCTGTGATTTTAATTTCTTATATAGGAATGATTTTCAATGCTATGGGAACCGATTTTTATCCAAGAATTACTGCAATTCAAAGTGATAATTTCAAGGTAAAGGAATTGGTAAACGACCAAATAGAAATTGGCTTATTGCTGATTACTCCTGCCATTACATTATTATATTTTTGTGCTCCATTGTTGATTCAAGCGCTTTATACAAAAGAATTTTTAGGTGTTTTGTTAATTTTGAAAGCGGCATTATTTGCAGTAATCATTAAAGCAATAATTTGGCCTTTGGCCTATATAATTTTAGCAAAAGGGGATACTAAATTGTATTTCAAACAAGAAATCTTAAGTGATTTATTTGTGTTTGTAGCAACTTTACTTTTATATCATTTCTTCGGCTTAGTCGGAGTCGGAATTGCGAGCCTTTTTCAATTTATTATTTATGGCGTTTATATCATAAATATTCTAAATAAAAAGTTCGATTTTGCTATTAGAAAAGACACTTTTAAAATAATTTGGTTTTGTTTTTTTATTGGATTAGCGTCCTGCATAATAACTTTCACAATTGATTATCCCTATGCCTATTACCCGCTTGGAAGTATATTTATTTTATCGGCTTTTTATTCCTACAAAGAATTAGACAAAAGAATTGACCTTTTTTCCTATTATTTGAAAATTAAAAATAAATTCAAGCGCAATGAATAAAGTCAATTTTCCAGCATTAACAGGCATTCGTGCACTTGCTGCTTTTATGGTTTATATTCATCATTATAATCCATTTTCCGTTGAAATTTTCGGTCAATATTGTCACGATTTTTTCAGTGAATTTCATATTGGCGTCACCATTTTCTTTGTTTTAAGTGGTTTCCTAATTTGCAATCGCTATTGTGAAGAACAAAATTTCAGTTTTAAAAATTATTTCATCAAGCGTTTTGCAAGGATTTATCCAATGTATTTCTTACTAACAACATTTACATTTGTATTTTTCGCAATTTTTCATTCTCAAACCAATTTGATCGATTTGAAAAATTATTTTTTTAATATTTCTTTCTTAAAAGGTTTTTCAGATGATTTGAAATTTACTGGAATTGCTCAAGGTTGGTCTTTGACAGTGGAAGAAGTTTTCTATATATTGGCACCAATTTTCTTTCTGTTTATTAAAAGGAACAAACTTTTTCTAATTATCATGCCATTATTTTTTATTGGATTAGGATTTTTATTAGTTTCTATTTTCAACGGATTAGATTGCTACGGTTTTATGAAATCAATTAATTTTATGTTAGACTTTTCGTTCTTCGGAAGGATATCTGAATTTTTTGTTGGAATTGCACTTGCATTACTTTTAAAAAATAATAGATTTGAATTGAAATTTCATGGATTTACTTATGTTGGTTTTTTCGGAATTATTTTAAGCATATGCGCTTTAGTTTCTTTGAAAGTTGGAACTGGTTTTGGTGTCGATACATTATCAGGAAAAGTCATAAACACGTTTTTTCTTCCTGTTTTTGGAATTGCACCTTTGTTTTTGGGTTTAATTAAAGAAAAGACGATTTTGCAACAATTTTTTAGCACCAAAATTATACTACTTTTGGGTAAAAGCTCGTATATTTTTTACCTAATTCATCTCGGAATTTTCGTAACTATTTTGAATAAAATTTCAAGTAATCAATGGTTTTTTTTCATTGCTTTAAATGTTATTTCTGTAGTTTTATATCAATATTTAGAAAGTCCACTAAATAAGATAATTCGGAAAAAAAGCAATTAAATGCTAATACTTTTTAAAGTTTTTTCTCAAAGAAATTTCAATTCTAAGTCCAATGTTTTTTATTAATAAGTTAAAACTTCTATTTTTAAAAGAATGGATTATTTCATAATGAACTCTTTTTTGAAGTGCTAAATCTTCAACTTTCGACCGATTTAATTTCAATGCTTTTCTTAGAATTTTATAAGTAGAAATATTGATTTTATTATTTTTCTTAAAAAAATGAGTTCCTAAAGAGTTGGAAACAATTCTTTTCTTTATCAAAACGGCATCAATAAAATCAAACTCATACACCCTAGAAGCTCGAATCCAAGAATCTAAATCTTCATAACCAAGCATTTCATCGTAACCGCCAAGAAAGTCCAAAACACTTTTTTTAATCAATGTTGAAACCGAGCAAATGCTATCTCCAGTTGACAAAACAGACTCGTAAATATCCCCGGTTTTTCTTTTTTCAATCACGTTTCCATTTCCATCAACAGGAAAATAAAAAGATTTAAAATTGCCATTTTCATTAATTATTTCTGCATTTCCATAAACAACTCCAAGTTTTTTAAAAGTGCTTTTCTGGAATGTATTCACTTGCATTTGAATTCCATTTAAAACTAATAAATCATCAGCAGCCAAATCAATTATATAGTCTCCTTTTGCAATTTTCAAAGCGTTATTGAACGATTTTGTGTTTCCTAAATTAAATTCATTGGCAATAAAATGAACATTAGAATGAGAAAGTAACCAATCTTCAATTATTGATTTTGTTCTATCCGAACTGCAATCATCCACAATAATAAGTTCAAATGGCGAATAGTTTTGGTTCACCACTGAATTCAATGTTTCCTCCACAAATTTCTCGTGATTATAGGACAAACATATTATTGTTACAAGTGGATTGTCTTGCATTTTTTTTTAAAAGAGTTATATTTGATACGAAAATAAGAAAACGTTGATGATATTACTTAACAAAAATATTAAAGTTGCTTTAATTGGTTACCGATTAGGAATTGGTGGTGCTGAAAAAGTGATGGCAAATTTGTCGATTTTTTTTGATAAGCAAGGAATTGAAGTTCATAACATTATTGTTTTAGATGAAGTTTCATATCCTTATTCAGGAAAGCTTGTTAATTTGGGAATATTTAAAAATAAAAGCAATAGTTTAATTAACAAATTTAAGCGTCTTTCCGCTTTGCGAAGTTATTTGAATAATAATGATTTTGACTTTATAATAGATTTTCGTTTTCGTACAAAGGTGATTCAAGAATTAATTCTATCAAGATTTATTTACAATACAAAGACAATTTTTACCGTTCATAGTTTTCTCATTGATCATTACATGCCCAATTTCTCTTGGTTAACAAGGTTAATGTATAATCATTGTTATGCAAATGTTGCCATCACAAAGCAGATGGAAGAGCAGATTATAAGTAAGCATAATTTAAAAAATGTGGTAACTATTGCCAATCCAGTTAATCTCGATGAAGTTAAAGAAAAGTGTAATGAAGAAGTAGATATTAATTTTGATTATATTATTGCAATAGGTCAATATGAGAATGCAATAAAACAATTTGATAAATTAATTTTAAGTTATGCTAATTCAATTTTGCCAAAAAAAGAGATTCATCTTGTAATATTGGGAAATGGAAATCAAGAACTATTGAAAAACGTTTCTTTCAAAAACAAAGTAGAGGATTTCATCCATCTTTTAGGACATCAAAACAATCCTTTTAAATATTTGAAAAACGCCAAGTTTTTAGTCCTAAGTAGCAAAAATGAAGGATTGCCTAATGTTCTTGTTGAGGCATTAGCATGTGAAACCCCTGTTGTGGCTTTTGATTGTCCTTGCGGACCGGGTGTAATTGTTATTAATAAAGAAAATGGAATCTTGGTAGATAATCAAAATACAGAAAAACTTACAGAAGCAATAAATTTAATGGTGTTAGATGAAAAATTATATCAATATTGTAAACAAAATACTCTTGAAAGTATAAAACCATTCTTGTTAGATAATATTGGCAAACAATGGTTAGATTTGTTGAATATTAGTGATAATTAGAAATATGTCAACTGTAAATAATATACAAATGATTAAATTCCCCGTTATATATGATGCTAGGGGAAATTTAGCATTTATGCAAAATGATATTTTACCTTTCGAAATGAAACGGATTTACTACCTTTTTGATGTTCCTAACAACGCTTTTAGAGGTGGTCATTCCCATATTGATCAGCATGAAATCCTAATAGCTTTGAGTGGTAGTTTTGAAGTGGTTCTCGATGACGGATTAGAAAAAACAACAATTCTTTTAAATAAACCAAATATAGGTTTGCCTATAGCTACAGGAATTTGGCGCGAATTACAAAACTTTTCATCCGGAGCAGTATGCCTAGTTGTTGCTTCAGATGTTTTTGACGAAGCTGATTATATTCGGGATTATAATGAGTTTTTAGATTCCAAAAAATGAAGATTCTTTATATAGTTCCAAAAATTAATAATGAAGGCGGTGTCGCAAGAGTTCTATCTGTAAAAGCCAATTATCTCATTAAAAAGTTGGGATATGAAGTTCACATTCTTACTCAAAACAAGGGTAATTTTCCACTTTTTTATTCCTTTAGCAAGAAGATTTTTTTTCATGATATGATTTTGAAAGGTTCTTACTTTCAGTTTATTAATGAGTATCGAAAAGCATTAATGAATAAAATCAAAGCAATTAGTCCAGATGTTATTTTAATTTGTGATAATGGAATGAAAGCGTATATGATTCCCTTTATTTTAAAAACTAAAATTCCTATAATTTTTGAAAGTCATGGATCTATATATATTGAAGAAAAACAAAAACATAAATTTCAATTTTCAACAAAATTGAAATTAGTATTTAAAGATTATTCGGCAAATAAGTTCACCAAATTTATTGCTTTATCAAATGAAAGTTTGAAAGAATGGAATGTTACAAATGGGGTTATAATACCTAATCCATTGTGGTTTAATACAAACCAATTTTCGAATTTGAAATCTAAAAGAGTGATTGTAGTAAGCCGTAATTCTTATGAAAAAGGATTGGATAGGATGTTAAAGGTTTGGCAAAAAGTAATTCAAAAAAACCCAGAATGGATGCTTGATATTTACGTAAAACCGAACGATAACCGAGAAATTCAGACACTTGTAAATTCTCTCAATATTAGGGGTAATGTTATGTTTCATGAACCGGTCAAGAATATTAACGATAAATATATAGAATCATCTATATTAGTTATGACTTCTCGAACCGAAGGTTTTGGAATGGTACTTATTGAAGCAATGGCTTGTGGATTACCTGTTCTTGCTTATGATTGTCCAGTTGGACCTCGTTCTATAATTACTAATAATGAAAACGGTTTCCTTATTGAAGATGGGAATATAGATTTATTTGTTGAGAAACTCAATCTCCTTATTGAAAATGAAAATCTCCGAATTGAAATGGGAAACAAGGCAAAAGAAAATAGTAATCGCTACAATTTGGATACAATTATGCTTCAATGGAAAAATCTTTTTGAAGATTTAATTAAGGATTAGTTATTTTGACAAAAACAACCCAATTTATACAAATCAAAAAGGAGCAAGGACGGTTTTTGGGAAAGTAAATTTTGTTCGATTTTCGCTTCAGTTTTTTTAAATAAGGATGAAATAAAAGGAACCAAATATAATTTTTTCAAGAAAAGATGAGTTCTTAATATTTTACTTTCATTAGTGTTAAAACCTGGATTTTTTGCTATTAATTTTAGATTTTCAATAGCAATTTTGGTCTTGTCTAGAAATTGACGGGAAGTCTCTAATCCTAGATGATAAACTGGATTTTCGATATGTTTTGCAAAAATTTCCTTTTTTTTCAAATCAGACAAAAACACTAAATCTTCATATCCATATTGGGTTATTGATTCATCAAACATATTTGAAATAAGGTTTTTTTTACATATTAATAGGTTAGACACTAGTGCATTGGTGTTTGGCTTGGTTTTCCGTATTTTTGCCGAAAGTGATTCCCTTGCATGGCCATAAAACCATCTTAATAATTGGTCATCGTTCGGTTTTTCTTTTTTGTATTTTATTCCGCCATAAATAATCTTTTCATCTTTATTTATTTGGAAAATATATTTTTGGATAAAATCATTCGCTGATGGAAAAGTATCACAATCCATAAATAAAATCCATTCATATTTTGCTTTTTTAGCTAAATCATTTCTGTTTTTCCCTCTTCCAAGATTGTTACTATTTACAAAAAAGGAACAATTTTCAAGAGAATTTATAATTTCATTTATAGTATTTAAGTCGGAATTTGATCCATCATCCTGACACAAAATTTCAAAATCTATTTCACATTCCAAGCATTGTTTGTGTAATTCCAGAACTAAAGGAACTACATTATAATTATAAACTGGAATTAGAATTGAAAGCATTAAATGGGTTTCTGAACCACCTCAAAAAGTTTAGTATCTTCACATTTCAATGTCTTTGAAGGGAATTTCATCAATAAGGCATAATCATGTGTGGCCATAATTACTGTTTTTCCCGTAAGGTTAATTTTTCTCAAAACATCAAGAACTTCTATACTTGTTTGGGGATCAAGATTCCCTGTTGGTTCATCAGCAAGAATAAATTCGGGATCATTTAATAAAGCTCTAGCGATAGCTACTCTTTGTTGTTCACCACCTGAGAGTTGGTGTGGCATTTTATTGACAAATTCTTTCATGCTCACTTTATCTAGCACTTCGTCAATTTTATTTTGTATTTCTATATTGTCTTTCCAGCCTGTTGCTTTCAAGACAAATAGTAAATTGTCTTGTACAGTTCGATCTGGTAGTAATTTGAAATCCTGAAAGACAAAACCTATTTTTCTTCTTAAAAATGGAATGTCATCTTCTTTTAAGGTAACCAAATCAAAATTTACAATGGTACCTTCGCCTTCTGACAAAGTCAAATCAGCATAAAGAGCCTTCATGAAACTACTTTTTCCTGAGCCGGTTTTTCCGATGATATAAATAAATTCACCATGATTTACTTCAAGATTTACATTGGACAAAATGATTTTTCCTTCTTGAGCAATAGTTACATTTTTTAAAGACAGTACCGGCTGTGACATAGTAGATTTTGTTTATGGTGTAAAAGTAGCAAGATAACGCTTGCATTCAAAATAAATTTTATTTAATATAGTTGAATTTCTAAAAAGTTCATGCCTAAAGAAATACTTTCTAAAGAATATTCCAAATTTAAATTCCAAATTGTTTAAAAAGATGTTCATAATAAAAATGAATAGCACTCCGTTATAGCCTTCAGAATACGATACATTTGAATTATTAAACCAAAACCAAAATGCATAAACTTTCTCGGCTTTTAGTAACACTAATTTTTATACAGGTCACTTCTGTTGTGGCACAAAAATCCGAAATTTACACACATGATTCAAAGGATTTTGACAAAGCACTTTATCTATTTAAGGAAGCTCAATACCCATCGGCTCAAATCATTTTTGAAAAAGTAAAATCGGATGCAGCCAATGAAGAACTGTTGTCTGACTGTTCTTATTATGTTGCCAGTTGTGCCATTAGAACAAACCAAGCAGGCGCAGGGGATTTAATGGAGCGTTTCGTTTTGGATTACCCCACAAGTATAAAACAAAATCAGGCTTGTATTGAAGCGGCATATTATTATTTTAATCAAGAGGATTTTTATCAGGCGTTACAATGGTTCGAAAAAGTAGACGAGGGGTATTTGAATAGCAGCGATAGAGACAGATTTAATTTTAAAAAAGGGTATAGTTTTTATAGTTTAAAAAACATAAAAGAAGCTATAAATTATTTGAATAAAGTAGTAAACTCAACTGGATATGGTTCCCAAGCCAAGTATTACTTGGGTTTTATGGCGTATGAAGGCAATGATTATGAGCAAGCTACCAAATATTTTGACCAAGTTTCTAGTGAAGATAAATACAAGGAAAAGTTATCATATTACCAAGCTGATATGAACTTTAAGCTGGGAAATTTTGAAAACGCCATTGATTTAGGTGCCAAAGCGATGGATAAATCGAATGCTTTAGAAAAATCGGAATTGAATAAAATCATTGGAGAAAGCTATTTTAATTTGCAACAATACAATACATGCATTCCTTATTTATTAGCTTACAAAGGCAAAAAAGGAAAATGGAACAATACCGATTTCTATCTATTAGGGTATTCCTATTATATGCAAAATGATTTCGAAGATGCGATTCCCCAGTTTAATAAAATCATAGGAGGAAAAGATGCTGTGGCGCAAAATGCCTATTATCATTTGGGCGAAAGCTACCTCAATTTAGACAAAAAGCAACAAGCCTTGAATGCTTTCAAAAACTCTTCCGAAATGTATTATGACACTTCGATTCAAGAAGATGCTAGTTTAAATTATGCTAAATTGAGCTACGAAATTGGGAATTCTTATCAGAGTACTCCCGCAGTTTTGATGGGCTTTATAAAGAAATATCCAAATAACATAAGTAAAATTGAGGTTGAGATGTTGTTAATTGATTCATATATTTCATCAAAAAACTACAAGGAAGCCTTAGTTTTTTTGGAAAAGAATAAAACGCCCCAAAACAAATTGGCTTATCAAAAAGTTGCTTTTTATCGCGGATTGGAATTGTACACCGATGGAAAGTATCAGGAAGCGGCAATATTATTTGAAAAATCTCTTGAAGAGCAAAGAGACGCTACTTTTACTGCAATAGCAACATTCTGGAAAGGGGAAGCCGAATACGTTTTGGACGATTTCAAAAACGCTTTGTTGAGTTATAAGCAATTTATTGGTTTGGCTGGAGCCAAGGAAACACCCGAATATAAAAATAGCAATTACAATATTGCCTATGCCTATTTTAAAGTTAAGGAATATGAGCAAGCGGGAAATTATTTTGAAAATCAGATTGAAAAAGTAAAAGACGACAAGGTTCGTTTAAATGATTCCTATTTGCGTTTGGCCGATTGTAGATTCGTGACTTCAAAATATACAGCAGCTTTGGAAGCCTACAATAAAGTAGTCGAATTAAAAAGTGTCGACGCGGATTATGCTTATTTTCAAAAGGCAATTTGCTACGGATTTGTGTCTAAAAACGAGAGGAAAATAGAAGAACTCAATGCTTTTTTGCAAATATATTCAAAATCGGATTATCGTGACGATGTGCTTTTCGAACTCGGAAATACGTATGTAAGTCAGAATAAACAGGACTTGGCAATAAAAACCTATGACCGTTTGAACACTGAATTCAAAAAAGGGTCTTACACTTCAAGAGCGATTTTGCGTCAAGGGTTGGTTTATTATAATTCGGATAAAGACGAACTAGCTTTGGCTAAATTCAAAAAAGTTGCCGCTGATTTTCCTAAAACTCCAGAAGCTTTAGAAGCCGTTTCCACCGCACGGTTGATTTATGTGGACAACGGTAAAGTAGATGAATACGCTGCTTGGGTTCGTACTTTGGATTTTGTAGCTGTAACCGATGCGGAATTGGACAATGATACCTTTGAGGCCTCCGAGAAACAATATTTGCAAAATAATACTAAACAAGCCATTCCTGGATTTAGTGGTTATGTTACTAAATTTCCAAACGGAATTCACGTCTTAAAAGCCAATTTCTATTTGGCTCAATCCTATTTTTCGGATGGGCAAGAAAGCCAATCCATTCCTAATTATGAATTTGTGATTAATGAATCACGAAGCAAATTCACGGAACAAGCACTAGCGCGATTAGCACAAATTTTCTTGAAAAGGGATAACTACGATAAAGCAATTCCAGTGTTATTGCGTTTGGAAAACGAAGCTGATTTTTCTCAAAACAAAATTTTCGCCCAGTCTAATTTAATGCGCTGTTATTATGATAAAAAGGACTATGAAAACTCAATTATTTATGCCGAGAAAGTATTAGACAACCCCAAAACAGATAACAATGTAAAAAGCGATGCGCAAATCATTGTCGCGAGAGCGGCAATTCAAATGGGGGATGAAACTAAAGCTCGTGTAGCTTATGAAAAACTGCAAACTATTGCCAAAGGAGAATTGGCCGCTGAAGCCTTGTATTATGATGCGCATTTCAAAAATAAAGATTCAAAATTTGAAGCTTCAAATACAACGATTCAAAAGTTAGCTAAGAACTATTCGAGTTATAAATTTTTTGGTGCCAAAGGATTGGTTCTGATGGCGAAGAATTTTTATGGATTGAAAGACAGTTTTCAAGCAACGTATATCTTGGAGAATGTAATTAAAAACTTCCCCGATTTTACTGATGTGGTTTCAGAAGCACAATTGGAATTGGACAGCATTAAAAACGAAGAATCTAAAACAAATTCATCGATAACTAATTAATTGTCATTGCGAGGAAAGAAGTAATCACATAACGAGAGCAATAAATGTAATTTTCCCTTTATCGAAATCACAAATTTGAATAAAAAATATAAATAAAACATGAAAATCAACTTCAAGAAAAAAATTGCCTTTGTCTTATTAATCACTTTTCAAATTTCTTTTGCTCAAAAAAAGCAAGAAAACATAGGGACGGAAGAGGTAAATGTGGTTAAAGCATATACTCCGACAATTTCTGATGCTTTCAAAGTTATGGAAACACCTTCAATTGAGGAGGAAGGAACCATTAAAAAGAAAGTCATTAAGTATACTATTTTCTCCTTTCCGGTAGCGTCAACTTTTACGCCATCAAAAGGAAAAGCTGAAAGTGTAGAAAAAGAACAACAACCAAATTTGTTTAAAAATTACGCGACTTTTGGAACTGGAAATTACGGAATTCTGAATGCAGAACTTTTTGTCAATCAAAATCTAAATGCTACTGATTATGTAAGTGGAATGATTCGCCATCTTTCCTCTCAAGGCGGAATAAAAAACGTTGAATTATCAGACAAATTTTATGACACGGCTGTTGATTTAGCTTACGGTTTTCATCGAAAGCATTTGTCTTGGAATGTCGATTTAGGGTATCAAAATCAAATTTATAATTGGTATGGTTTACCCGTTGACATCACTTTGTTAAGTGGTAAAAATGTACAGCAAAGTTATAACAACTTATATTTAAGAAGTAAAATTGAATTTAATGATGCTGTTTTGAAAGAAGCCAGCTTGAAATTTAATCATTTTTCGGATGCTTTTGGCTCTTCTGAAAATAGAATTTATGCAAAGCCATCTTTCGAATTTGACATTAGTGACAAAGCAATAAAAATGAATCTAATTGTGGATTATCTTGGAGGAAGTTTCAAAAAAGAATATTCGAACAGCAACCCAATGCAATATGGCTTTACAAATTTAGGCATTGCCCCTTCTTTTGAACTCCATGAGCAAGGTTGGATAGTTAATATTGGGACTAGTTTATTTTATGAATTGGATGCAAAAAATAATAACAATCAATTTTTAATTTATCCGAAAATTAATGCTTTGTATCATGTCGTTGATGATTTGATGCTATTTTACGCCGGTGCCGAAGGGAATTTAAAACAGAACACCTACTCGGATTTTGTCAACGAAAATCCTTTTTTATCGCCCACATTAAATATTTTGCCTACGGACAAACAGTATGATTTTTTTGCAGGTTTGAAAGGAAAAATAGTCAATAATGTTAGCTATAATATTCGGGGGTCCTACATAAATGAGAGAAATAAAGCCTTGTTTAAAAGTAATGATTATACCGAAAATAGTTCTAATGAAAGTTTTGCTTTTGGGAATTCGATGCAGGTCGTTTATGATGATATGAAGACGGTTAGTTTTTATGGAGAATTAAAAGCTGCTTTCTCGAAAAATGTAACTTTTGGAATCAACGGAACTTTTAGTAGTTATGCTAATAAAAATCAAGAAGAACCATGGAATTTACCTGGAATTAAATTGAATTCAACTATCGATTTTAACATAAATAAAAAGTGGTATGCTGGCGTAAATGTGTTTTATATTGGTGATAGAAAAGACTTAAAAATAAATAATGATATCGTTTACATAGTTGCGCCGACTTATGTTCCCGTAACTTTGAACAGCTATTTTGATGCAAATGCGCATTTGGGGTTCAAATACAGTGATAGATTGACTGCTTTTTTGAGAACGAATAACATAACAAATAAAGGATACGAAAAATGGCTGAATTATCCAGTTCAGGGATTTCAAGTTGTTTTAGGAGCGAATTATAAATTTGATTTTTAAATTTTCACCACGAAGACCTAAAACCCCAAAGTTTTTATGTTATCCTTTTAAAAACCCACAAAACTTTTCTTACTTTGTGACTTAGCGCCCTCGCGGCAAAACCCTATGACTTTCAAACAAAAAATCCACCAACATTATATACAATTAGTCCAAGACAGAATTGATGTTTTCAAGGATATGATTGCAGCGCTTACTGAAGATTCCAAAAACGACGCCAAAGGTTCGGCCGGAGACAAACACGAAACGGCATTATCGATGATGCATATTGAGCAAGAAAAACTCAATCATAAATTGAGAGAAGTTTTGGAACAGAAAATGGTTTTAGATAAAATTGATTCTAACACAATTGCTAAAACTATAATTGTTGGAAGCTTGGTAAAAGCGAATGGAATTTATCTTTATCTAAGTGTGGCGCTTCCAAAAATTAATGTTGATGGAACTAATATAATTGCTTTATCGCCGCATTCTCCATTAGGAAATAAACTGATAGGAATGCAGGTGAATCATGCTTTTGAAATAAATACTACCAATTACATTATTCAAGAAATTTTGTAAAAATTCATTTAAAAATAGAAAATTATTTTCTGTTTAAACTATTCTAATGAAGATATATAATTTAAAAAATATAGTTTTATCATATGATACTGATTTTATTTTCTAATCTATTTATTTTCGTATAGAGACACATATGCCTACATAGCATTATTTTTTTTATTGTTAAAGAACTTTTGTACATTTGTGATGCTTATTAAACAGTAATTAAATTAAACCCTTCTTACAAATGAAAAAAATATTAATTTTATTGATGTCGTTTACTATTATAAGTTGTTCAACTTCAAATCAGACTTCTTTGGAATCGTTAAATACACAAAGATTAACTGCTTTCAGTAATCTTGAAGGAACTTGGATTTTAAAAAATGTATTAATGGGAGATGCTATGGATGCCCCTTGTGGTTTTATGAACGAAGGTAAAGTGAAAGAAATGAATGTGACTTTTACTTCTGAAAAATTGACAGAAACCGAGTGTATGAAACTGTATGGTCAATCTTCAGTCAATGAATTTATGGGTGGTTACATTATCTTGTCTTATGATGCCGACACAAAGACGGGTAAAATAAAATTTGAGCCATTGGTTGCTACAAGAATGGCATCAGTTGACCCTGCTTTTATGGATTGTGAAAACCGTTATTTTTCTTATTTAGAAATAGCGGAAGATTTTAAAATCGAAAACGGAAAGTTACAATTGAGCAAAACTTACGATAATGCTGTTAATTCTCCTTTTGATAACAGTTATAATAATGTGCTTTATTTTGATAAAAAGTAAGCTCTAAAGATTGCATTTTTTTTTTGAAAACTTGATAGTAGTTTCATTGCGAAATTACCATTAAGCTTTCTTTCTTTACAGTCCACAACCTTTTCCCCATCTTTCGTTTAGTTTTAATTACACTTTTAATTTAAATTACTTTTTTTAGTTATAATTTAAAACTAAATAGTCTATTTATGTTTTGTAATTAGAACTAAAAATACATCTTTGCCCTTTATAAATGAATAAACGGGTTTCTGTAATATCTTGAAACCTTAAACTTGAAACAAAAATATTATGTGCGGAATAGTATGTGCCTTCGATTTAAAACAAAAAGCGGATATTTTAAGACCTAAGGTATTGGAAATGTCAAAAATAATCCGTCATCGCGGACCGGATTGGAGCGGAATTTTCAGTAATGAAAAAGCTATTTTGTCACACGAGCGTTTGGCGATTGTAGATCCAGCGTCAGGGAAACAACCATTGTTTAGTCCCGATGGAAATCTTGTTTTAGCTGCCAACGGCGAAATTTATAACCACAGAGAATTACGTAAGCAATTTGAAGGTAAATACAACTTTAAAACGGAGAGCGATTGCGAAGTTATTCTGGCTTTATACAAAGAAAAAGGACCTCATTTTATTGATGAGATGAATGGTATTTTTGGTTTTGCCATATACGATATAGAAAAAGACGAATATTTTGTTGCTCGTGATCATATGGGGATTATTCCGCTATATATTGGTTGGGATCAACACGGAACTTTTTATGTAGCTTCTGAATTGAAAGCGCTAGAAGGGTATTGTACTAAAATTCAATTATTTCCTCCAGGGCATTACATGAGTAGTAAAGATGGGGAATTTGTACAATGGTACAAAAGAGAATGGGTAGATTACGATGCTGTAAAAGACAACGTAACGAGTATTGACGAAATTAAAATAGCTCTTGAAGCTGCGGTTCACAGACAGTTGATGAGCGATGTGCCTTATGGTGTTTTGCTTTCAGGAGGATTGGATTCTTCTATTACTTCGGCTGTGGCCAAAAAATATGCCCAAAAACGAATTGAATCTGGTGATGAAGCAGATGCTTGGTATCCACAATTGCACTCTTTTTCTGTGGGATTAGAGGGGTCGCCTGATTTAGCCGCTGCTCAAATTGTAGCAGAACATATTGGAACTATTCACCACGAAATAAAATTCACCATTCAAGAAGGTTTAGATGCTGTTCGGGACGTAGTCTATAACTTGGAAACATATGATGTAACTACTATTAGAGCATCAACACCTATGTGGTTAATGGCGAGAGTTATTAAGTCTATGGGAATTAAAATGGTGTTATCAGGCGAAGGAGCCGATGAGTTGTTTGGAGGCTATCTTTATTTTCATAAAGCTCCTAATGCTAGAGAATTTCATGAAGAAAACGTTCGTAAATTAGGTAAATTACATATGTATGATTGTTTGCGTGCCAACAAAAGTTTGGCGGCTTGGGGGATAGAAGGTCGCGTGCCATTTTTAGATAAAGAATTTATGGATGTGGCGATGCGAATCAACCCACAAGACAAAATGATTAACGCAGCACATCCAATGGAGAAATGGGTAGTTCGCAAGGCATTTGAAGATATGTTACCAGAAAGTGTAGCTTGGAGACAAAAAGAACAATTTAGTGACGGCGTTGGGTATAGTTGGATTGATACCTTGAAAGTAGTAGTTGGTGAGGCGGTTTCTGATGAACAATTAGCGAATGCTAAATATAAATTTCCTTTACAAACACCATCTTCAAAAGAAGAATACTATTATCGTTCTATATTTACGGAACATTTTCCAAGCGATGCTGCAGCGTTGTGTGTTCCGCAAGAGGCAAGTGTGGCTTGTAGTACAAAAATAGCTTTAGAATGGGATGAATCCTTCAAAAACATGAACGATCCTTCCGGAAGAGCAGTTGCTAGTGTTCATGATGATGCCTATATAAAAGGATAAAACGAATAGACAAGATTATAAATTTTAAAGTTTGACAAACGCTCTCCATATCGGGAGCGTTTCTTATGAATAATATAAACAAATGTTAATAACTTAACTGCTTAAAAGGGGATTTTGGCTGTTATATAATTTGCGTTTTTATATATTTGCGTGTTATACAAAAAATACATTTTTTAGAATAAAAAACATGAGCGAAGAAAACAAGAAGAACAATTATTCAGCAGATAGTATTCAGGCATTAGAGGGAATGGAACATGTAAGAATGCGTCCGTCAATGTATATTGGAGATGTAGGAGTTCGAGGATTGCATCATTTAGTTTATGAAGTAGTCGATAACTCTATTGATGAGGCGATGGGCGGTCATTGTGACACTATTAGTGTTGATATAAATGAAGATGGCTCTATTACCGTTGAAGATAATGGTCGTGGAATTCCAGTTGATATACATAAAAAAGAAGGTGTTTCTGCATTAGAAGTTGTAATGACTAAAATTGGTGCCGGAGGAAAATTCGATAAAGATTCTTATAAAGTTTCTGGAGGGTTACACGGCGTCGGAGTTTCGGTGGTAAACGCCTTGTCTAAACATTTGAGAGCTACGGTTCACAGAGATGGAAAAGTATATGAGCAAGAATATGAAAGAGGAAAATCGTTATATCCTGTAAAACAAATTGGTGAGACGACAAAAAGAGGAACCATTGTTACTTTTTATCCAGATTCAACCATTTTTACACAAACTGTTGAGTTTACTTATGACACCTTGTCGGCCCGTATGCGGGAGTTGTCTTTCCTAAATAAAGGAATTACAATAACTTTCACGGACAAAAGAGAGTTGGATAAAGACGGAAATTTCGTTTCTGAGATTTTCCATTCAACAGAAGGGCTTAAAGAATACATTCGGTATTTAGATGGAAATCGTGAGCCAATTATTGCGCACGTTATTTCTATGGATTCCGAAAAAGGCGAAATTCCAGTTGAGGTTGCCTTGATTTATAATACCAGTTACACCGAGAATATTTTTTCTTATGTAAATAACATCAACACTCATGAAGGGGGAACGCACTTGCAAGGTTTTAGAACTGGACTTACTCGTTCGTTAAAGAAATATGCAGACGCTTCTGGAATGTTGGATAAATTGAAGTTCGAAATTGCTGGAGATGATTTTCGTGAAGGATTAACAGCTATTATTTCGGTTAAAGTAGCCGAGCCACAATTTGAAGGACAGACCAAAACAAAACTAGGAAATAGGGAAGTAGTTTCTCCGGTAAGTCAAGCCGTTGGAGATATGATTGAAAATTATTTGGAAGAAAATCCAAATGATGCTCGAATCATCGTTCAAAAAGTAATTCTTGCAGCTCAGGCACGTCACGCTGCCAAAAAAGCGCGTGAGATGGTCCAACGCAAAACCGTAATGGGTGGTGGTGGATTGCCAGGAAAATTATCTGATTGTTCTGAACAAGATCCTGCAAAATGCGAAGTGTATCTTGTCGAGGGAGATTCGGCAGGAGGAACGGCAAAGCAAGGACGTGACCGGGCTTTTCAAGCTATTTTGCCTCTGAGAGGTAAGATTTTGAATGTCGAAAAAGCAATGCATCATAAAGTTTTTGAAAACGAAGAGATTCGAAATATATTTACGGCTCTTGGAGTAACCATAGGAACTGCCGAAGACAGTAAAGCATTGAATATTGAAAAATTGAGATATCATAAAGTAATTATTATGTGTGATGCCGATGTCGATGGAAGCCACATTTCTACTTTGATTTTGACATTTTTCTTCCGATTTATGAAAGAATTAATCGAAGAAGGGCATGTATATATTGCAGCCCCTCCTTTGTATTTAGTCAAAAAAGGAAATAAAAAAGAATACGCTTGGAACGATGATCAACGCGATCAGGCCAATGCTAGAATGGGTGGAAGCGCAGCAATTCAGCGCTATAAAGGTCTTGGCGAAATGAACGCAGAGCAATTATGGGAAACCACCATGGATCCAAGCTTTAGAACTTTACGACAAATCACTATTGAAAGCCTTGCCGAAGCAGATAGAGTTTTTTCTATGCTAATGGGTGATGAGGTTCCACCAAGAAGAGAATTTATCGAAAAAAATGCGGTTTACGCCAATATAGATGCATAATGCTTTTTTAAAAATAAAATAAACATCAATAAAAATTAATATAATGAAAGTTACAATTGTAGGAGCGGGAAATGTAGGAGCATCTTGCGCAGATTCAATTTCTTATAGAGGAATTGCAAGTGAAGTAGTATTATTAGACATTAGAGAAGGTTTTGCCGAAGGTAAAGCAATGGATATTTCTCAATGCGCCACCAATACAGGTTTTAATACTAGAGTTTCAGGTGTGACCAATGATTATTCAAAAACAGCCAATAGTGATGTAGTAGTTATTACATCAGGAATTCCAAGGAAACCAGGCATGACACGTGAAGAATTAATAGGAATCAACGCTGGAATCGTAAAATCGGTTGCCGATAATGTTTTGACTCATTCTCCAAATGCAATAATAGTGGTGGTTTCAAATCCTATGGATACTATGACTTATTTGACATTAAAAGCTACGGGTTTGCCAAAAAATAGAGTTATTGGAATGGGTGGGGCTTTAGACAGTTCTCGTTTTAGATATTATTTATCAAAAGCCTTAGACAAACCATCGAATGACGTTTCAGCAATGGTTATTGGCGGACATGGTGATACCACCATGATACCATTAACACGATTAGCTTCTTACAATGGTATTCCGGTTTCTGAGTTTTTGTCGGAACAAGAATTAGCAAAAGTTGCAGCTGACACTATGGTTGGTGGAGCCACATTGACGGGTCTTTTAGGAACTTCAGCTTGGTATGCACCAGGAGCTTCGGTCGCTTATTTAGTAGATAGTATTTTGAATGACCAAAAGAAAATGATTGCTTGTTCTGTGATGTTGGAAGGTGAATACGGACAAAGTGATATTTGTATTGGCGTTCCTTGTATTATTGGTAAAAATGGAATCGAACAAATTCTAGATATTAAATTAAGTGACGCTGAAAAAGCAGCATTTGCCAAAAGCGCTGATGCCGTTAGAAATATGAATGCGGACCTAAAATCGGTTTTAGCATAATAATAAAGGTGTAAAAAAGAGAAGGCTGCACTTTTGCAGTCTTTTTTTTGATATTAATCAAGAAATTAATTGGTTAATCTTTCCGTTAATTATATATTTGCTCGGTTTAAAAACAAAGAAGTGCTTTATGATTTTTTTATTTTTCAATAAAAATTAATTTTACAGCATGTTTTTAAGAGATTGAAACAAAAAATAAATCACAATAATTAATACTTAGTAATAATGCAGAATAAAGGACTTATTAAATTTTTCGCAATTCTATTTGCACTGGTAAGCATTTACCAACTTTCGTTCACTTTTGTTTCCAGTAAAATAAAAAACGATGCAAAATCTTTTGCAGGTGGCAATCCTGAAAAAGAATTAAAATATTTAGATTCTATTGGCAAGGAAAATGTGTTTAATCTTGGATTTACTAATTTCACGTTCAATGAAGTAAAAGACAAACAGATTAACAAAGGTCTTGACTTAGAAGGCGGTATCAACGTAATCTTGCAAATATCGGTTAAAGATGTTTTGAAAGGATTATCCAATAATTCTAAAAACCCGATTTTTAATAAATCTTTGGCAGATGCCACGGCAAATCAAAAAGGAAATCAAACCTATATTGATGCTTTCTTTGAAGCTTTTGAAGCTAATGCTAAAGGAAGTGTAAAATTGGCTTCGCCTGATATTTTTGCTAATAGAACATTGCAAGGAGAAGGTGGAATTAATTTTCAGATGACCGATGTTGAAGCACAAAAAGTAATCAAAAGGAAAGTTGACGAATCAGTTGAAAGTGCTTTTGGAGTATTGAGAAAACGTATCGATAAATTTGGTGTAACACAGCCTAACATTCAAAAATTGGGTGAATCTGGAAGAATTCTTGTAGAACTTCCTGGAGCCAAAGATGTTGATAGAATCAAAAAATTATTGCAAAGTACCGCTCAATTGGAGTTTTGGGAAACCTATAAAATTGATGAAATTGGTAATTTCTTAATGGCTGCAAATGAGGCTTTGAAAAAAACAGAAATTAAAAAAACAGAAGTTAAAACAGCGGCCAAAGATTCTTTAAGTGCCTTATTGACAAATACAAAAGATTCAGCATCAACAAAAAAAGGAAACAATCCTTTATTGGACAAAATTATCGGTCAAGGTGGCGGCCCTGTTTTAGGCCTTTTTATGCCAAAAGACACTGCAGTTGTTGGTGGTTATTTGAGAAGGGCCGATATCAGGGTTTTATTAGCGCCAACTCAGCTTTACGCCAAATTTGTTTGGGGAAAACCAACTACAATTAAAGATAAAGAGGGTAAAGATATTGACGCAGTTGAATTATATGCTTTAAAAGGAAATAGAGATAATATAGCTGCAATGGGTGGCGGAGTTGTTACCGATGCAAGTGACACCTTTGACCAATTAGGGAAACCAGCCGTTTCTATGCAAATGAATGGTCAAGGAGCAAAGGCTTGGGAAGAACTAACAGGAAAAGCATATACCCAAAAAAGTAATATTGCCATTGTTTTGGATAATATTGTATATTCTGCACCAGGTGTTTCCAGCGGACCTATTTCTGGAGGTAGATCTGAAATTTCGGGAGTTTTTGATATTACAGAAACAAAAGATTTAGCCAACGTTCTTAGAGCGGGTAAACTTCCTGCAGCCGCAGATATTGTACAATCAGAAGTTGTTGGGCCATCCTTGGGTCAAGAAGCTATCGATAATGGTACAACTTCTGCTCTTGTAGGCTTGCTTTTGGTTTCACTTTGGATGCTAATTTATTATGGTAAATCGGGATGGTACGCAAACCTTGCATTAGCAGTCAACTTACTATTCTTATTCGGGATTTTAGCAAGTTTAGGTGCGGTACTTACTTTACCTGGTATAGCCGGTATTGTTTTGACAATGGGTACTGCAGTTGATGCCAATATTATCATCTACGAAAGGGCTAA
This sequence comes from Flavobacteriaceae bacterium, assembly GCA_947446635.1. Taxonomy (GTDB): domain Bacteria; phylum Bacteroidota; class Bacteroidia; order Flavobacteriales; family Flavobacteriaceae; genus Flavobacterium. The sequence continues at coordinate 20,880 of CANFHF010000029.1, forward strand.
AGAGGAATTGCGTTCTGGTAAAACATTGGAAGAAGCGGTGAAGACTTCGTATAGTTGGAAAGGGGCAATGCGTTCTATTGTGGATGCAAACGTTACCCATATTTTAACTGGTGGTGTGTTGTTTATTTTTGGTTCAGGACCCATAAAAGGTTTCGCAACAACTTTGTTAATAGGGATTGTTACCTCTTTGTTTACATCTATATTTATTGCAAGAATATTTATAGACTGGAGTATCAGTAAAAGCAACAAATTATCATTTGTTACTGGATTCTCTAAAAATTTCTTTACTAATTTCCATTTTGATTTCTTGGGAATTAAAAAATGGACTTATGCTTTTTCAGCAATTGTAACCATCGTGAGTATATATTCATTAGCTACAAATGGTTTGGACCAAGGCGTCGACTTCGTAGGGGGAAGAACTTTCCAGGTACGTTTTGAAAAGCCGGTTAAAGCCGAAGAAATTAAAATGGAGCTTACTAAAGTTTTCGGTAGTGCCGAAGCTAAAGTTTTTGGTAGCGACAATCAATTGAAGATTACCACCAAATACAAAGTACAAGAACACGGAGTAGAAGCTGATTTAGAGGTAAATAAATTATTGTTCGAAAATCTGAAACAACATTATTCTGCTGGAATGACTTATGACAGATTTGTAAATGCTTATGACGGAAAACAAGTAGGTATTTTACAAGCTTCAAAAGTAGGTCCAACAGTAGCGGAAGACATCAAAACCAATGCCTACTGGGCAGTACTTGGCGCGATGCTTATTGTAGGTTTGTATTTGGTCATCAGCTTTAGAAAATGGCAGTATAGTTTAGGAGCGATAGCTGCTGTGGTACACGACGTTATTTTTGTATTGGGGATTTACTCTTTGTGTTATAAATTTATGCCTTTTGGTATGGAAATCGACCAGCACTTTATCGCAGCGATTCTTACCGTTATCGGGTACTCCATGAATGATACCGTGATTGTATTTGATAGGGTTCGAGAATATTTGGGAGGTAAAACTGCTAAAGGTAATTTTAATCAAATTGTGAACCAGTCTATTAACAGCACTATGTCCAGAACCATTAATACCTCTTTAACAATGATTATGGTACTGTTGATTATGTTTATTTTCGGTGGCGAATCCATTAGAGGATTTATCTTCGCTATGTTGATAGGTATTGTTGTTGGAACGTATTCATCCTTGTTTATTGCAACTCCTGTTTTGTGTGATACAATGTCAGAAGCGGATCATAAAAAAATTGAAGAAGAACACAATGCTTAATAGTATTGATACATAATAATTGCAAAAGACCCGAGTGAATTCGGGTCTTTTTTTTGGATTCAATTTTAAAATTTTATTATTTTTGACCAATCTGACTATACGATTAGTGTTTTTTAATAACGAAGTGGTTTAAACTTTTTAAATAATAATTTTGTTATATATCTAAAAAATCTGTAAAAAACTTAACATTATTTCCATTATTTTGATAAAAGTTTAAAAACGTAAAACCTTAATTTTCTATAAATTCAAAAACATGTGTATTTTAAATTACTTTCATACCTTATTAAAGGGCGAAATAAGTTTAAATCACTTCAACAAATAAAACTCTTTTATGAATAAAAAAAAGTGTATTGTATTAATTCTTATACTCGGTTTAACTACTTTTTACGGTCAAAATACCAAAGGAGAAACCAAAATTGGGTTTAATTATGGTTTTGGAAACGAGATTAAAAACAGCGATTATACCTACACCAATCATTATTACAAACTACAAGCTTATTACCCCATTAAAGAGACAAATAACTTCAAGTATGAATTAGTAGTACAGCCCGAACTTAACTTCGCAACGCATCAGCTAATGAATTTATATTTTGTTACACCAGAGGAGCTTAATTTTGAAGAAAAAAGATTAAAGTACACAAAGCTCAAAGACATCAAAGAGTATGCCGTGGGGATAGGATTTATTGTTAGAAAACCAATTTCTAAAACAGTAAGTATTTATATATTGGCCAGTATTGGTCCAATGATTACGGACACAGAAACAGAAAGACTTTCCGCAGGTTTTGCTTTTTCTGATGTTTTGTCGCTGGGTATTTCATTGAAAATGCACGAAGTGACATTTGATATAAGACCGAATCGTCGTCATATTTCCAATGCCGGACTTCAAAATTCGAATGCCGGGTTTAATACCCAAAATATTGAATTTGGATTTTCTTTTCCTCTGTAAAATGGTAAAAGATTCTTTTGGTCTAAATTTATTTTAGTAGTTTTATAAGTGAATGGGTTTTTTGGCAGTAAAGACAAAGTATAACCCAGCCAAGACACACGGAATACTTAGCCATTGTCCAGTCGATAGCAACCCTAAATCACTTTCAAAACCACCTTGGCTTTCTTTCAAAAATTCTACGAAGAAACGAACTGTAAACAAAAGAACAAGGAATAATCCAAATAAGAATCCTGATTTTCCTCTTGCTTCCGTTTTCCAATACATAAAGAATAAAATAGCAAAGACAAATATATAACAGAACGCTTCGTATAATTGAGCGGGATGTTTAGCAGGTACTTGCCCAAGTAATTCTGCAAACTTTGGATTAGTAGCTATGGCGTGATAGGCTTCTTTTGGATTAGCTATTTGAGTAGCATTTACGGCATCATTTGGACTAAAAAAGTCTCTCACAAATTTTATTCCTAGTGGAGAATCGGTTTCCTTACCTACAAT
>CANFHF010000030.1 GCA_947446635.1 Flavobacteriaceae bacterium
GTGTTTGTGTTAATGTCTCCTCCAGGAATTGTTACAGTAGATGCTGGATAAGTAGCATTCTGTGGATCAAAATTTGTCCAAGAATCAGTCCATGCAGCCGTAGGAGCTGGAGCAAAGGCACCACGGTAAGTAGTGGTTGCAATAAATGGATTCACAGTAACATTAATTGAAGCTCTTGAGCTTTCAACACCGCTCACAACACTAGTTTGTGAAACATAATAAGTAGTTGTTCCTGCTGCAGTAGTTGTAGGAGTTGGAGCCGTTGTAGTGGCTGTTCCTCCTGTAGCGACAGTATACCAATTTAATGTACTTCCAGAATTAGCAGTTGCGCTTAATTGAGTAGCAACATTACCAACTGTATAAGTTACAGCTGAAGTGATTGGAGCATTTACTGCTGGTCTAAAATCTAAACCGGTGTAAGTTGCAGCGTCAGTATCATATGCTTTGGTCAACAAACCTGTGCTTGAAGCAAGAGTAGTGTTTCCTCCAGCAGCATACCATGTAGCTAATGTTGAAGAAGTAAAACCAGTACTAGGTGTACTTGTATAAGTTGCACCAATAGCTGAGTTAGCCGTAGTAATACCAGCAATAATATTGTTGTTGAAAACTAAATCACCATTAAGAGCACTTACCTCGGTAGTATTACCATCAATAAATAATCCTTTAACATGATCCATGAATATAGAATTATAAACTTTTAATTTTGTATTTCTTCTCAAATGCAAAGCATATTGAAATAAAGAATTCAAAGTACCACCATTAGTCAACGTTGCTCTATAAGTAGGTCCAACTACAGTCATGTTAGAAAAAACAGCACTTGTAAATGAAGTACCAGCTGCAGAAGTAGCATTGTTGTCAGACTCGAAACCATTTGATTTAGATTGATCCGCTCTTTGTGGATCTCTTACAGATAATCCAAATTGTACGTTACCATTATAACCATTATCAGTATCCCAATCATCATCCCATGATCTTAATGCAACTAAATATTTACAGTTCACAGAACCACCAAACCATTCGAAAGCATCATCACCTGAGTAAGAAACTTGAATGTGATCGATAGTTGTTCCGCTTCCAACTGCACCAAAGGTCAATCCATTGATTTCACTATTGGCTACTGTATTTAAAGCAACACCTGGAAACTCAATTCTAACATATTGCATAGTACCTGAATTATCAGCGTCATTTGGAGTTAAACCTCCGCCAAATGCAGTGTCAGTATTTTGCTCAATACCTTCTATATAAGCAGAACCAGAGTTAATATTGTAAGAGGCATTACCTAATACGATAACTCCTCCCCAATCTCCTTGTGATCTTGAACCAATAGATTTATTTGATGTAAATACAATTGGGCTAGAAGCTGTTCCTGTAGCATTGATTTTAGCACCCTTAGCAATAATCAAAGAGGCTGTAGCATTAGCGCCGTAAATTACAACACCTGGTTGAATTGTTAGCGTAGCGCCGTTTCTTACATAAACAGGACCTGTAATAGTGTAGGTGTTCCCTGCTGTCCATGTAGTGTTTGTGTTAATGTCTCCTCCAGGAATTGTTACAGTAGATGCTGGATAAGTAGCATTCTGTGGATCAAAATTTGTCCAAGAATCAGTCCATGCAGCCGTAGGAGCTGGAGCAAAGGCACCACGGTAAGTGGTGGGCTCAATTTGAGCAGATGCGAAACTGCAAATCAATGCAAATAACGCAATCAAATAATTTTTTTTCATTTTTTAGTGTTTTTAGTTATTAAACAGGGCAAATGTAACCCTGACATTTAAAGTTTGTGTATGGTGATTGTTAACATTAGATTATTATTATGTTAAGGGAGTTGAGAACCGTTTGGAAAAAATTATTTAACGTAATAAATAAAAGGGGGAGTTTAAAAACACAAAAAGGTTCCGAAGAACCTTTCTGCTAAACAAATGAAAGTGTAGAAAATTAATCAATTGTTTTATCGTTATTCTAAAAATTATAACTCATGGACACTGAAAATGTAGTTCCCATTTTGGTTTTCCAAATTATATCATCTGTTTCGCTATTAAACCAATTATTTTTATTTTTAATATAATCGAAAATAGATTCGGATTTTTGATAGGAGGTGTCGTTATTTTGATAAAAAACCAGATCTTGGCTTAGAATGTTTTGAATATTTAATTTTAACTCCATTTTCTTGTCAAGGAATGTTTTTGATAATTGACAATCTAGTAAAGTCCTGCTTTTTTCCCATAATGTTGGTTCGGCTTCACTATTTCCCCCTACAGCAATACGATTTCCAACTCTATTTATATTAGCAGCTATAGTAAAACCATTTTCTGAATCAGCATATTGGATCCCCGAATTCAAAATATAAGGAGATTGTCCTTGCATTTGTCTATTTTTTTCAGGGTTTGATGGAGCAACTATATTAGTAACATCAACTTCTGATGCTATACTGGAAATATTTGAAAATATAGTTAAGTTGTCTAATAATTTAGACCCTTCAAAATTAATCAAAGAAGAAAGTTGGGTTCTAAATTCCAATTCTAAACCATAATCGAAACCTGAACTAGCATTAAGATATCTAACTGTTTTATTTACGGCAGTAGCTTGAATTTCAATAGGGTTTTTGAACTTTTTATAAAAAACTGAAACTGAAAACAATTGATTTTTACCCGGGTAGGTTTCAAATCTAAAATCATAATTTTGTATAGAGGCGATTTTTAAATCTTGATCTCCTTGAGTTGAAAACTGCGTTGAAAAATCATAAAAAAGCATAGGAGCCAATTCTCTAAATTCGGGTCTATTTAAAGTTTTAGAATAACTCAATCGTATGTTTCTTTTACTATCTAATGAATAAATTAAATTTGCCGAGGGTAAAAAATCATTTTGTTTGTTATCTAATGCTATAATTTTTCTCGCAGTTTTAGAATTTAATAACTGTCTATACCCTTCTGCTCGAAGCCCCCATATAATTCTAAAATCATTAAACTTATCGTCTAACATTAGGTAGGCTGCTTTCAAAGAAGAAGAAGCTGTATAGGCGTCCGAGAGTCCTGAGGCATCATGTAAAGAAAAACCCCCGAGTCCGAGTGTAGGATTAATTATACCCATATTTTGTAAGCCAAAAATGGTTTTATCATCAGGAAATTCTTTAGATTCCAAAATACTTTCGTCAAAACTAATTCCTTGTTTAAAAAATTTTGTATAATGAAATTGTCTAGATGAAAAAATTCTATTTCTATCTTGGTAAAATAGGCCTGATTTTATTTCATGAGTAGAACTATTCCCAAATTTTTTTGAAATATCAATTTTTCCGTTATTATTAGACTCATTATTATTTGAATAAAAAATACCTCCTCCCCAGTTCGTTCCTCCAGTATTAGTGGGAATTTGAGCATAATAGAATCCAGTACTGGAATCTTTAATATAGACATTTCTTCTTAAACTTGGAATAGTTCTATCTACTTTACTATAGGATCCTAACCAATTAATTTTTAATTTGCTTTCTGAAAAATAATGCTCCCCTATTAATTGACCAGTATATATTTTGTTACTCGTAAACCATCTAACGGATGAATAAAAATTAGTAGGGTCACTTGTAATATCTCTAACACCTAATCTTTCAATAACTCGGTCGTCAGAGTTTACACTAAAAATATTTTTAAAACTTAGGGAGTTGTTTTTGTTTATTTTTAAAGAAAAGTTGGCTAAAGCGCCTAATAATATTTGTTCTCTATAGGTTTTATCTATTAAGTCCTCCGTTTTAACCCCAGGAGTTTCATAATCATTTCTACTAGTTTCATCAAAAACATTCGATTTGTTATAGGAAGCCGAAATCATAACCCCTAATGTCTTTTCCCCTATTTCATATCGTTGCCCGATTGAATATTGAAAAGATAGATTAGGGCTAAAATTTTTAGTTTTCAACTCCCAATCACTATTAACAGCCTTAGCAAATGGAATTCTATCTTCAAGACTTAATGCTTTAAAAATATTGGAATCAGGAATAGAAGAAGGAAGCGCTCTAGTTCCATCGTCAATTCCAAGCCAGTCGGTTTTGCCTCCTTCATAATATCTTTGAGTTTTGCCAGTTGTAATTGTATTGTAACCATTTCCATAAGATATTGACTGAAAGTTTTTATCTGGAATATTCTTTGTTGTAATCTGAATGACACCTCCTGCAAACTCTCCTGTTAAATCAGGTGATGCCGTTTTGGTAATTACCAAATTATCAATCATATTAGACGGAAAAATATCAAAAGAAAATGCTTTTCTGTCGGGTTCTGAACTCGGTAGTGGCGCTCCATTTAAAAAATTAGCATTATAACGATCATTTAGCCCTCGAACAATAACGAATTTGTTATCTTGTATAGAAGCTCCGCTTATTCTTTTTAATACATCGGAAGTTGATTTGTCCGGGGTTCTTTTAATGGATTCAGCAGAAATTCCGTCTGACACGCTAATACTATTTTTTTGCTGAAGTAATAATGATTTTACAGATTCTACTTTTGCATTTGTTTTTGTAATAACGACTTCTTTTAATTCGTTTTTGCTTTCTACCAAAGAGACCGTTAAGCTTGCGCCCTCATTTGCTGTTACAACAACTTCAGAAATAATTTTAGTCTTATAAGAGCTTGCAGAAAATTGAACTTCATAAGTACCTATCGGAAGGTCTCTAATGATAAAATTCCCGTCAAAATCAGAGGAAGTAGAGAATTTGGTATTGCTAACGTTAACATCCACTCCGGGGATAGTTTTCCCTGTTTTATCATCAATGATGGTTCCTTTTAATAGGGAGGTTTGAGAAAAAATGGAGTGCGAAAAAACAAATAAAACAAGGGTAAAAAATAATTTCATTTTATAACAATTGATTGATAAACTATAATAGTTATTATCAGGCAAAATTATAATCTAAAAATCAGTGTAATGTTAACTTAAGTTTATTAAATCTTAAACTATTTTACATAAAATAAGCCTAATGTTAAATTAAAATTAAGGGGCGGTGGTTATTTAATGTTTATTTTAAACTGTTTAACAAAAGCTAACTAAACACAAAGCCTTCAATTCATAAATGTCTGAAGGCTTTGTGGTAAACAGAATATAAAAAATATATGTTTTCTGAGAAGGTTAAATTTATTTATTTTTTTCTGCTTTTGGAACAAGTGGTTTATACTTTTCATTTAACAATTTGATAATATCCTTTGTAATATCATATTTTTCTTCGGCGTATAAAACAGTTGCAGCATCACCGGTTCCGTATATATAGGCATAGTCTTTCTCTTTGCCATATGCTTTAATAAATTTTTTCACTTTTACCACCAAACTATCTGTTTCAGCGCCACTTTCTTGTTGTAGTTGTTGAGAAAGTGCTTGTTGCGCCTGACCTAGTTGTTGCTCTCTTCTTTGCAATTCGGCCCCTTTTTGCTGCGCCCAGGCTTGTCCATTCGCTTGTGCCTGACTTTGAAAACTGGCCGCTTCCTGTTTGAAACGATTTATCTCGGTTTCAAGTTGCTTTCCTTTTTCTTCGGCTTTTGCTTTATATTTAGCTTCTAGGTCATTTGCCTCGGTATATTCTTTCATTAAAACAGCCGTGTCAACATATGCTGTTTTTACTTCTTTTGCTTCGGACTTTTTATTACAGGCAATAAGAGAAATTGTTATTGCGAGAATTACTACTTTTTTTTTCATCAGGTTTTTTTAATTTTTAAGATTTAGAAACAAAAATATAAAAAATAGACAGTCATATTATAAAGAAGGGAGAAATGTGCGACTATTTATTGTATTGGTTTTTGTTATTGCAATTAATTATTTCATCAATTATGGCTATCAAAACCGAATGCGATAGCTTTTGAATACGAAGCGTTTTCTAAAAAACCCGATTAACGCTCAACTTTATCAGAAAGCACGCTTAAACGTAGTTAAAATCAATTTTACTAGTTTCTTATGATATAAATGTGAGAAGAATATTCAAAACTCTTCCTTGCCTTAAAATTGGACAGCAATCCAACGTAAAAAGCTTTGATGAAATTCATTTTGCCAGATTTGTATTTTTCTGAAAGTAGACTCACATAAAAAGAATCAAATTTCATTGGAAGCACTTTTTCCAATTTCATTTTTTCTTTTTCGAAAAGTAATTTTATTGCCGTTTTCGAAAAATGCCAAAAATGTATGGGTACATCATAAGCTGCCCAAAATTTTTCGTAATGTTTTGCATCAAAGGATTTGAAATTGGGAACCGCAATTAGCAATGTCCCTTTTGGTTTCAATAATCGTTTCAATTCTTTAATTTGTTTTTCTAAATCTGGAACGTGTTCTAAAACGTGCCACATCGAAATCACGTCAAAAGAATTATTTGCTAATTCTTTTGTTTGCTTTACAAACGAAAGACCTTTCCTTTTTGCAATTGATTTTGCTTTCTCGCTTGGCTCCACTCCTATTGTTTGCCAACCATCATTTTTTGCAGCCGACAAAAAATCTCCTGTTCCGGCTCCAATATCTAATATGCTGCCTTTATTGGGTTGAAGTGAATTTATTAAATTGAGTTTGTTTTTTAAAGTAATGTTTTTTATAAAATGATATAGTTTTTCAAACAAAGAGCGTTTGTTGTCGGTATGGGAAATATAATCCTCACTTTCATAATATTTGCCTAAATTGTCCAAACTAGGTTGAGGAAACGTAATTAACATGTCCAAGGTTTCGTCATGATACAAATCAAAAGTTTCTTTAGAAACCGAATAATCTTTTACGGTGAGAAAATGTTTTTTATTTAAAATATCCATTTTTTAGTTTTTAACCTTTTTCAAATTCCTCAACAAATGCTAGCTTTGATAAAGTAGTTTCACGTGGAACAAATTGATTTAAAATTGTTGATTAACGATTTTTGATTTCAGATTTCAATCAAAAAATTTGGTGTTAAATCTTACCTTCCCATATAAATCAACAAAACGGAAACATCACTTGGCGAAACACCACTAATTCTGGAAGCTTGCGAAATTGTCACTGGACGTATCTTACTCAATTTTTGTTTGGCTTCGATCGACATCGATTTTATTTTGTTGTAATCAAAATTCTCGGGGATTTTTACATCTTCAAGTCGAGTTAATTTATTGGCATTATTTCTTTCCTTTTCGATATAGCCAGAGTACTTCACTTGGATTTCAGCTTGTTCTAATATTTCTTGATCCAAATCATTTTCTGCAACATAAGCAGCCACCTTCTCAAATTTAATAATATCTTCCAAATCAATTTGTGGACGAGAAAATACCTTGAACATTTTGTCGCCTTGTGAAATTAAGGCTGTGTTTTTTGATTCTAAGATGGGATTTGCTTCGGTCATCGTAACGCTAGTTTCCTTGAAAAAAGCAACCATCTTTTCAGATTCATTCAGTTTGTGCTCCATTCTTCGTAATCGCGCTTCTGAAGCTAAACCAATTTCATAAGACATTGGCGTTAACCTAAAATCAGCATTATCTTGTCGCAATAAGGTTCTAAATTCAGCACGAGATGTAAACATTCTGTAAGGTTCTTCAGTTCCTTTGGTGATTAAATCATCGATTAAAACCCCGATATAAGCTTCGTCTCTTTTTAAAATAAGCGGCGCTTTTTCTTGAACTTTTAATGCCGCATTAATTCCGGCCATCAATCCTTGAGAAGCCGCTTCTTCATATCCAGTTGTGCCGTTTATTTGACCCGCAAAATACAATCCATCAACTAATTTAGTCTCTAAGGTATGCTTCAATTGTGTTGGCGGAAAATAATCATATTCTATTGCATAACCTGGGCGGAAAAATTTAACGTTTTCAAATCCTACCACAGAGCGCAATGCTTTGTATTGGATGTCTTCTGGAAGTGATGTAGAAAACCCGTTAACATAAACTTCACAAGTATCCCATCCTTCTGGCTCAACAAATAATTGGTGCCTTTCTTTATCAGCAAAACGATTAATTTTATCCTCAATTGAAGGGCAATACCTTGGGCCAATACTTTTTATTCGGCCGTTAAACATTGGCGAACGGTCAAAACCCTCTCTTAATATGTTATGAACATCATTAGAAGTATACGTCATATGACACGATTTTTGACGCGTCAAAGGCTTTGTAATATCCGAATAAGAAAATTTATCTGGTTTAGCATCTCCTCTTTCCTCATTCATTTTAGAATAATCCAAAGACCGCCCATCCACTCTTGGAGGGGTTCCTGTTTTCATTCTTCCTGATTGAAAACCTGCCTTAACTAAATCTTCTGTAATTCCATATGCCGCACTTTCTCCTGCTCTTCCTCCTCCAAATTGCTTTTCACCAATATGAATCAAACCATTCAAGAAAGTTCCATTGGTCAATACAACTGATTTGGATTTTATTTGAATTCCGAGCGAAGTTGTTATTCCTCTAATCTTACCGTTTTCGATAATCAATCCTTTGACCATTTCTTGGTAAAAATCAAGATTAGGAGTGTGCTCCAACATCAGTCTCCATTCTTCAGCAAAGCGCATGCGGTCGCTTTGAACTCTTGGCGACCACATTGCAGGCCCTTTGGACTTGTTCAACATCTTAAATTGTATGGCAGTATTGTCAGAAACAATTCCAGAATATCCGCCAAGCGCATCAATCTCGCGAACAATTTGTCCTTTTGCAATTCCTCCCATAGCGGGATTACAAGACATTTGCGCAATGTTTTGTAAACTCATCGTAACCAATAGGGTTTTTGAACCCAAATTGGCAGCAGCGGCAGCGGCTTCTGAACCAGCGTGACCAGCACCAACAACTATTACATCATATTCTTCTTGAAACATTTTAGAATTATGGATTAAGGATAAGGACCATGTTAACGACTTGTCAATCAAAGAATATTTATGCTTCGCATAAAAAACACCTGTTTTGGTTTAAAATTATCACTATTGTTCCACGTGAAACATGGAGAGCTTTTCATCTTCTTTATTTCTCATCAACAACTCGTCCACATCTGATTTGTCCTTATAGCCGCAGTAATGTAAAACGCCGTGGATCAAAACGCGCTTCAACTCATCGTCAAAAGAAACGTTAAAATCAATAGCATTGTCTTTTACTCTTTCGACAGAGATAAAAATATCTCCGTGCAATTCGTTTCCAAGACTGTAATCAAAACTAATGATATCAGTTAAGGTGTCATGTCCCAAGTGCTCCAAGTTGATTTTGTGCAGATAATCATCGTCACAAAAAATATAGTTAATTTCTCCTTCTTTCTTGCTTTCTGATTCAATTACGTTCGTAATCCAAATCGTTATAGCCTCTTCGTTTTCTAGAGTAAAATCGGTTTCGTAATTAAAATTGATCATTTTTTATTAAAATAGTCTTGGACTTTTTGATTCAAATTTGTGCGCAAAGGTAAGGATTGTCTATTTAATATTTCTATACTATTCAAATAATCCAATAATGCCGGAGGAAGTGCGTTTGACTGATTATTGAAATCTTTTTTGTTGGTCTCTGATTGGCGTTTACTTTCTTGTCCTTGCTGCTGTAGGGCTGTGTTCAGTTTTAATAGTTCTTGTTTTACATTGAGTATCTTTTGAAGCGTTTCGTTTTTAAAGCCCTTGTTTAATAATTGCTTCTCGATTTGTTTCATTTGCTCCAAAGCATTCTGACCATTGCCGCCTAAACCTTTTTTATCTAACTCGTTTTGTAAGGCTTCGCGAAGTTGTTTTTGCTCTTTGTAGAATTCCATTATGGCTTTGGCGTCTCCTTCCCCATCTTCTCCGTTTTCTCCTTTTTGACCGTCAGATCCTGTTTTACCTTGTTCTTTGCTTTTTTTGCCGTCTTTCCCTTCACCAGGTTTTTGACCTTTCTTAATACCGTCTTTCACCTTTTCGCCTAAGGCATCCTGCTTTTTGATGATATCCGGCAATTGCATGCCTTCACCTTTACCAGGTTTTGGCTTGCCAGCACCCATACTAGAAATCGACATTTGTAAATTGTTTAGAATATCGGTTAAAAAATCTGCTAGTTTGTTTGCCGAAGAAATGGTGTATTGTTGATGCGAAACTCCTTTTGGAACTTGGGCGTCTGCTAATGTCTCCAATGATTTATCCATATTGTAAAGTGCATTCCCTATTTCTTTTGTTATGTTTTCTCCCATTTTTGGATTTCGCAAAGACATGGCAAATAAGCTGTCATCGATATGTTTGAATTGGAGTTTTAAATCCTGTTGGGTTTTTAAATATTTATTAAAAGCCGGTGAACCAATACTAATAGTTTTAAATTTAGCCATCACGTCTTCCTGCGAAAAGGAAAAAGCAAGCAAATTATCCAAGATTTGGCGCAACATGGCCACATCCTCCTCTAATTGTTCCATTTCGCCCTGCTCCATATCCCGCTCCATTTTCTGGGACAGTTGTTTCATTTTCTTGGCAGCACTCTTTTGTTTCGGTTTTGCTTTTTCTTTATTGCTCTTTTGCAACTCATCAGAAGCTTTTTTTAAGTCTTCATAGATACTTTTTTCCTGTTCTTTATCTAAAGAAATGTCCAAGGGCTTTTTGAGCTCTTTGTTTTCTTTATCCAAATCCTTTAAATCGTCTTGAATTTTATCAAAATCTTTATTTATATCCTCTTGCTTTTCGGTGTTGTTTTCCTTTTCCTTGTTTGATAAATCCTCTTGTTTTTCAGAAAGTTTATCCAATTTATCTTTTAATTGTTCTGCTTTTTTCTGGATATAATATTTTTTGGTCAGCTCCACTAATTGCTCTAAACTTTTGGTTTGATTTTTTGAATTTTGCTTGAATTGATCCATTTTATCCATCAAGTCTTCTTTCTTTATTTTATCATTCAGCTCTTTTAATTCGTCCAACAATTTTTTATTTTTATCTAAATCCTTGTCTATATTGTCGAGTCTTTTTTGGAGTTCTTCTTTGAATTCGTCTTTTATATCCGTTTTAAATTTATCAAGATTATCTTTCATTTTCTCGGCAAAATCTTTCATCATTTTGTCCTGCTGGTTTTGACGTTTTAGGAAATCATTTATTTTCTGCTGGTCTTTAAATTCAAGGTTGTCTTTTTCTTTTCCCGTTTTGCGCAATTTATCCAAATCGGAAAGTTGCTTGTCTTGGTTTTTCAAGGACTTTTCTAAACCACTGATATTGTCATTTTGTTGTTGCAAATCTTGATTTTCCTTCTCTTCATTAGTGGCAATCCGAGCAGAAAAAACAGAAGATTTAGTGCTTTTAAAGTTGTGGATTACATCATTGTCAAAAACTTCAAAATAATAGTCATAGTTAACGCCTGGCTCTACAGGAAGAGTGCCTGGAAAAGCAAAGACAAACTGGTCGTATAGCGCTACCTTAATAGCAATTTTTCCGCGTTTGGTAGCCCGTGGATTACTTTTAGGATAATAAACAACGTGAAGCTTTGACAATCCATAATCATCTGAGATTTGACCTAAAACATACCTTTTTTCGACATGCAAGCTGTCTGGGGCATTATTTACATTGATTGTTGGAGACTGATCTTTGACGACTGAAACCTGATAGTTTAGTTTCTCATAGTTTTTTACTTTCGCATTTGAAGTAAGGATTTGATATGATGTGTTTTGCGATATATATTTAGACAGCATAAAGTCATTTTCTATCCTTGAAAAAGGAAAGATGGAAGTTAAATCCGTCCAATTTATGTTTTGAGTGGCTTGAGTATTGATTTTCCAAGTAACACGAGTTCCTTCTGGAATAATGGCATTTCCGTTACCTTTAATAATTTCAGCTTTTTTATTCAGGTATGCGGGGAAATTCAATCGCATCTCGAAATTAGCAATTGAAGGAACTGGAATTACATTCAACTCGTATTCTGGTGATGAAACCGCATTGGCTTCCAAATGAAACGAAACGTTGGAAGCTGGTTTTTCAATTTTAAATTGGAATTCACCCGCTATTGTAGTTTGCATAAAATAACCCTCATTCCCAATAAAAATGATCGCATTTTCGGGAATTACTTGGCCTTCTGTCTTTACCCTAATAATGTAATCCTTGTTTTGTTCTGTTTGAAAATTCGGATTTAAAATTACAAATTGGAATGGCGCTGGTCGCGAAAATTGATCTTTAAAATGCACCACTCTATTCAAACTTTGAGAAAGTATTTTACTATTGCCTGACAAATAAAAAAAGCCAAAAAACAAAATAGGAATTATCACTAAAGGCAAATATTTGCGATTAGCATTATAATTAATGGCGTTTCCAAAAGGAATTGGCTGCAATGCATTTGCTTTTTGTTCTATAGAGGCTAAGAGCAACTCCGATTGATTTCTATCATTAGACAATTGAAGAAAGTTGGTCAACTTGTCGCTTACTTCTGGGAAATGATTGCCAATTATTGTTGAAGCATCCTTATAACCTATTCCGTTTTTAAGTTTAAATAATTGGAAAATTGGAAACAAAATAAATCTTAAAAAGAGAAAAACTTCTACGCCAACAAAAATCCAAAACAAAAACGACCGTCCCATTGGCTTAAGCCAAAGAAAATATTCCACAAAAAGGGTGAACAAGAAATATAATAATCCTAAACCGATAAAAAAGATCATGCCCCGAATCAGTTCATTGGTATAAAACTTCTTGATGAAAAGTTCCAGCTTTTGATAAATAAAATTTGATTGTTCCAAAATAACACCTTGTTTTTATAAGCGATAAAAGTAATAAATTTTAGCCGTTAGCCATTAGCCAAAAGTTTATTAAAATTTTGGCTAATTACTAAAATTGTATCTTTGCAACAAAATATATAAAATGTCTAAGCCCGTTAGGGTGCGTTTTGCACCAAGTCCAACCGGACCTTTACATATTGGGGGTGTTCGCACTGCCCTTTTCAATTATTTGTTTGCCAAAAAAAATAACGGTATCTTCTTTCTTCGAATTGAGGATACTGATCAAAATCGTTTTGTTCCTGGTGCCGAAGCATACATTATGGAAACCCTAGAATGGCTCGGAATAGCGCCGGACGAAACCATTGGAAAAAACGAAAAATTTGGTCCTTACAAACAATCCGAAAGAAAGGATTTATACAAAAAATATGCCGATGAATTAATAAATTCAGGAAATGCCTATTATGCTTTTGACACTGCCGAGGCATTAGATTATCACAGAAAACAACACGAAGAACAAGGAAAAACATTTATTTATAACCATCACAATCGAGAAAAATTAGATACTTCTTTGGTGATTTCCTACGAAGAAACAGCCAAAAGAATTGATACTGGCGAAGATTTTGTGATTCGTTTTAAAACACCCGTAAACGAAACTTTGCACTTGCAAGACATCATTCGTGGTGAAGTTATGTTTGAAACTAATTTGTTAGACGATAAAGTTTTGTTCAAAAGCGATGGAATGCCAACCTATCATTTGGCCAATATTGTGGATGATTATTTAATGGAAACTTCCCACGTGATTCGCGGTGAAGAATGGTTGCCGTCGATGCCATTACATGTATTACTATACCGAGCATTCGGATGGGGAGCCCCGGAATTTGCGCATTTACCCTTGATTTTGAAACCTATTGGAAACGGAAAATTATCCAAACGGGATGGTGATAAATTAGGCTTTCCGGTATTTCCGCTAGATTGGACTGACCCAATTTCAGGAGAAAAATCATCTGGTTATAGAGAAAAGGGCTTTTTTCCGGAAGCAGTAATCAACTTCCTGGCCTTATTAGGATGGAATGATGGAACCGAAAAAGAATTGTTCTCTTTGGTAGAGTTAGCTGATGCTTTCGATTTAACCAGAGTTCACAAATCAGGAGCTAAATTTGACCCAGAAAAGAACAAATGGTTCAACCATCAATATTTGATGAAACAATCTGACGAAAGTTTGGCAGAGGCGTTTGTAAAAAACACCTCTGATAAAAATATTTTATCTAATTTCTCCTTCGTCGAAATAACAAAGATTGTAAGTTTAATTAAAGAGCGGGCTCATTTTGTTTCTGAATTTTGGGAATTATGTGATTACTTTTTTATTGAGCCAAAGTCTTATGATGAAAAAGCATCAAAAAACTGGAAGGAAGAAACCCCTGCTCTAATGCAAGATTTGATTTTGGTAATTGGAGGAATAGTCAATTTTACTTCTTTGAATATTGAAACTACCGTGAAAGATTGGATGACAAAAAATGAAATTGGAATGGGAAAAGTGATGCAACCGTTTCGTTTGAGTCTAGTTGGAGCTTTAAAAGGACCACATTTATTTGATATTGCTGAATTAATTGGAAAAGAAAAAACAATTAAAAGGATTGAGAAAGCGATTGCCTCATTATAAAGTTATATTAAAAAAGCTTCTAGTTTTAATACGCGGGGTAATATAAAATGGGACTGCTATTTAGAACTTCTGTGTTTCTTTTACAAGCTCTAGGACGAAAAATTATAATTTTGATATATTGCAAAAAAAAGAGACTTAATTGCCTCTTTTTGTTTTTGAAAACCAATTAATTAGAATTGGGATTATGGTACTAAGAATTGTTTCATATGTTTTAGAAAGTATCGACTTATAGGATCCGACAATTTCACCAATAATATTTTGTGGCGAGATATCCTCTTTGATTTTTTGAATATTCCAAACCAACTTTTGAAAACTGATTTCTTTCTCGAGATTCAAAATTGTTAGTTTCATATCTATTTCGTCATAGGAGGAATATTTTTTTGTTTCCATGATTTAGTCGTTAAAAAAGATTTCTGAAAATTTCTCCAAAAGTGGTCTGTCAACAATTTTATCTTTAATTAAAAATAAAATGCCTGTTGCGACTAAATAAATTCCACTAATAATTAGAAATCCTAAGGCATAATTTTTCAAATACTGGCCAATTGCAAAAGCGCCAGCAATAGAAGAAAACAATACAACCATCAAAAAACATAAAAAAAACAACCCTTTTTTTACTATCATTGTCATAGACTTCATTGCCACTTTAAAGCTTTTTAATTTGTAGTAGGCAACTGTATTTTCGATATAGGCTTGCGCTTGTTCCTGAATGTTTTCTGAGTGTTCTTTTAGTTCTTCAAAAGCCATATTTAAAATTGTTTTTAATTTAATTTTTTGATGCAGCAACTTTTTCTTTTTGAAGTTTTGCGTTTTTTTCTTTTAATTCAGTTAGTTTTTTTTCCAAAAAAGAAATTACATCTTCTGTCTTATGACTCATATTAGAAATCAAATCTTCATAACTTTCTTCTAAGTTCTGTTTGGATCCCACAAACTTATTTCTCAATTGATGCGATACATCTTCAAACTTATGTTTTAAATTATCTTTAGCATCATCAAAACCATCTTTGATTTTTTCTCTGGTTTTTGAACCTTTTTCCGGAGCAAATAAAATTCCAATTGCTGCTCCAATTGCTGCTCCTGTTAAAACAGCTAATGCGGTATTTCCTGCGTTGTTTGACATGACTTTAAGTGTTTTAAGTTAATATTACACTAAAGTTACTTTATTTTTTGACATTAGGATGTTAACAAGCCGTTAAAGTGGTTGTAATTTTATTTGTCACGTTTAAACGCTTTGTATTCAAAAATAATTGATTAACATGTAACAAGTTGTAAAGTTTGCAAAAACGCCTTAAAGTGAAATTATGAAAGCCGTTCGCAATGCCAAAAAGCGCATTGTTAAATCGCTTTTTCGTTATTAAAATAAATGTTAAATTACAGCCCGTTTAATAGCTCCAAAACCTTTTCATTTTTTTCGGTATTTCTCAATTCTGAAATTTGTGTTTTGAAATGATTGAAATGATACGAATCCTTGGTTAGATTTTGAATAGAAAACAACCTAACGGAGGCCAATTGACTTTTTAATGACATGGAATATAATTTAAGCAATGAATCCGATTCAATATCTTTAAATTGAATTTTATCGCAATACTGTAAAATCAAATTTGAAAACAACAATGAATTGTTATCGTTTTTGATGTTTTTTATAATTGTTTGCGTAATCAAACTATAATTGTCAATGCTTTCTATGTTGTCAATTATGGTTTTTAGAATCAAATCGGCATGGTTTGCCTCTTTTTCCTTTACATATTTATTGATTTCTTTCTGTGTATTCATCAATAAATTTTCCTCTTTTTTGCCTTTTTCTTCCCAGGCGTCTTTTAGTCCAACAGTTCTGTTAAATACTAATTTTTCAGACGTTGAATCCTTATCAACATTGAAATAACCCAAACGTTGAAATTGGAATTTATCACCCGCTTTTACGGTTGCCAAACTTGGTTCCACAAACCCTTTGGAAATTTGCAGCGAATTGGGATTCATAAAATCTAAGAAGTTTTTTTCTTTGTGACTGTCTGGCGCCTCATCAATAAACAAACGGTCATACAAACGAATTTCGGCTTCAATAGCGTGTTTGATGGAAACCCAATGCAAAGTTCCGGCTACTTTTCGTTGACTCGCCTCCGTACCACTTCCGCTTCTGGAATCTTCATCGTAAGTAACATGAATTTCAATGATATTTCCTGCTACGTCTTTTACAACGCTTTCGCCTTTGATGATGTAGGCGTTTTTTAAACGCACCTCTCTTCCGATGGACAAACGGAAAAACTTGGCTGGAGCTTCTTCCAAAAAGTCCTCTCTTTCGATATATAATTCTTTGGAAAACGGTACTTTTCTATATCCTGCGCTTTCGTCTTCCTGGTTGTTTTCAGCATCCAAGAACTCTTCATTCTCTAAAGGATAATTGGTAATTATCACTTTTATTGGATCCAAAACCGCCATAACTCTTGGTGCCGTTTTGTTTAGATCTTCTCGCAAACAAAATTCCAAAAGGGAAACATCAATTACGTTTTCACGTTTGGCAACGCCGATGATGTCACAAAATTTCCGAATGGAATTTGCTGTATACCCTCTTCGTCGCAAACCTGAAATGGTAGGCATTCTAGGATCGTCCCAACCGTTTACTATATTTTCCTGAACCAATTGCAATAGTTTTCGCTTACTCATTACGGTATAATTCAAGTTCAAACGCGCAAACTCATACTGATTAGGTCTTACTTTCGTGTCATCATAAATTTGGTCTAAAAACCAATTGTATAATTCCCTGTGCATCACAAATTCCAACGTGCAAATAGAATGCGAAATTTGCTCGATGTAATCACTTTCGCCATGGGCAAAATCATACATAGGATAAATTTTCCAATTGTCACCCGTTCTGTGATGATGGCGGTGCAAAATTCTATACATCAATGGATCACGCATCAACATATTGGCAGATGCCATATCAATTTTGGCACGCAAAACATGGCTTCCTTCCGGAAAGTCGCCGTTTTTCATTGCTTCAAACAAAGTCAAATTTTCTTCAACCGAGCGATTCCTATACGGTCCATCAACACCCGGTTGCGTTGGCGTTCCCTTTTGGTTCGCCATATCCTCAGAAGATTGACTGTCAACATACGCTTTTCCATTCTTTATCATCAAAACCGCCCAATCGTATAACTGTTGGAAATAATCAGAAGCATAATGTTCTTTTGCCCATTCAAAGCCCAACCAATGCAAATCTTCTTTTATAGCATCAACATATTCTTGTTCTTCCTTGGCTGGATTGGTGTCGTCAAAACGAAGATTAACTGGCGCATTGTATCGCAATCCCAAACCGAAATTTAAACAAATGGATTTGGCATGGCCAATATGTAAATAACCGTTAGGTTCTGGGGGAAAACGGAAGCGTAATTTATCTTGGTGAAAACCGCTTGCCAAACTGTCTTCAATGATTTGTTCTATAAAATGAAGTGATTTCTCTTCGGTTGACATAATTTTGTTTAATTTTAGCAAAGATAATTAAAAAGAGGTTATTAGTTTAGAGAGCACTAAATTTCTAAACCCACAACCTTCTAAACTCAAATAAATATGGGCGTTATAAAACTAAAAAACATCAGAACCTTCTCCTATCACGGCTGTTTATTGGAAGAGGGAAAAATTGGCTCCGATTATTCGGTTGATTTAGAAGTGAAAACAAATCTGAAAAAGTCTTCTGTTTCGGATGATTTGAAAGACACGGTAGATTATGTGCTTTTAAACCAAATTGTTGTTGAGGAAATGGCCATTCGATCCCATTTGTTAGAACACGTGGCGCATAGAATCATTAGCCGAATTTTCAAAGAAGTACGGACTATTTCTGCGGTAAAATTGGCGGTTTCAAAATTAAATCCTCCTATTGGCGGTGATGTTGAAGCGGTTACCATTGAAATGGAAGAATCTAGAAGTTAAATTTAAAAAATTCCAAATTCCAAGGCAATACTATTAGGTGTTTTTATTTGGGAATTGGGATTTGCATTTTGGAATTATTATGTTACATTTGCAAACCAATAAATAATTGGCGTCGTGGCCGAGCGGCTAGGCTGGGCTCTGCAAAAGCTCCTACTCCGGTTCGAATCCGGACGATGCCTCTAAAACCTTCAAAGAAACTTGAGGGTTTTTTTATGGTTGATTTTTAGGTAAAATTAAATGAAGGTAAAGGATCTATTTTCTGTTTCTTACAAAGTCAAAAATTGCTCCAACACCAGCTCCAATGGCTAATCCCATTGCCATAGATATAGATTTATTTCCTGAATAATTACCATAGAGTGCTCCAAATAAGAGTCCGAGTGCAGCTCCAATACCAACACCGTTTCCTGAATTTCTTTTTTTCTCTGTCATAATTAAAGTTTTGGTTATATCTTTTTTGTATTATATTTTATAGCCTCTGTGTGAGTTCATATAAAGAAGGCGACTCATAAATATACGCAAGTTTACATTACTATTTCTAAATATCTACTTATCAATTCTCTCCAAAACATCTTTCAACTTCTCTTTTTCTTTTGGAAACCAACCTTGGGTTATTAAAACAACCCCAAAAACCATCAATACAATACTTATTCCTTTCTTGATTCTTAGGATGTTTGTGGGTGTCATCTTCGATTTTAACTGTTTCGCCAATACTATTTTGGCGCTATCAACCAGTAAATACGTTATAATTACCGTAGCAAAAAAAGTAAGCATTCTAGATATTTGCATTTCCAGCTTTGGTCCAACCGAAATAATTATTGCTAGCCAAAATCCCAAAACTCCAATGTTTATAATGTTTAAAAAAAAGCCTTTTATAAATAAACCCAGATAATCTTTTCTAATAATCTCATTGTCTATTTTGTGTGTATCCACTTTTTTTTCTTTATGTAATCCTATATACGAAATAACGCCATAAGCCAACATTACTATTCCTCCGAACATAAAAAGCGCGGAATTATCTTTAATACTTGTTATCAATCTATAACTGCCGAGATAAGCAATGGTGATAAAAACCATATCAGCCAAAACGACACCTAAATCAAAGACCAAGGCTGCCCTAAATCCTTTTACAATACTAGTTTCCAGTAATATAAAAAAAACAGGACCAATCATAAAACTTAAAAAAATTCCCCAAGGAATTCCGGATAAAATGTCGTTTATCATTTTTTCTTTATTCTAAGTTTAAACGTTTCTTCTTATAAAATTAAAATCCAATTGTTTTTTCACTAAATCAGCATTTTTTACTTTAACGTAAATTTCGTCACCCAATTGTAACAAAGCCTTTGTTGTAGCACCAACCAAAGCATATTGTTTTTCGTCGAAAGTGTAATAATCGTCTTTTATTTCCCGGATTCTTACCATTCCTTCACATTTATTTTCGATAATTTCAACGAAAATTCCCCATTCCGTCACCCCAGAAATTACTCCCAAAAATTCCTGATCGTTGTGGTTCTGCATGTATTTTACCTGCATGTATTTGATGGAATCACGTTCCGCATTTGTAGCTAAACCTTCCATTGTCGAAGAATGTAAACATTTTGCTTCGTATTTTTCTTGATCAACTGATTTTCCTCCATCAAGATAAAACTGCAACAATCGATGCACCATTACATCAGGATAACGACGTATTGGAGAGGTAAAATGACTATAATAATCGAAAGCCAATCCATAATGTCCAATATTATCTGTTGAATATTTGGCTTTACTCATTGTTCTAATAGCCAGAGTATCAATTAAATTTTGCTCTTTTTTACCCGAGACTTCATTTAATAAAGCATTCAAAGATTTTGAAATATCTCCTTTATTTCTAAAGTCTATTTTATAACCAAATTTTGCAATTACAGTTTGCATTGCAATCAATTTATCTTCATTTGGTTCGTCATGAATACGATATATGAAGGTTTTCTTTTGTTTTCCAATGTATTCAGCCACTTTTTTATTGGCTAAAAGCATGAATTCTTCAATCAAATGATTTGCATCTTTTGATATTTTAAAATAAACCCCTTCTGGTTCTCCTTGGTTATCTAAATTAAATTTTACTTCCACTTTATCAAAGGAAATAGCCCCATTATTCATTCTTTCTCTTCTCAAAATCTTAGCTAATTGATCTAATTTTAAAGTTGCAGCTACAATTACTGAAGGAACCTGATAAGACTTTCCGGTTATAGAAATTTCATCAGGAATTTTATCTCCCTTCGTTTCTAAAATATGCTGAGTCTCTTCATACGAAAATCGTTGATCAGAAAAAATCACGGTTCTACCAAACCATTGGTTAACAACTTGTGATTTTTCTGTGATTTCAAATACTGCTGAAAACGTATATTTTTCTTCTCTTGGTCTTAATGAACAAGCAAAATTAGATAAAACCTCGGGTAACATTGGCACCACTCTATCTACTAAATAAACCGAAGTAGCTCTTTGATACGCTTCATCATCTAGGATTGTACCTTCTTGAAGATAATGCGACACATCAGCAATATGAATACCTATTTCATAATTTCCATTTTCCAATTTTTTGAAAGACAAAGCATCATCAAAATCTTTGGCATCTTTTGGATCAATCGTGAAAGTCAAAGTATCGCGCATATCACGACGTTTTTTTATCTCAGCCTCATTGATTGTTGTATCTATTTTCTGGGCATATACTTCTACTTCCATTGGAAATTCTGCCGGTAAACCGTATTCTGCTAAAATTGCGTGGATTTCTGTATCATGTTCTCCTGGTTTTCCAAGCACTTTTATTACTGCTCCAAAAGGGCTATCGGCTCTTTTTGGCCAATCTTCGATATGAACCAGTACTACATCGCCCTGTTCAGCTTCCCCTAATTTATCTTTCGGAATAAAAATATCAGTATACATTTTAGGATTTGCAGTAGAAACAAAAGCAAAATTCTTCTGGATGTCTATTACACCTACAAAATCTGTTTTTTTTCTTTCTATAACTTCAATAACTTCTCCTTCAGGCCTTCTTCCTTTTCTTCTATTGTAAACATAAACTTTTACATTGTCTTTATCTAAAGCTCGGTTTAAATTATTAGTTGGAATAAAAACATCCTCTTCTAATTCAGAACAAACAAAATAGGCTGTTTTTCGACCCGTCATATCAATAGTTCCATCGTAATAATCTTGACTTATTACTTTAATAAGATATTTTCCTGGTTCTATTTCCTCTATTTTTTTTTGTGAAGCCAAAATTTTTAAATCCCTAATAATTTCATTTCTACTTTTAGTGTCGTCCACTTCTAAAATGGCCGCTATTTGCTTATAATTAAATGCTTTATTAGTATTTTTGGATAATATTTTTATTATTTTATCAGAGAAATCTTTCTCTTTTTTTTCCGGCTTTCTTACATTTTTACTCATAAATATTTTCTTAAAGGTCTAAAATTACGAAATAGTATTCAGTGTTCGTATCTATATTCCAGTTTAAAAAAATAATAACTTTATAAAAAGCTTGGATTCAACTTATAAATACAACTTTCGATAAACGAGTTGTAAGGATATAAACTATTTTTATTTCTATATCTTAGGCTAATTGAAAAAATTATTCTAAATTATTTCTAAAGTTGTCAACATCTATTAAAAACAACAAAAAGAAAAAGGAAATTTAATTTAATTTTTAATGGTTATTATATCATGTTAATAGCTAGAATAAGTTTATTTTAAAAATTATGATTTTACAATTAAATGATTTTATACTATTTTATCAACATAGTTATATTGAATTAAATCATTCATTTTAAAGACATTTTAAAAAATGGTTAACAACTGTTAATAATTAAAAAAATAGTTGTTTTGTAAATAAGTTACTTTTAATTTTTTGTTCATAATCATGTTTTTTATTCCAATAACTTTTCTATAAATACATCAAACTAAATTTGTTTTTTTCATCCCCGTTTTGGATTACGTTTTTATCCAATACAAATCATAAATAGTTCTAATTTTCTATCTAAACTTATAAACATTCTATGTTAATTTAACGTTAACTGATTATCAAGTATTTGCAAAACACTATTAACATCATTATTTATTAAAAGAATTTTAGGCATCTATTTTTAAAATTTTATTTTATTAGGAATAGATATTATTAAATCCAGGAAGGTAATCTTTTAATGGAATATAATAAAAAAAGATACAATTCTTTCCCTAAATTTGCGAAACACAATTCAATAAAAACATCATGAAAATATCCATAGGAAACGATCACGCAGGACCAGAGTATAAAAAAGCAATAGTTCAATTTTTAGAATCAAAAGGTCATCAAGTAACTAATTACGGAACCGACACTGCCGAAAGTGTTGATTATCCTGATTTTGGTCA
>CANFHF010000031.1 GCA_947446635.1 Flavobacteriaceae bacterium
TTTGAATGCAAGCATTTCTTTGATTGCTTCATCGTAATCTAGCGAGGTCAAATCCCTCGTTTTGCGACCTCCATTTGCTTTTAGTACTGCTTTATATTTCTGACGTTCCAATGGATGAACACAGCCATTGTATGGGGTTTGCGACACTTCTATGTGTCTTCCGCATTTCTTGCAAACAATGTGCAAGCCTGCGAATTTTTTATATTTTAATAATTTCATTTTTGTAATTTTTAATTTTTAATGCGAGTCTAATTTATTTTGATGACTCGCCAAATAGTTTTGTTGATATATTTCCTTTTGCAACATAATTAGATGTTTTTTTCTTGGAATTGCTAAAATCCAATACTTCTAATAGGTTATCCTTGAGATATGCCTCATAAATAGTTCTCCACTTATCACCATGTTTGGATTTAAGCATTGTCACTAAAGGCCAGTCATATGCCAATTCAAAATCAGCCTTCATTACAAATTTGCCAGATGAATCTTTATATATATTAACATTATTCTTGCGGCACCATGTAGCAACTGGACGGGTATCTGCCATATTTATTAGTCTTGTGATTTCGTGTAGATACATTCTATCTACGTGTAAAAAATATATTGTCATTTTAGTTTTTTTTAATTGTAATTAAATATTGAGAGGTTTTTTCTCAAATTGTTTCAATGTTTCATAATCATCAAGAGTTATATCGCCAAACTTAATTCTCTTGCTATCAAGGTAATTATTG
This sequence comes from Flavobacteriaceae bacterium, assembly GCA_947446635.1. Classification (GTDB taxonomy): domain Bacteria; phylum Bacteroidota; class Bacteroidia; order Flavobacteriales; family Flavobacteriaceae; genus Flavobacterium. The sequence goes on from CANFHF010000031.1 coordinate 729, forward strand.
AAGTCACCCCAGTTTAGTTGAAAGGAATCCGTTTCTTTATCATTTTTGTCAATTGTAAAAAGATTCAATCGACTACCTATTCCAGTATATCTCAAGTTAACACCATGAATGTTTTCCCAAAGGTCTTCATTGTTATTAGCTATGGTTTTAATGTACCAAACATTTTCATTTTGATAAAAATACTTTTCAATTTCTTCTTTATTCATAGTAAATAATATTTCAAAATTATAACCGCCTGAAAGTTCGTTTTCAGCAAATTCCATTTTTCTTTTGGTTAAGTATTCTAGTAAATCAAAATCTGAGTTAGTTGAAGTTATTTCTGTTTCAATTTCAATAGCTACTTTTTCAACAATATCATAATGTGCAACTTCGATTTCTTCATCAACTTCATTTGATATTTCTTCAGCACCATAGTTTTCCTTTTCGATGAATTTCAGCTTTGGGACTTCGATAAGAATTTCTTTGATAAAATCCCAATTGATATTGATAATTCTTCTTTTTATCATCATGCCTTTTTCATTTCTTGTTGAAAAGGTTATGCACTTGATAAATCCTTTTTTTTCTATAAGTGGAATCGCTTTCTCTATTTGAGTTATATCCAAAAAGACGTGCTTGCTTATCCATTCGTTTGAATAGGTTATTCTTTTGTCCTTTTTATCGTAATGAATAAGTTTCCTTAGGATAGATTCATTTAACCTTGTTAGGTGGTATTTTTTATCTTTCGACATTGGTGACATCGACCAATATAACGCATCAGAATAGGTAGTTTGAATTGTTTGTTCTGCTTTTTTTTTCATTTTAAATAAATTTATTTAATTGTTATGCTTGAGGATTATTCCTCTTTTCTAATTGTAATATCAATCCCTAATTGTGTAAAGGATAAATTGTCTTTTAAATTCCATTTTGTCTTTTGGTTGAGATGAATTGTCCTTTGGTAAGGATATTTAGTTTGAAGTATAATCGAATTATACCATTATTACTATACTATAACTTTTCACTTATACTGAAAATAAAACCTAAATTGAAATAAGAAACCTATTCTCCTTTTTGCAAATTGGTAACTTATAAATTTCTTTATTTTATTAAATTTCATATTTCAATATTTAGAGAATTGAAAAGAATAATCTCAACTAGAATAAATGCGAAGCATCTTGAATACTATTGTTAAATAATAATTTTAAAAGAATACTATCAACTAGAAAACTTCTAATAGAAACCATTTCAACTAAATTTATTTTAAAGGGTTTTTGTAGAAACAATATCAACGAAAAACCCTTTTAAATAGTAATAATCTCAACCTAGCGGAGCTGTTTTTCTAATTACAACACAATAGTTATCTCTACTAAAAGAACAGCCTTAGGGTCATCAATACCCACCCCCAGTTCCGCTGAACCCCCTCCCAAAATCACTACTTATTTTACAAACTTGAAGTAATTACTTGGTTTAAACTGATAACCCGAATTAATGAATCTCTTATAAACAGGCTTGTCTTTTGCTGAATAATCAATAGCCAACGGACTCGATTTTACCTCGTCTGAGAGCACTTCTGTCAAGTTGGTTTCTATCAATACCTCTGCAGGTTTAGTTTCTTTTAAAGCATTCTTTTTGGCTAAATAAGCGGCTGATGGCTTTACATAAGCTTTAGCTAATTCAATGTCTTCAAGAGAAATCGATTCGTTTTCATTTTTCAAAATATACTCAATGAATGTCGTTGCATATAAGTACTTTCTTTTACCATCATGGACAAATGATATGATGGTATAACCGTTAATATGTGCTTTAATTGGTTTGTTTCTTTGCCCAATTATTTCACCAGTTGCTCGGTTATATTTATAACCTTTAGCTTCTGCTATATTACATTTTTCGATTTTTATTAAATCTCTTCCTTCTTTGGTTTTAGGATTTTTTTTACCTTTTATAATTGATATTTTCATTTTTACTTGTTTTATTTTTTGTTTTATTTTTTTCGCTAAGGCACAAAGAAGCCACCTACCCATTTAAGGGCATTTTTGAGATAGACTTCAACTATGCTTTTGATTTGATTCTTTTCAGATTTGAAAAGAACACTGTTTCAATTTGGTTAAATTAAAAGAACCAATTAAGATTCTATAATTTAGGATTTGATATTTGACTTTATCATAAGCTTAAATTTTCATTCGTAAATTTCTAACTTACAAAAGTGGTTTTACGTTTAAACCAACTTCTTTCTTTTTTTGAAATTTTTTAACGTCTTAAAAAAATTCAACTTTTAACGTCTTAAAAGGGTCTTTAGAAAACAACTACTAGTTTGTCATTTCCACGTAGCAAAGATACGGTCAATACGTTACCAAACAAGGGGTAGAAAAATAGCTAAATCATTCATAGACAGCCAAAAATAGCTAACTAATTGATTTTCAAATCTAATTTCATACCGTTTTATATCAAGTCAAAAACTCTTCTAAAAATAACGTTTTGTTAACGTTTTATTTATATTTTGTTAACGTTTAATCAAGGTAAAATCTAAAATAAGAGACGTTTTTTGACTTCAAAAATCTATTTAAAAAGTCAAAAAACGTCAGGAAAAGATTTGAAGACTATAAACTAGTAAATTTTTATAACTAGTTCACTTTATTTAGTTTTTACACAATTCAAAATCGAAATCGAATAAACCAATTTCTTTACTATTGTCAATAATGATAATTATTCTATTGTCTTGAACCACAACAAAGAATTCTTTTACGTTTAAAATGTATCGTTTAAGAATTCTTTGCAATCGTGGATGATTTATTTTTCTAGTGGTATCGTAATGGAACTCAATCTTGGTTTCTTTTGGATGCAACCATTTTTCATCTACAATTGAAAAAACTTCAAATTTAGTAACTCCATAGAATTTTGCCATGTGAATATAAATTCTTGATAAGTTTACATCTTTCATAGTTATGCGAATTTTGGGTTATCTAACAACTCTTTTACTTTCTTTACCGTATTAGCAGAAACCTTATAATCTGATTCTGTTGATAATTTTGCTATTTGTCTAAGTGATAATGTAGGATTCGTTTTAAGAGCCTTTACTGTACGTTTATGTTTTGATAAAGTTACTTCTACCGAATCCATTGTACCCTCGTGTCTTCCTTTATATAGGAAAGGGTTTCTTAAACGAGCCGCCATTATCCCTTCTTTCTGACGCTCAAGAAGGCTAGTTTTTTCTAAGGAACTTAGCTCGCTTAGTATTGTGGTTATTAGATTAAATACAGGATTAGCTTTTCCATTTATCATTGATTCTAATCCTAGATTGTCGATTTTAACAACAACTCCTTTATCATAGAAGTATTGAAGTGTTTGAAGGACGTTGATAGTATTTCTTCCGCAGCGGTCAATACTATGAAAACTTAAATAATCAATTTCGCCAAACTCAATAGCTTCAATAAGCTTTTTCCCTTCTGGTCTTTCAGCAAATGGAATTGAACCACTTATTATATCAATGTATAAAGTTTCGTCAGGATGTGCTTTTGCAAGCTGACGCAGGTTAGTTTGATTTTTGGTGCTCTGGCGAATGTAACGTGCTTTTTTCATAATAGTTTGGTTTAAAGTAGAAAATTGTGTAAAAATAGGATGGTACTTATTGCACGGGTTTTATGATGCGTTTCCTTATTCTTTGAAATATTTGTTTTGTGAAGTGTATGACTATAGTCTAATATTTCACAATGCGAGTTTAATACTTATTTCGTTCCCCCGCCAGCCTTTTATAAATTATTTTATTTTTTTTTCACGCTGCAGCTCCAGTAAATAGGGAGTTGTTATAAATAGTTGTTGTTTACCCACAGTAAAATCTGTCTTTCTTGACATGGGGAGATATTTATCAATAAACGATAAATATCATGTCAACAACTACAACACAAAACAACCAAGAAGGAATAAATGTATTATCATTATTTGATGGTATATCATGTGCCAAATTAGCTTTAGAAAAAGCTGGAATCAAAATCAATAAGTATTATAGTAGCGAAATCTGTCCAAATGCAATAGCCATTCAAAACCATCATTATAGTGGAAATCCTAGTTTTCATCAAATAGGTGATGTTAAAGCAGTTGATGCTAATGATTATCTAAACGTTGACTTTGTTATACTGGGAAGCCCATGTTTACAGCTTTCAAGTGTGAACTCAAAAGACCGCTCTGGATTAGAAGGACCTGATTCACGTCTTTTTTATGAGGCTGTTAGAATACTACAAGATTTAAAAACTAATCGACAATCAAATAAAAAGTTATACTTTTTGGTTGAGAACGTTTGGAGCATGAAAAAGAAAGATAAAGATTTATTCACCTCCGAATTGACAAATATATTTGAGGATACTCATCTTGTAATGATTAATTCAGCACAAGTTGCACCTGCAAACCGAAGACGCTTATACTGGACCAACATTCCTAATGTTGGAGTTCCTGAACCTCATCAAATTAAATACCAAGAAATAGTAGTTAATGGATATGTTGATAAGGAAAAAGCGAATGTTTTGTTAGGCAGCAACATCACACTTACCAATGGTATTTTCAGGTACTATAAAATGAATATTGGCAACCTTATATATAAGGACAAAGAATTTGCGGATTTATCAACCGAACAAAAACTATTAGCCTATCCATTTATACTTCATAAATCAGGTTACGAGGGAAAACCTAGGTCAGGATTTGACGAATATGATTTTCCTAATGGTTGTTATAGATTACCAAGTGTTTTAGAATGTGAAAGGCTTATGACCATTCCTGACGGATACGTTTCTGACGTACCAAGTGTTTCAAAAACAAATAAGCTGAAAGCTATTGGACTTGCAATGACTGTTGATGTCATTGCTAGTTTGGTGGAAAATTTTAAACATTAATACTATGAAGATAAAATTACAATCTGGGAAAAAAGTATTGGTAGAGGCATTCCACCTAACGGCTACCTATGGTGGATTATTAGTAGGTTCACCAACGATTCAATCTAACGAAATATTGATTAACCATCTAAGTTACCCAACAGGTTGGGGTGAAAGACCCTATATTTTAAAAAAGTCTGATATGTATTCTGATGAAAAAAATGTATTGAAACCTATTGTTTACAGTGTTTGGTTATCCTCTTCTGAAACAATTGACGATAATAAAAATCAGTTCGATGGGTGTGCACTAATTGTAATGTGGTTTGGCGATGACGAACCTAATAAAACAATGCATGATATTATTTTAGATGGTGTTAAAAATTTAGATTGGGATAAATTTGCTGAAAACTATCAATTTTAATAAAAAAAACTCCCTCTATAAAATTAATCAATAATTATTAATCAAACGAAACGATTTGACGTGTTTTATTTTGAAATTAACAAAAGGTGAACAGGACTTTTAGGATTTTTATCAAAATTAACTTTAACACCTTCGTGAAGATTTATGCAGTAAGCTTTTAATGAATTGGCATTTACGTCAGAAACCCAAAACCAAGAACCACTTCCTATGGAATTAAAAACGTTATGAATTTTTGCTGGGTAATATTTGTCATCATTAAAAAAACCTTCTCCTGCAGAATATTCAGAGTTGTATAATGATTTAATTTCATTATAGGTTGGAACTCTCCAATTTAAATTTTTTTCACTTATATTTTTTGAAAATAAGCATGCTTCATCAAAATTAAAATCTTTGTCTGGAGCTATATACCAATAATAATCGGTCTTTAAATCTTTAATACAATTATCATTGTATTTAATAAAATTATCGATTTGTTCTCCATTATTATTTGCTTCAATGTTTTCAGAGTTTTGAAAAGATTCCGCTGCTGGAGCATTTGCCATTTTGGATAAAGAATCAAGAGTTATTGAATCTTTTATAATTAATGAAGTAGATTTTTCAGAAACAGGAGCCGCAACTTTTGGAGGCTCAACTTCATTTTTTTCAGAATTATTTGAACTAAAAAACCAAGTTCCTAAAAAAATAAATATTATTATTACAAAGAAAACAGGAATATATTTTTTTAAATTATTATTATTTTCAATTTGACTGTCAATCTTGTCATTAATTTTATTATTTGTAAAATCAAAATCACAGAAATTACAAGTTTGACATTCCTTTTCAATAATACGATTACATGAAGGACATTCTTTTTCATCTTTACTAATAATGATTTCTTTCTTAATGATTTCATTATTAGTATTATGTTTAAATTCAGCATTTCCACATTCCATGCAAAATTTATCCTCCTTCAATGAATTTGCACCACATTTACAACAGATTTTTTCATTAGAATTAATAACATTATACCCTCCGTTAAAATTTGAATTATTTTCGCCAGAACTATTGTTTATATTATCAGAGTTTAATGATAATTTATCTTTAAGTTCTTGAAATTCATTTTCTGATATAATACCTGAATCAAGTAGTTCTTTAATTTTTAATAATTCATCTAGTTTATCCATAATATCATTATTTTTAAATTTTCTAACTAATAGAATCCTTTATTGTTTCTATTATTATTAATTTTATTATTTATTCATTAATAAGTTAATTTCCCAGTGCCTCTACAAGCTGAACATAGATGCCTTCCATTATAACCGCTAACATAACCCATACCATTACATCCTTCACAATTTGGACGATTTGAAAGGGATTGGCTAACTCTTTCTGGACTAGCTGAACCACACATATCACAGAACCCATTTACATAATGACCCATACAATTTGAACATACCTGACTATTAGTTGAACTTTGGGTATTTTCAATTGGGGCATAGCCATGTTTTTCAAGAATTGTATTATATTTTTGTTCTTGTTTCTGTCCTTCTATCATTGCACAATTTGGACTACATAATTCGGTTTGTATACTAGTATTTTGTTCCCAAACACCATCTATTTTATCATATCCATCACCTGTGAATTTTCGTCCACATATTTTACATATTGTCGAATTATTCTCTACTGAATTGTTAATTGAAGAACTGCTATTTGATTCTATTGTGGTATCTGGGGGCGTCTGAGTTGGAACATCACTATTGTCTTTATTCTTAACAAAGAAAAAAAATCCAAATAGTAAACAACATATAATAATTAATGTAGCAGCACTAAAAAGTTTAGGTTCTGTTCTTATTTCATTATCTAAATGAATTTGTTGATTTTTAGTGTTTTCTTGTATATTGTGATTGATAAAATTATGTTCTGTTCTTTCTTTAAATAATACCTCATTTTTAAATTTGGAATACTCATTTTCATTTAACAACCCCTTATCAAACAAATCTTTTATTTCTTTTAATTTTTCATATTTGTCCATGTTTCCAAATAAATTACAACCCTAACATCTGTTTTTTCTTTATATCAAACTCTTCTTGAGTAATATATCCTTTATCTTTAAATTCTGCTAATTTTTTAATATCATCATAAACATTTGCTTTTTCATCAACTTTTGATTTTTGCGATACTTCGTTGTTTAAATAATTATTATGATACTCATTGATTCCTTTGTTCTCTGAATTTAGAATTCTTTTGCAATTAGACATTTTTGACCAAAAAATAATTAAAAGAAAGAATGCGATTAAAAGTAATAATCCTATTACTATCATAAGCATGCTTGTCCCACCATTATTATTATCATCATATAAATTATTGATTTCAGAATAGGAATATGAAGGTAATATTGAAATACTATATATTAAATAGAAAAAGAACCCAATACTAATTAAACTATATGTTAATCCAGCATTTGCTCCAAACAAACTTTCATTATTATGATTTATTTTTTTATCTTCAAAATCATTTTTTAAAGTAGTAGTTATTTTTAAAATATGATTAAAGTGAAAAAAAAGACCTAAAATTGGTATGAAATAAAGCCAAACTTCGTATGGTTCAATTGTTCGATTTTTTGGTTTAGTTGCTTTAATTGTGTTTTGAAGTGTATTTATATACAAAAATGGTAATATAAATATTAGAATTAAAATTGAAATTACACAAAATAAAATTAATGATGAAAATTGTTCCATAGTTTATAAAATTTGGTTTAAAAAAGAAAATATGATACAATACCAATTAAAGAGCCTATTGTACCGAAAATTATTGATAATATTATTTGAATCATTCCATGCCCTAAACTACCACGTGAAATATTGATTATTCCGATAATTACTCCTGTAATTAATAGAAATATTGGTAATATAAACAATGACAATACAGATACTATATAGCCAGCTATAATAAGTCCAGATTCTTCATTTTGTTTTTTATTAGGATTTAAAGTATTTAAGCTAGTGTAATCAGGTTTTCTGTTTTTTATATTGGTAATTGGATAAGCACATTTCACACAAAATTGTGCATGTTCAGATATTTGGGTTCCACATTCTGGACAAAAAATTAATGCCATATTAGCCTAATATTGATATTAAAAAAACTATCAACCAAACCCAAAAATAGGATTGACTTTGTCTAAGTAAATCGGCTCTTTTATATAAATAAATTGGAACTAAAATAAGAACCCAAGAATTTATTTTGGTTGTATCAATTCCTAATTTTTTTAAATTATTCAAATCAATAGAACATAATATTATATTGAGACCTAATGTAGCCCACCAGAATTTTTCATAAGTATAATATTGACCTGTAATAGATGTAATAAACCCCTGAAGAAAACCTTGAAAAAAAAGACCGATTAAAGGAGCAAAAGCCAATATCCAAACAATTGTATTACTAACGTTAATGGAATTGTTTTTATAAGAATTGACTTCAATTTGATTATTGTAATCGCTTGTTTCATTGGCTAAACGGGTTTTTATAGGATAAGCACATTTTACGCACTGCTGAGCATATTCCGACACTTGAGTTCCACATTCTGGACAAAAAATTAAAGCCATAATTATTTGATAAATTTAACTCACAAAGTTAAATTATTTTTTATAAAAAAGTACTATAGTTAAATTAATCGTTAAATATCCAATGTATTAGCTTTATCCATTTTCAATTCTATTGCCTGTTCCTAATTAATGTAACAATTTGAACCATAATAATCCATTATTATCAAGCAATGTTATTAAGTTCTTTATTTTTTCAGTTGTTAATATTTGATAAAAATAGTTCATTTAACCAACATAAATGCTAGTCAATTATTAAACGTAGTGCATTAATGAGTTAGCGTTAACGAATTGGTCTATACTTTATCTCGAATTCACTAGTATTATCAACGATTATTCTTTGTGTCTTCGGGAACAAGCATGTGCTAGCGTGATAAAACAAATACGTGCTTATCTCTAAGTTGAGTAGTTATTTCTCCTTTTTTTATCAAAAAATTCTAAAAAAAAAATTCTAAAAAAAAATTTCACGAACAATATCAAAGACCACATATGACCACTACAGGCAGGTATATATTTAGGTGGTAACGGGAGGAAGGGCTGGTCTAGATTGAAGGATGCCCCATAACACAATTGTGTATCTATTCATAATAAATATCTTAAAGAAAATAACGTTCTGAACGAATGGATTATTCCATAGTTAATTAAAATTGACAAGATTAATCTAAGTGTACTTAATAGGTGGCAAAATGCACGAAAATGTATGATTTTGCATTACTTAATAAACACCAACCCCAGTAAAATAAGGCTTTCTTAAAATATAGATTCTACTGGCAGGCAAGAGGTGGTCGGTTCGAATCCGATATTCTCCACAACACTTTTTTTAGCCCTTTTATTGACTTAAAAGGGCTTTTTTATACCTAAAAAAGACTTTTTTAGGATATTTTAGCACTGTTTTAGCACTGTTAATTTTAATGAAATTAATGCTAAGCACCCTATTTTATTGCTTTTTAATATTAATACTTCCTGTTTTAAATAATAATTTAGCACGGAATTATTCTGATTTTTCTTGTTTAGGTTGTTTTTCCTCTATTTTAAGTGGATAATCAATCTAACAAATTATAAGATTATCATCCGATTAACTATAATAAAGAGAGAAAATTTGATACCAATAGAAAAATGCTTCGGGATTGGTTTTTTTAAGTTTATTCAATTTATTATTTAACGGCTCACCAATAGACCAATCTTTAATTTGAACAGGACTTTCAAATTTCTTTATCACTAAAATGTCATATTTTATCAAAGTAGCTAAATAGGCTGCTTTTGACGCATGGGTAATTGCTTTTTCAATATGATAGTTTTCTGAGAAAATGAAACTCCCAATTCTTTGAATTCCATTTTGCAATTCCTCAAAGTTACCTTTCCCATCAATTCCCCTAGTCACTATACAAAGTGATGTTTGATAAATATCTTCTAGTACATCTGCTGCATTCATGTTATCTGAATTCCGATATGCTAATTCTGTCTTAGCAAAACGATAAAAAGTGGTTCTGATAACACTTAGTTCATTCACAACATCAAAAAGATTTCCGATGTCATATAACTGTTTGATAATTTCCATACTCATACTATCTTCTTTCTTGAAGTAGGGTATTCCAGTTGTGTTTGGAGCAAAAGCAGTTAATTTGTCTCCTAAAATATCTTCTAAAATCGGAACATTAACATTTAATGGAGCATCGATAATTGGCACAAATGTTGATTGAATAGGCAACAAAATTATTTTAGAATAATTTGCTTCCTCGTATAATATGTCTAGCAACACATATTCTTCTTCTTTATTGGTTTTGTGTAATGGAGTATAGAAAAATTTATAATGTTCCTTTTTAATTTTCGATTTATCATCCCTATGCTGCAACTCTTTTCTTAAAAATCCTTGTTCTAAAGCTAATAAATCTAGGGTTTGTTCTAAATTTTCAATTTCTTGTGGCAATATAATATCAATATCTATTGACAATCGTCTGGTTGAATTGAAATGTAACATCAATGCGGTGCCTCCCTTAAATAGGAAAGGGATATTTTGTTTAACTAATCCTTCAAGTAAAAGTAAAGCACGAACAACCTTTTCTACTAGAATTTTGTCAGCATTTTTATTTTCTTTTGAAACCTTACTGAGCCATTCATTTGTTATTTCTTTTTGATTTATCATATACTATAAATTGGCAGCAAAAAGCTATTGCTGCCGTAAATTTGAAATTGTGTTTATAAATTCAATGAAATTTTCTTTTTTCCTTCTCCTGTTTGCATATCGTAATATTTTACTTTGGTTTATAGTGTATTTAGTAAATGCAGTTTCAAAGATTGTTCTCATTTCAGAACCTTGCTGAGCAGAGAATACTATTGAATCGCAAAAAATATCAACCAGCATTTTTTCAATTGAAGCTGTTGTTATTCCGTTAACGGTAATAAGTGGAGCTTCGGAAATCAATGGTTTTATTATAATGATTTGTTTATTATCAGGGGTGTATTTTTCAAGTATATCTGTAGTTGGTTCAAGAAAGACAGAAAAATTCAAATCTTTTAAAAAATAGAATATTGAATTCATTGCTTCTTTTTCTATTTCAAGTATATAATAAAACTTGAACGGTTGATGAATCATAAATTCATTAAGCGAAGCAGTATTCCAAATACAAATATCGGTGTAGGGATATTCCTTTTTAACTTTTGAATAAATTGATTTCATCAAAGGTGAAATCTCTGGAAGATAATTTCGTTCTTTACCAAATTTGAACTTTCCTCTACCAACCCGTTGAAGTATTCCATTTTGAATCATAGAATGTATTCGCCAATTCACAGTAGAAAGTTTTAACTCTTTCTCCATTTCATGAAAAAACAATGCTATATCTTTAGTTTCAAAAACATTTTTGTCTTTGAATTGGTTCTTTAATTTGTCAATATTTAGTTTTTCTGTTGCGATAAAGATTTATTTTGTGCAAATATACAAAAAACTATAATACGGCAGCAAATCTAAAAAAGTGCCAATAATTAGTCACTAGAAGCTACTCTTTCTTGGGTGTACTTTATAAGTGGCAAAATGCTTAAAAATGCACGATTTTGCATTACTTAAAAAACAGCAACCCCAGTAAAATAAGGCTTTCTTGAGATATAGATTCTACTGGCAGGCAAGAGGTGGTCGGTTCGAATCCGATATTCTCCACAAAAAAACCGTAATTACTTATTTTATAAGATATTACGGTTTTTTTATAATTAAACAGAAATTCAAGAAATACTAAAAACATTAAATTCTCGCTGGTTCTACCCATTTGAAAATTTGAGATTCTTGTGGAATAATTAATCTTTCTGAAATTTTAGCCATTCTTCCTGGCAATTTCATCAAATAATCACGTGCTTTTTCTGCTTCGTCAGTTAAATTTGAAATTTTGTCGATTTCCCATTTATCAATTAATTTTTGCATAATATCTACATAATCATTTGCTGTATAAACGCCAATTCTTTGTGCAGAATCTGAAAAATGTTCAAATGCAGAACTCATTTTTTCGCCAGATTCTCTCAAAAATTGTGCGGGCATAACGATTTTTTGTTTCATCATATATTGAAAAGCCAACATCATTTCGCTTGGATCTACTTGGAAAATACGGTTTACAAACTCGCTATAAGCATGGTGGTGACGCATTTCATCGCCCGCAATCATTTTGCAAATCTTAGACAATTTATTATCACCATACGTTTTTGCCAATTGTGCAACACGATTGTGAGAAACATAAGTCGCCAATTCCTGGAAACTTGTATAAACAAAATTCTTGTAGGGATCTCTTCCGGTTCCAATATCGAAACCATCATTTATCAAATGCTGTGTGGTCATTTCAATTTCACGCATGTTTACACGACCCGATAAATAAAGGTATTTATTCAACAAATCTCCGTGACGATTTTCTTCACCAGTCCATTGACGAATCCATTTTGACCAGCCGTTAGCTTCCACTTGGTCAATTCCTTCCACGTCCATTAACCAGGATTCATACGTTGGCAATGCTTCTTCGGTGATCGTATCTCCTACTAAAGTTACCCAGAAATCATAAGGTAAATCTTTTGCAATTTCACGTAATTCTTTAACTTCTTCAAAGAAATTTTCAGATTGAGAATTAGGTAAAAAATCGGTAGGTTGCCAAATTTTTTCAACAGGAATTAAATATTGATCGACAAAAGTATCGACATTTTTTTCAAGAAATTGCATCACTTCAAGACGCATGTTTTTTATTGACATAATTAATTTAGGTTTGGATTTTATAGTTTCAATTCCTCAAAACTGTAAAATCAATTTATTTATGTTTTATGCTTTTAATTATAATTTCTTCTACTTTATTTGATAAATCCTCAATGTCGGAATCCTTTACAGATATTGCATTATGAACGGTAAAGGTAATTCGATTTCCAAGACCATACGGCAAAAAGCCAAATTTAACAAATTTCCATGAATTGTTAATCGTTATTGGAACAACAAATGCAGACGGAGCGTATTTACAAAGGATTTTTAAGCCGCTTTTCGCAAATTCTTTTGGTTTTCCAGTTTTAGATCGTGTTCCTTCAGGGAAAATTACCGCTGAACGATTTGTTTTTTCAATATATTGTGATAATTCTTTAATGACTGAAATAGCCTGTTTTGGATCATTTCTATCAATTAATACAGAACCTCCGTGATTTAAATTATAGGAAATACTCGGAATTCCTTTGCCCAATTCTTTTTTACTTACAAATTTAGGATGGAATTTTCTCAAAAACCATATTATTCCGATGATGTCGTATAAACTCTGATGATTTGCCACAAAAATAATTGGAACTCCTTCGGGAATGGATTCTCTATTTTCAATTTTATAGCGAGTTCCTAATAGATGACCAATTCGCAAAAGTATAAAATTGAGATAATCAACACTTTTTTTATGGGCTTGGTATCCAAATAAATTGAAGCAAATCCACTGAATAGGATGAAAAATAACTATGGTTAGCAAAAACAAGAGTAAGCTAATTATAGATATTGGATACGATATTATTTTTTCCATTGCTGTGAAATTGCGGTCAAAAGTACGAAATATTTATTTTGTAGTGGTTTTTTTTACAAAGACAAAATTCTTTATTAAAACAGTTCTTGGAACTTCGGAAAAAAGAACTATTTTTACTAAAAATAAGTGAAACTAAATGAAAGCAAAGATGAGTTCGGACAAAGAAAAAGCAAATCCAGAAAAAGAAGCCAAGTTAAAAGCCCTTCAACTTACATTAGATAAATTAGATAAAACCTACGGAAAGGGAACCGTAATGAAAATGGGCGATAAAGCCGTTGAAGAAGTGGAAACCATCTCTTCAGGTTCATTAGGACTCGATTTAGCATTAGGCGTAAACGGTTATCCAAGAGGAAGAGTTATTGAAATATACGGCCCAGAATCTTCTGGAAAAACAACCTTAACCTTGCACGCAATTGCAGAAGCTCAAAAAGCTGGTGGAATTGCAGCTTTTATTGATGCGGAACACGCTTTCGATAGAAATTATGCAGAAAAATTAGGCGTTGATATTGAAAATTTAATCATTTCGCAACCTGATAATGGGGAACAAGCGCTTGAAATTGCTGAGAATTTAATTCGTTCGGGCGCAATTGATATTGTAGTAATTGACTCTGTTGCCGCTTTGACACCAAAAAGTGAAATTGAAGGCGAAATGGGTGATTCAAAAATGGGTTTACACGCTCGTTTGATGTCTCAAGCCTTGAGAAAATTAACTGGAACTATTAGTAAAACAAATTGTACGGTATTCTTTATCAATCAGTTGAGAGAGAAAATTGGGGTTATGTTTGGTAATCCAGAAACAACAACTGGTGGAAATGCATTGAAATTTTATGCTTCAGTTCGTTTGGACATTCGTCGTTCTACACAAATAAAAGATGGCGATAATGTTATTGGAAACAGAACAAAAGTGAAAGTCGTTAAAAATAAAGTGGCACCACCTTTCAAAGTTGCAGAATTTGATATTATGTACGGTGAAGGAATTTCTAAAACTGGCGAAATATTAGATTTGGCCGTTGAATTTGAAATTATCAAAAAAGCGGGTTCTTGGTTCAGTTATGGCGAAACCAAATTAGGACAAGGTCGCGATGCGGTGAAATCGTTAATCAAAGACAATCCTGAAATGGCAGATGAATTAGAACAAAAAATTAAAGATAGAATTAAAGAAAATAACGCTTAAATTCAGAAACTGCTCAAGAAATTGGGCAGTTTTTTTATTATATTCTAAAAGTTGCTTGCTTTGTTAAACATTATTTTTCACGATAATACCACATATTATTTTGAAATTCAATAAGACAAATTCAATTAGTTGATAACTATTTTTAGTAAAAGATTTTAAAACACCTTCTTACTTATGTAATTTTGTAAAATGATGAAATTACGCAGTACCCATATTACACCTACATTGGAATTTTATATACCTGATTTTTCTACAGAAATGGAGTTGCCCTATATTGACGCAGGATTAAGAG
Source organism: Flavobacteriaceae bacterium (assembly GCA_947446635.1). GTDB lineage: Bacteria > Bacteroidota > Bacteroidia > Flavobacteriales > Flavobacteriaceae > Flavobacterium. Next base: position 16,041 of record CANFHF010000031.1, read on the forward strand.
CAGGTTTTCCTTCTCCTGCTGATGATTTTATTGAAATCAGTATTGACATTAATAAGGAATACATCAAAAATCGCGATACTACATTCTTTGCAAAAGTGAAAGGAAATTCTATGGTTAATGCAGGAATATTTGATGGAGACTTACTTATTATTGATAAGAGTTTAGAACCACAAAATGATAAAATTGCAGTATGTCAGATTGATGGAGCATTTACAGTAAAACGTATTAAAATTGAAAAAGATACAGTTTGGTTGATTGCAGAAAACGAAGATTTTAAACCTATCAAAGTGACATCTGATAATGAATTGCTAATCTGGGGAATTGTAACTGCATCAATTAAAAAATTCTAATGTTTGCACTAGTAGATTGTAACAACTTTTATGCCTCTTGTCAAAGAGTATTTGAACCACATTTAATTGGAAAACCAGTAGTAATACTTTCTAATAATGATGGTTGTGTTATTGCGCGTTCTAATGAAGCAAAAGTACTTGGAGTGCCAATGGGCGCACCTGCTTTTGAATACAAGAAACTTTTTGAAGATAATAATGTATTTGTATTTTCATCAAATTATGCTTTGTATGGCGATATGAGCAGTAGGGTAATGAATATTCTTTCAACATTTAGTCCTGACATTGAAGTTTACAGTATTGACGAAGCATTTTTGAAGTTTCAAGGATTTGAAAAGTTTGATTTGCAGGAATATGGTATTACAATTCAACGCAAAGTTACTAAAGGAACTGGAATTCCTATCAGCGTTGGATTTGCTCCAACAAAAGCACTTGCAAAAGTTGCCAATAAAATTGCTAAAAAGTTCCCAGAGAAAACAAAAAGCGTGTATATAATTGATACAGAAGAGAAACGCATCAAAGCACTTAAATGGACTAAGATTGAGGATGTTTGGGGGATTGGTAGAAAACACGCTAAGAGATTGCAGAATAGCAAAGTGACCAATGCATTTCAGTTTACACAATTGACTGATGAGTGGGTTCGCAGAGAAATGTCTGTAGTTGGATTACGATTAAAACATGAACTCCAAGGAAAACCAACTTTAAATCTTGAAGTTGCGAAAGACAAGAAAATGATTGCAACAACTCGTTCTTTTGATAAGATGCACACAAAAATAGAAGATATTTCAGAACGTGTAGCAACATTTACAGCATCGTGTGCAGAGAAGTTACGCAGACAGAATAGTCATTGTAATATGGTTATGGTTTTTGTACATACTAATGGATTCAGAAAAGACCAACCACAATATTCAAGAAATATCGTAATTAAGACTGATTTTCCTACCAATTCAACTATTGAACTGAACCATTATGCACAAATTGGATTGAATCAAATATTTAAAGAAGGATATCATTACAAGAAAGCAGGTGTGATTGTTATGGGTTTGACACCTAATAATGAAACACAATTGTCTTTGTTTAGTGCTTCTAATCCAAAACACCAACCGCTTATGAGTGTTGTTGACAAATTGAACAAGAGTATTGGTCAAACAAAAGTTAGGTTTGCAAGTCAATCAATGGGAAGACAGTGGAAAATGAAGCAAGAGAAATTGTCAGCCAGTTTTACTACCAAATTAAAAGATGTAATACAAATTCATTTATAAGGTGTTAGATTTCCTGATAGTTAAAATCTGTAAATTTAAAGATTATGTAGTTAACTCAGAAAAATTTAAACTTACAGGGTTTGTGGAATAGTTAAATTTCACTACTTTAAGTAGCTTCCAATCTCTTGCAAAGACAATAAACAAAGGAATTTTAAAAAAATAGTTGCAGAAAATCAAAAATAGTAGTACTATTGCACCTCAATAAAGGTCCTATAGCTCATTCGGTTAGAGCAACTGACTCATAATCAGTAGGTGCTTGGTTCGATTCCAAGTGGGACCACTTAAATTAAAAGACTTCACAGCAATGTGAGGTCTTTTTTGTTTTAATAGTTTGCCAAAAAAAAATGCAAAGACCATAGAACCTTTATGGCAAATATTAAAACTTTTTAGACCTTCTTAGGACAAAACCTGATATGTTTACTATTTGTATTGTCCTGAAATAGCTTACCCCAACTATTAATGCTAATTAATAAACATATAATTTAATTGTAGCCAATGGGTTTGAAATTAATAAGCATAATTTAATTTGAGAATTGTTATTATTACATAATGAACGCCTATTCTAATGATTTAAAATTTAATGTCAGGACTTTTATACACCCAATTTTGAACTTTGGGTTTAAAAACTATCATTTAATTTGTAATCTAAATCGATGTAGTTTAATTCATTTACATTAAATCGATTTATACTAATTAATCTATTTAAAAACCAAATTATTATGAAACAGAAATTATTTAACAAAAAACGACTACTTAGCCTTTTTTACAGCATTTGCTTCCTGTTTTTGGGAACAAATTTAAGTTGGGGACAACAAGTAATCGGATCATTTCCCTACATGGATGGTGGATTCGAAGGACAAACAGCAACCCTTGCTGGAACCCCAATTTTAGGTACTCTTTCACCAAGTGCGTGGACTGTAAGTAGTACAACTAATTCAAGTACAAGACTTATGATTCTTGACGCAACTGCAGCAAGAACAGGAAGTAAGTATGCTAGTCACGCTACAAGTGCTGGTACCGTAAGGCTGCAATCGCCTACAACTGCTACAACTGCCAGCGCTCCAGCGCCCAGTACATCTTATACCATACAATATTATTTTAAAACAACAACAGATCAAACAACAACGGGTGCTACTCAAAGTTTGCAAGGATCTATCTATAATGATGCAACTAATAGCAAAACAGGAGTTGTAACAGCGACTTATCAATCAGGATTTTGGACAAAGGCTACTTATACGGCAAATAGTAATGCAGCAGCCGTAGTAGCAAATACAAATTTTGCTGCGGTTAGACATTTATTAACAACAACTTCTGCTGTTAATATTGATGATTTTGTAGTTTATGCAGGTGCTGTTGACACAAGTGCTCCAGCAGATGCAAGCGCACCTTCAACTACCATAGCTTCATCTACTCAAATAGATGTAAGTTGGTCCGCAGCCGCAAGTGTTGATGGTGGTGGTTATATGGTTTTGCGATATACTTCAGATCCTGGTTCAACTAATATTCCTAATGTAAATGGAATTTATGCAGTTGGTAATACTACATCAAATGGGGGTTTAACAGGAACTGTTGTTTATACAGGATCCTTACTTACATTTAGAGATACTGTAGCAGATACAAATGTACAGTATTACTATAAAATTTTTACCGTAGATAAAGCATTCAATTATTCTGCCGGGATAAAAACACAGTCTGTAATAGACAATACTCCTCCAGGGAATCCAGGAGCAGTTTCTATAGGTGGAATTACCTATCAAAGTTTAGCGGTTAGCTGGGCTGCATCTACTAGTATTGATGGTGGTGGTTATATGGTAGTTCGTTATGCGAGTAATCCAAACACCGATAATGATCCAACTCAAAAAACAACTTATGTTGCTACAAATACCTATTCTAATGGGACGGGTTCTTTAACAGGTAAAGTGATTTATGTGGGAACCGGTTTAACTGTTACAGATACAGGTTTAGCGGAGTCAACTACTTATTATTATAAAGTTTATACATTTGATCAGGCGCATAATTATTCTGGTGAAGCTTCCGCAAATGGAGCTACTGTATCTAGTGTTGTGGTTGATAATACACCTCCAAATAATCCTGGGGCTGTTACTATTTCAAATCAAACTGCTTCAACTTTAACTACAAGTTGGGTTGCTGCCGTTGGTGGTGTTGATGGTGGTGGTTATTTAGTATTACGTTTTTCAGGAACTCCTGATGCAGATGCGGATCCAGTTCAAAAAACAACGTATCTTACTGGAGACAGTATATTGAATTTAGGAAGTACAGCTCCTAAAACTGCAAAAGTTGCTTATGTAGGAACAAACTTAACATTTGTAAATACAGCTTTAACGGAAGGAAACAACTATTATTTTAAAGTATATACTTTTGATCAAGATCACAACTATTCTGGAGAAGCTACTGTAATAGGTAAAACAGCCACTCAAATAGTTACGCCAATTGCTGCTTCTGCAGACACACCTACAGCAACAAGTTTTAATGCCAATTGGGGTGCTGTAGCAAACGCAACAGGTTATACCGTATCGGCTTACACGAGTACAAATACTACAAGTACTATTGTTGGATGGACCATTCCTCTTGCTCTTGCAGATGCGACTTCATTAACTGCGGACATTACTACAACAAA
>CANFHF010000032.1 GCA_947446635.1 Flavobacteriaceae bacterium
TGATGATTGGGTGCGTAAAGAAATGGCTGTAGTTGGATTACGTTTAAAACATGAATTGCAAGGCAAACCAACATTAAACTTGGAAGCTCCTAAAAACAAAAAGATGATAGCTACCACTCGTTCGTTTGAGAAGATGTATACCAAATTTGAAGATATTTCCGAAAGAGTTTCCACGTTTACAGCTTCTTGTGCAGAGAAGTTACGTAAACAAAATAGCCATTGCAATATGATCATGGTTTTTGTGCAAACCAATTATTTTCGCAAAGACCAACCCCAGTATTCAAGAAATATTGTTATCAAGACAGATTTTCCAACCAATTCTACAATTGAACTCAACCATTATGCACAAATTGGATTGAAACAAATCTTTAGGGAAGGATATCATTACAAGAAAGCAGGAGTTATAGTAATGGGTTTGACCCCCAACAGTGAAACCCAATTATCCTTATTCTGTTCTTCAAATCCAAAACATCAACCGCTAATGAGCATAATTGATAAAATGAACAAGAGTTATGGAAAGAATAAAATTAAGTTTGCAACACAGTCCATCGATAGACAATGGAAAATGAAGCAAGAAAAACTATCTCCTAGTTATACCACTAGAATTAATGACATAGTTTCAATTCAATTATAATCCCAACTAGCAAAACATGAAGTTTATTTCAATAACAAATTTACTTAGAGGGCACTACCGATTGTGAATTTTATTGCTCCAGAGGTTTCGGGATTGATCCGTTTATCATTGATGTATTTATAAAAAAAAACCGAGCCATTGTAGGCTCGGTTTTCCATAAAAAAAGATTTAATTAATCCTATTATTTGTCACTTTTATTTCTAATAGCTATAGGAATCGCTAATTTTGGAATAAAGCTAACCAAAGCAGCGACAACAGAATATAAGAAATTATATATCGCAAGGTTAACATATAAAACAGCAAGTCCAATAATTACATTGATATAAGAATTAGTCACCATCACTAAATTTGCTTTGCTCCAGCCACTACTATCTTGAGCAGAATCCAAGACAAATCCTGAAAAAGTATGCAATGCATTAGTAATTACGCTTAAATCTAAAAAAGGAATCGATGCAATTAATGATGTTGCAGTAGTTAATGGGAAAGAATACAATCCTCCGATCATTTCAAGCATTGAATTACTTGAAGTTGAGAATAAACTAGCCCCAAATACAAAAGAAAGGGTCGCATTAAAAGCTACAAATAAAGCTGCAATGGCAGCAACTTCTCCAAAAATTCTAATATTAGTAGTCACAAAATCTTTAAAAATAAATTCAACCATGCCATTATGTTTGCCACCAAGGCTTTCACCTCTAGAACGAATAACATGAGCAATTGGAAAAGCTGAATAGGCAATCAATCCTAAGGTAAGAATACTTCCCACTTTACCTATTACGGTTTCGGCAGGATCACTAAAAAAGACTAATGCAGCTTTTAAAATACGATACTCCATTAAAAGAAGAAAAACCAATGCAGCAATTTGATAAATTGTTTTAACATAGGATCTAATTCCATTTTGTGAATCGAATTCCTCAACAACTGAATTAATTTTACCATTCATTACTTTTTGATTAACCAATTGTGGGAAATCAAGAATTTTGTTAAAAATCTGTTTCATAATATTATAATGTAAATTCCTCCTACTCTTATGGATTTTCGGTTCCTCCCCGTTTTTTTAAGTGGGTTCTGGACTCCACTTCATGCTTAAATTCATAAATTATTAAGAATTATTCAACAATATTAACTATAAAAAACACATATTATATTTTATGAGATATAAAATTATCAAATGTATTTTTTGAAAATTGTTAATAACTTTATTTACCTACAAAAAAAAACCAGACTATTGCTAGTCTGGTTTAATAAAAAAAGAACTAAATACCGATCTAGTTCGGCTGTGATTTTAATGCCAAATTATAAACTACTAAACCAAATCCTATTTTATTGATAGCATCGGCAATATTATAAGCTACATCAACACTTCCTTTTCCAAGTATTCCTGAATACCAACCATCGGTTCCTAACATATATCCTAATGGGTAGATAGCCCAACCCACTAGTACAAACCAACATAGAATTTTATGCGCTTCTAAAACATTTCCTCCAGCTTCTTGAGCTAATTTTGATGCTTTTCCTAACCAAATTTCATAAACAATAGCAAAATAAGCAATTCCAGAAACTAATCCCCAAAGCCATGCGTTAGGTCGATCCACTGTTTCTCCGATATATCCTGTTATTAGCATGATTACAGATAGCAAAATCATTTTCCACATTAATGACTGTTTTGCACCTGCCACTTTTAATATCAAGAAAAACTCAACACACATCAAAGGAACGGTTAAAGTCCAATCGACATATCTAAAAAATGTTGGAGATTCTTCGAACGTTGTCCAATAATCTCTCATGTAAAAATAATGAACCGCTGCAATAAAGGTTATCAATCCTGATACCAATACAGAAGTACGCCACTTTTTATCAAATTGGTTTAATGATAAAAAGAAAAAAGCTGAAGCGGCCATCATAGCCATACAGCCAACAAAAAAAGTAAAGCCAACATAATCCGTAGGTAATAACCTTGCTGTCAATCCCGAAATAATCATAAAATTTGTCATAATAAAAAAGGTTTAAATTATTTTATAAATAATTGATCCTATTAAAATTATAAAAAAAAATCAAATAAAGGATTGTTTTAATTTATTATTTCACCTAATTTTAAATAGTGAATTTAAAATCAACCCGTTGGGTGTAATTATATTTCATACTTAATTTATTGGAATTTGTCACACTGAGCTTGTCGAAGTGTCTCTTTTTTTATCTTCGACAAGCTCAGACTGACATTTAATTTCTAATTGGGTTTAATTTTAACTTTGAAAGTTAATAACTTGACACAATTTATTAATTACACCCAACGGTTTATATGAGTAAATATTCTAAAATATCAATAGTAGCAAGTTTTTTTGGATTATGGCTGGATTCGTTTTTTTCAAGTAAAATACAAATAATTTTAGGTTTTTCATTGATTTTCTCCTTTGGAATTTTGCATGGTGCAAATGATTTACTACTCATTCAAAACAATAAGTCAACAAAAACATCCCTACCATTTAATAAAAAACTACTATTTTATATTCTGATTGTAGCTATTAGCGCAATGCTGTTTTGCTTAATGCCCTGGTTTGCGCTTTTCTTATTTATTATCGTTAGCGCTTTTCACTTTGGAGAACAGCAATGGAAAGAATTAATTAATTACTATCCAAATTGGATTTGCATCTCAATTGCTTTTACTTATGGACTCTTTATACTTTTATTACTCTTTATTTTTCACGCTGCAGAAGTAGAAAACATAACATTTGAGATTACAAATATCAGAATCCCTCCTTTATATATACCGCTATTATTTAAAATAACAGGAGGCGCCTTTTTTACAACAATCGCATACTCCTATTATAGATATACTGAATTAAGAACTAAAATTTTGAGCGAAGTTTTATATATAATTCTATTTACCATTATTTTCAAGACCTCAAGTTTAATTTGGGGATTCTCAATTTACTTTATTTTATGGCATAGTATTCCGTCCATTATAGAACAAATGAAGTTTTTATATGGGAATCATTCAGTAACTCATTTCAAAACCTACTGTAAATCCGCTGCCATATACTGGGTTATTTCCATTTTGGGGATTATAATACTCTTTTATATGTTTAGAGAAAAACAAATATTCAATGCTATCTTTTTCTCTTTTTTAGCGGCAATAACTTTTCCTCATGCTTTTGTGATAACAAAAATGTATGGTAAAAAGAAGTGAATTGTTTCTGAAAAAAGTACAAAAAAACCGAGCTATTTCTAGCTCGGTTTCTCTATTATTATATCCCGCTAAAAACGCGGGATAAGCGACTCACACAATTTTTTTATAAAAAATCGGTTTTCTGCTTATTTTACTTCTTCAAATTCAACGTCTTCTACATTATCTCCTTGAGCATCCCCTTGTGGTTGTGCTTCTTGTTGACCTTGTTCTCCTTGAGCGTACATTGCTTCAGTGGCTGTTTTCCAAGCTGCGTTGATTTTGTCAAGTGCTATTTGAATTGCATCAATATCTTGAGATTGGTGTGCCATTCTCAATTCAGTCAAAGCATATTCGATAGCCACTTTGTTATCGTCCGTCAATTTTTCTCCTAATTCTTTTAATTGAGACTCCGTTTGGAAAATCATTCCATCCGCTTCGTTCAATTTTTCAGCTCTTTCTCTTGCGATTTTATCTGCTCCAGCATTTGCTTCAGCATCTTTTTTCATTCTTTCGATTTCTTCAGCTGTTAATCCAGAAGAAGCTTCAATACGAATATCGTGAGATTTACCAGTTCCTTTGTCCGTTGCCGAAACTTTGATGATACCATTAGCATCAATATCAAAAGTTACTTCAATTTGCGGAACACCTCTTGGTGCTGGCGGAATTCCATCTAAATGGAAACGACCAATCGTTTTATTATCTGAAGCCATGGCTCTAGCACCTTGCAATACGTGGATTTCAACTGTTGGTTGAGAATCTGCAGCAGTAGAGAACACTTGCGATTTTTTAGTTGGAATAGTTGTATTAGACTCAATTAATGTAGTCATAACACCACCCATAGTTTCGATACCTAAAGATAAAGGGGTAACGTCAAGTAACAATACATCTTTTACATCTCCAGAAAGAACGCCACCTTGAATAGCTGCTCCAATTGCAACAACCTCATCAGGGTTAACTCCTTTAGATGCTTTTTTACCAAAGAATTTTTCTACTTCATCCGCAATTTTTGGCATACGAGTAGAACCTCCTACAAGGATAACTTCGTCAATATCAGAAACAGATAAACCTGCATCTTTCAACGCTTTAGCCACTGGTGCCATAGAACGTTTTACTAAGGCGTCAGTTAATTGCTCAAATTTAGCTCTGGTCAATTTTTTTACTAAGTGTTTTGGTCCTGAAGCGGTAGCCGTTACGTAAGGCAAGTTGATTTCCGTTTCAGCAGAAGAAGACAATTCAATTTTTGCTTTTTCAGCAGCTTCTTTCAAACGTTGCAAAGACATTGGATCCAAACGCAAATCAATACCTTCTTCAGTTAAAAATTCAGTAGCCAACCAGTCAATAATTTCGTGGTCAAAATCATCTCCACCAAGGTGAGTATCACCATTTGTAGAAAGAACTTCGAAAACGCCATCTCCTAATTCAAGAACAGAAATATCAAATGTACCTCCACCTAAATCGTAAACAGCAATTTTTTGATCTTTTCCTTTTTTATCTAAACCATAGGCCAAAGCTGCAGCCGTAGGCTCATTGATAATACGCATTACTTTCAAACCTGCAATTTCACCAGCTTCTTTTGTAGCTTGACGTTGTGCGTCATTAAAATAAGCAGGAACTGTGATAACTGCTTCAGTAACGGTTTGACCTAAATAATCTTCAGCAGTTTTTTTCATTTTTTGAAGTGTCATCGCCGACAATTCTTGAGCAGAGTACAAACGACCATCAATATCCACACGTGGCGTATTGTTGTCCCCTTTTACAACTGAATAAGAAACTCTTTTAGCTTCTTTTGTAATTTCAGAAAAAGAATGACCCATAAAACGTTTAATAGAAGCAATAGTCTTAGTTGGATTAGTTACCGCTTGTCTTTTAGCAGGATCTCCCACTTTAATTTCTCCACCTTCCACAAAAGCGATGATAGATGGCGTTGTTCTTTTTCCTTCTGCGTTAGGGATAACAACTGCTTCGTTACCTTCCATTACAGAAACACAAGAGTTGGTAGTACCTAAATCAATTCCGATTATTTTACCCATTTTAATTATATTTAAATTTTATTTAATACTTATTTTAGCATCTCGAGTTGCAATAGTCAATCTTTGTGCCAATAGAAAAAACAGAATGGATTGTCAGTTTTTATTAAAATTGTCGTAAAACGGTATGACAATATGACATTTATGTTTGTTTATTTCAAAGCATCAATATAAATAACTCCAGGTATTTTTTTAGGTTGAAGTAAAATCGAAATTTAAAGGTCATTTAAAGCTCTCAGATATTCCGTGTACTTATTGAAGTAATTACTATCATTCGATTTGACTGTACAATGACCGAATAGGGTATTATACTCCCAAATCCCTAAAGAACCTTGCAAGGGATTTATTTTTCCATTCTGAATATTTATACAATCAAGTAAATCTGGCCTATCATCATTGTTTGTATCCATTACCCAAATAATTATATTGGAATCGGGAAGGCTATCCCCAGGGTTAATATAAGTTTTACAGGCTGTAGTGTCTATTTTTCCATCATAATTCGTGTCGATCCAATGATAAAAAAAGTAATAGAATTCGTTGTTCTTCCCTACCATAAATCCCCCATTAAAAACGATATAGTCTGTTTTACCATCTTTATTCAAATCATACGTAAAACCAAACTCTCTATTTAGTTCCTTGCCTTCAGATGTTTGCAATACAAAATTATCCGCAACTCCATCGTCATCGTAGTCATAAAGATTAATCAAATAAGACCCAGCCGGTGATTTAAATTGTTTTTTATTTATAAACTTTGGTTTGAATGCACCCCAAACCATTCTTGGCACCGAATCCATTGATTGGAATAGTAACATTCTTTTTTCATTTTTTTCTAGTGCAATTTTCGAAGCTTTTTCACGAGCAGTATCATATGCATTTATTAAAACTTTATTGGATTGACTAGATGATGCTATACTAAAAATTATAAAATATAAAAAAAGCAGATTCTTTGAAAATTCTTTTACTTTATTCATAATCTAATTTGATTAAAACTAAAAATTAACTCCTAAAATATTGAAACAAGAGCTAAAAACTATAAAGTAATGGCATAACAAATTCGACTTGTTACTCTTATACCAAATTATAAAAAACAGAAGACTTAAACAAATAAAACTACATTATTATTATTTATAAAATATTGAAATACAGTATTTTAAAATTAAATACATCTTATTTAAACTATTGACTTAAAATTTTAATTTTAACAGCATATAATTTATTTAAAAAATTCGTTACGTTATATTTGTAGTAGCAAATTAACATTCATGGAAGAATACATCTCTGTTTTTGATATGTTAAAAATTAGTATTGGACCCTCGAGTTCCCATACACTTGGTCCTTGGCGAGCAGCAGAACGTTTTCTAAGAGAACTCCAGAATGAAAATATAATTTATTCCGTCAAAAGGATAAAAGTAGACTTATTCGGTTCGCTATCCCTAACAGGAAAAGGGCACGCCACCGATTTAGCCATAATGTTGGGTTTATCTGGTCAAGACCCTGAATATATACCCGTTTCAACTATCCCTGAGATTATAAAATCCATTAAGGATAAAAACGAAATCAACCTTGGAAATGAAATAACTACTCCTTTTCACCTTTTAGATGATATCATTTTTAATAAAAACTCCCTTCCTTTTCATGCAAATGCATTAACATTTACCGCTTATTCAAAAGATACAACACCATATACATCGACCTTCTACTCTATCGGTGGTGGTTTTGTTGTGAAAGAAGAACCAAATCATGTTAAAATAAAATAGAGTTAAAATATGCCATTCCATTCCCAATAAACAAAGCCGAAGAACTCTTGAATTATACGATTCTCGAAAACAAGAAGATTTCAGAGATTGTTTATGAAAACGAAAAATCAATGCGTACAGAAGTTCAGATTAATCATGAATTAATGCGCATTTGGAATACCATGCTCGAATGTATATTCATTGGTTGTCATTCCGAGGGGATTCTTCCTGGAGGACTTCATGTGCATCGAAGAGCATTTGACATGCACCAAAACCTCATTGGTTTAGCCAATTATGATTCTCCGCAAAATTGGTTAGAGCAAATCAGATTGACAAAAGTGAAGTTTCGGGAAATACTGAAATGGGTAAATTGTTTTGCCTTGGCCGTTAATGAAGTAAATGCAGCTATGGGAAGAGTAGTAACAGCGCCAACAAATGGAAGCGCAGGTGTTGTCCCTTCGGTATTACTATATTATTTGGTTATCGAAAATCACGAAGCGGGTGAAAAGGAAATCAAACAATTTTTGCTAGTTGCTAGTGAAATTGGTGGTATTTTCAAGAAAGGTGCAACAATTTCGGCAGCGATGGGCGGTTGTCAGGCCGAAATTGGTGTGTCTTCTGCAATGTCTGCAGCGGCATTATGTGAAGTATTGGGAGGAACACCCGCTCAAGTGTTGATAGCTGCCGAAATTGCCATGGAACACCATCTTGGATTGACTTGCGACCCTATTGGCGGTTTGGTTCAAATTCCTTGTATCGAAAGAAATACCATGGGGGCAATCACGGCGATTAATGCTGCTGAATTAGCTTTAGAAACAGATCCTAAATACGCGAAAATTCCTTTAGATAAAGTTATTGCCACCATGTGGGAAACCGCCAAAGACATGAACAACAAATACAAAGAAACCTCTGAAGGTGGATTGGCTGTTACCGTAAACATGTCAGATTGTTAAGAAAGCAATATCTATATAGTGGCGGTTTGTAATTAATCAAATTACAATATTCAACATTTAAAAATAGGAATCACTACAATTTTATATAATTTGATTAATTTTACAGTCCAAAATATGATTCCGATTGCAATCGGAACTAAAATCTCAAAATTAATAATGTCCGAATCAAAAAAAGATTATAAAAGAATAACCACCAAGTCGTTAATAGAAATGAAAGCCTATGGCGAAAAAATTTCTATGCTTACCGCTTACGATTATACCATGGCTAAAATTGTAGACACCGCTGGTGTTGACGTGATATTAGTGGGCGATTCCGCATCGAATGTCATGGCGGGTCACGAAACAACTTTGCCGATTACTTTGGACCAAATGATTTATCACGCATCAAGTGTAGTTCGTGCTATTAGCAGGGCATTAGTTGTGGTCGATTTGCCTTTTGGGAGTTATCAATCGGACCCAAAAGAAGCCTTACGTTCAGCGATACGAATAATGAAAGAAAGTGGCGGTCACGCTGTGAAGCTAGAAGGAGGAAGTGAAGTTAAAGAATCCATTAAAAAAATATTGAATGCAGGAATTCCTGTTATGGGACATTTAGGTTTAACACCACAATCTATCTATAAATTTGGCACTTACACCGTTCGTGCTAAAGAAGAGGAGGAAGCCGAAAAATTAATGCAGGATGCAAAAATGCTCGAAAAAATAGGCTGTTTTGCTTTGGTTGTTGAAAAAATTCCAGCAGATTTGGCTGAAAAAGTTGCCAAAAGTGTTTCTATTCCCGTTATAGGAATTGGAGCAGGCGGAGGTGTTGACGGACAAGTATTGGTTATTCATGATATGTTAGGAATGAATAATGAATTTAGTCCAAGATTCTTGCGTCGCTATATGAATTTATACGAAGGAATGACAACGGCTATTGGTCAATATGTTGCCGACGTGAAGTCAAGAGATTTCCCAAACACTAGCGAGCAGTATTAATTTAAATCAAATTTCACCTTATTTGCATTTTTTATTAACAAACCATTTTATATGCCAATACTTCCTAATACTAGCATTGTTATACCTTGTTATAATGAAGAAAAAGGAATTTCAAATAGTGAATATTCTAAGTTTTTGAGGAATAATCCCGAGACATTTATTTGTTTTGTAAATGATGGCTCTAAGGATAACACCCTAGAAATTTTAAATGTTTTAAAAGCAAAACACGATACCCAAATACATATTCTTTCCTTAGAAAAAAACTCTGGTAAAGCCGAAGCGGTTAGAGCAGGGATAAAGTTTTGCAATCAAAACTTCCATCATGAATTTATTGGTTATTTAGATGCCGATTTAGCAACAACATTAGAAGAATTTATTGATCTTAGAAATTATTTAAAGGGAGAGGTTGTTTTTAGTTTTGGTTCCCGAATTAGGAAAATTGGTTCTACCATTGAACGTGAAAATAGTCGTTTTTTAATAGGAAGGGTTGTGGCTACTTTTATTTCTAATATCCTTGAAATTAAGGTTTATGACACCCAATGTGGCAGTAAACTTTTTACAAGAGAAATTTCGGAGAAATTATTCCAAAAAGAATTTATATCAAAATGGTTGTTTGATGTTGAACTTTTTTACCGGATGATTCATCTTTTTGAAAGAGAAAAAGCAATAAATAAAATGCATGAAGTCCCTTTGAAACTTTGGGTCGAAAAAGGAGATTCCAAAGTCAAATTTACTTATGGTTTTAAACTATGGTTTGATTTGTTTAAAATTAACCAAGAATATAAAAGAATTGCGAAGAATGCTTCTAACACAAATCTATAATAAATGATTCCAAAAGAGCTTAAAAACAACTCCAAAATACTATCCATTTCGGTAATTGCACTCTTGATTTTCAGATTGTTATTAACTGCAACAATTCCTTTGTTGGACAAAACAGAAGCACGCTACGCCGAAATTGCCCGAATTATGCAGGAAACAAAACAATGGATTGTTTTACAAATCGATTATGGCGTTCCGTTTTGGGCAAAACCACCTTTATCTACTTGGCTATCTGCAGGGAGTTTTGAGCTGTTTGGTATAAATGAATTTGCCGCCCGTTTCCCTTCTTTTTTACTGAGTGTACTCCTTATTATTATTGCTGGGAAAATAGTCAAAAAGGAAGGGTATTCTTTCTATTTACCTGGTTTTATTTTATTAACAATGCCTGAATTTTTAATTCACACAGGAGTTGTCTCAACCGATACTTCACTTGAATTTTGCATTACCCTAATGATGATTTCCTTTTGGCAAGCGATGAAAAGTGAAACAAAAACCTATTGGAATTACCTGTTTTTTGTTGCTTTAGGTTTAGGTTTATTAGCAAAAGGACCATTAATTATTGTACTTAGCTTTCCTCCCCTATTTTTATGGTGTTGCCAAGATTTAAAACGATTTAAAATCATTTTGTCTAAATTTTCAATTATTCCTGGGATACTAATTACTGCCATAATTGCCATTCCTTGGTATTATTTTGCAGAAAAAGAAACTCCTGGATTTCTAGATTATTTTATCGTTGGAGAACATTACAAACGCTTTGTAGAACCTGGATGGAAAGGCGATTTGTATGGTAGTGGCCACTCACAACCAAAAGGAATGATTTGGCTTTATATGATAGCTTTTGTGTTTCCATGGATCCAAGTGGTCTTGTATAAAATATGGAAAAATAAAACCACCATTTTCAAAAACAGCTGGAGTTCCTTCTTGCTATTATGGGCGTTTTGGACACCACTATTTTTTACCATTTCCAGCAATATTTTACATACCTATGCACTTCCGTCAGCAATGCCTATTATGTTTTTAGTAGTTTATTTTTGGGATGAATTTACTGGAAAAAAACTCCTAATTAATGTTGCCTTATTTTTTCCAGCAGTAGTCTTTATTGCTTATTTTGGTTGGTTTGCTACAGGAAAATTAGACTATAAAATGAACTCCGACAAATATCTTTTGGAAAATTTGAAAGTGACAACCAAAAATAAAAAAATACCAATCTATTATTGGAAATCTAAAAATTATTCGGGTCAATTTTACACTAATGGCAAGGCCCAAGTAGTAAAAACTGACATGCAATTGGATTCCGTTCAAACTTTAAACAAAAAGCTGTTTTTTGTAATTCCAACAAAAGAGGAGATAGAAATTTCAAAAAAACAGCTGGATCAAATGACTTTGACCCAAAGCAATTACAAAACTTCCATTTTTGTAACTAAATAATGAAGTCTACTAATCGATGAAAATAGTATCCGATAAAAACAACCTCCAAATTCTGCACGAAGACAATCATATCATTGTGGTAAACAAACGTGTGGGCGATATTGTGCAGGGCGACAAAACGGGTGACAAACCACTTTCTGATGTTGTTAAAGAATACATCAAATACAAACACAATAAACCTGGCGAAGTTTTTTTGGGAGTGGTACACCGTTTGGACAGACCAACAACAGGAATTGTGGTTTTTGCCAGAACCAGTAAGGCTTTAACTCGAATGAATGAATTGTTTAAAAACCGAGAAACCCAAAAAACCTATTGGGCAATTGTGAAAAATAAACCTCAAAAATCGGAAGATAAACTCGTTCATTTCCTGAAAAGAAACGAAAAAAACAACACTTCAAAAGCACATTTAAAAGAAGTTCCTGAGAGTAAATTAGCTAGTTTAGACTATAAAATCATCAAGGAACTCAACAATTATTTTGCCTTAGAAATTAACCTTCATACTGGAAGACATCACCAAATTCGGGCGCAACTTTCAGCAATAGGTTCACCCATCAAAGGGGATTTGAAATACGGTTTTGATCGCAGTAATCCCGATGGAGGAATTCATTTACATGCTCGAAAACTAGTTTTTGTTCATCCCGTGTCTAAAGAGAATGTAACAATTATTGCCCCTACCCCTGAAGATTCCATCTGGAATGCATTGGGATAATTTTTAAATATATTATTTTTAAAAATCACAAATAAATTAACATATTTATTTATATTTGGTATATGTCAAAATCTTAAACTGAAACTATGAAAAAAATTATATTATTTTGGTGTTCTTTATTCTTTATTCCCACTTTTGCGCAAGATCATTTTTCCGGAATTACGACATCAAAACGTGTTGGAATTTTAAATGCTAGTTTAAATCCGTCAGAATTATCAAATTTAGATAGTAAAATTGAAGTACAATTAATGTCTTTTAGTCTTAGTGTATCCAATAATAAAATCGGATTTAGTGACATTGCAAATAGAAACAATCTAGAAGACCTTATTTTTAAAGGTACTGGACCCGTTAGTTTCAATGTAGATAGTGAAATTTTATTACCAGGAGTTGCCTTAAAATTATTAAACTGGGGATTTGCCGTAACGACAGCAGGACATATAAAAACAAGCGTAGCGGATGTTGATCCTACTATGGGAGACGCATTTATAAATGGAGCACTCAATTCTGTTACAAGCGGAACAACAACAATCTCAAATACTAACAACCAACGTATCAATGCTGCAACTTGGGGTGAACTTGGATTCTCTGCTTCCCATAAAATTTTCGAGAATGAAAGAAATAAAATTAGCGGCGGGGTGAATTTGAAGTTGTTGTTCCCAGGATCCTATGCTAATATTGGGGCTAGTAATTTTCAAGGAACATTTACTACAAACACGACTGATCCTTTCAGTCCTGACTTTGGAAAAATAAATCTTACCAAAGCAATTGGAAACTTAAATATTGCCTATACAGGAGGATTAGCCGATAGTTTTTCAAACACAAGTGATTATACTAAAGCGCTTTTTGGAAATTTAAACGGAATGGCTGTAGATTTGGGAGTGAACTATCAACTAAAAGGGGATGGTAAATCCTATAAATTAAAAATTGGGGCTGCCATAAAAAACATTGGAAGGATGACTTTTAAAGGGGATAACAATTATTCTAAAAATTATGAATTAAAAATAGATGATACTCCGTTAGATTTAAAAGGTTTTGAAAATGTCTCAGGCGTTAAAGAAATAGAAGCGGCTTTTGGTAGCTATTTACATAGTACGGAAACCAAAAAACAGTTCGAAGTAAAACTACCTACCGTTTTAAACTTATATGCAGACGTTAAGGTGATTTCAAGATTGAATGTTACTTTATTGTTGCAGCAAAAAATGAATTCTGACAGTGCAAACGACCAAATTAATTCACAAAATATTTTCTCTGTTACTCCAAGAGTTTCTCTAGGTTTTTTTGAAGCTTATATGCCAATTGGAGTTAATGAAATATCAGGAACAACCGCTGGTTTAGGATTTAGACTGGGAGGCTTTTTCCTTGGTTCCAACTCCATTTTAACGGCAATTACAAATAATTGTAAACAAGCTGATTTTTACACCGGATTTAGATTTGGTTTTTTATAATATAAAGATCTTTTCTCTAAAAAAAAACAATACAAAACTCTCGATACTCAGAACTTTTAAAGTGCTCTGTATCGAGTTTTTTTAATGGTGCTTGAATCAATTTAAAAAACAAAACTTAGTTATTTATGAATTACAAAACCGATACCAACTTCAGAAAAGAAAAACTAATCAAATTGTTGAATATCGTTAATATTTATGAAAACGAAATAATTCAGGCTTTATATGATGATTTCAAAAAGCCTGCTTTTGAAGCAGTGTTGACCGAAACCAGTTATGTAATCTCGGAATTAAAGGACACAATTAAGAACCTAAAAAAATGGGCAAAACCCAAAAAAGTATTCCCCTCTATCCTGAATTTTCCTTCAACTGATTATATTTACAAGGAACCTTATGGAAAAGTTTTAATCATTGCTCCTTGGAATTACCCATTTCAACTCGCTTTATGCCCTTTAATTTCAGCCGTTTCAGCAGGAAATCAAGTCGTACTTAAACCATCAGAACTCACTCCGAAAACATCTAAAATTATTGCTAAAATAATCGATGCTGTTTTCGATAAAAGCCATGTTGAAGTCATTGAAGGTGGTATTGAAGTAGCTCAAAAATTACTTGCTCAACGTTGGGATTATATCTTTTTTACAGGAAGTGTTGCTGTGGGTAAAATTGTGGCAAAAGCGGCAGCAGAAAATCTTACTCCGGTAACACTGGAACTTGGTGGGAAAAACCCTTGTATTATAGATAAAACTGCCAACCTAAAATTAGCTGCCAAAAGAATTGTTTGGGGCAAATTCATAAATGCAGGACAAACCTGCATAGCGCCTGATTATATCTTAATTCAAAAAGACGTAAAATCTCTTTTTATATCTTATTTAAAAGAGGAGATTACGAAAGCTTATGGCAGCAATCCTTCTCTATCTCCCGATTACGCTAGAATAATTAATACAAAAAACTGGCAACGATTAGTCAATATGATGGAACATGAAAAAGTAATTTTTGGCGGTCAAACTGTTATCGAAAATTATTACATAGCTCCTACTCTAATCGAAGATAGTTCATTAGATAGTTTAGTTATGTGTGAGGAAATATTTGGGCCTATTTTACCCATTTTGACTTATGAAATTGATGCGGAAATTGATGCAATACTTTCAAGATTTGAGAAACCATTAGCTTTATATGTTTTTACTAAAAATCATACTTTTTCGAAAAATATAATTCAGAAATATTCTTTTGGTGGTGGCTGTATTAATGACACTTTAGTTCATTTCTCTAATAAAAGACTGCCTTTTGGAGGTGTGGGTCATAGCGGGATTGGCGCTTACCATGGCAGTCTAAGTTTTGATCTGTTTTCGCATAAAAAAAGCATTGTAAAAAAAGCAAATTGGTTGGATTTACAAATACGATACGCACCCTACAAAAACAAATTGACAACCATTAAAAAAATATTAAAATGGCTTTAACCAATGAAAAAATAGTAAGTGACGCCATAAATTACCGGCGCTCTGTTCGAATATTCAAAAACGACCCAATTGAAGATGAAAAAGTAAAAGAATGCATTCACTTAGCAACTTTAGCACCTACAAGCAGTAACATGCAACTTTGGGAGTTTTATCATGTTGTTTCTCCTACTATTTTAGATCAAATTACTACTGCTAGTTTTAACCAAAATGCAGCCAAAACAGCACAACAAATCGTTGTAGTTGTGGTTAGAAAAGATTTGTGGAGAAAAAGAATGCAATCTAATATTGATTTTTTAAAATCAATATATGGAAATAAACCAAAATCAGATTATTCGAAAAGAGAAACATTTGCAATGAATTATTATAAAAAAATCATACCAAGCATCTATTTCGACTTTTTAGGAATCTTAGGAATTATAAAATTTATTGCATTTCAATTCATCGGAATTTTTAGACCCATTTATAGACAAGCTCGACAAAGCGACATGCGTGTCGTTGCTCATAAAAGCGCCGGTCTTGCTGCACAAAATTTTATGATAAGTATGGCTGCTATAAACTACGACACCTGTCCTATGGAAGGGTTTGATTCATTAAGAATAAAAAAAATATTACATTTACCATCTTCATCAGAAATAAACATGCTAATTGGATGCGGTATTCGGGAAGAAAAGGGTGTTTATGGCGAACGTTTTAGAATCCCTTTTGAAGAAGTTTATTTTAAACTATAATATTATTACATTCAAAAAAATCATACTATGGAATCGATACAAAACAAAATAGCAGAAATAAAAACTAATGGATATAATCTTAATTTTGGAGATGTATTGGACCATGCTTTTGAAAATTATAAAAAAATAGCCCTATATGCCGGCTTAATACTTCTTGTTTTTACTGTTTTATTTGGTTTTGTTCTTGTTGCAGTAGCAGTTTCATTTTTGGATATGGAAACAATAACGGAGGGTTTAAAACAAGAAAGTTTGAATTCAGAAAATCTTCCAACGGATTTTGTGTTAATTTATACCTTAATTATAGTACTATTTACTTGTATAATAAGTCCATTTCAAGCTGGATTTCTTAAAATGGCAGATTGTGGAGAAAAAGGAGAAGAATTTCATGTTTCTACAATTTTCGAATATTATAAAGCGCCTTATTTTATACAAATTATCCTTTCAACATTTGTGGTTACGTTAATTGGTTCGGGCCTTTCCATTTTACTTGACAATATAGGTATTAAGTTCGTTGGCTCATTGATTGCTGTTACATTATCCTTTCTTACGTTTTTGTCGATTCCGCTAATTGTTTTTGGCAATTTTAAAGCTGTTGATTCCCTTAAATCAAGCATTCTAATTGTTTTAAAACAGCCCTTAGCCCTAATGGGACTATTAATTGTAGCGGGCATTGCCTCTATGGTTGGTTTTATTGGATGTTTTATTGGAGTATTTTTCACAATTCCATTTATCTACTCCATGAATTATGCTATTTATTCTGCAATTATTGGTTTTGACTCAAAAAGTGAAATAGAGTAAATAGATCTCTCCCATAAAACTAATTTGTACTTCATTTAAAAATAGTAATTTCTACTTCTTCGTTTTTTTGATTTTAATTATCAAAAAAATAGCCTTTTTCATCTTATTAGCGCACCTATTTAAATGTTATTATTGTACTGAATATCAGTAATTTAATTTTAAAAAACGTTGTCTTATTTAATAAATAATCAAAAAAATTAAGAGTCTTAATTGAATATATTATTAAAATTAAAAAATTAATGGTATTTAATCGAGTATTGATGTCATTAATATATAAATCAATCAAATAAATAAATTTATTCTTAATTTCAATATGCAATTATTAATAGTCTATTGTTGCGTAATTAGAAGTTAAAAATTAGGATAATCATCTACAGAGAAAAAATTCTTGAAACCCAAATAAAGAAAATTTTCATTCCTAATAAAATATAAAAAACACGTATCAATACTTAAAATTGGTAGTTGTAATTTCTAAAAATGTCACCCTATTCTAGTGAAATTAAAAAGCACATTTAATACACAATTATTTGATTGATTTTAATGAATTTGGCATTCTTTTTTTATTGATATAAATCAATGCAGATCATTTTTCAGAATTAAAATATCTTAAAAAAAATGTTTTTGAAGGAGAGTCCAGTTACTAATATTTTAGTCCCTAAATTAATATAAACAATAATTAAAATTTGATTGTATGAAAACTAAAATTACATTTCTTATACTAGCTTTCTTTATGTTTGTTAGTAAAACATATTCACAAAATCCAACACAAACTTTTAATGCGGGATCGTATATTGTTGATATGGGACAAAATTCAACATTAAATAAAGGATTAAAACCTTATGGATTTGTCTTTGCATTAATTCGCAATAATAATGTACCTGTTTATTGGTCTATTAATTCCGCAAAAGTTAAAGATGGTAAAGATTTTACTGCTAACAGCAAAGATTATAAAGGGGGGACATTTATCATAGCTTCTGAAGATATAAATCCTACCATAACTACTTTAATTGCTACTTGGAGGTCTAATGGTGCCGTTATAGACGGTCCGATTTCTACCTCTTTTACGGCTCCTATTTATAATAAACTGACCAGTTGGCCACGAGCTATCTTGGATACACAAAATGATGGTTTAATTACTCCCTATTATGCTAACGCAGGAATCCCTTCTTCATCATATGTAACAGAAGGTGATCCTACAGATCTTACTAGTTGTGGAGATATCTATGTTTTACCTCATGCCGACCCTCAAAATTGGCCGGCATCTTATGTTACTGCATTAAAAAACTACATGAATCAAGGAGGGTCACTTTGGGTTGGTTGCCATGCAGTAAGTGCATTAGACCTTGTAAATCCTGCTTTTAATTTCCTTACTAATAATGGTCTTGTGGCATGGGGAGATCATGGTAAACCAGATAATAGCGATGTATATACTTATGACCCAACAGCTGACACGGATCCTGTTATGCAGTTTATGGGCAAAATGGACGCTTCTTTGCATAATGGATCTGAAGAGATTTACCTTCCTAAAGTAGGTTCGTCATGGCTAACTACAACTAAAGTCGCCATATATGATAATCCTTATACAGACGACAAAACACATATTACCTATAATTCAACAAATCGAGCCGCTTTAGTGGCTTATGGCTATACAAATGGTGACCCAACAAAAGGTATGGTTATGTATGAGGCAGCTCACTCCTATGATGGGGCTGGCACCACCGCTTCTGAAATAGCAGCAGAGAGAGCCTACTTTAACTTTGTACTTTTGTCTGGTATTCAAAAACAAATATCAATTACTCTTTCAGTAAGCTTTCCTACTGCATTAGCTCCAAATACATTGTATCCGCTAAGCGCAACTGTTACTGGTAATATTGGCGCTGTGACTTATGAATGGTCTGCTTTAGGTGGAGGTACATTTTCTCCTGCAACAGGAACAACAGCAGGACCAACAATAACAACAAACTATACTGCCCCTGCGATTATAGGAAATATTGCATTAAGATTAAAAGTAACTGATGCCTGCGGAAGAATAAATTTTGTATCCGTACTAATGAATGGTGGTTCTACGGTTAGTTGTGATTCTGAGGCTACCCCCCCTGCTACACCAACTTTTACAAATAATTGTGGTGGTGCTATTACATTTACTGGACCAATAGTAACTAACGGACCAAATACTCCTTGCAATACTACAAAAACCTATACTTGGACATATACTGATTTTTCAACCTGTAGTCCTAGTGCAGGCCCATATAACCGTACTTGGTCTTATATATATACTATTCATGATACAACTGCTCCAATATGGACTACAGCTACAAATGCATTAAATACTGATGTTCAATGTGGTGACGCAACTGCTTTAGCAGTAGCACAATCTTTATTTCCTACTGCAAGTGATTGCAATACCATGCTTCCTTTAAATAAAAGTTCAGGTGGTTTTGTTGGAGTAACTTGTGGCGGAACGTATACAAATACTTGGACCATAACAGATGCTTGTAATAATACAAGTAGTGTTTTTACTCAGGTAATTAATATTATTGATGCTATTGCTCCAATAATCAGTGCAGCGGGTGGGGACGCAACTATCAATTGTCCTGATACACCCGTATTCACTCCTCCAACAGCAACCGACGAATGCGGAACAGCAACAGTTCATGAATTATCAGATACAACCACTGCGGAAAATCCTACTTGCCCA
>CANFHF010000033.1 GCA_947446635.1 Flavobacteriaceae bacterium
AAAGAAGAAGAATCCGCCATAGTTGAAGCTATTCGTATGGCTGAAAAAGAGACTTCTGGTGAAATTAGGGTCCACATAGAAAAAACAACTTCCAAAGTGCCTTTTGATAGGGCTTTGGAAGTTTTTCATGAATTGAAAATGCATGAAACCCATCTTAAAAACGGGGTTTTAATTTATCTTGCGGCCACGGACAAGAAATTCGTTATTTGTGGTGACCAAGGCATTAATGAGGTAGTCCCGGTAGATTTTTGGGACAGTACGAAAGATATTATGGCGACTCAATTTAAAACCGGTAATTTCAAGCAGGGACTTATCGATGGCATTGCCAAAGCCGGCGAACAGTTGCGCCACCACTTTCCTTATCAGGAAGGCGATACGAATGAATTGTCTAATGAAATATCGAAAGGATAATGGCTTTACAAAAAAAACATACCTCAATTTTGCTGAAACTGCTCCTTTGTTTCTTGTTTACTCAAGTCAGTTTTGCCCAATTTGATATTCCTGAAAAACCGGAATTTCAAACTTCGGTTTATGACTATGCCAAAGTTTTGAGCGCTGATGAAAAAGCACAACTGGAAGAAAAACTCATCCGCTATTCTGATTCTACTTCTACTCAAATTGTCGTTATCACCATCGAAAGTTTGAAAGGGGAGGATATTGGTATTCTTACTCCAAAATGGGGGCAAAAATGGGGGATAGGCGGAACTGCCAAAAACGATAACGGCGTTATCATTTTATTGGCAAAAGCCGAAAGAAAAATATGGATATCAGCAGGTTATGGACTTGAAGACCGGTTAACTGCCGGGATTGGAGGGGAAATCACCAGAAATATTATTATTCCGGAATTTAAAGCGGGGAGTTATTACAGCGGCTTGGACAAAGGGACCGATGCCCTTTTTGATGTTTTCAAAGGCAAATACAAAGGCGAACGAAAACAAACCAAAGAAAAAAAATTTCCTGTTTTGCCCATTATAATTATAGTTGTAATTATACTGATGTTGATTTCTAGAAACAAAAACAGTGGGGGTAATTCTGGTAATTCCAGTGGTGGCCCAAGTTTGTTAGACGTCATTATTCTGAGTAGTCTAGCTGGTGGCCGTGGTTCTTCCGGTGGATTTGGAGGAGGTTCTTCTGGAGGAGGCGGATTTGGAGGTGGATTTGGTGGCGGTGGATTCTCCGGTGGAGGTTCCGGGGGTGATTGGTAGCTTTTGTGGCAAAAAAATCTATGTCCAATTCCATAAAATGAACTAAAGTAACAATCAAAAGACAAAATGTCCTAAAAAAATAAGCGAGCAATTAATACATTAGTATGTTATCACATAAAACAAAATACGCTCTTAAAGCTTTACTCTATTTAGCGCAACAAGAGAAAGGACATATCGCCAAAACTATTGAAATTGCCGAAGGTGCCAATATTCCTAAAAAGTTTTTGGAGCAAATTTTATTGGAATTAAAAAGAGGTCATTTTGTGAGTAGTAAGCAAGGTAAATATGGGGGGTATTATCTTTTAAAATCTAAAAATGAAATTACTTTAGCCGAAATTCATCGATTTTTTGATGGTGCTATTGCCTTACTTCCTTGTGCATCGATAAATTTTTATGAGCCATGTTCTGATTGTAAAAATGAAGCGGATTGCCTATTAAGACACGGATTAATTGCTATTAGGGATGAAACTTTAAGAGCAATGGAAGGCATCACAATTGCTTCTCTAGAAAAAAATTAAAAAAATATCTCATTAACTCTACTTGTTTTATAGAATTAATAATATATTTGCACCAGAATTTAACTCATTAATTAACAAGACAAATTTAAAAGTATGAAAATGTATCAAATCAGGTTCGCTTTTTTAGAAGTACAATCCTTTAAAAAAGTAGTAGTAAAAATTGAAATTCAAGATTGTAAAATGATGCGGATGTGCTGCTATTAATAATTTTTTAATCTTAAACTCTACTAATTACATATAATTAATATATAACAAATATAAAATGAAAACAAAATACTTAAAACCAATAACAACAATAGCACTGCTATTTATATTCTCTACAACATTCGGGCAAGCCATAGTCGAAGGAGTTATTAAAAACAAAGAAAATCACCCTTTAGAATCAGCTAATATTTTGCTGAGAGGGACTAAATACAATACCATATCAGATGCAAACGGAAAATTTTCATTTGACACACGAGATAAACTGCCCTTTGTTTTAATAGTACAATATGTAGGGTATCAAACTGAGGAAATTAAATTTACTGAGTTACCAAAAAACAGTATAGAAGTTCAGTTAAAACCTGAAAATCAATTGGCTGATGTCATTATAACGTCAAGACGAAGAATTGAAAAAGCCCAAAATGTACCAATTGCTGTATCCGTAATAGGAGGCAGACAGGCTGAAGTGGCAGGAGCATTCAATGTTAATCGTTTAAAAGAATTAACACCCTCTGTTCAGTTGTATTCATCAAATCCGCGAAATACTACATTAAATATTCGTGGTCTTGGTTCGTCTTTTGGTCTTACAAATGATGGGATCGATCCTGGAGTAGGATTTTATATTGACGGCGTTTATTATGCAAGACCCGCTGCAACTTCGCTTGATTTTGTAGATGTAGATCAAATCGAGGTGTTACGTGGTCCTCAAGGAACCTTGTTTGGTAAAAACACTACTGCAGGTGCATTCAACATTACAACTCGTAAACCAAGTTTTACTTCAGGATCTACGCTTGAGTTAAGTTATGGAAATTATGGTTTCATTCAGGCAAAAAGTTCAGTTACTGGTGCTTTGTCCAAGAAAATTGCTGGTAGATTATCTTTCTCAGGTACACAACGTGATGGACTCCTTGAAAATGTTGCTACAGGGAACTCCGTAAATGATTTAAACAATCAAGGAGTAAGAGGGCAGTTGTTGTATAAACCAACCGAAGACATTGGAATTACTTTAGCAGCTGACTATACAAAACAAAGACCAAATGGGTATGCGCAAGTAGTAGCAGGTGTTGCCCCTACACTTCGTGATAGCTATCGCCAATTCAACACTATTATCGTAGACCTTGGTTACAAACTTCCAAGCACCAATCCATTCGACCGTAAAATAGATACGGATACTCCATGGAAATCAAATCAAAATTTAGGAGGAGCTTCTCTTAATATAGAAGCTAAAATTGGAAAAGGCACACTAACCTCAACTTCAGCCTATCGTTTTTGGAAATGGGATCCATCAAATGATAGAGATTTTACAGGACTTGAAGCGCTTAGACTATCTCAAGGAACCTCAAAACATAATCAATGGTCACAAGAAATACGTTATGCTGGAGAATTTTCATCAAAATTAAGTGGTGTTTTTGGTGTATTTGCTATTGGACAAAACCTACAAGCAGATCCTGTCCAAATTGAAGAGGCTGGAAAAGATCAATGGCGTTTTTCTCAAGATGCTGCACATGGAACTCCAACAGCATTATTATGGGCTACTCCGGGTCTTTTAGATGGATACGGAATAAAAACTAAAAGTACATTAGAAACATTTAGTGGAGCAGTATTCGGTCAACTTGATTGGAAAATCACCAATTACCTTCACGTTCTTCCTGGGTTGAGATATAATAATGATAAAAAGAAATTGGACTATAACAGAACAACATATGGAGGGGGAGATTTATCTAGTTATAATGCAGCAACACAGATTAAATTGATTGCGTTAAGAAATAAAGTATATTCTAACCAAGCTTTTAAAGTAGATGTTGATGACACCAACTTTTCAGGAAATTTAACCGTGGCATACAAACCTTCTGAGCATTTTAACGCTTACGCAACTTATGCAAGCAGTTACAAACCAGTTGGTGTTAATGTTGGTGGAATCCCTACAGATGCCAATGGTCCTATAACAGACCTTGCTAAGGTAAAATCAGAAGAAGTGAGTCATTATGAAGTTGGTATAAAAACAAATCCATTTAACAATACCCTAATTAATTTTACGGTCTATAATACTAACATAAAAAATTACCAAACATTGGTTCAAAGCGAAGACCCAACATTAAACAGAGGGTATCTTTCAAACGCGGAAAAAGTTCGCGTTCGTGGAGCAGAACTTGATGGTAGAATTACGGTATCTAAAAATCTTTCATTCAATGCCGCACTTTCTTATACTGAAGGCTATTACGTAAGTTTCAAAAATGCGCCACTACCACTAGAAGAAACGGGATTGGTAGTAAACACAATAAAAATTTATTCTAAAGATATTTCAGGCGCCGAATTACCTGGAATTTCAAAATGGGCAGGAACGTTAGGGGGAGATTTATCAAGAGAGGGCCAATTCTTTGGAAATAAAGGTAAATTTTTTGTAGCCATAGATTCTTATTCGCGATCTACATTTTCATCAAGTGCCACACCTTCTAAATATTTAGTAGTGAAAGGATATAGCATTTTTAATGGCCGTATTGGTTTTAGAGCTTCAGAAGGATTGTCAGTGTTTGTTTGGGGTCGTAATTTACTTGACAAAAATTATTTTGAACAATTATTACCGGCAGGAGGTAATGCTGGTCAATATGCGGGTGTATTGGGCGATCAAAGAACCTATGGTGTGACATTAAAATATACCTTATAAAGACAACTCATTAAATAACGACCACCCACCCACATTAACTTTAGGGTTTCAATTTGGAATCGCATTTTAATTCCCTTTTTAATATTAGACATAGGCTGAATTCAATAAACAACTCAAAATTAAATCAAATAACAAAAAATGAAAACAAACAAATTATCATTAGTAGCAGTAATTGTATTATTACTTGCCAATGCAACTACCACAAAGGTAGCTGCACAAGAGTTATCAGGAAACATTAGTATATCGGGAGCCTTTGCCCTTTATCCAATCACTGTAAAATGGGCCGAAGAATTCAAAAAAATTCATCCGGATGTAAAAATTGACATCCAAGCAGGCGGTGCCGGAAAAGGAATTACCGATGTATTAGCAAAAGTTACTGACATTGGATTAGTTTCTCGTGATATGAATCACGAAGAATACCTCAAAGGTGCTTTCGGTATTGCTGTTACAAAAGATGCTGTAATACCAACTATAAGTGCTACAAGTCCATTTCGAAAAGGTTTATACCAAAAAGGAGTTAAAAAAGAAGATTTTAATAATATTTTTATCACCGGAAAATATAAAACATGGAATGATTTGGGAATCAAAAGTGCCGCGCCGATTCATGTTTACACTCGTTCTGATGCCTCAGGAGCTGCCGAAACTTGGGCGAAATATTTCGACAAAAAACAAGAAGATTTGCTGGGAGTTGCTGTTTTTGGTGATCCGGGATTAGCGCAAGCCGTAAAAAGAGATCCAAGTGGGATAGGATATAACAATATTGTTTATATCTATGACACTAAAACCAACAAACCAACCAATGGAATTGTTCCACTACCAATTGACCTCAACAACAATGGAAAATTAGATAAAGATGAAAATTTTTATGGTGATGTTGACCAATTGGTTGCCGCTATTGTTGCCGGAAAATACCCTTCGCCACCTGCAAGAAATTTATATTTTGTTACATCAGGAAGACCAAGTAATCCAATAGTAAAAGAATTCATAAAATACATTCTAACCACAGGACAACAGTTTGTTAAAGAGGCGGGTTATATAAAATTCTCAAAAGAGAAATTAACCAAAGAGTTGGCCAAAATAAAATAGCCTTCTTAAAAATATATAAACATCCCGCCAAAAGTGTGTTTTGAAAATGGATAAGTTAGTATCGAAATGTTCCTAGGTGGGATTTAATACAGGTAAATGAAAAATATAAGATTACTAAAAGACAGTTTTTTCAGTAAGGTCTTCTTAACGCTGACTATACTCTCGATTTCTACGGTGGTATTTCTTGGACTTGGGTTGTATTACAAATCAATTCCAATTTTAGAAAGTGCATCATTACCGAAGTTGTTATTTTCCTCCGAATGGAAACCGTTCAAGGAAGCCTTTGGGTTTTATCCCTTCATTATGGGAACCCTTTGGGTAACGGGTATCGCCATCGTGATTGCTTTACCATTATCCTTACTTACGGCAATTTATCTTTCGGAATATGCGCCGTTTCGGGTTCGAAAATTAGTCTTGCCGTTGATAGAATTATTGTCGGGAATTCCACCCGTGCTTTTTGGTGTTTGGGGAGTTTTGGTAATTGTTCCAATCATACAGGATATAATTGCTCCTCATTTTGTTGAATTTACCACAGGATATTCGGTGTTGGCGGGTGGGGTCGTACTGGCCATTATGATTTTTCCTTTAATTATCAGCATTTTGATTGAAGTGTTTGACAACGTTCCTCAAGAATTGCGCGATGCTTCCTTGTCTTTGGGCGCAACCCAATGGCAAACGGTCAAAAAGGTACTGCTTCGAAAATCAGTTGACGGCATTGTTGCTGCCACGGTTTTGGCAATCTCGAGAGCTTTTGGAGAAACCATTGCGGTGTTGATGGTCTGCGGAAACTTGGCACAAGTTCCCAATAGTATATTCGATTCTGGCTACCCTTTACCAGCGCTTATCGCCAATAATTATGGTGAAATGATGTCGATTCCAATGTACGATTCAGCCTTGATGTTTGCAGCCCTGTTATTATTTGTCATTATTCTTTTATTCAACGCAATTTCGAGAATTATTTTATTTCGTATCGAAAAAAGAACCAACTAATAAATATCAAAATGAGAGAAATAGAAGAAAATATATTTAAAGCCTTGATGATAGTAAGCACCATCATAATAAGCAGCACCTTATTTATGATTGTGTTCACTATATTTTCGAGAGGATTAGGTTCCTTAAATTGGGACATGGTTTCAAAAATTCCCGAAGGAGGATTTTATATTGGCAAAGGAGGAGGAATTCTCAATGCGATTATTGGCTCGCTTTACATCACTTTAGGTTCCACATTATTAGGTCTTTTGGTCAGTATTCCAATTGTGATTTACATCAATATTTATGCAAAGAAAAATTCGATGTTAGCCACTATTACTCGGTTGAGTTATGACATATTATTTGGCATTCCATCCATTGTTTACGGCGCTTTTGGATTTGCCATTATGGTGTATATGGGATTAAAAACTTCCCTATTAGCGGGAATAATTACCGTGACTTTACTGATAATTCCAATTTTGGTAAGAGCCATGGACGAAGCCGTAAGAGTGGTGCCAGATGACATGAAAAACTCGGTATATTCTCTTGGAGGAACGCGTTATGAAACGGCAAAAATAGTCTTACACCAGTCCATTCCAGGAATTGTAACTGCCATATTGTTGTCATTCGGAAGAGCCATTGGCGATGCGGCTTGCGTACTTTTTACGGCAGGATTTACGGATAGTATTCCAACCTCATTGGGACAACCCGCAGCGACATTACCATTGTCCATCTTTTTTCAATTGAGTAGTCCAATCGAAGAAGTACAAAACCGAGCTTATGCCGCGGCGGTAGTTCTCACTATAATTGTTTTAATCATTAGCATAACAGCAAAAATAATCAGCAAAAACCTTTCAAAAAATAAAATATGATCATCCAACCTCATATCAGCATTCAAGATTTAAACGTTCACATTGGTGAAAACCATATCCTCAAAAATATCAATATTGATTTTCCGGATAAAAAAGTCACCTCGCTAATTGGCCCTTCCGGTTGCGGAAAAACAACGCTTCTAAAAACGATGAACCGATTACTAGATCATCAAAACGATGTTCGTGTGGAGGGAAAAGTACTTGTCGACGGAGAAAATATCTACGACCCAAAAGTAGAAGTTACCCATATCAGAAAAAAGATGGGATTGCTCTCGCAAAGACCTTTTCCGTTACCAATGAACATTTATGATAATGTGGCATATGGCCAAAGAATTCACGGAAACCACAACAAAAAAGAATTAGATGCAATTGTAGAAAAGTATCTTCGCGGTGTTAACCTATGGGACGAAGTAAAGGACAGATTAAAATCCCCTGCCACTCGATTGTCCATTGGACAACAACAAAGATTGTGTTTGGCCAGAGGACTTGCTATAGAACCTGAAATTATTTTGGGAGATGAGCCAACTTCTGCTTTAGATCCTATTTCAACTCAAGCCATAGAGGAGTTGTTTTTGCAACTTAAAGACAAATACACTATCGTATTGGTTACCCATATTTTGCGACAGGCCAGACGCGTTTCTGATTATATTGGGTTTGTTTATATGGGCGAAATCATAGAATTTGGTCCCACCGAAGAAATTCTTCTCAACCCAAAAGAAAAACTAACTAAAGATTATGTAAAAGGGTTTTTGAGTTAGACATCATAAAAAAGGCACAATTCCAAAGTTATAGGAATGGTGACTTTTTCATTTTAAAAATCTGATAATCAGATAACATGATATTAATTTATAAATAATGAAACTTTTAAGATATTATTATTAAAATTTATATTTTAGATTTGCACCACTATTAAAAATTTTTACAAAAATATTGGTTTACGCTAAATTCAAAAGAGATTCACCGCTCCTCACTAGTTCCCCTTTAATAAATTTCCAAATCCTCAATAAATAACAATGAAAACATTAAAAATTCTTGTAATCTCGGGAATCCTTTTAAACGCTCTGTTTTGCTTTTCTCAACGTTCCAAAGAGAGT
This sequence comes from Flavobacteriaceae bacterium, assembly GCA_947446635.1. Classification (GTDB taxonomy): domain Bacteria; phylum Bacteroidota; class Bacteroidia; order Flavobacteriales; family Flavobacteriaceae; genus Flavobacterium. The sequence goes on from CANFHF010000033.1 coordinate 8,611, forward strand.
ATTAATGAATCTTGGCACTATGTTGTAGGAGATGTTTTGGGAGCCGAGAAGGTTGATTTTAATGATAAATCGTTGCAAACAGTGAATCTTCCGCACACTTGGAATGCAGTGGACGCTTACACTGAAAAAAAATATTATAGGGGTGTTGGTTGGTATCGTAAAGATTTAAATCTGACAAGTAAGTATGCTGACAAAAAGCTATTCCTAAATTTTGAAGGCGTGTTTTTAAAAGCCACCATTTATGTAAATGGGAAATTGGTTGGCGAGCACAAAGGGGGCTATACCGCTTTCACCTTTGATATTTCAGATTTTGTTTCAATCCCTGGCAATAATAGTATATCCATAAAAGTAGACAGTAGCAAGGACTTGAATTTACCTCCGATTTCGGGTGATTATACCATGTTTGGTGGCATATATAGGGATGTATATTTGCTTACCAATGAGCAAATCCATTTTGATCAAACGAACTTGGGTTCGAATGGCGTTTTTATTGAAACCCCAACAGTGAACGAAAAAGGCGCAACGGTAAAAGTAAAAGGGACAATTGTAAACCAATCAACTAAAAACAGGACCGTAATTGTAGTTTCAAAAATTATAGATAAATCGGGTAAAATGGTAACCCAAATAAAATCAAAACTCAAATTAAATGCGGGTGAAAAAGGTAATTTTGAACAACAATCGGAAACAATTGCCAATCCAAATTTATGGTCGCCTGATAGCCCTTACTTATATACCTTTCAAACGACCATCCTTTCAGATGACAAAAAACAGGTTGAATTTGATTTACTGAGCCAACCATTAGGGTTACGTTGGTTTAGTTTTAATCCCGATTCTGGTTTTTACTTAAATGGAAAACACTTAAAACTAATAGGTGCTGCGCGTCATCAAGATTATATGGGATTTGGTAATGCATTAGACAATGACTTACAAAGAAGGGATGTTGAATTATTGAAAGCTTTGGGGGGCAATTTTATTCGTGTGAGTCATTATCCGCAAGACCCTACTATTGTTGAGATGTGTGATAAGTTAGGTGTATTAGTATGGGAAGAAACACCACTTGGTAATACTTTTTACGACAATGAAGAGTTGAAGGCAACCTGCGTTAGTAGCTTAAAAGAAATGATTAGGCAGAATTATAATCACCCTAGCATTATCATTTGGGGGTATATGAATGAAGTTGGACTTGGAACTTCAAAATTGGCTGATAAAGAAAAGAAAAAAGAGATTTATGAAATTACCGCCAAGTTTGCAAAAGAATTGGAGAGCATTTTACGTTCAGAAGATAAAACTCGGCTATCTACTATGGCTTTAAACTCTGGAGGTACTGGCTACTATAAAGAGTATGGATTTTCAAATTTGCCAAACGTAATCGGATGGAACACTTATTACGGATGGTACAAAGGAAAGTTTGAAGACTTCGGAGTTTTTATAGATAAAGTACATAAAGAGTCTCCAGAAATAAATAGTATAATCAGTGAATTTGGAGCTGGTAGCGACCAGAGATTGCATAGTTTGTCTCCAGAACAATTTGATTTCAGTATAGAATGGCAACAGTTGTACCATGAATCTTATTTGAATCAAATATTTAGTCGGAAATTTATTGCTGGAGCCACTGTTTGGAATTTTATTGATTTTAATGCTGCAGGTCGTCAAGAAAGTACGCCACGTATTAACAATAAAGGATTGCTCTATAACAATCGTACCCCTAAAGATGTTTATTATTTATATCAGGCGTGGTTGGTTAAATCCCCAATGCTTCATATTGCAAGCCGAGATTGGCAAATTAGAAAAGGAATTCAGGCAGACCCAAATAATACAACAGTAACTCAGCCTATTAAAATATATTCTAATCTTGACAAGGTTGAATTGTTTTTAAATGGAAATTCAATAGGAGTTAATAGTATAAAAAATGGATTTTGCGTTTGGAATGTCCCTTTTACAAATGGCAAAAATTTTCTACTAGCAAAAGGAGAAAACACAAACAAAATTTATGAAGATGCCCTACAAATTGATTTTGAAATAGTACCAGCAATCTTAAATCAAGTTAAAGACAAAGATTTTGAAATTGCTGTAAATGTAGGGAGTAATTGCTTTTTTACTGATCCCATAAATAACTCCACTTGGTTGCCAGATCAACCCTATAAGTCAGGCGGTTTTGGTTATGTAGGAGGTGAAATATACAGGCCAACAGAGGGTAAAATAGGGCACCAATCGGAAGTTTTTCAAACGCGTAATGTTCCATTATACCAAACATTTAGATATGGATTGACCGACTATAAATTTGATGTTGCAGATGGGGAATACGAAGTTGAATTACATTTTGCTGGATTTGGAAATAAATTGTCAAAATCGATTTATGATATTAGTGAATCCGAAGAAAAGGGTAAAGAAACCGATGAATTTAATGTGTTTTTAAATGGAAATATGTCGCTTGAAAATTTTTGCCCTGAAATACAATACGGCTCATTAAATGCAGTATATAAAACATTTGTAGTTCAAGCCAAAAATTTAAAAGGTCTTACAATTTCATTTGAAAAATTGAAAGGAAATCCTTTTATTAATGCCATAAAAGTTAGAAGATTGAATTAAATTCAAAATAGTGAAACACATGCATTCATAAAAAAAGTCACAATTCCTATACATTGGAAATGTGACTTTTTTCGTTTTATTCTATGAACCAAAAAGAATTTGATTACTCTTTATCTTCTTTTCCTTTTTTACATTCTTTTTTCCCTTTATGACATTCTTCTTTTCCTTCTTTTCCTTCTTTTCCTTCTTTTCCTTCTTTCATTTTAGCTTTATGTGCCTCTTCAATAGCATTCCATTTTTCCAATTGCTCTGGAGATAAAATAGTTTTTAATTTATCCTCCATTGCTTTTCTAGCTTCTTTTCCTTTTTGTCTTCTATCTTTAAGCTCTTCAGGAGTTGGTTCTGTTGCATTGTCTTTGTTTGCCATTCGTTCCGCCATCATAGCTTCCCTATGCGCATTTTGTTCTGCAATGATTTGTTTGATTTTTTCTTGCTGTTTGGCATCCAAATTCAAATCGGTGGTCAGTTTCTTCAAACGCATAGCGTTTTTTTGTTCAGGAGTTCCTTTTTCGTTTCTGTCCGATTTTTTATCCATTTCTTTTTTGTCTTGGGCAAAAGTGGATACACTAACAGCAAGTAGGGCTGCGAAAATTAATTTTTTCATTTTTAATTATTTTTAAGTTAGATAGGTAAGATATAAATAGCTACAAATGGTTTAATCGTAGTTCAAAGTTTTTTTAAATTATTTAAAAAAAATATGCTTTTAGTTCATTTTAACTAAACCACCTCGATTTTCCTTTCTGTCGATGGATTGTTGCACAATCAATATCCCAATGGTAATCATATTTTGTAGTTCATACAATTCCGCATTGACATTGTGGCTTTTTATCTGTTGGCTCACTTCGTTTTTCCAATGGGAAAGTTTTTCCATGGCTTTAAGCAAGTCAGCGTCATTACGGACAATTCCGGCATTTTGACGCATCAAAAGTTGCAATTCGGCTTTTGTTTTGGCAACATAATCGGGCTTGATTTCAGGTTTTGCCGTGACTTTCCAATCGGAAACGGTTCCGATATATTGGTTTTTTTCTAAAGTAGTGTCCGCCAAATAATGGTATATGGTATCGGAATAGACTAAGGCTTCCAATAGGGAATTGGATGCCAAACGATTGGCGCCGTGCAATCCAGTTTGGGAACATTCGCCACAGGCAAATAAATTCGCCACGGAAGTTTTGCCATTTTTGTCCACCACGATTCCGCCGCAAAGATAATGCTGGGCAGGAACCACGGGAATCCAAACTTTCGCAATGTCTATTCCAACGCTTTTGCATCGTTCGTAAATCATTGGAAAATGTTTTTTAAAACCCTCCAAATCCAAATGGGTGCAATCCAAATACACGCAATCATCCCCGGTTTTTTTGAGTTCTAAATCGATGCTTTGGGAAACAATATCACGAGAAGCCAAATCGCCTCTAGAATCATAATCGGGCATAAAGCGATGTCCGTTTTTGGTACGCAAATAAGCACCAAAACCACGAACCGCTTCCGAAATCAAGAAGGAGGTCCCTGTCGAAGCATCGTACAAAGCCGTGGGGTGAAACTGAATAAATTCCATTTCCTTGATAACGGCCTGGGCTCTGTAAGCCATGGCGATTCCGTCTCCGGTAGCAATCACGGGATTAGTGGTATGTCCGTATAGGTGCCCAATTCCGCCAGTGGCAAGCAAGGTAAACTCCGATTGAAAAGTGAGGACTTCTTTTGTTTTTTGGTCTAAAACAAAAGCGCCCAAGCAGCGGTTGTTTTCCGTGATTAAATCAATGGCAAGGTGGTAATCTAAAACGGTAATATTTTCTTTTTGATGGACTTGGCTTAAAATGGCGCGTTGAATCTCCTGTCCCGTTTGGTCTTTATGATGCACCACCCTGTTTTCGGAATGACCGCCTTCTTTGCTTAAATCCAAAGTTCCTTGGGTGTTTTTGTCAAATTTGGCGCCCCATTCAATCAACTCTTTTAATCGTTTAGGGCCTTCGGTAATCACCATTTTCACTATGGATTCATCACACAAGCCATCGCCGCAAATTAAGGTGTCTTGAATGTGTTTTTCATAGGAATCTTCGATTTTGTCCGTGACGATGGCAATCCCGCCTTGAGCATATCTCGTATTGGATTCGTTTTCGTTTGCCTTGGTGACAATCGTAACTTTTTTATCCGGGAATCGTTCCGCAATTTTCACGGCAAATGTCAATCCTGCAACCCCGGAACCTATAATTAAATAATTGGTTTGGATCATTATTTAGATAATTCAAGCATACGTTCGATTGGAATCAGTGCTTTTTTCATAATGTCTGCAGAAACAGTAATTTCTGGAGCTTCATTAAGCAAACAGTCGTATACTTTTTGTAAAGTATTCATTTTCATATACCCACATTCACTGCAAGCGCAGGTGTTGTCCTCTTTTGCCGGTGCCGGAATAAGTATTTTATTAGGAACTTCCTGCTTCATTTTATGAAGAATCCCTGCTTCGGTGGCCACAATAAATTTGTGGCTTGGATCTTTTTTCACAAACTCAATCATTCCTGCGGTCGAACCGATATAATTGGCTGTTTTTAGAATATGCGTTTCTGATTCAGGGTGCGCAATGATTTTGGCATCGGGATTTTCTTTGTAAAGCGCAATCAATTTATCGAATGAAAAAGCTTCGTGTACCACACATGAACCGTCCCAAAGCAACATCTCGCGTCCTGTTTTTTCGATAATGTATTTTCCCAAATTTTTATCTGGAGCGAAAATAATTGGTGTGTCTTTTGGAATAGATTCCACGATTTTTACAGCATTGGCCGAAGTACACACTATGTCGGTCAAGGCTTTCACTTCGGCAGAGCAATTCACGTAAGTGATGACAATATGATCGGGATGTGCTTCGGTAAATTTCTTAAAATCTTCGGGAGGGCAGGATTCCGCAAGCGAACAACCGGCTTTCAAATCGGGAAGAATCACTTTTTTGGTTGGGTTCAATATTTTTGCCGTTTCGGCCATAAAATGCACGCCGGCAAAAAGGATGATATCGGCATCTACTTTCATGGCCTCTTGCGATAATCCCAAACTGTCTCCTACATAATCTGCTATGTCTTGAATATCGGATTCCTGATAGTAATGGGCTAAAATTACCGCATTTTTCTCTTTCTTCAGTTCCAATATTCGTTCTTTAAGACTTTGCATCTGCGTCAATTTTAGCATTCTTATTTTTAACTTTTTGGGAATATATGACAATATTTATTTCTATAAAGATAGGGTTTTAAAAAGCATCCCTATTCAAAATCGAAGGGGATTAGAACATAAAAAACACAATAGGATTGGGCAGTACTACTCTGTTAATTCTACAGTTTTAGCTTCTCCAACCAAACTTACTTTTATCAATCCGTGTTTCGCCAAGCCTTTCATAGCCGTGTCCCATTTTTTGCCACTTAAATCAGATTTGATTTTCAGAAGCCCCAAATCCATTTTGTTGTTGTTGGTTTGTAATAAGGCAATAATCAATTTTTCTTCGTTTTCTAGTTCAATTTGAACCTGTTTTTTCTCTGGGCGCATTTGCGGGAAGAACAATACTTCCTGGATAGACGAATTGTTGGTCAAAAACATCATCAAACGATCCATTCCAATTCCTAAACCTGAGGTTGGCGGCATTCCGTATTCTAGCGCTCTCAAGAAATCTTCATCAATGGTTCCAGTGGCTTCATCATCTCCTTTTTCGGCCAACTGCATTTGGTCTTCAAAACGTTCGCGTTGGTCTATTGGGTCATTCAATTCCGAATAGGCATTGGCTACTTCCTTACCACAAACCATCAGTTCGAAACGCTCCGTCAATGCTGGATTGTCGCGGTGTTGTTTACAAAGCGGCGACATTTCCTTTGGATAATCCGTGATAAAGGTGGGTTGAATATAATTTCCTTCGCATTTAGCACCAAAAATCTCATCAATCAATTTTCCTTTTCCCATGGTAGCGTCTACGTCAATTCCCATGGCTCTTGCGGCCTCAAATAATTCCGCTTCATTTTTGCCGGAAATATCAAAACCAGTAAAATGTTTGATGGAATCCGTCATCGTCACTCTGGCATAGGGCGCTTTGAAATTGATTTGGTGTTCGCCAAAAGTCGCTTCGCTAGAACCATTTACACCAATGGCGCAATGTTCCAATAAGTTTTCGGTGAATTTCATCATCCAATTGTAGTCTTTATAGGCTACATATATTTCCATGGCGGTAAATTCTGGGTTGTGTGTTCGATCCATTCCCTCGTTTCGGAAGTTTTTCGAAAACTCATATACCCCGTCAAAACCACCTACAATCAATCTTTTTAAGTACAATTCGTTCGCAATTCGCATGTACAACGGGATGTCAAGCGAGTTGTGGTGCGTGATAAAAGGTCTCGCCGCAGCACCTCCGGGAATCGGTTGCAAAACCGGGGTTTCCACTTCTAAATACCCTTTATCATTGAAGAAAGAACGCATCGCGTTGAACAATTTAGTTCTTTTTATAAACGTGTCTTTCACATGGTCATTCACCGTTAAATCCACATACCGACGACGGTATCTTTGTTCTGGATCTGAAAAAGCATCGTGTGTTTTTCCGTCAGCATCGGTTTTTACAATTGGCAAAGGTTTTAAGGCTTTCGCCAAAACCGTCAAGCCATAAACATGAACCGAGATTTCGCCTACCTGCGTTTTGAAAACTGTGCCGCGAACCCCAATAAAATCGCCGATATCCAACAGTTTTTTAAAAACCACATTGTACATCGTTTTTTCCTCATCAACCGAAATGTCATCTCTCGAAACATAAATTTGGATACGTCCTTGGGCGTCCTTCAATTCGGCAAATGAGGCTTTTCCCATGATGCGTTTCCCCATCAAACGACCGGCCAGAATTACTTCCTTGCCGTCGAACTTCTCGAAATCGGCTAGGATTTCGCTGGAATAGGCGGTGGTGGTAAATTCGGCTGCGGGATAAGGTTCAATACCTAGGTTTCGTAATTCGGCGAGCGCTTCTCTACGAAGGATTTCTTGTTCGGATAATGCCATTCTGTTCTGAATTTAAGACTGCAAATATAGGTAAATTTGAAAATGTAGCAATTTGAATATTTGAAAATGATTTTAGTTTTTTAAACTTCATATGGAATGTGTCGTTAATCAATATTCAAAACTTTGTATCTTTGTGTCTCAAAAATAAGGAAACGAAATACGATGGCTTTGATTTGCGCTTCGCAACTCTTCCTAATGACAAATGAACAAAACCATCCAAATACAAGATTTAGGACTCCAAGATTACAAGACTACTTGGGAATACCAAGAAGAATTGTTTAAGAAGGTTGTTGATTTTAAAATCAAGAATAGGAGGGAAGAAACCAATCTTGTTACGCCTAATTATTTTCTGTTCGTAGAACATCCTCACGTTTATACTTTAGGCAAAAGTGGCGATCTCGAAAACCTGCTTTTATCCGAAAAACAACTCGAATCCAAAGGTGCGACTTTCTATAAAACCAATCGGGGTGGTGACATTACCTATCACGGACCAGGACAAATTGTAGGCTATCCCATATTGGACTTGGAAAATTTCTTTACGGACATTCACCAATATTTGCGTTTTTTGGAGGAGGCCATCATACTGACTTTACAAGAATATGGACTAGATTGTGGTCGAAGCGAAGGTGAAACTGGCGTTTGGTTGGGTATAGGAACTCCCTTTGCCCGTAAAATTTGCGCCCTTGGCGTTCGTGCGTCTCGCTGGGTAACCATGCACGGATTTGCGTTGAATGTCAATGTCGATTTGGGGTATTTTGACGCTATCATTCCCTGTGGGATTCATGGTAAGGCGGTCACTTCATTAAACGTGGAGCTTGGAGTTGAAAAAGTAGATGAATCCGAAGTAAAAGCAAAAATCCTGAACCATTTCTCCTATCTTTTCGAAGCGACTTTCGATACCTCTGAGATCAACAATTCTTAATTTGAAATCATAAATCCATTTTCAATTGTTCTGGTAACAATCGAAACGTCATGCGATGGTATTTGGTCACGCCATATTTTCGTATCGCTTCTCGATGTTCTTTGGTGGGATATCCTTTGTTTTTCTTCCAATTGTACATGGGGAATTCTTCGTGAATCTGATTCATATACGCATCTCGATACGTTTTTGCCAACACCGAAGCGGCAGCAATGCTTAGGTATTTCGAATCTCCTTTTATGATGCTTTGATTGGGAATGGATTGTAACAATTCGATTTCAGTCTTGGAAAATTGCTTTCCAAAAGCAGTTGCTAAACCCAATTTGGCATTCAACAACCTATTGCCATCTACTATAATGAATTCAGGAGTCGTATTTAATTTCAAAACACATTCTTGCATCGCCTTCATAGAAGCATTCAGGATGTTGATTTCATCAATTTCTTTTGGGTGCAAATGGGTTACGGCAAAGCTCACGGCTTCATTTTCGATAAAAGGCCTGATTTTTTCCCTAGTTTTTTCGGTCAGTTGCTTGCTGTCGTTCAGAAGGCTGTTTTCAAAATCTATGGGCAGGATTACGGCCGAAGCCGTTACGGGACCTGCAAGACAGCCTCGCCCCGCTTCGTCGGTGCCCGCTTCTATTTGAAAGGTGGAGTAATTAGGAAGGAGCATGTTGGATGTGTTTAAAGAGCAAATATTAAATTTTTTTTGGGATTTCCCTAATTCATTTTGGCGTTCGAAATCCAACCTTTATCCTTTTTTAGTATTTTACTCCAGGGTTTAAAACAAAAAAGGCTGTCCTTTCGGACAGCCTTTCTCTTTTAATAAGAGTATCTAGGATACGATTATTTTTTAATCACTCGTAGTGTTTTCACTTGTGCATCTTG
>CANFHF010000034.1 GCA_947446635.1 Flavobacteriaceae bacterium
CGCAGGATCATTCTTGATTCTGATTGCATCAACGCCACCTTTTTCACGAGCCAAGTGTCCATCTTGGGTTTTGTAAAAAGTAATATCTCCGATAGTACCTTTTAGTTTAATTATGCCTTTCTGTCTAGCCATAACATTAAAATTTAGATTATAAAATCAGTTAAAAATCCCTCAATCATCTTCCTGTTGCAACATTATTCAATTGATTTGGACACAATATTACACTTAAACTAATTATTTAAAACATCGGACTATTCTAAATGTCCTACAGTGGTATAAATGGCAATTATAAACACAAATGTCCTATTAATAAGAGTTAAACCAGTTGTAAATTGCAGCTTAAAAACAAGGAAAAAAAATACTAATTTTATATCCTGGTATTTAGAGTGTGAGAAATATTCAAAAGCCACTCAAAGCCTAGTCAAAAGTATGGATAGTGTATGAAGATCGAACCAAAAAGAGTATGTATCTACCCAAAGGACATACAGCGCATTACAGGCAAAAGTTATCGTCAAAGCATTAGATTGATGCAAAAGATTAGAAAAGACCTCAGAAAGCTTGAAAACGAGTTTCTGAGCATAGAAGAGTTTTGCCAGTATACCAGTTTAAAATACGAACAAATTGAACCTCACATCATAGGATAATTGCAAAAACCTATTTAATTTTTGAACTACTAAATCAATTCTTTTTCATATATTTGTGTATTAAGATTTGTCAAAAAAAGAGTGATTTTTTTGAGGTTTAAAATCGAGACCCTAGAATATTATTTTGCAAAACACCTTATAAATAAAGGCATACGAAGAGAAATACAAATCCCTCTTTCTCCGCTGGTTATTTCAAAAAACCTACCAAAACCCTTTAAATCCTATGATTTAGAGGGTTTTTTAATTTACTCCCTATCCAAATTATTCATAGTTTCTCATTTTAAAGGGGTACAATTCGGGGCACTTTAAAATTTCAAAATCATTGTGCCCCTACCTTTGCAAACCCTTTTAAAACAAGGGGGTTCATTCATTGAACATCTTGTTTTGTGTTGATAGTTTTTCTAAATTTCTATTAACTTAAAGGTTACCAATTATGGACAATCCAATTTCAATCCTTTTTTATCTAAAAAGAGTAAAAGTCAATGCTCAAGGTTTGGCTCCAATTTTCCAACGAATTACCATCAATGGAAGGCGACTCGAAAACAGCACTGGTAAGTTTGTCGAACCCGATAAATGGCACTCCGAAATGTCTAAAATGAAAGGGACTTCTGAAGAAGCTCGGTCAATAAATGGACATCTTGATAATTTGAAATCGAAGATTTTAAATCTAGAGAAAAATTTAATCAAAAAAGATATTCCGGTAAACTTTGAATCCTTCAAAAACGAGTTATCCGGCAAAAAAGAACGCGAGCGAATGTTGATACCTATCTTCCAAGAACATAATCGCAAAATCAAGGAACTGGTTGGTCAGGAATATGCACCAGGAACATTAGAACGCTATGAAACTTCGCTAAAACATACCAAAAATTTTCTATTATGGAAATACAATCTAACAGACATCAATATCGAAAAAATTGACCATGCATTTGTCATGGAATATGAATTCTACCTGCGTAGCGAACGAAAATGTGCCAATAATACCGCGGTTAAATACATTAAGAATTTCCACAAGATCATCAACCAATGTTTGTCCAACGGATGGCTCAACAATGATCCATTCTCCAATTACAAAGCGAAAGTCAAAGAAGTAGTTCGCGATTTCCTTTCTGAAGCCGAAATAGAGCAAATGATCAACAAAGAATTTGTTACCGACCGACTAGAAATCGTTCGCGATATATTTGTTTTCAGCTGCTTTACAGGCTTGGCGTACATCGACGTCAAACAATTAACACTGGACAATATTTCTTTGGGAATAGATGGCGATAAATGGATTTTCAAAAACCGACAAAAAACAGATACTGCCTCCAAAATTCCTTTACTACCAATGGCGCAGGAAATCATCGACAAATATGCCGAACATCCGGTTTGCAAAAACGAGAAACGCCTCCTCCCTATTTTAACCAACCAAAAAATGAATGCGTATCTCAAGGAAATAGCGGATGTTTGCGGAATCAAAAAGGACTTGACTTTCCATATTGCCCGGCATACTTTTGCCACAACAATAACACTTTCTAACGGTGTTCCTCTGGAAACGGTCAGCAAAATGTTGGGGCACACTAGCCTTAAAACTACGCAGCACTACGCTAAAATATTGGACAAGAAAATAAGTGAGGATATGATGATTCTAAAATCAAAATTTAAAAAGAGTAGTGTGATTTCAGTACAAAATGATAACCGAGAAATAGGCTAACAATACAGATTATAAATAAAATGGGTAGTATTGCACTACCCGTTTTTAACTATCTAAATCTTTTATAAAATCTAGTAAATCTAGTTTTATAAATTCCCAATATTTGCCTCTTAGACAATCAGGTTCAAAATCACCGTCAGCACTTTCAAAATCCCTAAACTTGCCTATTAATGCTGCTCTGTCATGAGTATAAGGATACCGCTTTTCGTGAAGGGTAAACATATCAGAAATTGAATAATCATCTTTTAATTCATGTATATCCCAAAAATCCTTCTTCCTCCCTGTTCTTAAAATTACATCAAGTTTCATCGCTATTATTTCTTCAATGCTAGCCAAACGCAATCCATCAATTAATAAGGCTTCGTCAATAAATGAATCAGTATAAAACAAGTCCAATTTTATGCAGTTTAATTGATTGTCACCAATAAAATAGCACTTTCCCATGCCTATCACTTTATAATCATTGGTATCAACATAAGTATAGTTAGCACGTAAAAAAGCATCAATGGCATCAAAATCTATAGTGCCGTATTCAGCATCCGTAAAAAGATCTATATCTACAGACATTCTGTGTCCTCTATACAAACTCAAGGCAGTTCCTCCAACAAGTCTGAAATCAGCAAAGACATCAGCCAACATCAAATCGGCTAAAATTTTACGCAGCAAAGGTGTTACAGTATTATAATGAAGCATGTTGCAGGCGTTTATTTAGAATGTCATCAACAGTTTTGGTTCCATAAAATCGAATAATTTCGTTTTTCTCTATAGCATTACCACGTTCAAAAACTCTTTTAATAATAGCTTTTTTCTGTTTTCCCCAGTCAATAGATTCCATTTTAGTGTCCCAAAACAATACAGGCCGCAATTGTGGTAAATTAGTCCAGCTTTTATTTTGCTTTCTTTTTTCTTCTTCAATTTCGTAATACACTTGTAATATCATGAAATAACCCTCTTCTAAACCGAGAGCTCTTTCAATTTTTAGTGACAAAGCCGTATTCATTCCTCTTTTACCTTTCGTGATAGCAGTCAAGGTTTGGGGGTATTCTTGCAATGAAAGCGCAAAAACGCCCTTACGCAAATGGCGTTTATCCAATTCGCGCTCCAATACTAAGCCTGGATGAATCCCCTTTAAATGATTTAATTCTGATTTCATGATACAAAAATAAACAAATTTGTTTACAATGCAATGTTTACCATTACAAATTAGTATGTAGCTTCTTAAAATCCAAATTCACTTCCAAGCCACTAATAAATAAAAAGTTAGGTAATCTCTAGCCTTAGGTGCTGTTCATAACTTTTTAGCTCATAATTGACATATTATTAATACAATATGGTTTATTTTTAATACTATAAATTTTAAATATTCTGTGTTTTATGGAAGTCAATTATATCAATTATTTTAACGAATTTGAAAAAGAATATGAGGTGCTTAAAAACACCTCGGATGATGTTTTGAGTATCTCTTTAGAAATTATACATTACATTGAAAAGAAATTAAAAGAGATACACAAATGGCTAAAAAAACATGTATTTCTGTCGGTCCAGGAAGAAATTTATTTTTTCAAAGAATTGAAACCAAAAATGGTTTCAAAACTCCTTTTTTATAAAGAGCTTTTAAAATTAGAGGCCTCTTTACCTCCAAGCAAAAAGAAGAAAAGAAAGCATTATGAAGAATTACTGACTGCAATTCATCAATATGTTACCACCAATAAAGAGTTTTATGAATACTACCGTTCGAGATCATCCCACAAAGACGAAGACCATTTTGTAAGGTACAGCTACAAAGACATTGTCAAATATGATTGCTACCTCATCAATTACGATTCCAAACTGAGCACCTCACACGATTATAATGTGGCCACAATTATAGCAAACGATATGTTCACCAGCCATTTAGAAAACAAACTGGAGGAGTTAAATAGTAATAATCCAACAACATACAATCCAATGAACAACAAAATCACTTGGACTGGCACTAAAGTGGACATGGCAGAGATGATCTATGGCTTATATTATAAAAACATGTTGAATGATGGTAAAGCTGATATCAAGGAAATTGCTAAGGCGTTATGCTTTGCATTTAATATTGAAATAGATGATAAAACGCTCTATCGTTGTTTGCAGGACATCAAGAGGAGATCCCCCATAAAAGCCGTATTCCTCCAAAATCTCTCCAAAGTTGCTGACAATAAATTTAAAGATAGTGATTTTTAAACTTTTAAAACCAAGTCGATGACTTGGTTTTTTTATCGCTAATATTTATTTTGTAAGAATTTTGAACCCAACTTGGGTTCACCTTGGGTTTCCTTTGTCAAGCCCATATTTTCCGTTGAGACAACCAAAAAAATAAAAACGGAGAAATGGGTCATTTATGTTAAAGTTTGAAAAATAAACCCCGTAAATAAAGGGATACTAAACTTTTTTTAGCGAAAAACAACCCAACTTGGGTTCACCTTGGGTTTAAAAAACAATCAAATGAAAGTAATTTGTCTTATAACAAATCAAACACTTTCATTATGAACTTACATCCCAAAAAACTCTTCCCAGAAATCGACAACTATGAGTTGTTAAACTACCAAGTAGTGACAAAAAGAGACTTGCTCAATTTTGGCAATGCACTGCTCCACGAAATCCAATCCGGTAAACCAGAAGTAGATCAACCTACTCAATGGCTCAAATCTTCCGAAGTTAGAAAACTTCTTAAAATTTCTCCAGGAACATTGCAGAACCTTCGCATCAACGGAACGCTAAACTACAATCGGATTGGTGGCATCCTCTACTACAAATACGAAGACTTAAAAAAATTAATGGAAAAATAACCAAAACCCAGAACCTAAAACCCAACACCCAAAATGAATTACATCAAACACCTCACCGGCTTTTTCGAAAAGGTATCCGCCGACTTCGACTTAAATCCCACCCACATAAGTCTTTACATGGCTGTATTCCAATTATGGAATCAAAATCGTTTTCAAAACCCAATTTGTATTTCCAGAGACGAATTAATGCGTATCAGCAAAATTGCATCCTATGCAACCTACCACAAGTGCATCAAGGAATTGGACGAAAGGAATTTTGTGAAATACATGCCTTCCTACAATCCGTTCAAAGGATCTACACTTGAAGTTGTCAATCTTGATTTCTTCACCAAACCAATTCAGAAAAAGGAGATTAAAAAACTCAAAACCCAACAAAAAATCAAACAAGTCAATGAACAGGCTGTTGAACAAGTTGCTGAACTGGGTATTGAACAAGTACTGTACAAGCACTGTACAAGCGCTGAACTTCTACCTTATATAAACAATACAAACATTATAAACAGGGTAAACGGGCGAGCTCAAAAAAAACCAGATATAAATTGCGATTTTTTACTAGAAAATGAACCGCAATCCAAAAAAAAGTTGCGCGAAAAAAAAGGTATGGAACCCGTTGAAAAAATCCCTCCCGTCTTGGAAGATATACTCCCTTTTTTCAAGGAGAAAAATAATTCTGAAATCGAAGCCCAAAAATTTTACAACCATTTCCAAAGTAACGGTTGGCTCGTGGGAGGAAAATCCAAAATGAAAGACTGGAGAGCAGCTGCTCGAAATTGGATGCTCAACGCAAACAAATTCCAGCCAAAATCAAATGCACCTCAACCCAATCATCTGCACACACCAAATTCAAAAAACTATGCCGAACCATTGTAAATTAATTACCGATACTTTCGAAATTCAAAACGACCACAAAGTCTATGATTTCAACAAATGCTTGAAATTTATTGATTACCATGGGAAGCAACATTACGGACAATCTTTCAAAATAAACATCCTGGACATCCCAACTATTTACAAACTGATTATTTATACGATCAAAGATAAGAACATGGCCCTAAAAGAACGAATTGACCTCTCAAAAGGTATTTTACTGTCGGGTCCAATTGGTTGCGGTAAAACCTCTTTAATGCATCTCATAAAGCCTTTTTCTACATCGGATTACAAAATCAAAACTTGCAGAGAGATTTCTTTTGAGTTTGCCAAAAACGGGTACGAAGCAATAAACAACTTCACCCAAAAGCAAAACTTCCAATCTAAACTAACTGGCTATTGTTTTGATGATTTGGGAACCGAACAACAAATCAAACATTTCGGCAACGATTGCAACGTAATGGCTGAAATACTCATAAGTCGATATGAGCAGTTTGTTGATAATAAATCAGTTACTCACATTACAACAAATCTTTCTGCTACTGAAATTGAAAAAGTGTACGGGAATAGACTTCGATCGCGAATGAGAAGCATGTTTAATCTTATCACTTTTCCACCTAAATCAAAAGACAAACGTTAAAACAAAAAAAATGAAACAAATAAACACATTCTGGAACTGGTTTCAAGACAACGAAGAAACCATAAACAACGCAATACTTCTTGGAATCAATACCAAAGAAGTATTGTACCACCTCAACAGGAACTATGGCTATATTTCAAAAAGAATCGGCTTTCTAATCATTGGCCCATCAAAAAACCAAAACAAATACACCATTATTTTCACATCTGATGGGTATCGAAAACTTTTTCCTAAACTCATAGCATTAGAAGACCAAGCACCTCAACTTCGATTTTTTATTCCGCAAGCATTTGTAAAGCCTATTCAAGACAAAACACTTTACCTGACGGGGAATGACGAACCCTATATTTTTAAAAATATCAAAATCAAAATAAGCCAATTGTATATGTCCTTAGTTGATTACAATATCTCAAGCAAACAACTAAAAATAAACATCTATATACCAGGCTATGATAGAATCAAAGACTGTGACGAGGTAGAAATTGACTTGAAATATCTAGTCATGGAGGTAATCGGTGAAATAGCCTTCAGAAAACACATCAAAACCATAGAATTCCTTGATCTAACCCAAGCAAATATTGGTTTTTTAAGTTTGATAGAACTTCCTGAATACATTGATTATTTATATAAGATAAACTCAAGAGGAAAAACATTAAAAATTTAGCTTTTAGATATCATAAAAACACTACCTCAACTCCAAGACTATGGAACTGTTTTTAAGGATGGGCACACCTACCCCAATCGATTGGGATTTCACTTTTCCTACCCCTTTTATTTTTACATGCAATCCCTTATTTTCCAATAAAGCTATAGCATCCATTCCTGACATCCCCTTCAGGTTTGGGATGGTGTTTTTTTCGTTTTGGGACTTGGTGTAATAGGCATTGTAATTCTTTTCCTGACTATAAATATTCTTGTTGATGTTAATAATAGTATTTGACGAAGGGGAATCTGTAAATATCTTTTGGGCAATTCTTTTAAAAACAGGAGCTGCAACATCGGCTCCGTAAAAATTACCGTTTATCGTACTAGGTTTATGCACCACAACAATACAAGTATATTTAGGTTTATCCACAGGAAAGAAACCAACAAAAGAAGAAATGTAATGCTTGTCTGCGCCACCATTAACGCCATAATTACCTTGTGCAGTACCTGTTTTACCCGCCATAGAAAAATCTTTAGAATAAATACTTTTAGCCGTTCCTCGTTTAACCACATTTTCCATCACAGCTTTCAACTTACTTATAGTAGCATCGGAACAAATTTTGGGATTAATAACCTGCTTATCAAACTTTTTTATGGTCGTATTAAATTCCTTGATTTCCGATACAAATTGTGGCTTTAGCATTTCACCATTATTAGCTATGGCATTATACAAAGTTAATGTTTGCATTGGAGTAACTTCAATCCCATAGCCAAAAGCCATCCAAGGCAAAGAAAGCGCGTTCCATTTGTTGGTGCCCGGCTGTGGAATTTTAGGGATGCCTTCCCCCTGCAATCCCATCCCTAATGGCTTGTTTAATCCTAAATTATTGATGCGCGCTACGAATTGTTTTGGGTTATTTTTATAATTCTGTTGTACCGCTTGCACCATCACCGTATTAGAGGATATTTCGAAACCTTTGGCAAGTGAAATCATCTGGGGACCTTCTCGGTGGGAATCGACCACATTGTGACCATAAAAATTGATTGACCCTCCTTTACGATTATAAACCTTACTGGTATCTACTTTTTGATCGTCTAACAAGGCAATCATGTCGACCAGCTTGAATGTTGACCCAGGCTCTCCTGTTTCTCTAATGGCATAATTCAAACGTTCATAATAATCTTGGTTCTCTTTTCCTTTTCCCAAATTGGCTATTGCCTTAATGTACCCCGTTTTGGTTTCCATTACAATAACACAGCCGTGCTCGGCTTGAAACTTTTGTAACGATTCTAATAAGGCATGGTGCGCTATATCTTGAATGTAGACGTCAATAGTTGAAATAACATCATACCCGTCTTGAGGCTCAACTTCATTACCATCTTTTATTGGCTTATATTGACCTTGAGCTATTTTTTGTTTCAGCACTTTTCCATTTTTTCCATTCAAGTATTTTTCAAAAGCACCTTCGATTCCTACCGCATTAGATTTCCCGTTTTTATCCAAGCCTATGTAGCCTATCGTTCTCTTGGCAATGTCCCCCATGGGCTGTTTTCTGACTTCTGTGATGCTTTCAATACGCCCGCCTTTGTAGGTTCCCAGTTTAAAAAGAGGTAGTTTTTTAATGGCACTGTATTGGGTATAACTTAACCCTTTTGCGATAAAGAAATATTGATTGTTGTTGGCTCGGGCTTTTCGTAATGCGGTGGAATAATAGGATTTTGGTTTTCGAAGTATTTTTGACAAGCCTGCAGCAAGGGAATCTACTTTGGTATTGAAATCTTTATCTTTTGGACTAACGGCATCAAAACGTATCGTGTATTCCGGGATTGATGTAGCCAACAAACTGCCATCTGCCGAATAAATATTTCCTTTGTTGGCCGGAATAACAAACGTCTTAACGTCTAGTTTTTTGGCTAATTCTCTGTAATGCTCCCCTTGAGCCCACTGTATGTTGGTCAATTTAATGGTAATGGCCACAGCCATCAAAAAGATAACAAGGGCAACAAAATAGATGCGGTACGTTATGGTTTGGTCTTCTTTTCCCATGTTTTAATTGTGTTTATTTAAAACAATTCAATTTTTTTTACCATGCCGTTATCGGCATAATATACTTTTTCTTTTAATGCGCCAGATTCATAAAATTTTCTCCAATGACCAAATTCTTTATCATTTTTATAAAAACAACTTATATGAACTTTTCCGCTTTTATAGTAGAATTCAAATAAACCATTTTTTAAGCCATTGGAATAATTGATTTTTGATTCTATTTCACCTGAAGGACAATACCATTCAAATAGACCATCTGCTTTACCATTAAAATAATACCCCACTCCTTCAATCTGTCCATTTTTATAAAACATTTCACTATAACCTTCCGCTTTATCATTAACAAAATACAACCTTTCTTTAATAGTACCATTGTTCCAAAACGCTTCAAATAATCCATGACGTAACTCGTTTTTTAAGGTGGTTTTTGTTTTAATTAAACCATTTGGATAAAAGGTTATTTCTACGTTTGACATATGAGTTATATTCAATTGGTAAATACAACTTTAAATTATTTTTTGATAGAGTCTATAAGTTGAACCCGTTGAATTGAATTGAGAAAAATCTTTATCAATTTGTTTTAGTCCATTTTTAACAAGTAAGTTATCTAAAATAGCTAATTCCCAATATTTGATTTGAAATTCATCCTCATAACTGAATTTTTGGTCATTATAAAAACCACTACAAATCTCTTTATAAATATATAAATCATTAGTATTAGTGCTAATTATTTCAACTGACCTATTGAAATCTTTAGATTGCACGTCTATTAATCGACCTGTATTGAAAAAGAAATCGTTAGGTAAATCAAAAAAGAAAAAAGCATTTGGACTCAAATGCTTACAGATATTATTAATACTACTGGTTAATTGGTCCTCATTAATTGAATAGCTTAGAACCGTAAATAGAGCCATAGCCATATCAGCATTTTCGTTATTATATTCCGATATTGAACAATTATGAATTGGTAAATCTAAATTTAAAACTTTACACTTATTTTTCAATTCTCCTACCATTCCCAAACTTTTTTCAACTGCAATTGTATTATACCCATACTTTTTAAGAGGAATTGTCAATCTACCAGTTCCAGCACCATAATCAATTATTTTTCCATTTGGCAATATATTCTTAATCTCTTTCAGGGTTTGAACTGTCAAATTGTTATAAAAATCTCCAAAAGTCTTTTCGTAAACAAAATCATAAAAAGTTGCCCAGTTGTCGTGTGGTTGTTTTATTGTTTTTTGCATTTTAGGTAGTATATGATTGAGTTAAATTATCGTTTATTTATTAAAAGAGACTAAAGACTTAGGTCTTCTGAAACTGAATGGCCAACTCTAGTCGTTTTTTTAATTTTTTAAATTGACGAACTTCGTTTTCTTTAAATTTTGAAATTATTATCTTAATTTATTCCCACTATCTTTACTTTTTTTATCATTAAAATTCATTCGGTATGTTTTATAAATTACATTCCTGCCCATGCGTTTATTTTAAGTTTTGTTCCATCAGTTTTTGTAAACATCTGATTATTAAAATTAGATACCAGGCCACTTGGTTCTACTCCTTCTGAGGAATACCCTTTATTGTGCAATGCTAAATTTAAAAGAGATAAATAGTAATGTCCTACACAACACCAGTCTCTTTTATTAAAATACCGTACTGCGTTTTTTAACTCCATTAATGGAAAATCAATGGAATTTGCTTTTATATAGTATTCATTCGCTGTGAGTTTAATCGAAGATGAAATAGATGCATTAATGATTCTAAAAAACAATCCTATCTGTAATATGGATTATATGGTTTCGGGAAGTGCTACCCTCTTTGATAAATTCAATTTTCCTTTCTATCATATAACTATTAAAAAAAATGAAACCCAAATTAGTTTTTTCATAGAAGCTATAGAAAAAGCGGATAAATTCACTCAGGAATTAAAATTTCCTAAAGAGCTATTGCTATTAGAATCTTTTAAAGACAAATACTATGATTCTGTAAAAAAAGAATTAATCTGTCGTTTAGAAATAATTACTGGAGCACCAGTTATTTTAAATTTAGAAGAATTAATTTATTACCAAGACAACTACATGTTTGAATATAGTCATGTAGTTTAAGTTTAAAAACCGCATTGCAAGGTTGCAAGGATTCTAATTTTCCATATCGACATTCTAATTTTGTCCCATAATTTTAAACAAACACTATTATGACAAACAAAAAAACGCTTTACCATTTTGTATTAGACAAAAGTGGTTCTATGGGAAATTGCAGAGAAACAACAGTTAATGGGTTCAACTCTCAATTAGAAACTATCAAGGAATTACAAAAAGAATTTCCAGAACAGAAATTTGAAGTTTCACTTACAATTTTTAACGAACATATTGACAATATTCAGTCGCATGTAGGAGTTAACAGCTTTGACTATTTAAGTCTTTCGCGCTATGAACCAAATGGAGGAACTGCTTTGTTGGACGCCATTGGTATGTCAATTAACCAAATTAGAATGACTAACGAGACAAAAATCATTAATAATGAAATGAGTATCGTAATGGTGATTCTTACGGATGGAATGGAAAATGCCAGCCGCGAATTTACCTATCATCAAATTGCTAATTTAATAAAAACATTAGAAGCTACTGAAAAATGGAATTTTACTTTCCTTGGAGCTGATATAGATGCTATTCATACTTCAAAAATGTTGAACATCAGAGAAGAAAATGTAATCTCTTTTAATAAAAGGGATATGGGTAATATGATGAAGGATGTTAGCGAAGGGATGCGTCAATATTCAAATAGCAAATCTGTGGGAAAGACAAAGAGAGACTTCTTGGATTTTATCAAAAACAAAGACCGTAGAAACTAATTTAAAATACAATTAAAATGAAAAATTACACCTTTAATAAAGAACAAGGATGTTGATATATCGATTTACCAGACTGGACAGGAACAAAAGCAGAATTACAAATGGTAGCTGGAGCAGATACCTTATTAGACCATTTGTCAAATAATGGCACTAGTGTAAATGTTGCCTTATCAACAGATAAGGTAATAAAAAACTCAGGATTTCAAACTCTTAAAAAGATAGTAAAAACTCCACCAAATGGTTGTATATATCATTTAGGTTTTACACCAGTATGGCTTTGTAACGTTACAAAGTTTGTGTTTGAAGGGATATTTCCAAAACAAATTCACTTTATGGTAGCATAATGTTATCGCTAATCGGTTAAGAAATAAAACATTATTTTAAAAATGAACAAACATATATTCAAGAGAATTAAATCCCCATATCCTTTATCAGACATTATTGTAAAACAAAGTACTCCTGTTTTGTCGTTTGGTGATTTCCAAAATGCCGAAGTTTTTACGTTGGGCATTAACCCAAGCAATCTAGAATTTGAAGATAACAATGGTGAGTTACTTAAGAATAATTTGAGAAGGCTTCAAACCTATAGTTCTATTAAAACTAAGGACAACTTTTCACTTTCAGAAGATAACGCTATAAAGATCTTAGAAGGATGCTTGAATTACTTTTCAAGAAGACCATACAAATGGTTCGATAAATTTAATCCTATACTTAAAGAGATAGGATTCACTTATACTTCGCATCCATTCGCTGCCCATGTTGACCTAGTTCAATGGGCTACAAAAATTAAGTGGGGAGAATTGACACCACATCAAAAAAAAAATATTGATTGAAGATGGAAGATCTTTTCTTGAATATCAGCTTGATTCAGATTCTCTAAAAACGATTCTTCTAAATGGCAGAACTGTGATTGATTCATTCAAAGAATGGACCGATGTTGAACTGAATAAAACGCAATTTGAAATACGAAAAGGTAAGAATATTGAAATTGTGACTGGGATGTATAAAAATCGAGTTAGAATTATCGGGTGGTCAGTAAACATACAGTCATCCTTCGGTGTTTCCAAAGAAGATATTGACCGACTAGCCTCTAAAGTTAAAAGTTTATTGGAAAACAATTTCTAGATGACTAGCCATAACAGCTGTCAAACGCCATCGCTAGAATTCTGTTTCGGGACACTTTTTTTTACTATATTCGTTTTCTCCTAGTGGAGAAAAATCAGTTCCTTAGCCGCAACAGTCGTCTGGCAGCGGAACGATGGTCCTTTCTTCTGAAATTATTTTTAAAATAATCAATAAATGATAGCTTGATATTATAAAAAAATGGGTTCAATTAAGAATAATAATACTACTTTAAATTTATGAATGTACACTTATTGCGGTCACCAGAATTAAAAGAGGAAACCTTCAGGAATGTTTTGCATTTATTACAGCAGTTCCAAGGACCTATACATTTTTTAGCCTGCGAGGAGGAACTTTTTCAATACAATGATGAAGAAGTAAACAAGATTTGGGAGAATACAAAAGATTTTGAGACTATAATAAATATAAATCAACATTCAAAATCTCCAAAATGGTATGAAAAAATAATAGAGTTTCCCTATGTTGAAAAAGTAAAAACATGGAAGCAATTATTTGCGGAATGTGATAAATACAGAAAAGCAAAAGCGATACCTAAAAATGATATTGTGGTTTTGCTTACAGATAAAGGAAATGACCGCAATTGGTTTGGAGGTGTATCTCCCTCGATGAAAAACTACTTCATTCAAACGTCTCATTGGGAACATTATTTTGGAAATGATATTGATGTTCGATTTCCAATTGCCTATGAAGTAATAGTTTGGATTATGCGTTATCATATGTTTACTGGTAATCAAGATATATGGGATGGTGTTCACAATAAACCTATAGGCTGTATAATGGATTTTTGTGAAGATAAACTTCAAATAATTTTAAAAATGCGAACGGCTGATGTTTGTGAAAGTTGTATGAATAAATTCATTGAAAGGGATGTACCTGTTTTATATACTCGACAATTCTTTGATATATTGGACGGAATTAGAAAAAGTATGACATTTAGAGGTCGTTCTGTTTTGTTACAGCAACCAAGTAGAATAGAAATTCGGGGTCATACAAAAAAAATATTTTTCACTGACTTTGGTGGGCTAGAACTTCGATTAAATCCTAAAGAAAAATCACTTTACTTGTTGTTTTTGAAACATCCAGAAGGAATAAATATTACTCATTTGACTGACCACAGAGAAGAATTGATGGAATTGTATGCCCCTATTTGCAATCAATCTGAACCAGAAATATTAAATCGAGCCATCGATGTTTTAATAAACCCTTTTGAAAACGACATCAATGTTGTTTTGTCAAGAATTAATCGAAAAATAAAGGAAGCTGTTGGGGATTCATTGCACAATTTTTATTGTATCAAAGGAGAAAGAGGAGAAATAAAACAAATAAAATTAGACCGAGAATTAGTGGAGGGTTTGCTAAGGTAGTAGTCCATCCCTTCATCCCGAGCGGAGTATAGAGTCGCTTTGCCTTAAATCAAGCTACGCCAAACGATTAAATGTTATACAACGACATTTCTTTTCGTTCACTTTTAGCCATACATTTTACATTCCAATTGCCACTCCTTTGCCAACGCTAAAAAAAATTACTGGCACAGTTTTTACAAAAAACGCATACACTGCGTGACTTGCGCCAGTATTTTTTTTCCAAGCTTCTTTACTTTTGGAATATGGTAGCATCAAAGCAAAAAAACTATTAGAACCCGTTATATAAAACAATATGTTTGACTACTTACACAACTATAAAAACTTTCGAGATTTGCTCCGATTGGAGCAGAATTAATCTCATAAAAATAACTATAGTAGCATTCATATTGCATTTCAATTTAGGATAAGACAAATGTATTATTCTTTCATCAACCGTTTTAAACGCCCTTGATAAGATTGCAAATAATTACGTTTTGTAGTGTCATCCAGAAAAGAACGATCAATTAATTTAGTTACTTGCTCTGTCTTCGATGTCATTAATAGAAGTATTTCTTTGACTATCTTTTCATTAATTCCTGCTAATTGAGCAAGAGAAACAAATTGACTTTTAACAGAGCCCTCTGAAAGTTTTCTAGGAAGTAATCCATCATCTAATGCAAAATCTTTATCTTCAATATGAATTCTACTATTAAGCAAATCATATGCAGGGCTAAGACGATAATCTCCCATCGGGGTTTCTAATAAGGAAAAATTTTTTAAATGAGCATCACCATTAGAGAACAAATAATTAAAAATTAGCAACTTCAACAATTTTGGAGCTTCAGAAAGATAGGCAGGCAAATGTTCTTTCATTAATTCAAACAAATCAAAATAATTACCTAAATATTTATAATGCTCACCATGGGTTTGTGGAGTCTTTTGTGCCAAAGAAGCAAAATCTTCTTGAGCTAGTTTATTTCCTTCTTTGTTAAAATCAAATCGTTTAGTTAAGTAGGCTTTTTCGTTATTATTGAAAAAAATTAATACGTTTTCAGCGGTTTCTATTCCATAAACTTGTTTAGCAATTTGCATTGTTAAATGTTCATTTGCCGGCATTTGATTTGCTTTTTTACCGAATGAAGGTATCGGTTTTAAAATATATTGGCCAACCTCTTTTTCATTTACAAGACGTAATTTATTTTTCTCGAGTATCACTGAAAATTTTTCTTGAACACCAGATATTGAAATTCGATTTCTATTTTCTTCAAAAAGAATATTGGTTTCAGTACCAGAAGAAGGTGAATCGTATGGTAAAATATGATTTACCTTTTTTCCTTGAAATACTTTATTCAAACAAGTTCTACTATAGGTAGAAAAGCCCTCTGCTAAAGTACCAGGACAGTGAATAATTTCTAATAAACTCATAATTAGTAACGTTTTTCAATTGTAACAGCTCCTATAGTATCCTCCGTTGCAACGGTCAATAGTAACCCAAAATAATCATTTAGGTCAATTTTATTTGATTTACATATTGCCTGTTTATTAGTTCCTTCTGGAAGCATATTATAAAAAAAAGGAAACAAAAAAGTAGAGTGAAACACTTTATTTTTTTTTTGTAATGTCAAACTAATACTAGGCTTTTCAATATTCAGCACCCAATCATCCGAATAGGTAAATGTAAAACTTGCATCATCATGTTGAGTCAATATACCCGCTTTTTCACCTTTAAATAAAATAGTAGCTTCTCTCATTACGATTCATTTTTATTTTTAACTACTAAAACTAAATCTAATCCTAAAGCATCGGTGAGTTTTTGCAATGTTGACAAAGTAGGATTCCCTTTGCCACTCTCAAATTGTCTTAAGGTTCTTAGTCCAACTCCAGAAAGTGTAGCTAAGGTTTCTTGAGTAACCTTTAACATTTCTCTCCGTTCCTTTATTACCTGTATTATCTCTTCAAAATGCATTATATAGCTTTTTTACATGCAAATATACAACTATTAATTATAATTTCGTCAAAAAGTGCTATATATAGCATTTTTATATTAGTTAATTATTAAAATAGCGGGTATAACTCACAAAAAAGCGCAATCATGCTATATATTGCAGTTTTTATTATAAGTTAATAATAAACCAATTTATATGCATTTAGATATAAATTGAAATACAATTAATATTTTATACGCTTTAATATATAATATAAAATTTTCACTAAACTAATTGATTACACATATCATCATGAAAACCCTTGCTCAATTTGTAAAATACAAAAGAAAATCAAGAAATCTGACTCAAGAAGAATTTACTCTAAAGGCTGGAGTTGTAATTACATTAGTTAGAAAAATAGAACAAGGTAAATAAAATCTCAATCTGGAAAAAGTGAATCAAGTGTTGAAAATGTTTAGGCATACATTGCTCCAATTAAGACCCGAGAATTATTCAAGAATAATAATGCGCTCGTCGATTTTCAAGACTAAATAAATATGTTAAAGTTGAACCAAAATTTTTCTATTTAAATTATTTTTTGTTAATTTACATTGGTACAATTGATACCTATAAAAAATCAGTTACCCTATGAGTTACCCTGTGTGATTTCGAAAATGGGAAGCCTTGATTTCACTGATAATATTTAAAGGGTTCGAATACCTCTTTCTCCGCTGAATTAAAACCCTAACCACTGTTAATCAGTAAGTTAGGGATTTTTATTTCTACTTCTAGTCCACATTTTTACCGCAACGCCTTAAAATTTATATATTATATAATAATGTGAATCAAGGGTTAAAATATTAAGTTTATAAAAGCGGAAGCGATTTTGCCAAAGATATGAATCAACAGTCCTTTGGCAGATCTCACTTTACTAGCTCTTTGAATATCTGTTTTTTTGAATTAGCCAATTAAATAATGACTCAATAGGTTGTCTAACTCTTGATACCGCTGTTGAAAACAAGTCATTTGCAGCTTTGTCTCTATTTTTAATTTCTTGACACTGCCCTTTGATACCCTTGAC
>CANFHF010000035.1 GCA_947446635.1 Flavobacteriaceae bacterium
TATGAAATAATAGAGTTTTTAATGATTTAATCAAAAATATATCTATCAATAACAAGATTGGATAAAAGTATCAACAAGAAGTAAATACATGTTTCGAACATATCCCTAATAATGTTCCTTATTTCTATCTAAATATTCCTTATCTAAAAGTAGTGTTTGATTTTCAATTATTTAGTTTAAATAATTAATGTTCCTTAATTTTATTCTATTACTTCTTAAAAGCGTATTTTGCATTTTTATCTCGTTCTCGTTGTTTTTCATTCAAACGTTCTAAAATTTTTTCATCATCAAAATTTTCAACTATTATTCCGACACTATATCTTGCTCTAGTAATCCCAACATAAAATTTTGCTCTGGCTTCATTTTTTAAAGCATAATTATGATTTTTTAGCCATTCCACCATATCATTTGTAGGATAAATCAAAACATGATCAAATCCTAATCCTTTTGATTCTCCAAAATTGAAATAATTAGTAGGGTTAATTGAATTAACTTTTTTATTCCAACCTATTTCAGTTGGGTTATATTTATCTACATAACTTTTAACATCTTTTTTTTGAACAAAGTATATGCCCTTATGATTAATCGATGAATCTCTACAATCAATACATTCACAAGAATTAGAAGCGGGAAATTTTGGATATAATTTGGAAGAAAAAAAGCATATTTCAGAATTATTCCTATGTGAAGTATTCAGAGTAGTTTCATCAATATTACCACCAATTAAACTTTTACATTTTTCAATTAAAAAATCTTTAATAAGGCCATTCTTGTACTTATCATTTTTCTTTTCTAAATGAGTTAAGTATGTAACTTGCCTAGGGTCTCCTACTAAAACAGTTGAAATACTCGATTTAAAAAAAAGTTTAATTAATTCTAGATCATAACCTGCTAAATCCTGCACTTCATCAATAAATACATGATTATAAATTCTTGCCAATCTATCAATGATTTCATTGTTAACTTTTGAGTTACAATTAAAAACAAATTTTGAGATTTTATCTGAATATATTTTTCTTGAACTTGTTAAATAATGTTTTTCAAATTCTCTCTCTTCATTATAAGGTACATTGATTTTTTTATTGAATTCATTAACAAAAGAATATTTTATGCCTGAAGGACTATTCACTAACAACATTCCTTTTATAGGCTTGTTAAATAAACTCTCATGAAATGTACCCTGGTAGGGCTTAACTCCATGCTGTATTAAGAAAGAAAACCATGTTTGAATTTGAATGTTTTCAGGGATTAGACCATTTGTTTTAATTATTTTTTTTCTAATCTCTGCTTCATTTGCCTCTGTGTAGGTTGTAATCAAAACCTTTTCATTGCTGGGTATACTTAAGGCACTTTTTATTAAAAAAGTAGTTTTCCCTGAACCAGCTGATGCAAGAATTAATTTATTATTGATTTTATTTTTTTTCATTACACCACTTTACAGCTTCTAAAATGTAATCAGGGTAAGATAATTCAATATTAGATGAAAAAACTTTTAAGGCCCAATTTGTTTTATTGTTAACTAGATAATTAATAATTTTTTCCTCAGAATTGTATACTTCACCATTAATTTCTACAACATTACATATTTTTTTCAAATCACCTTTATTTGCATCAGTAAATTGATATTCAAGAGTTCTAAGTTCATCTCTATTGTCTGCACAAATTTTAATGAATGGAAAACTAGAATAATCGATGTATTTTTTGGTGATATTTTTAACGAAATCTTTATCATTATCTGTAATTACTGCAATATCTTTTTCGATTTTTGAAGCTATCTCTAGAAATCTTTTAAAAGTTAATCCGACCGAAATCACATCGAATCCATCTTGAATAGGTAGTTTCCCTTGATTTCTCTCTATGTATGCTTTTTGAAAAATTAATTCATCAGACGGGCCTTCTACCAAAATCGCTTTTTGACATAAAATCATTCTTAATGTTTCATATCCAGGAAGCTTTTTAAAAAAATCTTGAGTATCAATACTCAAATCTTTTAGACTTGTCGTTTTTTTATTATGAAGTAGAATTAAATTTTCAATGCCTAGTTTATTTACGACAAAACTACTATGTGTTGAGATGATAATTTGTTTATCTGTACAAGTAGATTCAATATTATATATGAATTGATTAAGTTTTGAATATGATAGATGATTTTCAGGTTCTTCAATTAATATTAGATTTGACTCTTTTGCTTTTTTATGTCCTAATGCTAAGTTTGTTTTTATAATACATTGTTCTCCTTTACCAATTTGATGAAAAGGAACATCGTCTAAATACGTAATCAAACTTGTTTCCCAAGCATCTTTAGTTGATAAATCAACAGAAATTTTAACTGTTTTATTAGAAATATTTGCTTTTTGAGAAATTTTCTGATTAATTTTTGAAATAGAATCTTCTTCCATAAATGTCTCTTTCAATTTTCTATAAGCTTGAGAAACATCTACTCTTTCTTTTTCCTCTAAATCATTTTGAATTATTCTTGAAATATAAATATCAGAGCCATTTTGAAATCTAGTAGTTGATGAGTCTATTAAAACTGATTTAATTGGAATACTTCTACTGGTTACTGCATCTCTAGCACAAGAGAACCATGCAATTTTATAATATTCTATGGGAATTGTGGAAACTTTCCCTGTATTAATCAATTGTAAATATTCATCTTTATATTGGTCGTCAAATTCAATTTTAAATGTAATACAACATTCCTTTTTTTGTTCACTATTTCCGTCTCCTTCAAAAAAAGGCAAGTTATCACCAGCTATAAATACTTCAATACTTATATAAGGTGGTTCCAGTTTACTTGCAGTCTTTAAACTTTTAATATATTCTTTCTCAACCTCATTATTGAAAAGATATTGGGAAAGTTGATTTAAAATGTATTTTCCGTTCAATTGTCCGGAAAGACAAATGTGAATTGCTTCTAAAATTGTAGACTTACCAGCTTCATTATCCCCTACTAGTATATTAATATTTTCATTTAATTCAATAGAAAAAAGTCCCTTAAATGATTTATAATTTTCAATATTTACTTTTTTAATTTTCATGTTAAAATACTTTATTAACAATAATTGATATTTAATTAGAAATTATTTAGTAGTCTAAATCGTTTTTCAATAATTGTACTATTGTTTGGTTGTGTTCTAAGATTTCATCAACAAACCATTTATTATCTTTGTTTTTCATGATGTCCATCATCATCATTTGTTTAATACTGTCTTTGGATGAAGAGTTTTGATAATGCTCTCTCTTAGCTTGGGGTAAAAAATTACTCATTCTGGAATTATTACTGTGTGATATCAAACATAAGTTACCAATGCAGTTTAATATTTTTTCATCATCTATTTTTTCTCCGCTGATTGGATTTTGAGGATAAAAATGCTCAACAGAGCTTCTAAATGAAAATTCAAATCCACTGTAGTCATTTGATTTTTGCTTCCAGAGTAAATAATCAATATAATTGAAAACTAAATTATTTCTGATATTTCCATACATCAATGCTTCCTCATTAAATGAAATTTTCACAATTTCTAGATTAACAGAAAGCATTTCATCATAGCTTAATTCTTTTTCACCATTAATAAATCTAAATTTCAAAAATTTCTTTGCTAAATTTTCTAAGAAAATTAGGTAATCTTCTGGTATTATATTCTTTGGATTTTCTAAATCAGATTGAAAAATAAATTCAAATTCTCTATCTAAATAATTAAGAACTTCAAAAAGCCAGTTTTTATAAACTAAAGTTGGGGTTGAAACATGAAACATAGAAAGCAACATTGTCAAGTTTGCATTCCGATTATGGAAGGTATTTACATAATTAAAAGACTCTTGATCACGCACTAACTCAATTTTTGGATAAAATTTAAGCATTTCTAAACTCCAGAAATCTTCACCGCTAACATATTTCCTTTTTATAACATACTGATCGAGTAAAAACTTTGATTTCAATAATTTGTATGCAAAATCTTTAACAAAAAGCTCTTTGTTATCACTAAGCTCTAGAGCTTGTTTGAAAAATGATAGAAGTCTTTTATCATCTAGTTTTACTTCCGTTTTAGGTGAAACTAATTTTAAGACATGTAATAGGAAATTTTCAAAATTGATTAGTGGTTGATATTGCTTACCATCAGATTCATTTTTAACATCTTCGTCTTGTAACTTTTTAATTTTATCTTGAAGTAAATTGTTGTTTTTTTCATCAACTATTTCATCGAAACTGATACCATCAAATTTATTTTCTGATTCATTTTCACTCTTTACTAAGATTGAAAACATTTCATTTTGATCAACAGGAATGAAATTAAACCATCTATTTCCGAATAGTTTAAATCTAATATCTTTTGGAAAAAGTATTTGTGAATATGAATCCATTTGGGCACATGCCTCCCAAATCTGATTAAATTGCTTTCTTAATTCCATAGAATTTTCACAATCATTTAATTCTTTCATCAACCTTGACTTCAAAATCTCATGTTTTTCAAGTTGTTCGCCACGTGAGTTCATTATTTCAAAATAATGATTCAAATCTGTATCTATCGGTACTTGAACACGAACGATAACCACTTTTTCAAATAAGTATTCCAAAAAACCTTCAAATGATTTATTTAACCAATTTGTTTCTTTGGTTGTTGATGAAAATTGACTTTCAAGCTGTTTTAAAAGTGTGTAAATAATATTTGAACCTGAAATTATATTGTCATTAAACTCTTGATATTTTGGTTTTTCATTTCCGTTTCTAAATACAAACTCTATTGTTTTTTCCGATATAGGTCTGGATTCAAAATGAATGTTTGTTCTTGATAAATAATTCTCAAATTTATTTGAAATTAAACCCTCCTTATTTAACGCTTTCAAAGAACAAATCAGTAAATTAAATGTAGTTAATCGTTGCTGTCCATCAATTGTTTCATAGAAAATTCCATTTTTATCCTGCCGCAAATCAACTACTAAAGTACCAATGTAATATTGTTTATTCTCTTCTTCAATATAATAATCACATATATCTTCTATCAATTGAATGATTTGTTTGTCTTCCCACTCATAATTTCTTTGATAAATAGGAATTAGATATTGGTCTTGAGACCCAAACAATTGACCTATTGTAAAGTCTTTTAAGTCTTCATTATTTGATTTCATAATAATTCCTTTGTTTAAAAAATGAGACAATATCTTGATCTAATCTCCGTGAATCAGCTTTAGAAAAAAGTTCAATTTGTTGTAAACTTGGTAATTTTAATACAGGTGCTTTAATAACTTCATTTGGAACCATTGCATTTTTAATAATGGTAAAAAGATTTCTATTTCCAGTAACCACATAATTATCAACCGAATCAAAACCTAACCTTTGGAAGTCAAATCTTAGAGTATAACAATAGATAAAGGCTTTTTCAATAAATTCATCAAGACTATTATTCCCAAATTTATCAATGTAAAAAATTGCCAGGCATTCAAAAAGGTCTTTGAGATAACTTTCGCCATCCCTGTAAATAAATTTATTTTTGTAAATAAAATAAACTAGTAAATCAGAATTGCTAATTTGATCAATTTTATTCCAATCACTTTTTAAATATTTTTTTTTGAAACGTTCATTGATGTCTAAATAATAATTTACGTACTCAAAAAACCTTCTACCATTAATCATAATTTGATCAATTTGAAAAGGGAAATTCATAAACTGTTTGTCAATTTTTCTTTCAAACCCAGCGTTATAATTATCAACTAGATGATGGGCTATTTGCAAAGATTTGACATAGGGATAACTTTCAACTTTATCTATATTTATCCCCTTAAATGAATCTATATCTTCTTTTCCAAAATTTCGAGCATGTTTTGAGTTGCTCCAACCTTTTATACGGTACAGATAATTTGAAAAAAGTAGAGAAAGCTTTTTAGTTTGGTATTTTTCCCAATGGTCAACAATTTGAGTTTGAGTTTCAATTTCGTTTTTATCGAATTCTCTTAAATGAAAAGCTTTAAGTAAATCGTGAGGATACAAATCTTTACCTCGAGAATTTTGAGAATCAAAAAATTGAAATGCTTCAGTTTCATCAGTAATATAAAACACAACAACCTGAAATTTAGCAATGAAATTAGTGATTATACTATCATCAAAGTGCTGAATCGAACGTTTTATTAATTGATAATTTTTATTGATTTGTTCGATACTAGCCTTATGTCGGTATCGTATATCAATTGTAGATAATTTGGTTTTTAGCTGTTCTAAAATGGTTTTTGTATTACTCTGCAAGTTTGTGTTAGTCAATGAATTTTCATATAAAGCATAAATAAGCAAACGTAAAGTAGTATAACGTTGTTGCCCATCGACAATATCATTGTAAGTTACTACTGTATTGTTTTCTGTTAATGTATTTACATGAATAACAATGGTGCCAAATCGATAATGTGATTTGTCTTTGAATGTAAAAATATCATCCAAAAGTTGGCCCACACTTTTCTCTCCCCATTTATATGGACGTTGATATTCTGGAATTCGAATATCTTTTAAACTAATAAAATCTTGAATTGTTAAAATTTCAGCTTTGTTAGTCATATTACATTCATTTTTCAAATTATCTGTAAATATCAAATCCAGCAGTTCCTGCTAAATCTAATTTTAATTTACCATATAAATGTTTGTTAATATCATTTTCATTAACTGGTATTTCACTTGCATAATTAATTGCATCGTCACGTGAAATTATATCTGTTAAATTAGGATCATCTATATATTCTTGAAGCTTATATTCATTGTATAGATTTTGTTTATCCCACAAATTAATAACTGCATCATATATTTGTCTTATATTATATCTGTTTTCTATATCAAAATCATTTAGATATGATGATAATCTTGTACTTGGATTATTTTCATTTATTTTGATTTTAAATTTATCATTTCTCTTTAAAATAGGATTAGATAATTCAAAATTTGCTAAATTATGAAAATCATCAATATACGGATGAAGATGAGTCGAGTAAGAAAATGGTTTTGCTCCTTTACAAGTTGGTCCATTACATCGTTCACAACTTGGAATCAAATTATAAAATGAAAGACTTAAATAAGGATATCTTGCTTGATTATAATAGTGATCAAATTCAACATACAAATCACTATCATTTGTTAAATAAACTTTTTCTGAATTACAATATGGACAATATAATAATTCAAGTGATTTATATAACCATCTACTTTTTAATGTTCCTCGCCAATTATCATATTTAAAAATATTCTCAAAATCTTCCTTTAAATAATCCATTACAAGTTCATGATCAAACATTAGCAATTCGATTTCATCGATTAAATTATCTAATTCCGAAATTGGCGTAGTAATCAATCTATATAGCAACCTAAAGTCATGTTCAGCAAACTTTTCAAAAAAATAAACCTTATTATTGTCTTCAGCATTTTCCATATAATTTTCAATGGTTTGAAATAAATAAGAAATAGGTGAATTTTCGAGTATTTCTGAACCAGATCCATTATTTTTAAAATTTAAACGGCAAAAGTGTTCAGAAGCTAGTTGATCAAGTGTTTTGCCTCCAGAGCCTCTATTTATCAGTTTCATTTGAATGCTTTTTTAAGTATAAATCATACTGCTTCTTGATAACAGTGTCACCAATTTGATTTATTAGTTTTAAAGTATCTTCTTTATTTACATTAGATTGAATATCTTTTTTTAATTGTGATAATTTTTTATATGCAAATTCACTAATAGTGCCATTTTCAAGAAAAAACGCTTTTGAATACAAAGCATATATATTTGCTGCAAAAGTTTCAATTTCAATATTTTCTGGTTTAACAATTAATAAATCTTCATCTTTTCTGTCTATAAAAATTAAATTATTTTTAGGTAAATCACTAACCAAAAAAGGTGAATGTGTAGTAAGTATAATTTGTAATTTTCTGTCTCCGAAAATTTCAGATAATCCCTTTATCAAAAAGTCTAAAAAATTCAACTGCCAATTTGGATGAAAATATAAATCACCTTCATCTATAGTAATTAAAACATTTCGTTGTTTTACATTTTTAATTATTGAATGGAAGCGACTAAACAAATTATAAAAAGCAAGTTGTCCCGTACTAATTCCTGACCACTCTAATTGAAACGCGTTATTATTTCTAAATACATCTAGATATTCTTTTACAAAATTTTGACATTTTTTATTCCTAAAAGGTAGTAGAAACTCTTGTCGCTGTTTACTATATCTTCCTTTAGTAATTGGTTTTACTTCCAATGCATTATAAAAATCTGAATTAAAGCTATTTTTTAAAAATTTTACAAGTTTATTTTTATTTGGAAAATTATTCTCCAAAAAATCCAAAAATGTGGTGAGTATAAAATGATGTAATTCAATAATGTCGAAATTTGCAACTAATATTTCATCAATGAAAAATTTTATTTTAGATATCTGAACTGGATCTATTCTTTGACTAGAAAACCTCTTTTCCTCATAGTCATCTTCATTTGGATCAATTAAAAAATATATCAAACAATAAAATGATACGATTAAAAAGAAAGTTTTATTACTTGAAGAGTCCTTATATCTTTTTTGATATTTGTTGTAAAATTCATTTAATTCGGGTAGATTATAATTATCTGCTGCTCTTCGAATTTTGTGACTTATGTTTGTTGCTAGATTAGTTGAAAATATCAAATGCTCTGGCATTGGTAAATCATTGTTTTTTATTGATTTAAAATATGGACTTGAAATAAATTTAACCTGATTTTTAATTTCGTCTTGTTGAAAATTATAAATATTTCTACCAAAGGAAGTTAAACTTGATCTATTTGTGGATAAATCCTGAACATCATCTGAAAAAAGATACCTCCTTGTATCAAAAATATTAGAGAAAAACACATTTGTAATTCCCTTAATTTTTCCTGGATGAATTTGTATTTGAATATCTAAGGATGTTTTGTTTTCAATATTCAATAAAAAATTATAATCATATCTTACAAAATTATTTTCATCAGTTTTAAATATCAAGAAAAACGATTCAAGACCAACTTCATTCGGATTTTTTATAGAATAATTTACTAGTTCTAAAATGTTGCTTTTTCCTACACCGTTTTTCCCTACAATTCCTGTTATTTCTTGAATTTGATTGCCAAAAAAATTTTCTATAAAGTTCTCGTTTTTTTTATATGTTAATTTTTTATTGACTAAATCTAAATCAAATTCATATTGACTATTAAAATTTAAACCCTTATTCTTAAAATTTCTGTATTCAGAAATCCATAAATACAACAACTGCATAATTCCCTTTTTTAATTAACCATCAATATCCTCTCCACATAACTCCCCACATTCTCCTTCTGAAAATAAACATTCAAAGCATTAAAATCCTCAATACTCATATCACCTTTCCATTGCACCTCCAAATACGAAGTATTCGAAATAATGAACGAATCCAATTCAATATTTGCAGCTGAAACCTGTGGTTGTATTTTCTCTTTTACCACTTTGTGGAATTGAATTTTAGGATCGTTAATACCTTTGGAGTTAGGTATACCTTTTAAATAATCATAGTATTCATCAATTCGATTGTTTTCTTTTAAATAATGAAATGCCGTTCTAGTCCTTAATGTATCACTAGCATCTTTATTCATTTCAACGTGTGCAATTGGAGAGAACCCTGCCTTTATAAAACCTTCTGATAATCCTCCTGCACCTGCAAACAAATCTATAAAATTCATATTTAAAATATTTATAACAAAACTAATAAATCTCTAACGTTAATGTTATCAAACAAAAATTACTTGTTAATTTGATTTTACTTAATTGCAATAATTATTTCAAATTTAAGATTAGAATAACGTAAAAAATTTACGTTTTAAAGGAAATTATTTAAAAGAAGTTTGCGATTGTTGAAGCGTAACTTTAATTTGAAAACAATCAACAATACTATTGTTTGTGACTAGTGTGTTTAATAGTATTGTTGTTTATGAAATTAAGAAAAGAAACAATTTGAGAAAAAAGATAATTACATAAAAAAGCACCCCCCTTCGAAGTGATTTGATTGTGAGGTACTTATTTATAATTACAATAAACTTTTTTAGCATTTCCTTTTTCATCTAGTTCAAAAACTTCTGATGCTTTGCGGCCATTAACTGAGGTGTAATAAATTACAATTGTATTTATTCCGGAAAATACGTTATGAAAATCAAAAAATAAATCAGGATAATTTTTTAATCCAATTTCAAAATACTTTTTTAAATCTCCTTTATTATTAATAATCCCTGTTTCATTGAAACCTAGCAAAGGAATTAAAGGTGAATAAAACTCTATGTTCTCAGAATAATGAGAAATTATGTCATCAAGATTATGACTGTTCCAGGAGTTAATCCATTTTTCAGCAAAGTTGTTTGCGATTTCTAAATTCATTTAATTTATAATTTTAAATTAATAGCTCGTATCACTTGAATCTTGTTCTTCTAAATAAACAAAATGAGGATTCTTTACACCTGCTTTTTGTCTAATACTCTTTACTAAATCTGATTCAAAAAATTCCTTTGCATTTTCTAAAGAATTCCATTCAGATAAGTGTACAATATTATTTGAATTAGACTTTTCATTCAATACTTTAAAAGAAATTTCTCCTGCTTTTAATCTAATATCCAAAGCATCATCAAATATTTTTTTCCATTGAATAAAACTCTCTACTTCGTGAGTTATAATTACAAAACTTCTAGTTTTTCTATTTATATATTCATCAGTAAAATGACCTTTTTCTTTCGGTTTAGAAAATTTAGCGTTATTATATTCGTTTGAATTTCCTCGTGGAATGGATAGTGAATTCCATTTCTCTACACTCATCTTTCCTATAAATACAATTTGACCTACATGATAAGGGTAATGCGCTAATTGTCTATTAATTGCTTCTAAAACTGTATGACCTTGATTTCGAATGTAAATTATTTTTTCAAGGTCTTCCTCATTAAGAGATTTTATCGTTTCAAAAAATACTCCCCATCCTTCATTCCATTTATCAAGTAATTCCTGTTTGGTAGAAATGGTATTATCAAATTCTGAATCACGGTTTCTCCAATCTTTTTCACCATCAGTTGTAAGAAAATCAGTCCAACGACTCATCATATTACCCCAAAGGTGCTTAACAATCGTGGCAATTGAGTTACTCTCGTTATTGTATTCCCAAAATAGTTTTTCATCTGAAATTTGAGCAAATGTATTCTCTCCTAACAGTTTGTAATATTCAAATTGCTTGATTACACTTTCTAAATAGTTTGTTTCCATGATTTTTATCTTTTATCGTAAAAAATTAGTGATGCTTTTTCGAGCTTATTTTGCTCTAACATAAATCCAACTAAAGCAGGATTGGCTGTTGTATCTAAACCAAGTTTATCCGTTTTTAATGCAAAAATTGTTACTACATATTTATGAGCTTTACTTCCTTCAGGAGGACAAGGACCACCGTATCCTGTTGATTTAAAATCCGTAATACTTTGTAAAGAACCTTTAGGTGAAAGATTTAACGAAATGTTACCTGCACCCGATTTTAATTCCGAAGTTGTAGAAGGAATATCAAAGATTAACCAATGCCACCAACCACTTCCTGTAGGTGCATCTTCATCAAAAATAGTTACAGCAAAGCTTTTTGTTCCCAAAGGTGGATTTTCCCAAAAAAGTTGGGGAGATACATTTTCACCATTACACCCAAAGCTATTGAACGCTTGTTTTGAAGTGGCTTGACCACCAAGTTCATTACTCTTTAAAGTAAATGTTTGGCTATAGATTGAAATGTTTGCAAATAACGAAGCGATTATGAATACTTTTTTCATTTTACTATAATTAATTGTTTTAACGATTTTACTCTTTCATCAAATGTGTGATTGTCTACCAAAGGATAATTTACTTCTTTAAAAAGTTTCATCAATTCTATTGAGTGCTTATTACTTTTTTGCAATTGAATATTAAAATGTACCAATTTAACCCACATAATTGATTTTAATTCCGTTTTTGCTTCATTCCACATTAATGCTTCTATTAACAAACTGGATTCAGAGAATTGAATTAATCTTGTTTCGATTGTTACAACCTCCATCCATGATGCAGGATTAAAATATGAAATTTGTGTCTGAGCAGTTACCCATCCAACACCTTGTTTTTTAGCTAATTCAGAAGAATTAAAATCGTATTCATTTAATAACTGTTCGGTTCGAGCAGCCATGATGTAATCAATGTATTTTGAATTATTTAGATGATTATATGGGTCACAATCTTGGTATTGAACCCGAGTTTTACTCTCTAATATCCTGTTAATTGTTACCATTTTTTAATAGTTTAAGTTTTGAATAATCATCGCTGTAGCACCACCACCTCCATTACAGATGGCAGCAATACCATATTTACCACCCTCCTGACTTAAGACAGAAGTAAGTGTACAAAGAATTCTTGCACCTGATGCACCGAGCGGATGTCCGATTGCAACGGCACCACCATACATATTTGTTTTACTGTTTGAAATATTAAGAATTTGTTGGTTAGCTAGAACTACTGCAGAATAAGCCTCATTGATTTCGAAGTAATCAATATCATTTACTTTAAGATTAGCTTGTTTTAAAGCTTTATTAATTGCTATGGAAGGTGAAGTTGTAAACCATTCAGGCTCTTGAGAAGCATCAGCATAAGCAATGATTTTTGCAAGAGGTTTCAGATTGTATTTTTCTACTGCTTCTTTTGAAGCTAATAAAACAGCAGCTGCACCATCATTTATATTACTTGCATTTGCAGCAGTAATGGTACCATCCTCTAAAAATACCGGTTTCAATAATGATACTTTTTCAGGAATTACTTTTGAAACATCTTCATCTTCCTTGAAATTTATTTCTCCATTTTTAGTTTTAATTTTTATAGGAATAATTTCATTCAAAAATTTATCATTCTTAAATGCACTTGCTGCTTTTTCATACGACTGTAATGCAAACTCATCTTGTTGTTCTCTTGAAAGCTTAAATTTACTTGCACACATTTCTGCTGCATTACCCATATGGAAGTTATTGTAAACATCTGTCAATCCATCTTTCAATAAACCATCAATAAATTGCTCATTACCTAATTTTGTCACCTTTCTTAAGTTTGAATAATGTGGAGTATTACTCATACTTTCCATACCACCTGCAATTATCAAATGCTCTAAACCAATTTGGATTTGTTGCGCAGCTATGCTTGTAGCTTTTAAACCTGAAGAGCAAACTTTATTTATTGTAGTACTATCAACTTCATTTGGAATACCTGCAAAGATAGCTGCTTGTCTCGCTGGAGCTTGACCTAAATTTCCCGAAAGTACATTCCCCATGTAGACAGAATCTATCATTTTAGGTTCAATTCCAATTGTTGAATATGCCGATTTTATTGCTATTGCCCCCAAGTCTGTAGCCGAATGATTACTTAATATTCCTAGAAAACCACCTACGGGTGTTCTTTTAGCTGATACGATAAATACTTCTTTCATATATTTTTATTTACTTAATTCAATTACTTGTTCTTCCATTAACCCAAGTATAGGAGGTGTAACTACTCCTAAAAGGTTTAAATAAATACAAAGTGCTGCTCTATGATGTATTTCATGCAATACCAAGGCTCTTAAAAAATTACCCAATTCAACTTCAGAACCATCTAATGATTTGATTTTTCTTTTCAGTGAATCATCGCTTAAAGACTTTAAGATTTCAATTGTTTGAGTATGCATTTCGTTAAAATAGCTAACTATATTTTCATATCCGTCTGCTAAATCTTTTCTACAGCCTTTGTAATTTGGCTTATTACCGAGTGCTACTTCACCGAAAACATTCCTTTCAATTGCAGCGATGTGTCTTACAATATCTGCAATTGTAAACTTTCCTGGAAGATAAGTCCAATCTAATTTGTCATGAGGAATTACTTCTATTACTTTAATTGTAGCTAACCGCGTTTTCTCATAGTAAGAAAGAAAGGTTTCAATTTTTGTTATTTCCATTTTTATTTATTATTTAAATATACCGAACGGTATATTGTTGTTTAAAAAAAAATTACGACTTCAATTCAAGGATTAATTTTTCTAAAAAATTCATAGTAGATTTCAAATCATTAGAATTACTAGTAGCCTTTGCAATCATTATAGAGCCTTCAATTATAGACATAAGAACAAGGGCAAATTCAGCAGAGTTAGTATCAGCTTTTATTTCTTTTCTTTCAATACCTCTTTGAATTTGGTTTTCAATAGATTCTTTCCAAAAAGTTAATGCTTTCGATGCTTTTTCTTTTAATTGTGGGTGCGTATCATCTGCTTCAGTTGAAGTATTTAGTATTGGACAACCTGCTTTGAAGAAAGGAATTTTAAGAAAATCTCTATATACAGTTGGATAAACTAATAATCTATCAATTGAATTTTCCTTTTTTAAGATTCTTTCTCTTAAATAAAGAATAACACGATTAAAATTATAATCAAATACAGCAAGTGCTACTTCATCTTTGTTTGCAAAGTTTCCGTAAATACTTCCTTTCGTAAGTTTTGTAGCGTTTGTTAAATCGGATAACGAAGTACCTGCATATCCTTTTTCATTGAAAATAACAGCAGTATTTTCAATAATAAATTGCTTTGTTCTTTCCGATTTTGAAGTATTATTGTTCATATTGTCAGCAAATATACATATAAAATACCGATAGGTATATTAATTTGATGGATATTTTAGTTAAATAGATTAATTTAAGACTTATCAGCTAGTGCAGGAATTCTATCAGGAAAGGTGTTTACTTTTTATGCGATGATTGATAGGCAAGACTATTTAAAAACGATTATCCTTGCCTTTGTTGGTGCTTTCTTGAGTTTTGTGGATACGTTGGTGTTAAAAAAGGTAATGAAACGATTTGAAAAGTAGAATCTACAGAAAAAAAAATCCCCACTCGAAGTGATTTGAGTGGGGTTTTTATGATTTAAAATTACAAATATTTTTAGCGTCAGTTCAAATAGAATACCTTTACTTAATTGGTATTAGAAACAGTATTACTTTTGAAATACTAATAATCTATGTTTATATGCATCTTGATATATTACCTTATTTTTTACAATAACGAATTGTCCTTGGCCAGAATAAAAACCGTTTGTTGAAACCTTTCTCGACTTAAGTTTATTTCCTTTTGAATCATATTCTTGAAAATCACCATTTGAAAGATAATATTTGTTATTATCTGCAACAAAATAAGTATAGTTTTTACCTAATGGGACTTTGATTTTAGAAATAAAAGAATTTTTATTGTCAAATAATTGAAATCTGTCATTACCAGCATCTACAACTACCAAAGTATCACCAATCATTTGAATTTGAACAATGTATCCTGAATTATCTAATTTGCCATCAGAACTACCAAAACCACCGAATCCATTTAAAAATCCATAGTTATACTTTTTTATAGAATCGTCGCTGCAAATAAAAATATTTTCATTGTTGTCAATACAACAAGAATAAAAAGAATAAATTGGTATTACAGAATTGGTATCTACTAAATCTCCATTTGAACTATTTATTTTAAAAACTCTACTTTCATTTCTATGCGAGGTTTGATTGTACCCTCGATTTGCTATGGCATAAATAAAATTATTTTTAAACATTAACCTTACTGGTGTAAATTTTTTATCAGGAGTATTGGAAGTAGTATAATATCCCCATTTTCCATTATTATAACCATACCAGCCTACAATACTATTTGAAGTCAAGTCCACTTTTTTAATACAATGGTTTCCTCTATCAGCAATATAAACGTAAGAATCATCATTGGTCATTCCCCATTCCATATCACTTCCTGCAGCATTAAAGTTAAACTGATTTAAAGCTGTTCCTGCAGAACCAATTTCAGCAATAAATTTCAAACTATCATTCGTTATGGGATTAGAAGTTTGATTATTGTTAGAATTAGTTGGTGAACTGTTATCTTTTTTACAACTTGTAACTATAGTTGAAGTAATAAAAATGGAAAGTAAAAAATTTTTTGTTTTCATATTATTAGTTATTGGGAAAAATTTATTTTAATTAATTTTCTATTATAGTAATAAATATTTTGTTTAACTTTTTGTAAATAAAATGATTATAAAATATATTATTAAATAAAATTTCTAAACGATAAATTTCATTCATATCAAATTTAAACAAAACAAATTTATAGTAACAAACATATATACATAATCAGGTATATATACCCGCAAAAT
The DNA here is from genome assembly GCA_947446635.1 of Flavobacteriaceae bacterium. Lineage (GTDB taxonomy): Bacteria > Bacteroidota > Bacteroidia > Flavobacteriales > Flavobacteriaceae > Flavobacterium. Next base: position 16,199 of record CANFHF010000035.1, read on the forward strand.
ATTAAAGTAATTTATCCAAATTGAAAGAATGTTATCAAAATAAATTAAACAGTTTGATTTTGTTTAATCGCTGAAATTATTTTGAAGACATTTCCATTTTCAAAATTAAAGACTAAATATCCATCCATAAATCTGTTAGCTCTTATAATGGTTGTAAAGAATTTACATAACGTAATAGTATCAAGAGTTGTAAAATCGAAATCTTTACTTTCAAGAATCAACCGACCTTCTTCCCA
>CANFHF010000036.1 GCA_947446635.1 Flavobacteriaceae bacterium
CCTGCACTAACAGGCGCCGTTATAGTTACCGCTCGGGTTGCTGTTGCGGCAGTAGAACAACCTCCTGAACCTATTACGGTATAAGTCATGGTTGCTTCTCCTGCTGATTGCGGAGTGATGAGGCCTGTAGATAAGCCTATAGTAGCAATCCCCGTATCTGATGATGACCATGTTCCTCCTGAAACGTTGCTTACAAAGGTGGTTGTGCTAGTAGAACATATTTCCAATGTGCCACTTAAAGTTCCGGTATTTGGTGCCGCAGTAATAGTGACTACGCGTGTAGCCGTGGCACTTGGACAAGCCCCATCACCCAATACCGTATAAGTTATAGTGGAAGCTCCCGCAGCAACTGGCGTAATTTCTCCTGTCAATTCGTCGATAGTGGCTTTATTTGTAGCCGAGGAAGACCATGTGCCACCTGGAACGTTACTTGTAAAGGTGGTCGTTGCGTTGGAACATACAGCTGTTGCGCCACTTAAAACTCCTGCGCTAGGCAATGTACTGACGGTCATTACAATAGAGTTAGAAGTATAATTTACAGAGTCAGAAGTCATCACAACTGAAATACTTTGTCCGTCTGTTAAAGATGACGTAGTAAAAGTTAAACCACCACTACCCACAAGAGCCGCACCTATTTTCCATTGGTAGGATACACTTGATCCCTCATCTAAGGGTACTGCAGTAAAAGTGACACTAGTTCCTGCACAAATAATATCATCAGCATCATTTGAAATAATACTCACGCTTTGAGCACTTGCCTGAGTTCCTATAGCAAAAAAGGCGAATAAAAAGAATTGTAATAATGTTAATTTTGAAAAACAAAAAAATGACTTTGGAAATTGTAAATTTATTTTCATAAACCGTTTAGTATAACTATTTGAATAATGGTTAGATAGTTGTCAAAAATAAGAATTAAATGCAATTAATGATTAAAATATCCATAAAATGTTTACAATAATATATTAATGTCTAAAAGGAAATATTCCTAAATAATAAATAACTTATCTCACCCACAACAACGGGTAGCGCATAGGCATATTTCGGATGATTTCCGGGGAAGTGAAATCGGCATTCAGTGAATGCCAGAGTTTCAAATATTTTTCGTTATGAAGTGCTATACCGCCAAACAACAAACTAGACTGTCGCACTGGCCATTGATCCCAATACATGACATCCTGTTGATAAGGCCATTGAGTTTTATCTTGGATATAAGGCGCTAAAAATTGCAATCCCAAGGCCAAATTTTTTCCATCGGGAGTAGTAAAGGCAAATACGTTTTCTTTTTTAGTTGAAAGTATTTGGCAAAGATTTGCCATAACATCTAAATTGAAAATGGAGTAGCCATAGGGTTTAGTGCGTTGTAATTCTAAAGGAAAACTCCCATTGGCAGCCATTTGGTTTGGCAGTAATGTGTTTTTGTAAAACGCCCTGCAAAAATCCATCATCGAATTATTCTGAGTGAAATCGGCAAAAGCAGCCACTTGCATCGTCCAGCACACGCTGTGATTGTTTCCATTTTCCCGCTCAGCAATGCCATATTCGTGAGTGGTCAACCAATGTAGATAGGATGAAAACCAAGATTGAATAGTAGTGAGATCTGCTTTCGAAAGCGCTGAAGAGGCTTCTATTGCCTGAATCGCTTTAACCACTTCAATCAAATGGATGGTATCGATAATTCCGATACCACGACCCGTAGCCACACCTTTAACCGCTTGTGCATAGAGTAAGTTCGGGTTCATTTTAGTCTTTTCATCAATAAACCAAGCGCGCAAATGACGAACTAATTCGTCGGCATATTTGCGGTTGTGAGTCAAAATATAAGCGGAGGCTAAAGCCCCTGAAATCTGGCTGAATCGAATTAATGCTTCTCGGTGTGCTGTGAAATTATCCGGATTGGTCATACCATCTTTTCGAATGTAGGGACCCTCAGGATGAAGCACATCAGGCCACCAATAATCGCCTTCGGAATAGAAATCATGAGGGGTTCCCGCACTTCTTTCACAAGTACTATTGGTTATAGTCATAGGCTCGGTATGAAGATAGAGCTTTGCAGCTTTCAACACCCGGTCATTCTCTATTTTTTTGAGATTAAAGGCAGATTGAGTAGTGGTACAATTCACAAAGGTCAATGCTACCACTATTATTAATTTAGACCGTACTATTAGACTCATTTTAAATTTGTGTTGACTGAACTGGATTACTATTATATACCACAAAGGGTGTAATTCGTTTTACAAAATTACACCCTTTGTGGTATATTGACTAAAAGCGAATTAGTGTTATTGTTGTATTTTTAAATATTCTCCTTTAAAACTTTGGTTCAAGACCGTCATTTCAATTGGCGCATCGACTGAGTCAGGCACTACTTCAATAGACGCTTTTCCATTTGACATTTTAATGGACTCACTACCTGTTGGCGTACCCTGATTTTTCATTGTTTTACCTCCTGATACACATTGAAAATATACGCGTTGTTCGTAGTCCAGACAACGTAAATTGTTTTTATCTACGGCGTTTGCAGTAACTAAGTAATTCCCGTTTTTCAATTTTGTAGCAGAAAGTTTTAAGTCCTCCGCAGCCTCATTTTTTTTGTAACGGTAATTAACCGTTATCGTATCGGAAACCGTTTTACCCTCTTTCGTTTCACCAATAGATACGAGAGTATTTTTACCTTCAGCAAAGTTGACATCCCAAGTTAATCCACACGCTGGAAAACTTTTAATATCCCGTTGTTTGCTACCTAAAGACTTCCCGTTGTGATATAAAGTTACTTTTGGACAGTTGCTGTAGACACTAAGCACACGAGGCACATCTTTAGGCCCTTGTCGTTCCGTCCATGTATGCGATTCGATATAGGTAAAAGGAACCTCACTCCAATAGCTTTTAAATACGTAGTAGGCATCTTTTGGATTTCCATTTCTATCGACCAATCCTTTCTGATTCATATAAGGGATATCGTCCTCTGGACGCAATGGGGTTGCAAAATCTTTAAATGCCCATTGAATGTTTCCAACAAAATCAGGATCATTTTCAGAAACATGTAAATGCCAATCAAATAAATCTACAATATAACTTTCGCTCCAATCCCCTATTTGAGCAATATTCGCTACTTTAGTTTGAACAATAGCTTCTTCCCAACCTTCTGATTTTATTTGTCCTTCACCCGTTATAGGGTTTTCACTGTGACGTCCTATTTGGCTATCTCCTCCATACTCAGCATGAATAAAATGGGGGTATTTTTTCTTATATATATCTAAAGCTTTTTGGTAGCTTTTATAACTTCCTGAATACCAACCTGACCAAATGGAAGGGGAAAAAACATCAACAATTTTTGAACCTTCTTCATATTTCCTAAGGACCGTTTTTCGACTAGGATCTAATTTGTGTGCAATATCATTTAATTCCGTTAAGAAGAAATTCATTTTTTCTGTGTTATCCCCTGCTGGAAAATCAGGCAGCCAACTCATTTCATTACCCATAGACCATAGAATAATGGAAGGGTGATTGTAATTTTGATTAATCATTTCAGCAAGCATATTTTTAGTATTGGTTTGCCAAACTTCATTACCAACTCCACCGCGACACCATGGCAATTCATCCCAAACCAATAAACCCAATTCGTCACAAGCTTTGTAAATCTCTGGATCTTGTGGATAATGCGCTAAGCGAACAAAATTTGCCCCCATATCCTTGATAGATTGCATGTCCTTACGATGTTGCTCGTTGGACATCGCTGCTCCAACTCCTGCCTGTTCTTCGTGACGGTGTGTCCCACGAAGCAAGAGTCTTTTTCCGTTAAGGTAAAAAGGACCAAAATCTTTAAACTCAAACCAACGGAAACCAACTTTATCATCCATTTTATCATTGGTCACGCCTTTTTCTAGCAAGGAAACGCTTACAGAGTATAAATTTGGGGTTTTAGTATCCCACAATTCAGGGTTTTTGATTGGATCAAATAGTATTTTTGTTTCTTCTCCAGCAACCGCAACTATTTTAGTAGCCACTACTTTCCCTTTTGGATTTTTAAGTACCGCTTTTAAAGATAAATTACTGCCTACTTTTATATTTTTAACCGTTGTTAGCAAACTCAAAGAGGCGCTTTTAGCAGATACAGTTGGTGTAGAAATTTTAAAATTATCAATGTGGTTTTTTAAGGTAGTCTGCAACCATACGTCTCTAGTAATCCCACCATAAATAAAGAAATCACTTTTTTGGGAGGGAATTACTTCTATGTTATAACTGTTGTCTACACGTACCAAAATTTCATTGTCACCAGCAGTAATAAATTTTGTAATATCAATGGTAAACCCAATATAACCCCCTATATGCCCTCCAGCCTCTTTGCCATTGACATAGACATTTGTGGTAACATTAGACCCTTCAAAATATAAAGAATACAATTTAGCAACGTCTATCGAAGCAAAATTAATGTTCTTTTTGTACCAACTCGCACTTCTTCTATATCCCGGGTCTTGATCAGTGGCATCCTGACTATTCCAGGTGTGAGGTAAGTTTAACGCTACCCAATTGGTAGATTTATGGCTCTCGTTTAAGTCTTTTGTACTATTTTCTAAATAGGACCAATTGCTATTGATATTCACTTTTGTTCTTTCAGTATTACCAATAGTTTGTGCATTGGTAAAACCAAAATTTATTGCCAAAATTGCAACTAGCATATTCTTAAATAACTGCGTATATTTCATAAAATTAAAGTGATTTTTTTCTTAATAAAGCTTCTAAATAATAATAATCTCCGTAAACAATAGGCTGATCTACTTCGTCTTTCTTCGGCCAATTTCCCGTACTATGATCAAATATAAAAGGACCATTTACCGATTCGTTTAAAATATATTTATCTGAACCTAACGTATTGATTACTTTATTGGCATAGTTCAAATAAGACTCGTTCTTGGTGAAACTATACAATTCGATTAAAGCAGAAGCCATAACAGTGGCTGCTGAAACATCTCTAGGAGCATTCGGAATACTCGTATCATAAAAATCCCAGTATGGAATTCCGTCTTCGGGCATATTTTTATGATTGATAAAATATTTGGCGGTGGCTTCGGCGCGATTCAGATATGCTTTATCCTTTGTATAGCGGTAAGACATTGTAAAACCATACACTGCCCAAGCTTGTCCTCTAGCCCAAGAAGATTCATCGTTAAATCCTTGAAATGTAATTTTATTTTTTACTGTTCCAGCAATGGTATCGTATACAACAACATGGTAACAACTATCATCTTTTCTAAAATGGTTTTTTAAGGTTGTATTGGCGTGTTGTATAGCAACGGTTTTGTATTTACTGTCCCCGGATATTTTTGACGCTTCAAAAAGCAATTCCAGATTCATCATGTTATCCATAATAACAGGGAATTCCCAAATATCTTTATTAAAATCCCAAGATCTGATAGAACCCACTTTTTTATTGAATCGGGTACAAAGTGTTTGAGCACTTTTAACGATAATATCTTTATATTTTTTGTTATCTTCGACTTGGAGCCCTTTTCCAAAACTGCAAAAAACCTTAAATCCCATATCGTGGGTGCGATTATTGAATTTTTCTTTTTCCATGAAAGCATTCCAAAGGACTGCGCGTTCTTTATATGTTTTATCCCCAGTTAGGGTATACAATTGCCAAAGATTTCCAACAAAAAAACCACTAGTCCAATCCTTGGAAGGTACTTTTTTTATAACCCCTGTTTTTATGTCCATGCTTCGAGGAAAACTTACCGAATCTATTGGGTATTCAAGAAGGGTATGGTATCTCTTTTCGAGAAGAATAGTCACATTAGTCTTGTTCGCTTGCTTTTTACAAATATTCAGGGATCCGCAAGCTCCAAAAAGCAGGGTGACACCAAGAAAACTAATTAAATATTTGATTCGAGTCATATTATTTTTTAATACTGCAAATTTATTGTTGGGGAAAAACGCAACTGATTTTAAATTCATTTAGGATATAAAGCTAAAAATGAACAGCAATAATATTAAATAAATCTAATTTTTTAGGCCTTTGAATTTTAGTCGTTTACTAAATATATTATTTCAATTTAATATAGTACTAGCATAATAAAGGCGAGTATTATCATCACTAAAAGAAATTGAAGTAGTCTATATTTATGTATTTTCCTTTTCACTTTACAAATCTACATTCTACAATTAAACCAATAATTCAAAATAGGGTATGTAAAAATCCGAAATTGGCTTATTTTAGTTGAAAAGTAAAGGAGTAGTGATTAATCCGTAGAATCTCCTGAAAATTTATTGGCGTACTGAGATGGGGTTTCTCCATACTTCTTTTGGAAACATTTACTAAAATATTTAGGGTTATTAAACCCTACTTTATAACTAATTTGAGAGATATTCATTTTATTTTGCTCCAACAATTGAGCGGCACGTTTCATTCTTATTTCCTGTATAAAGTCATTAGGCGTTAGGTTTGTCCATGCTTTTATTTTTGTAAATAACATGGTACGACTTACACCCAGTTCTGCGCTAAAAAAAGGAATATCGAATTGTTCATTAGCTATATTTTCTTCTACTACTTTAAAGGCTTTTTTCAGCAACTGTTCATCTAATGATGAAAAGGAAAGATCCTCAGGGGAGAAAGCGTCTTGGCTTGAAAATTTTGCTTTTAATCGTTGGGTGGAATCTAATAAATTTTTAATTCTTAACTTAAATTCATTCAAATTAAAGGGCTTGCTAATATAATCATCGGCCCCATTTTCCAATCCTTCAATTTTATAAATCAAAGATGTTCGTGAGGTGAGTAATATTACGGGTATGTGACTAGTTTTAATATTTTCTTTGATTTTTGCACAGAGTTCTGTTCCCACCATTTCGGGCATAACCACATCACTTACTATTAAATCAGGAATGTGTTCCAATGCTTTTTTAAGGCCTTTCTTTCCGTTTTCAGCTTCAATAATGTTATAGTCTTTTTTGAGAAGGTTTTTCATAAAGGACCTTAGAACCTTATGATCTTCAACTAACAATATGGTGTACTTGTCCTCCTGAAAAATCAAATCATTTAAATCTTCTTCGATTGTTTCAACAACATCCAATTGAGAAATGTATTGACTCACATCATCACTTATTTTAAAATCAGTAATGATTTCTTCTGAAGAAAGATGTTCTCTTCCGAGCGGAAGGCTAACCGTAAAAACAACCCCCCCATCGTTTTTATTAGCAACGTCTATTGTTCCTTTATGTAATAAAACTATGTTTTTAGCAATAGAAAGTCCAACACCAGAACCTTTATTATAGTCAACTTCCGAATTCTTATGCGCAGGGATTTCGAAAAATAATTCAAAAATATTATTTAAATTTTCTGCCGCAATTCCAATGCCAGAATCCTCAACTTCAATTAGAATTTGTTTAGCCTCTTTTTTGATGTTAATTGAAATAAAACCGCCTTTTGGGGTATATCTAAAAGCGTTAGAAATTAAGTTATAAAAGACGCGTTCTAATTTATTACGATCATAATACACATTAATTTCATCATCTGACGCATTAAACGTAAAAGTATAACCGCCAACTTTTGCATATTCAGTAAAGGATAAAAAGATTTCTTGTAAGAATTTAACAATATTACCCTCCGCTGACTCCAAGACAAACTTGTTATTTTCGAATTTTCTGAAATCCATAAGTCTATTAATAAGACTTAAAAGATGATTGGCGCTATTCTCAATTACCAATAATTTCTTGTACATTTCATTTGTCCCATTATAATTGGAGAGTATCTGCTGCAAGGGTCCTAAAATTAAAGTTAGGGGCGTTCTAAATTCATGAGAAATATTGGTAAAAAACTCTAATTTAGCAAGGGTATTCCCCTTGTTTATTTCACTCTCTACTTGTTCTAATTCCAACTCTCGCTTAAGATTTTCTTTGGTTTTAATAATCCAAATCAAAGCGTAAAAGGCAAGTCCAAGGAGTATAAAATACAATAAAAATGCCCAGGCACTTCTCCAAGGAGCTGGTTTTACAATAATTTCTAACGTCGTTGGGGTTTTATTCCAAATACCATCATTATTAGCCCCTTTAACTTCAAAATGATACGTGCCAGGTTTTTGAATAACATAAGAAACCTCAGTGTTTGTAGTGGTCGTCCAATTATTATCTAATCCGACTAATCGATAGCTGTATTGATTTGTTGATGGATTAATAAAATTGGGGGTCGAAAAATTTATAGTAAAATTAGCCTTGTCATAACTCAACTTTAATGACGAAGTATAAGCAATATTGTTTTCTAAAATGCCGTCCTCAATTTCAGGGGTTATAGACTCATTTTTAATCTTAAAATCGGTCAATATAACTTGAGGAGAATAGGTGTTTATGGCAATTTTATTAGAATCAAAATAGGTAACACCTAAAGGTCCTCCATAATAAAAATGGTGTGAATCTAGTTGTAAATTAGCATTATCGTTAAACTCATTGCTAACTAATCCATTTTTTTGATTATAAATGATTAGAGAATTTCGGGAAGGATTGTATTTAACAATTCCATAATTAGTACTCAACCACAAATCATTTTTAGAGTCTTCTGATATGGAATGAATGGAAGTTATTAATGAATTTCCAGAATTAATATTGATTTTTTTAAAGGTTGCACCATTAAACAAATACAATCCTTTCGCCTTAGTACCTACCCAAATCCTGTTTTTTCTATCCTGATATAAAGAAAGGATATCGTCCCCAGAAAGCGCTTTTTTATCAAAGAAAAAATGATTGATGACTAACTTAGTCGCATCAATATTACTCAAGTTAATTCTATTAAGTCCGCTTTGAGTTCCTATCCAAATACGATTCTTTTTATCAACCAAGATGGTTCTAACCCTATCGTTTGTTAATGAATTATTCGAAAAACCATTATTTTCAATAACCTTATAAGTTCCATTCAAAGTATTATATCGGATTAATCCTTTTCCAAATGTACCAATCCATAAAAAATTAGTATCGCTTTTATTAATCGTATAAACCCCTGATTGATTGAGTAATTTTCTTAATTCAGCAGGAATAAGTTCATTTACAAAACGTTTCGATTTTATATCATACGCGGCCAACCCTTCTGATAATGATCCAATCCAGATTATTCCATTCATCGAAACAAACATCGATTTTATATTATCTATTGCTGCTGCACCAGCCGTGCTAGTATTGAGATAACTAGTCGTTCTTGTTTTGTTATCTAAAATAGTTATTCCTCCACCTTCTGTGCCAAAATAAATATTTTTATTATTGTCCGCCACTATAGCACTTACCACATCAAAACTTAGTGCTTTTTTTCCAGAATTTTGATTCAAATTTGTAAAATTAACGTTGGAAACGTCCCAAATATTAATCCCATTATAATAGGATCCAATCCAAACCGAACCTTTTTTATCCGTAAAAACCGATTTAATTTTACCTGTACTCGTTTTTTTATCGGGATTATTAAACACTTTTTGAATAGTTCCATTAGGCTGAATTACACTAAGTCCAGCATAAGAACCTACCCATAAAGCACCTTTATGATCAATGTCTATTGACCTAATATCCTTATCAATTCCATTTTTTTTGGCTTTTGCCAAAAGAGAAAGTAATTTCTTATTGGTTTTATTGTATAGATAAATTCCACTTATTTTAGTCCCAATCCACAAATTACCAGCAGTATCTTCTTTAATAGTCTGAACATAGAGCGCTTCTCCATTTTCAGGACTGTTAAAATCTTGAAATGAAAACACCCCGTTTTTTCTTCTGATTAATTTACACAAGCCTTTGGCTGTTCCAATCCAAATATCGCCTTTTTTGGTTGCTGCAATACTTAATATAAAATTATTGGGTAAACTCAATTGATTCCTACTGTTATGAAAAAGGGTAATGAATTTTTTTGTGGTTTTATTGTAAATACTTAATCCTTTTGAGGTACCAATCCAAATCTCATTCTTTATTTCCTTTATAGTCCATACCGTGTTGTTGCATAATGAATTGTTTTTTGAATCATGGAAATATTGTCTAAACGTATTTTTAATAGGATTATAACAATTAAGTCCATTATAGGTTCCTACCCACAAATTCTTAGAGTGATCTTCTTCAATAGCTAAAATATCATTATTACTTATAGTGCAGGTGTCCTTTGGATTATTACGAAAAACGTAAAATTTACTGCCATCATATTTATTTAGGCCGTCTCTAGTTGCAAACCACATTTGACCAATCGCATCCTGATGAATAGCAATTACAGAACTTTGAGAAAGCCCATCAATAGTCGAAAAATTGTTTAATTTATACTGATTAGCCTGAGCAAAAACCCCAAATGTCATCAGTAAAAAATAAAAGTAAAAAAGTGTAGGTTTCATAGTATTAGTTTATCACTAAAAATAAAATAGTATTGTTTTTTTTTAAGAAAAATTTTCCTTGGAGATGAACCACCAAAAGAACATGTAAAGTTACGATAAACGTTTTCGCAACAACTCTCTTACAATAATATTAACGTTTGTTCCACATTTAATGCATTCGTTTTTTAAGTTGATAATCGTATAAAGACGGCGCTTTTTGAATAGATTGATTCAAAGATTCAATATAGGCATCGGGACCATATTCTATTTTAAAATTTTGATTTCCATGTACCCCAATCAGTCTGGCAAAAGGACCATCATTCATTCCATTCAGCAATACTGGTTTTGAATTGTCTAATTTTCCTATAACATCTACATCAATATTCCAAAAAGTAGTAAACGCACCATGAGAAGGTTTCCAATAATCGGCACCGCCTGCCAAAAATAGAGGATAACTATTATCTTCTTTTGGTGTAAAGTGCACTTTTACATTATCAAATAAATTTTGATGATTGGCACCCGCATGCTGGTCTAAATTGGCATTGGCAAAAATTTCACAGTTTTGGTATACATCTTTTGTTGAAAAAGTATTAAAACTAACTGGATGTACCGCATTATTATAGACTTTAAGGTTCTTTACCAATACATTATGAACACCTCCCATAGCGACGGTGTAATGGGCTATATTAGTTCCATTCGTAACAATATCTTCAATAGTTACATTGGCAATTTCTTCGGTTAAAACTCCACTATCCGCATTATGAATAACGACATCACGAACCCAACTGTTGAAAATTCTAGTTAAGAATATGGCATTATATCCTTGCTCGACATGGTGAGCAACTCTAGGCGCATCGGGAAAAGTAAATCGAATGTGCTCAATCCCCACTTCGGATAAATGTTTCCATTCAACCAATTGTGCTTGATAATTTGGTTTTATTTCCAACAACAAGGGGGTTTTAATTGTAATCTTGTTGGCCGCAATTTTCACAATCTCCACTTCTTGTCTTACGATGGGTAAGGTTGGGAATTTCCAGTGATGCGAACCTGGTTTTACCTTGGCATTATTATACAATGTTTTAATTAATTCTGAATTTTCACCTTCTTTATTGAATAATTGCAATTCGACAACATCCCCTACTTTAAGTCCGGTAACTTCTGAAACGGTGAAGGTGTTAGCGCCTCTTTTACCTGCTAAAACTTTAGCATAAACAGTTGTTTTAGGATCATATTTTTCTAGATAGGATTTTACTCTTTCATTAGGCACTTGTGTCCAGATAAAACCTCCTGACCAAGCATATTGCGAAAAAGGCAAGTCGATGTTATTCTGTTTCTCAATTTGTCTTTTATCAAAAGTAGTGAGGTATTCTCTCAATTCCTTTAACGATTCCGGAGCTTTTAAATACATCATCGGTCTTGGACAAAAAATTTCAGTTCCTTCCTTTCCAGAACCCATTCCTCTGAGTACAAAATTACTGCGTTCAATATATAAAATATCACTCAGAATAAGTCGGCCAGCAGGCAATTGCAAAACCACGTCCCCAGACATTACACTAACTTCTTTTATTGCTTTTAGCAATGCTTTTGAATCGTCTAAATCATCATTGGCTATAACACCATAATTTGTAGCATTAATAACTTGTGTTGTCTTTTGCGGAAGTTGTACTTCGCCAAAATGATAGCCTGCATAGCTATAGTCTGGCAGGTAGTTTTGTGATGCAATTTTCTTATCCGTAATGATCTTTGGTAAGTCTTGAGAAAACAAAGAGGTTGGAGATAGGAATAGTGTAACAAAAGCTATAAAAATTATTTTTATATTAAATTTAAACATAAAGCTAAAAAAATTAATTATGATATTTGTTTTATAAAAACTAAACGATGATTTTCTTAAAAAAACAACAACCCTGAAGCAGAACTTCAGGATTGAAGTTAATTAAAAAAAAACCTAAAAAAACCTAAAAAAAAATAATTGTATACTTTACAGTTGATAAAATTCACCTGTTCCGTAAAATTAGATGATTATGAATCTATGCAATATATTAAAATCTTACTACTTAATTGACCTATTTAAAAGTATGAATTACAAATCCGTAATAGGGCTGTATTTAGGCACTAGTAATTTCATTACAGACCAAGCTATCAAATAAGCCACAGCACAAAGAACAAACATAATAGTATAGGATATTGACATTTGATCATGAACAAAAGGTTTCTGAATATTTACTAAGAGATCGAATGAATTCGCGTCAATTGCCCTTAATTTTGCACTAACATCAGATGAAAGCCCAACCAAATCCGTTTTGTTAATATTAATAATGTCTCCATATTTGTTTACTAATTTAAGATGCTGTATTTTAGATAAATAATCTCCCAACCCTACTTTTTTAGCAGCTAGCCATGATTCAGATATTCCCGCAGTTTTATATAAATCAAATAGCCATCCTCCTAATTTAGAAACTAAAACACCACCAAGACCACCAGCCATTCCTCCAATTCCAATTATAGACCCAATGGCTTTTTTAGGAAACATATCTGATACGGTAGTAAAGATATTCGCCGACCACGCTTGGTGGGCAGATGCTCCAACCCCAATTAATAGTACCGGAATCCAAAAAGTAAAATGACCTAATGGCTGCGCCAACAATACCACTAAAGGAAATAAGGCAATTACAAGCATGGCTTTCATTCTACCTTCATAAGCATTGTGTCCTTTATTAATGAAATACATTGGAAACCAACCACCACCAATACTTCCCACCATAGTCATACTATATAACACAGCTAATGGAAGCACAA
>CANFHF010000037.1 GCA_947446635.1 Flavobacteriaceae bacterium
AGTAATTACATAGGGACCGATACTGAATTGACTTTGACCGCCACGGCTGTTACCACTCAAGGAGCAGAAGCCGCTAAATACCATTGGGTCTTAGCTGATGGAGTTAGTTCTGCAGATTTGGATGAAGATAATAATTCTGAAGAACCTGTAATCACGGTTAATTTTGCAGGGGTTGCTTCAGGAGTTACTGCACTTCCTATAAGTGTTTTTGCTGTAAACGGAAATGGAACTTCCACCGCAAAAATTCTCGCTTTGAGAAGTGCTAAACCAAGCACTCCAGGAACAATTACAGGCGCTTTAAATTTCAACCCTAGTTGTAGTGATTCCATCATAGTTGAAGTGCCTAATGTTGATGGGGTTTCTTATACCTGGTCGGTTAATGGAACTGAGGCCGCTGTTACAAGTGATGATAATTCAAATTCGGCTATAATTGATGTTTCCAACGTAACAACAGCAATGCTTACCATTAGTGTAATTGCAACAAACGGAACGGGTTCTAGCACTGCTAAAACACTTACCCTCCCAAAAGGTACAGCTTGTGGGAAAATAACATCTCATAACACAGCAGTTATCCCTGAAACATTCAAAGCGGTGGCTTATCCTAACCCTGCAACATCGGTATTTACCCTTGATGTAAACTTGGCTAAAGGAACATCGGCAGGAGTTCAGGTATATGATACGGCAGGACGATTAATTGAAAAACTTCAAGTTAAATCAGGACCAACGCAACTGGGAGCGAATTATCCAAGTGGTACTTATATCCTAAAAGTGAGTCAGGGCAAAAACCTACAATCACTACAAGTGATTAAGAGATAAAAACCAATTTTTATGAAAGCATCAAGCCATTACGAAAGTAGTGGCTTTTTTTTAGTAGTTAAATGGTTTTAATAATTCCTAACAACTTTTAGATTGTTCACTTAACATAAGTTGAAAAATAGCTAGTTAGAATCAAGTTCATTGATAGTAAAAGTAGTAGGTATTTATTCTGGTCCTAATTATTGTTTTAGCTACGCTTTTTAGCTTACTAATTTGTATTAATTTCCTAGGAAATTACATATTTAATTAGGTTTATTGTGTATTTAGTCGTTGATAATTAGGTATTTAGCGATAAATCGTTTATATTTACGTAACAATTAAAAAATTACAATTATCAACCTAAAGCAGTTTGCCCCACAATCTACTTTACACTCAGTACCATTATTATGAAATTTAAATTACTCCAAGCTATAGTGCTTTTTGCTATAACTTATACCCTGAATTCTTGTTCTCAGGATAATCAAAATTACGTACCGCCATCAAATTTAAATGCTATCGACAAGAATGCGGCTTACACCTATTCTTCTTCAGAAATAGAAACGATGGCTTTAATTAATGATTATCGAGTTAGTGTAGGTCTAAATCCTTTAAAGCAAAATGATTATATTTCCTTAAAAGCAGAAGAACACAATGTACAAATGATAACTACTAATGTAGTGAGTCATGATGGTTTTGTTGCTCGCTCCGAAAACATTATGAGCGTTTTGGACGCAAAAAAAGTAGCTGAAAATATAGCGTATAATTACAGTACTTCTCAGGCAGCATTAAACGCTTGGTTGAATAGTCCCACACACAAAGAAAATTTAGTGGGTGATTTTACACATTTTGGTATTTCCATCCGATTAAATGCAGAGGGTAAAAAATATTATACAAATATATTTGCTAAAATTTAAAACAGACTACGCCCCAATTAAAAGACCTAAGATTTAGCGGGCTTTTAATTGGGGCTATTTTTTTGTATTGTATTCCTATTATGCAGTGGTAGCAAATGGACTTTTACTTCACGTTAAAAAACAACAAATACAAAATATTTTTTGTACCTAAAATAGTATAAAAAATAATAGACTAAATTTGCCCTTGATTTTTCCTAACAAGTTGCATGAATTAATTGAATCTAATTTAACGCAATAACAACAATTATCGATATGAAAAATCTAATCTTGGTACGCCACGGAAAATCAAGTTGGGAAGAGCTTCTACAAGATGTAGATAGGCCATTAAATCAAAAAGGTATCAATGAGGTTCATTTGGTAGCTTCAAACTCCATCCAGTATTTACCTGCCAATTTTGTTATGTGGAGTAGTTTAGCCAAAAGGGCCTCAGAAACGGCTTTTATTTTTGCGCAAAACATTTTATATCCTACTGAAAGTATCGTTTTTAAACAAGAACTTTATACTTTTGACGAAAATAAATTGGAGGAGGTTATCAAAACATGTGATAATTTTTATAAAAGCATTATTCTTTTTGGACATAATGCGGCAATTACCAATTTTGTTAATAAATTTGGAGATATTTATATTGATCATGTTCCCACGGCTGGATTTGTCGCTTTGCAATTTGGTACCGATGATTGGAAAAATATAAATAAAGGCAAAATCCAAAAAACAATATTCCCTAAAGATTTAAAATAAATTATAGTGTTTAAATACAAATATATTGATAGAGAGAAAAGTTGGTTGAGCTTTAACGCAAGAGTGTTGCAAGAAGCAGCTGATGAGTCAGTTCCTCTTTTAGAAAGATTGCGTTTCTTAGGGATTTTCTCTAATAATTTAGACGAATTTTTCAGAGTTCGTTTTGCTGCTATTCGTAGATTGAGCTTAACAGGTATTTCAGGTGAGAAAATTTTAGGAGGTATTTCTGCACAACAATTAGTAAAGGATATCACCGAAATTGTAATCCTGCAACAATCGGAAAGTTTACGAATATTAAACAATATTGAAGCAAAACTTGAGACCGAAAATATATTTATTATCAATGAAAAAGCCATTTCAAAAGAACAGGAAGTTTTCTTGAAAGACTTTTTCATTCAGACGGTAAGCCCCGAATTGGTTACTATTATATTGAATGATTTAGCTGAATTTCCAGTATTGAAAGATTCTGTGGGTTATTTGGCCATAAAATTGGTGATGAACCAAAATGCTGAAATTAGATACGCCATAATTGAAATCCCCAAAACAATCAACAGGTTTGTGGTTTTGCCTTCTAAAGATGAAAAGCAGTATATCATCTTAACCGATGATGTTATCAGACATAACTTGAGTAGTATTTTTAATATTTTCGATTACGAAAGTGTTTCGGCTCATATGATTAAAATCACTCGTGATGCCCAGCTGGATATTGATAGTGATTTAAGTAAAAGTATGATCGAAAAAATTGCAACAAGTGTAAAAGATAGAAGAATAGGAGAGCCTGTGCGGTTTGTTTACGATCAATTAATTGAAAAGGATACACTCCGTTTCTTTCTCGACAAGATGGGGATAGTTTCCACCGATAGTATTATTCCTGGCGGGAGATATCATAATAGACGGGATTATATGAATTTTCCAAATTTAGGAAGATTCGATTTATTGTACCAAACTAACGTGCCACTGCCAATTCCGGGCTTGAGTCTCGAAGGAAGCATATTGGAAAAAATAAGTAAAAAGGATTATTTATTAAATGCACCCTATCAGTCTTTTTCGTATCTCACCAAGTTTTTACGTGAAGCAGCTCTGGATCCAAAGGTAACTTCTATAAAAATTACGTTATACCGATTAGCCAAAAATTCTCAAATCATCAGTTCACTTATTAATGCAGCTAAAAATGGAAAAAAAGTAATTGTCCAAATCGAATTACAGGCACGATTTGATGAAACATTAAATATTTCCTATGCGGAGCAAATGCAAACTGAAGGAATTCAACTTATTTTTGGGATAAAAGGGTTGAAAGTTCATAGTAAAATATGTGTTATTGAGAGAAATGAAAATGATAAAATACGGCGATATGGGTTTATTTCTACAGGGAATTTTAATGAAATGACCGCAAAAGTCTATACAGATGTTACTCTTTTTACCAGTCACCAACAAATTTTGAAAGACATTTCCAAGATTTTTGAGTTTTTTGAAATCAATTATCGATTGTATCGATACAAACATCTTATTGTTTCGCCGCATTATACTAGAATTCGATTCAATAAATTAATTGATCGTGAAATCACACATGCGTTAGAGGGTAAAAAAACCTATATGAAATTGAAAATGAATAGTTTGTCTGATATTGAAATTATTGATAAATTATACGAAGCCAGTAATGCGGGGGTGAAAATTCAATTAGAAGTCAGAGGTATTTGTTCTTTGATTCCAGGTATTCCTGGAATGAGCGAAAATATTGAAGCGATAAGTATCGTAGATAATTATTTAGAACATTCCCGAATTTATATTTTTGGTAATGCAGGGGATACGGAAGTTTACATTTCATCAGCCGATTTTATGACTAGAAATCTAGATGGAAGGGTAGAAGTAACCTGTCCTATTTATGATAATGAAATTAAAAATGAACTGATTGATAATTTTGATTTGGGATGGAAAGGCAATGTAAAAGCGCGTTACCATTCTGAAAAATTGGCTAATAAATATAGAGTTCGTAAGGAAAATGAACCTGTTTTCAGGGCGCAGTTAGAAACCTATAAATACTATCAAAATAAAGTAGAAGTGACTCACGAGATTGTTTAATCGTCGATGAGTACTATTTACAATACCCACATAAATAACCTGCCCACCATTAATACAGAAAGTTTTCTAATGTTCAAAATAAAAAAATACGCAGCGATAGATATAGGTTCAAATGCGATGCGCTTATTAATTGCAAATATTGTAGAGCAGGATGGGAAAGACACACAATTTAATAAGAACTCTTTAGTTCGGGTGCCTATTCGTTTGGGACAGGATTCTTTTACGGTTGGTGAAATTTCTCAAGACAACATCGAAAGAATGATTGATGCAATGAAAGCTTTTCAGCTTTTAATGAAAGTGCATAAAGTCGAAAAGTATTTGGCTTTTGCCACTTCGGCGATGCGAGAAGCAAAGAATTCTAATGAAGTAATAGCTCTTGTCAGAAAAGAATCAGGTGTCAGAATTGAAATTATCGACGGCGAAAAAGAAGCGGCAATAATTGCTTCCACAGATTTACACCACTTATTAAAAACAGATAAAACCTATCTTTATGTAGATGTTGGTGGGGGTAGCACAGAGTTCTCTCTTTTTTCTAATGGCAAAATTGTGGTTTCTAAATCATTCAAGGCCGGAACAGTACGTTTGTTGAACGAAATGGTACTTGAAGTTGTTTGGGAAGAAATGGAACAATGGATCACCGAAAACACTCAAGGTTATGAAGAAGTTATCTTGATAGGTTCTGGAGGAAATATCAATAAAATTTTTAAGATGTCTGGAAAAATGCAAGACAAACCCTTGTCTTATATTTATTTGAATTCACAATATGCTTACTTAAATTCCCTTACTTACGAACAAAGGATTGCTGAACTAGGTTTGAATCTTGACCGTGCCGATGTAATTATTCCGGCTACCAAAATTTACCTCAACGCTATGAAATGGAGTGGAGCAAGAACTATGTACGTTCCTAAAATAGGATTGTCGGATGGTATTGTGAAGGCGATGTATTATGGAAATATTTAGTAGTTATAAGGAAATTAAACACTATTATTTACGAGTATTTCCTCAAGAAATTATAGTACACTTTATTTACCTAAATATCTAAATCAAAGGTCTTTTTTAATAACTCTAAATTGGGATTTATTTCGTTCAACCTATTGTATTTATCCAAGGGTGTGAAAGCAAATTTATTCTCCACTTTTTCATTTACGATTACTTCAATCTCAATGTCGTGATTGTGAAGATGGCCTCTTAAGTAGCCCAATAGTTCCATTTTTTCCGTTTCAAATTCTATCTTTGATCCTTCATTAGGCAATTCATGAGTTATTATGGTATCTTCTAATTTTGGGTCACTAATCAATAAAAGCGACTCCATTATTTTATGTCCCTTGTCTCCTAATCTTTGCGCATATTTGTTCCATTGTAAAAGCATATCAGTTTCATTAAAAGCTACTGTAGGAAGTTGAACGACTTCTTTTACAAATGATTTATTGCTTTCTTGCAACTCTCTTTTGGCTCGAATACTCGAAATGGATAAAGCAGAAACTTTAGGTTCTTCTATAAGGTTTGGGGTATTTTCACCTATAGTTATTGGGATTGGATTTTCAGTAGGAACAACAAAATCTGATATTTTAGTGTCAACTACTGCTTCAATACAAATTTCAGTTTCATCCGTTTTACCTACTACCTGAGTTTTAGTATCTATTATTGGTATAGCTTCAACTATTGAGTAATCGTTTTTCTTAAAATAAGTGGGTGGTATTATAAATGGGTCAACTTTTTTTTTTCTCCATCATAGGTGATGGAGGCGAGTTGCATCAAGCAGAGTTCAACGAGTAGTCGCTGGTTCTGGCTTACTTTGTATTTCAAATCACAATCATTGGCAATTTCGATTCCTTTTAACAAGAAATCTTGAGAGGCTTTTTGGGATTGCAAGGCATATAATTTTTGCGCTTGTTCACCCACTTCCAATAAGGATAATGTAGCAGGAGTTTTGGAAACCAACAAATCCCTGAAATGGGTTGCTAATCCAGAAACAAAATGATGGGCGTCAAATCCTTTGGCAAGAATATGATTAAAAGCAATTAGTAATTCTGGAATTTTATTTTCTAAAATCAAGTCGGTTACTGTGATATAGGTTTCATAATCCAGTACATTCAGGTTTTCGGTAACGGCCTGACGTGTAAGGTTATTTCCACAATAAGAAACCACTCTGTCAAAAATAGATAAAGCATCACGCATCGCGCCATCTGCTTTTTGTGCAATAATATGCAAGGCATCGTCTTCGCAAATTACGCCTTGACTTTGAGCGACTTCAGCAAGATGTTCTTTGGCGTCTTTTACGGTAATTCTTTTGAAATCAAATATTTGGCAACGGGAAAGTATCGTTGGAATAATTTTGTGTTTTTCGGTTGTGGCCAATATAAAAATGGCATGTTTTGGTGGTTCCTCTAATGTTTTCAAAAAAGCATTAAAAGCTGCTGAGGATAACATATGAACCTCATCAATAATATATACCTTGTACTTTCCTGTTTGTGGCGGTATGCGAACTTGGTCGATCAAACTTCGGATGTCATCTACAGAATTATTAGATGCTGCATCCAATTCGAAAACATTGAAAGCAAAATCTTCATTCGGATCATCGTAACCCGGTTGATTGATTTTTCGGGCAAGAATTCTAGCGCAAGTCGTTTTTCCAACACCTCGAGGACCTGTAAATAATAGGGCAGAAGCCAAATGATTGCTTTCTATGGCGTGTAATAAAGTGTTGGTAATGGCTTTTTGTCCTACAACATCATTAAATGTTTGTGGACGATATTTACGTGCCGATACTACAAATTGTTCCATAGATTTTTATTCGAAAGCAAATATAAGTTTTTTGTTGATTTGTTTTTTGGATTTTTATTGATTTGAATAAAAAATATTAGTAATCTCGTCCTTCAATAAAAATATCGCGCAGTACTCGGTCAACTTCATCATTAGAATTAGCAGAATATCCTGATACAAAAACTCCTTTTTCTCCTGAATTTGATTCTATTCCATAAACAGTAGCTTCCTCATCTGGATCAGTATTGCCTTCATAGCGGTAAATGTGTTTGATTTGGAATTGATTTGGATTCTTGATAATTGTTTCTTTATGAAGATTAAAATCAAGAGTAAAACCTTTATTCTTTAAATCGTTCAAGGCTTCTGAAACGGTAGAGTAATGATAAATTGTTTTCATAACAGAAGATTTTAGTTTCACTTATAAAGGTAACTATTTAATTATTAGTAAGTTGTGAAATAGTTGTAAAACTGATTTTTTTAAAATATTGGATACGATGTTAATTGTAGTAAATTTGCAATGCAGACCGCCTTATCGCCACGCTTATGGCGTGGAGGAAAGTCCGGACACCACAGAGAAGCATAACGGGTAACGCCCGTCGGTTCAAGAAATTGAATTAGGACAAGTGCAACAGAAAGCAGGTACAGGTAATGCTGTAGTGAAACCAGGTAAACTCTATGCGGTGAAATTTCAAGTATATCGGCATTTAAGGGTTCTCGCCCGTTGTCGAAGGGTAGAAAGATGGAGCGCGTGAGCAATTGCGCGCCTAGATAAATGATAAGGCCACGCTCAGGCGTGGACAGAACCCGGCTTATAGGTCTGCATTTTTTTAATAATTAAGCTCGGATTTTTGTTTTTATAATAAAACTATTTTTCTTCTGATTCCGAAAATAGGATTTCATTAATTTCCATCTCATTTGATTTTCCAATTTCAAAAAAACTAAAAATTGAACCGCCGTAACTTTTCTTAAATGAGAAGTAAATTAAATGGTCGAGCTTCGTGTATTTAGAATGCTCAATTACCATCATGCCATCTTCATGAAGCATATTTTTTTCAAAAACGAGCAAGACAATTTTTTCAAAGGTTTTTTGGTCTAAAGCATAAGGAGGATCTGCGAAAATAATATCGTAAGTAGCATTATTTCGCTCTAAAAATTTGAAAACATCACTTTTAGTAGCTGCAATGTTAAAATCGTATTCTGTGGCAACTTGCTTGATGAATTTCACGCAACCAAAATCAGCATCAACAGATGTAATTGGCATGCTACCACGGGAGGCAAATTCAAAGCTGATATTTCCAGTTCCTGCAAATAAATCCAATATTTTAAGTCCTTCAAAGCTAAAATGATTGTTCAAAACATTGAATAATGCTTCTTTTGACATATCGGTTGTAGGGCGAACGGGAAGTCCTTTTGGTGGGAAAATACGTCTTCCTTTGTATTTACCTGAAATGATTCTCACGATTGGAATAATATGAAATGTTTCAGATTTTCAGGCGTTGAAAAGGAATTTTTTTTCTTCAAATCAGCAACATCAAATAAAGATACATTTCGAATGTATTTGAAAGCCAATTTGTAAAAATCGTCTTCTTCGGCAATGGCCCCCATTAATTCCAATTTGAAATTTTCGGGATTCATAGACAATTGTTCGGCTGTGAAAAGCAAATAGTAAAGAAAGTCTTCTGGAGTTTGATATTCGAAGGAATTAAACAAATGTAATTTCTGATTTTGGACAACAATAACTTCAAAATGACCGGGATTGAAATTAACAATCATCTTTTTATCGTCATTGTTTTTGGATGCATCCAAAAGCTTTGTTGCCAAGATACTATTAGCATGTTTGTAATCAAAACTGCCAAATTGATCAATAAAAAAATTGTTGATATTCACATACGGAATGTAAACTGCATTCATTTGATAGGTATGAATTTCATCGAAAGCAAAGAAATCCGTTTCGAAAACTTTGGTGTTGTATTGCAAATAACTTCCTAAAAAGTGCTCGTCAAAAAGTGGCTCTGGAACAAATGTTGAAAGATTATTGTTGTGAATCACTAGTATTTCATCATAAGAATCCTTTAATTCCGGGTTGTCATTGAAAGCATCGGCAAACAATTCTTCAATTTTTATGGCTTTATGAAAGGTGTCAAAATGGACTTCTTTCACGGATAGGATTACATGATTTAGAGTGTCAAAAATACAAAAAGATAGCCCTGCCAAGGAAACTTGAAGCGAAAGTTTTCTGTATTTTTTATCGGTAATAGTAGTGTTAATCGACATAGTTGCAAACATACAAATTAAAAGAAGAATTAACAATTGATAATTAACAATTGTTAATGTGAATCATAGGTTGAAATAAAATATTGATTTTTATTGGATTTGATCTTCTAGGTTTTAAAGCCAATAATGCGTGTGTTGAACCTCAAAAAGTTATATATTAAACCCTTTATTCTTACTTAGATTCAATTGTTAATTATCAATTATCAATTGAAAAACTTTCCTTACTTTGCAATCAAATTATCCCAAATGAATTCCTCCTTGTTTTATAGTCTTTTACAGAAAAACTTTCCTTTTACGCCAACGTATAAACAGGATGTATTTTTTCAAAAAATAGCTATTTTCTTAACCGAAAATGATAATAACACGATTTTTATTTTAAAAGGCTATGCTGGAACGGGAAAAACAACCGTAATTTCGACTATTGTTAATCATTTAGTTGACATCAATAAAAAATATGTTTTGCTAGCGCCAACAGGTCGCGCGGCCAAAGTAATTGCCAATTATTCAAACAAGCCTGCTTTTACGATTCATAAGAAAATCTACTTTCCAAAGAAATCTTCTGGAGGAGGAGTTTCTTTCACATTACAACAAAACAAACATACCAATACGATTTTCATTGTCGATGAAGCCTCGATGATTTCGGACACCAATTCAGATTCTAAACTTTACGAAAATAATTCTTTACTCGATGATTTGATTTCGTACGTGTATTCGGGAACTAATTGCAAGATGATTCTTTTGGGAGATACTGCCCAATTGCCACCTGTGAATTTGGATATTAGTCCCGCCTTGGACATTCAAACTTTGGGTTTAAATTACAATAAAGAAATCGAACATATTGAGTTTGACGAAGTCATGCGCCAGGAAGAAAACTCAGGAATTTTGTACAACGCTACGGAACTTCGGGAATTGTTGAAGGATTCTTTTATTGATGAATTTAAATTTGATTTGAAGAAATTCAAGGATATCGTTCGTTTGACCGATGGTTACGATATTCAGGACGCAATCAATTCGTCTTATAGTAATTATAGTATTGAAGACACGGCTTTCATCGTTCGTTCGAATAAAAGGGCCAACCAATACAATGAGCAAATTCGCTCGAAGATTTTAGACAAAGAAAATGAATTGTCCACTGGCGATTTTTTGATGGTGGTGAAAAACAACTATTTTTGGTTGAAAGATTCCGATGAAGCCGGTTTTATTGCCAATGGTGACATCATCGAAGTTTTGGAAATATTCAATATCAAAGAATTATATGGCTTCAATTTTGCCAAAGTAAAAATACGAATGGTTGATTATCCCAATCAGATACCATTTGAAACGGTACTTTTATTAGATACCATAAAAAGTGAATCCCCTTCATTAAGCTACGAAGAATCGAATAGATTGTATCAGGAAGTTTTGAAAGATTACGAAGGTGAAACCAAGTTTAAGCAATTTCAAAAAGTCAAAGCCAATGAGTATTTCAATGGTTTACAGGTGAAGTTTTCGTATGCAATTACGTGTCATAAATCACAAGGGGGACAATGGAATACCGTTTTTATCGAACAACCCTATTTGCCTGACGGAATAAACAGAGATTACATTCGCTGGTTGTACACCGCCATGACGAGAGCCAAAAACAAGTTGTATTTGATAGGATTTAAGGATGAGAATTTTGTGGAATAAAGTTTATATTTGAAAAATTAATAAAATTATATTTTGTGTCTTCTTGACAAAAAAACAAATAAAATGAAAATAATAGCAGTCATTCCCGCACGTTATGCTTCAACCCGATTTCCCGCCAAACTAATGCAGGATTTAGGAGGAAAAACCGTAATTTTAAGAACCTATGAAGCCGCACAACAATCCCATCTGTTTGATGATGTTTTTGTGGTTACCGATTCGGATATGATTTTTGACGAAATAGTTTCCAATGGTGGAAAAGCCATTCGAAGTATCAAGGAACACGAATCAGGAAGTGATCGAATTGCCGAAGCGGTCGAAAATTTGGAAGTAGATATTGTAGTAAATGTTCAAGGTGACGAACCGTTTATCAATACTCTGGCTTTGGAAAAACTGATTGCAGTATATAAAAACGACACCGATAAAAAAGTAGACTTGGCTTCGCTAATGTTTGAAATCAAGGAGGAAGATGAAATCAACAATCCAAATAATGTGAAAGTGGTGGTAGACCAAAATGGTTTTGCCTTGTATTTTTCCCGTTCCGTAATTCCCTATCCAAGAGAGAAAAATGTAGGAGTTCGTTATATGCAACACATCGGGATTTATGCTTTTAGAAAACAAGCTCTTTTGGATTTCTACAATTTGCCGATGATTTCATTGGAAGCCTCCGAAAAATTAGAACAATTACGCTACTTAGAATTTGGAAAACGCATCAAAATGATCGAAACCACAGCTAAAAGTTTTGGCATTGACACACCGGAAGATTTAGAAAAGGCGAGGAAGTTTTTGTAATTAAGAATTGTTTTCAATGTCAAAATAACCTTTGGACTTTATTTTGGTAGAGAAAAAATTCAAAAACAAAACCACAAAAAACAAAAACAACATGGCTTGTGCGCTCACCAAAATCTTTCCAATGGTTTTTACCGGATAATAATCTCCATATCCTATAGAAGAAGATGTGATTATACTAAAATACACGGAGTCAAACCAATTTTCGAAAGGTTTATTAAAGTAATCTCCACAAGAATACAAAACTCCAAAAGCAAATATAATTTCTGTATAATTAAGAAAAAGTAAAAGCATCGATCTTTTATACGAACGAGGTTTTGAAAATAAATCTGAAGCAAAAATTAATGTAGGGATGTATAAAACGGTTTCGAGCAATACATAAAGCATTAGCCCAATAATGAAAATATTATGTTGCCATTGCTGAATTAATATCAATAAAGGAAAGCTTGCTTTGAGTAATACATAAAAATCCGAAGCTAAATCACGATATTCATATCCTTTAATACTAGCTAAATATTTGATGTAAACCCCAGGAAAAAGCATTTGGGAAGAGGAAAGAAACAACCGAACAATTTTCTCTATTCCATTGTCGTCTTGGTGTTCATTATTCCAAATCGCCTTAATATTATTAATACATTTTTTAACAGGATTGCAATCAGGTATTGCAATTCTTGAGACATTTCCCAATAGCAGTTTTTTCAGAATTGCTTTCATAAAATAGTACATAAAGAAGACACTCTAATTTACGAAATAATTGCGTTACATTTATAAAAATCCATTATATATGCGAATCAAGGGTTGAAAAAAAGTATAAAAAGAAAGAAATATCTTTCAAATAATTAGTTTAATAGGCTGACAATCAGTATATTTATAGTGTATCTAACGCACATTTAAATATATGATTAATCAGCCTAAAGCCCTAAAATTAATAAAAATCTACTCAATAATCTGCGACAGATTTGAAAAAGATTTAAAATATACTTGTGAACGTTTTAGCAACAACGAT
>CANFHF010000038.1 GCA_947446635.1 Flavobacteriaceae bacterium
AATAAAATGGGAACTCAAATTAAAAAAGTATCCGAAATTCCTGGGCCAAAAAGCAAAGAAATGTTGGCAAGAAGAGCTGCCGCTTTACCGGCTGGTTTAGGAAAATCTACTGAGGTTGTGGTAGAAAAAGCCGAAGGAGCTTTGGTGTGGGATGTAGATGGAAATCAACTAATCGATTTTGCTGGTGGAATTGGAATGGTAAATTTAGGACATCGGCCTAAAGTCGTTGTGGATGCCATTAAGGAACAATTAGATAAATACATACATACGGGAGCATTAGTTACGACTTTCGAGCCGTATTTAGAATTTTCCGAAATGTTGAACGCGATTACACCGGGTAATTTTCCTAAAAAGACTTTGTTGTCTTGTTCGGGTTCAGAAGCGGTTGAAAACGCTATTTCGGTGGCTAAATATTATACCAAAAGACCGGCTGTAATTTGTTTTGAAGGTGCCTATCATGGTAGAACCATGCTTACGTTGAGTTTGACTAGCAAATATGGTTTATTCAAAAAAGGATTTGGAACTTTCGCACCAGATATTTATCGTTTTCTATCCCCAAATTTGTATAGAAAACCCAATACGATGACCGATGACGAATACATTGATTTTTGTATTGAACGGTTTGACCAAAATTTAATTTCGCATGTAGATCCTTCTGCAGTAGCCGCTATTATTATAGAACCCGTTCAAGGGGAAGGTGGATTTATTCCCGTTCCAAAGCGTTTTCTGGAGAAAATAAGAAAAGTGTGCGATGAGCACGGTATTGTTTTTATTGCTGATGAGGTGCAATCGGGTGCAGGCCGAACAGGGAAATTCCTTGCCATCGAACACAGTGGTGTTATTCCAGATATCGTTACTATGGCGAAATCAATTGGTTCAGGAATGCCTATAAGCGCTACAACAGGGAAAGCTGAAATTATGGATGCACCACATTTAGGTGGTGTGGGGGGAACTTATTCTGGAAGTCCGCTTGCCGTTGTTGCTGCCCATGCAACCGTAAAAGAAATTAATACCCCTGAATTTTTAGCTAAAGCCACCCATGTTGGCAACATTATTACAAGCCGTTTATCGGTAATGAAAGAAAAATTCGATTGCATTGGAGATATCCGTGGATTGGGAGCCATGCTTGTGGTGGAATTTGTAAAAGACAGAAATACCAAAGAACCAGATATGGATTTTGCCATGGCGGTAATCAAAAAAGCAGTTTCGAATGGGTTGATTTTAATTAGAGCAGGATTGTATACGAATTGTATCCGATTCTTACCACCAATTGTAATCACTGATGAACAATTGAACGAAGGAATGGACGTTATTGAAAACGCCATTCAAGAGGTTTTAAATGAAAGAATATAAATTAGTCAAATGGCGAATGTCTTAAAGTCCAGAAGGAAAACAGACATTCGAATTTATGACTTTACGACATTCAACTTTATGACATTAAGACTATTTTATAATGCCAATATTATAACCATCGATTCCGCTTTACCCAAAGCGGAATCGATGGTTATAAATAATTTAGGGATAATTGAAGCTGTCGGAACCGAATTAGATTTGAGAAATCAATTTACCTCTTTTTCTAATGAAGTTGATTTTCAAGGACAAACAATCATTCCAGGATTAAATGATTCCCACATTCATGTGTGGAAAATCGGTCATCTTAGAACCTATATGTTGGATGTTCGTGGTGTAAAATCTATAGTGGAGTTCCAAAGAAAATTAAAGGAATTCGCCAATAAAAATCCAAATTCAGAATGGATTTTGGCTCGTGGTATTAATGAAATGGTACTCGAGGAAAAACGGTTGCCAACAAAAGAAGATTTGGACGCCATTATTTCAGACCGACCTGTTTTTGTAATTCGAACTTGTGCTCATATTGGAATCTCCAATTCTAAAGCCATGGCAATTTCTAAAGTTGATGAAACTACGGAAGTTCCTTTTGGCGGAGAAATTCGCAAAAATCAAGACGGCAGTTTACAGGGCATTTTTACCGAAAGGGCATTGGGATTGATTATGAATAACATACCGCCATTTACTTTCGAAGAGTATAAAAATATGATTCTCGAAGCGCACAATTACTTGTTGAGTCTCGGAATAACAAGCGCTACTGATCCAGCTGCGAATGAAGATTTACTGGCGGCCTATATTAAGTTAGATCAAGAAGGGTTGTTAAAAGTGAGAATGAATGTTTTTCCACTTCGAATTCCTGACGGAAGTGATAAAATTCAGGTTTTGCCGGAACAATATGAGTCGGATTTTTTGCAAATAAAAACTGTGAAGTTCTTTTCGGATGGTGGCTTAAGTTCAGCAACCGCAGCAATTAACGTTCCTTATAAAAATACCGATGGGTACAAGGGCGTTTTACGATTGGATTACGACACCTTTTATCAAACGGCAAAAGAAGCGGTTGACAAAGGATTCTCCGTGGCGACACATGCTATCGGACATCAGGCAGTTGATTTGACTTTAAAAGTGTATCGCGATTTATTTAAAATTGACAACACTTTACGACATAGGATTGAACACGTTGGATTTTTATCCAATGAAAACATAAAGGATTTCAAGCAAATGAATATGACCGCCGCCATGCAACCGATTTTCATTTATGAATTGGCTACTAATTTCAAAAGCACTTTGTCGGATGAATTATTGGAGGTGGTTTATCCGTGCAAAACCGTTTTAGATAATGGAATAAATTTGGCTTTATCCACCGACGGTCCCGTGGTGAAAGAAATAAATCCTTGGGTTAATATGCAAACGGCGGTAACACGAAAGGCTTTGGATGGCTTTGTTATTGGCGAAAGCCAAAAAATTACTTTCGAGCAGGCGTTACATGCCTATACTTTTGGGAGTGCCGTTGCGGATAATTTGGAACACTTAAAAGGAAGCCTTTCTAAAGGGAAATATGCTGACTTTATTGTTTTGAATATGAATCCGTTTGAACTAGAAAATGTATCTTCCGTTGAAGCCAACGAAACTTGGATCAATGGAGAATTAAAATACAAATTAAGTATTGGGAATTAGCTGCTAGGGATTATAATAAATCCAAGATCCAAGACCAAAAACTTTTAAAAATGAGCGCATTAGACGACGATTTAGATTACCAAATATTGAAACTTCTCCAAAAGGACGGTAGAATGTCGTTTACCGAAATTTCGAAAGAAATTAACGTGGCAGTGAGCACAATTCGCCACCGGTACATCAATTTGGTTGAAGACGGAACGCTGAAAATCATTGGTAGAATTGACCCAAATAAGATTGGATTCAATGCTTATGCGAGTATATTAATTTCAGTAAAACCCAAATCACATTTGAATTCAATTTTGTCCTCATTAACCAAGTTACCCGAAATTAGTTTTTTGGCATCAGTTTCTGGGGATTATGACATTGAGACGAATGTAATGTGCCGAGATATGGAACATTTGAACGATTTTATTGCAGAAGAAATTCACACTTTGGAAGGTGTTTTTGATACCAAAACCAATATGTACATGAAAATATACAAATTCGCACAACCTGATTTAGAATTAGCCAAATTATCAAGCAAGCAAAATGAATAAGACCGATACATTATACGAAAGAAGAAAAAAAAGTGTTCCAAACGCTTTGGGAATTTTCAACCCCTCCAGCATTCAATCCGCTAAAGGCGCCATAATCATTGATGCCGATGGTAGAGAATTAATTGATTTTGCCGGTGGAATTGGTGTAAATAATGTGGGACATGGTGTGCCTGAAATTATTGAGGCTATTAAAAATCAAGCCGATAAATTCATTCATGCCTCCTTTAACGTTTCTGTTTATGAGCAGTACATAGAATTAACCGAAAAGTTGTGCGAAATATTGCCACATGGTACAGCAACTAAGGCAATGTTGACTTTATCGGGTGCGGAGTCAGTTGAAAATGCCATTAAAATTGCGCGTGCCGTAACCGGAAAATCGGGCGTTATATGCTATGATGGGTCGTTTCATGGACGTACCATGATGGCCATGACCTTGACATCAAACGTTAAGTACAAAGAAGGTGCTGGACCATATGCACCAGAAGTTTATAGATTGGAATATCCGTATTACAAACCAAGTATGAACGCTATAATGACTCAGGATGAGTTCGATGATTTGATGATTATGAAGTTACACAAAACTTTTTCGTCAACGGTTTCGATAACTCAAACAGCAGCCGTTATAATGGAATTGGTTCAAGGCGAAGGCGGTTTTACCGTTGCTACCAAAAAATACGTTCAGTATTTACGTAAATTCTGTACCGAAAATAATATTTTCTTAATTTTTGATGAGGTCCAATCCGGTTTTGGTCGTACCGGAAAATGGGCGGCCTATGAGCATTATGGAGTAATACCAGATTTGTCCACTTGGGCAAAATCTATGGGAGGCGGCATGCCAATTGGCGCTGTCATAGGCAAACAAGAAATTATGGATGCCATAAAACCGGGACTTATCGGCGGAACTTATCTTGGTGGGCCTTTGAGTTGCGTGGCTTCGTTGGCAAGCATTAATTATATGCAAAAAAACAATATAAATGCGGCTGGTGAAAAAGTGGGCAAAATAGTTCTCGAAAAATTCAACCAATTACAGGCAAAATATCCAAAAAACATTACAGATGTTCGAGGGTTGGGAGCGATGTTGGCCATTGAATTTTCGAATCCAAACACAGGGCTTCCGGATGGAGATATCGCAAAAGTTATTGTAAATAAATGTTTAGAAAAAGGATTGATTATCATCACTTCTGGAACCTACGGGAATTGCATCAGAATATTAAGTCCTTTATTTATTGAAGACGAAATATTGGAAAAAGGCTTGACGATTTTAGAAGAAACGATAAACGAAATACTCTAATGAGAAAACAATATATAAACGGAGAATGGTGTGACGCAATTGACGGTGCCACCTGGGATTTGCAAAGTCCGGCTACTGAAGAAATACTAGACAAAGTACCTTTCGGCGATGTCGCTGATTGTAAGTTGTCGATTATCGCAGCCAATGCTTCTTTCAAAGATTGGAAAAACACGACACCTTATTTCAGGGCCGAATTTCTGAAAAAAACAGCGGATTATATACGCGCTAATGTCGAGGCTTTCGCTAAAGAAACTTCGCTAGAAACGGGAAAGCCAATGCTAGAGTCTCGTGGCGAATGGCAAGTTTCTGCCAACCTTTTTGAATGGTTTGCCGAGGAAGGAAAACGCAGTTATGGAAGGGTTATTCCGTCCAGCAGAATCGACAAACGTTCGATGGTGATTTACCAGCCATTAGGAGTTGTCGGTGTGATTACGGCCTGGAATTTCCCAGCTTATAATCCTGCAAGAGCAGTTGCTGCCGCTTTGGCGGCAGGTTGCACGGTAGTCATGAGAGGTTCAGAGTTTACTCCACTTTCTAGTTTTAATATGGCAAAAGCGTTACATGAAAGTGGAATCCCAAAAGGTGTTTTTAATTTAATTAATACAGAACCGGTTTCTACCGGAACGGAGATGATTGAAAATCCGTTGTTGAAAAAAATAAGTTTTACGGGAAGTACTCGAGTAGGTAAAATATTGATGGATGGCGCATCCAAAACATCGACTAAATTGTCGCTTGAATTAGGAGGAAACGCTCCGGTTATTATCGAAAAAGACGTGGATGTTGAAGCGATTGCAAAACAGGCTTTGGTTGCCAAACTAAGAAATTGTGGTCAGGTATGTGTCGCTCCGCAACGTTTTTATGTACACGCTACTATTTTTAACCACTTTGTATCGGTTGTCAAAGAGGATATTTCTATAATAAAAACAGGCGTAAACGGGGGTGATATTGATTTTATAGGGCCCTTAATTAATAAACGACAACAAGTACATTCCTTAGCGATGATTGAAAAAGCAAAAAGCGAGGGGGCTATAGTTCATATTGGAGGAGAAGCTTCTGAAAAAGGATTTTTTGTTCATCCTGCTTTAATTGAAGCCAGACAAAATCAAACTTTTATCAAAACGGAAATCTTTGGACCTTTGATGATTGTGATTCCTTTCGAAACCAAAGAACAAGTTTTGGAATGGGCTAATGATACCGAATATGGTTTGGCGTCTTACGTGTTTACCAACCATATTAAAACGGCCAATTTCTATGCGGAAAATTTAGAATTTGGAATGGTGGGAATTAATGAATGGGCTGCCCATGGAACGGAATTGCCATTTTCAGGCTGGAAAAGCAGTGGGATTGGCCACGAATCCGGTGCCGAAGGACTTAAAGAATACTTGGAATTGAAATTAATAAGTTACGGAAATATGTCTTAAATAAATACCTGTCAGGTATAATAGATTAAACATCAAATTATGAAAAAAGAAATTTTAGGGAAATACGTTATACAAACGCCTTCTCCAGAATATGCTAATCAACAAGCAGAATTGCAGAAAATTGTTTTTCCAACTTTGTCTGATGAAGAACTGATTACTAGGGAAAAATATTTAAAACATTTAGTTGTTTTTCCAGAAGGTCAATTTATTGTTTTGGATGGCGATAGAGTGATCGCTTCCTGCACCACTTTACGTCAAAATTACCATAAAGGGCATCATACGTTCTTGGAGATTTCTGATGATTTGTGGTTGGGTACTCACGACCCTAAAGCAGATTGGATTTATGGATTAGATGTGTCGGTTCATCCCGATTATCAAGGCAAAGGAATTGGTAGGGAAATTTATAACGAACGGCAGGAAGTTGCCAAAAAATTGGGCTGTTTAGGGCAAATGACTGCGGGAATGCCTATTGGATTCGATAAAGTAAAAGACCAAATGACCATAGCCGAATATTGTGATAAATTGATAAAAGGCGAAATTGTTGATCCAACGGTTACGGCTCAAACCAAATGCGGCTTTATTCTCGTGGAACCCTTATTCGATTATTTAGACGACCCTCGAAGTGGCAATTGTTCGGTGTTGATGTATTGGCCTTTGGATCCAAGTACCAAATTAAGTGAGAACCATTAGTGAATAATAACATTCAGTTTGCTTCTCTACCAAAGTCGGAAAATGGGAACCGTTTTAAATCAAACTTACAAACATTCTAAATTTTTTAAATGATATTTCAATCCATCAACCCTTTTTCCAAAGAACTTATGGCAGAGCATGAGGTGTTGACCAATGCCCAATTGAGAAAAAAATTAGAATTAGCGGAAAGTGCTTTCAAGAATTGGCGTCATACTTCTTTTCAGGAGCGAGGGGATAAAATGAAAAAACTAGCCGACATTCTCCGAGAAAAGAAAGAGGAGTTGGGCTTACTCATTACTAATGAAATGGGTAAAATCCTATCTGAAGGAATAGCGGAAGTGGAAAAATGTGCTGCGAATTGTGATTTTTATGCAGAAAATGCACAAAAAATGTTACAGGATGAGCATTATGAAACCCCTTTCAAAAGTATGTCGGTTTATGATCCGATGGGTGCTGTTTTTGCGATTATGCCTTGGAATTATCCTTTTTGGCAGGTATTGCGTTATGCTGCACCGGCCATTATGGGAGGGAATGTTTCGGTATTAAAGCACGCGCCAAATACGATTGGCTGTGCCAAGGCTATCGAAAATGCTTTTTTGGAAGCCGGTTTTCCTAAAGGTGTTTTCCAACAAATAACTATCGATATACCTCAAGTCGAAAGCGTGATTGCGTCTGATATTGTCTGTGGAGTTACCTTGACGGGAAGTGAAATGGCAGGTTCGTCAGTGGCTTCCTTGGCTGGAAAACATATTAAAAAATCAGTAATGGAGTTGGGTGGTTCGGATGCTTTTATTATTTTGAACGATGCCGATCTCGAAAAAGCGGCAACAGTAGCCACGCAATCCAGAATGCTTAATGCGGGTCAAGCCTGTATTTGTGCCAAACGTTTTATCGTTACTGAGAAAGTAGCCGATGAATTTTCGGCACTTTTTGCTCAAAAAATCAATGCATTAAAACAAGGAAATCCATTGCAAGCTGGAATGAATATGGGGCCTTTGGCACGATTGGATTTGGCTGAAAATCTAAGTCGACAATTAGAAAAATCCCTGCAACAAGGCGCTAAATTAGTGGTAGGAGGGGAGCAGGATGGAACTAATTTCCAACCCACCTTGATTGATTTTGTAGATTCTAATAATGTAGCTTTTCAAGAAGAAACCTTTGGTCCTTTGGCAACCATTATCAGAGCCAAAGATGAAAATGATTCTATTGCCATTGCTAATAATCATCGCTATGGATTGGCTTCAGCTATTTGGACCCAGGACAGAGAAAATGCCTATCTATTGGCCAGGCAATTAGAAGCTGGAAATGTTTTTGTCAATTCCTTGGTGCGGTCTCATTCAAGAATTCCCTTTGGAGGGATTAAAAAATCAGGTTACGGAAGAGAATTGTCTGAAATTGGAATCAAGGAATTTATGAATATGAAATCACTTATCATTGAGTAATGTTTTATTACGAGTTCTCACGATATTTAAAAATGGACTAGTAATAATCATAAAAAAAAAGACAAATAACAAAACCACCCCTTTTTTTAGTGGGTTTTAACTCAAAAAGAAGTTTAAAACGATAGGAATTAGATATTATACTGCTGTTTGATTTGATTTTTGTAATTTTTTTGGGGCTGTACTGAAAAAATAGAATTATGAATTTTACAAAATTTTCCGTTAAAAATACAGAATGTATTATATTTTGAAATGTATTTTTAATATTCGTAATTCGCACGAAAAAGCATAAAATAAATTAGTTTTTATTCTTGATTATTGGGAAAAGTTAATAGATTCGCAATTGAAAAAGAATTTTATTCGTTAATTAATAGGGTTCGAATCAAAAAAACAAAATTAAATTAATAATGAAAACCAAATTAAACATGAAAAAAGTAATTGCCGTTTTAGCCTTAGCGCTAACAAGTTCATTCACATTTGCACAAGATGTACCAAGTTCAAGTAGTTTAAGCCTTGGGGCTGATTTTCAATCCCGTTACATCTGGAGAGGTCAAAATCTAGGCGGAGATGCATCAAGCATTCAACCCTCTATAGAATATGCTACTGGTAAATTTACATTTGGTACCTGGGGAGCATTCTCAACTTCACCCGTTATAGAAGGTATGATTCTATCAGATGATGATTCATACAGTACTTTAAATAAATCTTATGCGCAAGAAATTGACACCTATGTTACTTACGCTCCTACAGAGTCTTTGTCTTTTGTGTTGACGGATTATCACAATCCTTCATCAGAAACAAGTTTTTTACAATATAATTCACATATATTAGAATTAGGAGCTACTTATACCAAAGGCGCTTTTGGATTGAGTGTATTTGCTAATGTTGCCGGAAATGCAGATAAAATTGGTGATACCCAAGCTTATAGTTCTTATGTAGAATTGAGCTATAGC
Source organism: Flavobacteriaceae bacterium (assembly GCA_947446635.1). Classification (GTDB taxonomy): domain Bacteria; phylum Bacteroidota; class Bacteroidia; order Flavobacteriales; family Flavobacteriaceae; genus Flavobacterium. The sequence continues at coordinate 9,352 of CANFHF010000038.1, forward strand.
AAAAAAGTGGGTGATATTGATTTTGGTGCACATGCAGGTGCTGTAATTTTTGATCGCGCAACTTCACCATGGTACAGTACAGACGGTTCCGGTTTTATTAACTTAGGACTTACTGCCGCTAAAGAAATTAAAATTACAGATTCCTTCAGCTTACCTGTTAACGCAGCATTGACTGTAAATCCAGAATCTGATAATGTATATTTAACTTTTGGTTTTTCGCTATAAAAGCTTATAAAGTCTAATAAAAACTCTAAAAAATATTTTTTACTGCCAAGATGCTATTTAGTATTTTGGCAGTTTTTTTTTAATATTTTTAATCAGAAAGTAATTTTTTTTTGACCAAACTAGAGTTCTGAAATGTCTGTAAAATATTTTTGGTTAACCAATAAATTGTGCTATATTTGCAACCGATTTCGGGGTGTAGCGTAGCTCGGTTATCGCGCCTGCTTTGGGAGCAGGAGGCCGCAGGTTCGAATCCTGCCACCCCGACCAACAAATCCTTTCTGTTTTGGCAGAAGGGATTTTCTTATTATAGAATATAAAAAATGATTCTTTAGGTTCTGTAATTTAGCAATTATCCCTTATTTTTGTACTATAAAAATATAATTTACACATACTATGTCTAATACAATCGAAAAAATAAAATGTCTTATAATAGGCTCTGGACCCGCAGGATATACCGCTGGAATTTATGCCGCAAGGGCCAATATGAATCCTGTTTTATACCAAGGGATGCAGCCCGGAGGACAACTGACAACGACCAACGAAGTGGAGAATTTTCCAGGTTACGTTGACGGAGTGACAGGTCCGGAAATGATGGTGCAACTGCAAGCTCAAGCACAGCGTTTTGGTACGGATGTGCGTGATGGTTGGGCAACCAAAGTAGATTTTAGTGGTGATATTCATAAAGTTTGGATTAATGACACCATCGAATTGCATTGTGAAACGGTAATTATTTCGACAGGAGCCACGGCTAAGTATTTAGGATTACCCTCAGAACAGCATTATTTAAAAATGGGTGGAGGAGTTTCGGCCTGCGCTGTTTGTGACGGTTTTTTCTACAGAAACCAAGAAGTAGTTATTGTAGGCGCTGGAGATTCTGCCTGCGAAGAAGCGCATTATTTGTCTAAGCTTTGTAAAAAAGTAACCATGTTGGTGCGAAGTGAAAAATTCCGTGCTTCAAAAATCATGGAGGCTAGAGTTCGCAAAACTGATAATATTACTATTTTAATGAATCATGATACTGTAGAAGTTTTAGGGGACGAACAAGTGGTTACAGGTGTAAAGGCCAAGAATAAAACCACAGCTGAAGTATTTGACATTTCTGCCACCGGTTTCTTCGTGGCTATAGGCCATAAACCCAATACGGATATTTTTAAGGACTTTCTAACCCTTGATGAAACTGGCTATATTGTCAATGTTCCAGGAACTTCAAAAACAAATGTTAAAGGTGTTTTTGTAGCCGGTGATGCCGCAGATCATGTCTACCGTCAAGCGATTACGGCTGCAGGAACGGGTTGTATGGCGGCTTTGGATGCCGAACGATATTTGGCAGCTTTAGAATAGTAATTTAGTGTAATGCCTAGTCCTGATAAACCGACGTTGGATTTAATTGTTAATATCATCTTTAATCCAACTTTTTCTAGTAATAATATGACTTATGCGATTTTTCTTCCTGCTTTTTAAATTTTATATTCCATTTTAAAGAAGTTATATTTATATTTATATATTTGTAAAAATTTATAAGATTATGAAAAATATATTTTTTGCACTAGTATTGGTTTTATTCATTGGTTGTACAAAAACTGACGCTGTTGTTACTTCAAGTGTTTCCGATATTGATGGTAATGTTTATCCTGCGGTAACAATCGGAAAACAAACTTGGACAAAAACTAACCTTAATGTTACACAATACAATAATGGAACCCTAATTAATGAAGCTCAGACTGATGAAGAATGGGCCAAAGCTGCCAAGGATCAAGTCGCAGCTTGGTGTTCCTATAATCGTGATTCAGCCAATGATTCTATTTATGGTAAGTTATACAATTGGTATGCGGTGGTTAATCGTAAAGGATTAGCTCCTGAAGGTTGGCATGTGCCTGCCAAATCAGAATGGGAGGTATTAATTAATACTTTAGGTACTAATGCGGCCTTAAAAATGATTGATATAAGTGGAAGTAATGTAGATAATTGGGCACCGCTTATAACAAGTTATACGGATTTACATCCAGATGAAAATCCAGATGTGCTTACTAAGATGCTTAACAAATCAAAATTCACAGCCGTTCCTGTAGGTTTTCGGAGCTCTAGCGGATTATTTTTTCATGAATTTCGCATCGCGTATTGGTGGACTTCCTCTGAAGCGGATGATAATTCATATGCGTGGTGTAGAAGTCTTGGATTATCTAATTGTTCAACTTATAATAATAAGAGATACGGTTTCTCTATTCGCTGCTTAAAAGATTAACTATTTATTAATAACAAAACAAACATAAGGGTTAAAAATATTTTTTACAAATAAAAGTAATATACATATAAAAAAGCCCCTATTTTATAAGTTTAAATTTTATGAAAGCAACCCTTTTTTTTTCCAGTATTCTTCTCCTTTTTTTTTCAATTGAAGGTTTTTCTCAGACTGCAACAATTCCATCCACACTTAGTATTTGTAGTACTACCGGTTCAACGGCAAGTATCACTGTAACTACTACTGAGGAATCACCTACTTATGTTTGGTACTTTAAAATAACACCTACTTCGTCTTGGGAAGAAATAACTAATACTAATGCTATCGATATTTATTCAGGTTACAATACTAATATTTTAATAATCACAAAAACATTAACTTCTCCAGATACAGGAACTTCTTATAAAGTAGTTATTAATGGAACTTTAAATTCACCAACTGATGCTGTATTGACTGTTACTGCTGCACCAAATGCTGGAACTGTAAGTGGTACACAAGCCCTATGTTCTAACGGAACAACTACATTTACATCAAATGGAGCTTCAGGAGGAACATGGACATCTGCAGACACAGCCAAAGCCACTATAATCCCATCAACAGGAGTTATCACTCCAGTGGCAGCGGGAACTTCAACCATTACTTATACCGTAACAGGTTTAGGAGGTTGTGCTAATGCTACAGCTACACGAACAGTTACTGTTACTGCGGCACCAAATTCGGGAACTGTAAGTGGTA
>CANFHF010000039.1 GCA_947446635.1 Flavobacteriaceae bacterium
GATAATGCAGTCACTAATGCTAAACTTGCAGATGATGCTGTAGATACAGCAGAGATTAAAGCCAGTGCAGTAACTAATGGAAAACTGGACAAAACTAACATTCCATTAAGTGGATTTGGAGCTGCTAGTGCAGATGTAGCTTTAGGAGCAAATAAATTGACAGGAGTTAAAGATCCTACTTTAGATCAAGACGCCGCTACTAAGTATTATGTAGACCAAAAAAGTTTAACAGGCGTAAATACCCAAACTACAAGTTATACTTTGCAAGAGTCAGATAATGGTAAAATAATTAATTTTACAGCATTCAGTGATGTTGATTTAACTATTAATACAGGATTGTCAGTTGGTTTTCATTGTTTTATAACCCAATTAGGAACAGGTAAGGTTACCATTATAGGTAGTGCTACTAAATTAACTAAAAAATCATTAAATTCTAATGGTCAGGGCTCAACAATAACTGTACTTTGTCCTTATTTAAATACTTTTTTCATATCTGGAGATTTAGTACCTTAAATAAATTCAATAAATAATTAAAACACCATTATCATTTTAGATAATGGTGTTTTTTTTGCCCTAGTCGGTACATTGGCTAACCAATGGTTAAAAGAAAGATCTCTCACTTAAATGAGATAAGACAGGAATCAAAGTATTTCTTTTGGTAGGAAATAGGATTCATTTAGTTGTGTCACTTTTCTAAAGACTATGCATACTTTTAAAAGCAGGATATGTTTTTCCAATTTCAATTCCATCCCTAAAATGATGCTTTTTTGTTTATTTCCAATAGCTTGAATAATGCTATTTAGGGCAATGCGTTGGTAACGGCTAAATTTAGGATCTAAGCATCTGATTTTTTTTTGACAAATAAGGTCAATTTTATTGAAATACGCAAGTAGTTGTCCTAAGTTGTAAAAATAGTTGGACTATATTCTGAAAGCAGTAGTTAGAAAATAAAAGAAGGATAATTACTTTCCGATACAGAAATTGGCAAAGATGTTTCCCAGTAATTCGTCATTCGTCACTTGGCCTGTAATCATCCCAAAATGGTACAAGGCTTCCTTGATGTCAATTGCCATTAAGTCGCTGGAGAGCATGGTTTCGAGTCCGTATTTCACTTTTTGGATTTCCTCCAGGGCTTTGAGTAAAGAGTCGTAATGTCTGGTGTTGGTGACAATGGTTTCGTTATTGCGTAACGCTCCAGTATTGACAAAGGAGAGCAATTGGTTTTTGAGTTCCTCAATTCCTGTTTTGTTTTTGGCTGAAATCTCAATCAATAATTGATAATTGATAATTGATAATTGGTTGTTAAATTGCTTTCGCTGTTTCGAATCTAATTTGTCAATTTTATTCGTCACCACAATTAATGGTTTAAGTGGAAATTGATTTCGAATTTTTTCAATTTGAATTTTCACACTGTTTTCATTATCCATTATCAATTGTAAACTATCAATTAAAAATAAAACTACCTGTGCCTGTTCAATTTTTTCGAAAGTCTTCCGAATCCCGATGCTTTCCACCACATCTTCGGTTTCGCGAATTCCGGCGGTATCTATGAATCGAAAGCCAATACCGCCAATAACCAATTCGTCTTCGATAGTATCGCGAGTCGTTCCCGCAATTGGAGAAACAATGGCGCGTTCTTCGTTCAACAAGGCATTCAATAAAGTGGATTTCCCCACGTTGGGTTTCCCTACAATCGCCACAGGAATGCCGTTTTTGATGACATTGCCCACGGCAAAGGAATCAATCAAGCGTTTCAAAACGAATTCTATTCTATGGAGCAATTCATGAAATTGGGTTCTGTCAGCAAATTCTACATCTTCCTCGGCAAAGTCGAGCTCGAGTTCGATGAGCGAGGCAAAGTTTAATAATTCTTCGCGTAGCTTGGCTATTTCGTTAGAGAACCCCCCACGCATTTGTTGCATCGCAATTTGGTGTGAGGCTTCGTTATCCGATGAGATTAAATCGGCAACAGCTTCGGCTTGGGATAAATCGAGTTTGCCGTTTAAAAAGGCTCTCAGGGTAAATTCTCCTGGGTTTGCCATTCGGCAGCCTTTTCGAAGCAATAGTTGGATGATTTGTTGTTGGATATAAGTTGAACCGTGACAGGAAATTTCGATAGTGTTTTCGCCAGTGTAAGAGTGAGGTCCTTTGAAAATGGAAACTAGCACTTCATCCAACGTTTTTTGATCGTCGATAATATGTCCCAAATGCAAGGTGTGGGATTTTTGTTGGGTCAAATCCTTGCCTTTTATGGATTTAAAAACGGAATTCCCAATAGCGATGGCTCGTTCGCCAGAAATCCGAATGACGGCTATGGCCCCTGCCCCCGAAGGAGTTGCTAGGGCTACTATGGAATCGTTGTATAACATATTTTTGTGTTCTTGGCTGCAAAGTTAGTAAATCTAAACGAGTATCTTTTTTACAAAATGAAGGGATGCTACTACTTGCCAGTATGGGTCGTAAATAACTGATAATTAAATTTTTATATTTTATATTTTTACGTATCTTTATGGTGAATCAACTTTAAATCGTACTCAAATGAAAAAGATTTTGTTTCCCACAGATTTTTCCCCGGCAGCCACTAATGCTTTTATACACGCTTTAGAATTTGCTAAAATAGTACAAGGCGAACTCATTTTATTACACACCTTTGACTTGCCTATATATGATAACCAATATTTTCCAGAAAATTATAACGTTATTTTTGACTCCCTTCAATTATCCCAATTTGATGCGTTTAAGGATGAAATTCCCAAGCTTCGAGCTATCGCTGAAGAACAAAATCTAGATAAAATAAAAATGAGCCACCGTTTGATGGATGGCGATTTAATTTACAACATCAAAAAAGTGATCAAGGAAGATAAAATAGATTTTGTAGTAATGGGTACAGCTGGCGAAACGGGATGGGGAACTTTTTTCTTGGGAACGAATACCGGTTCAGTTATTAATGCCATTGATGTTCCCATGTTAAGCGTTCCTTTGGAGGCAAAATTTAAAAAAATAAAAACCATAGGTTTTACCACCCGTTACAGAACGAAAGACAAAAAAGCACTTAAAGAGGTAATCACCATTGCTAAAAAAATGAATGCCCAAGTACGATGTCTATATGTAAAAACCAGTACATCGGATGTTTCCGAAACCACGATAAAAAAATGGGACACAGAATTTGCTAAGGAACCCGTTATTTTTTCAGTCATTCCTAGTGATGAGATAAAAGAAACCATTATTGATTTTATTTTATTCAAAGAAATAGACCTCTTAGTCATGCTTGCTTATAAAAGAAACTTTTTTGTAGAGCTTTTCAAACCGAGTTTAACCGAAAAATTTGCCAACACGTCTAGCATTCCTATTTTGGCGCTACGCGAGAAAAAAAGCCGCAACTTCGAAGAAGTTGCGGCAGGATAAATATAAAATAGGTCGAGTTAATAGCGTTTTTATAAAAAACTGAAAATACTAAATTAATTGTTTAGCATTACGGGCATTACAAGCATCGTTACTGTTTCGCCATCTTCTAATCCATCAACTGGAGTTAGGATTCCAGCTCTATTAGGCAAAGACATTTCAAGCATAATCATATCAGATTGTAGATTGGTCAACATCTCGGTAAGGAAACGGGAGTTGTATCCAATTTGCATATCATCCCCTTGATAATCACAGGTCAATCGCTCTTCGGCTTTGTTAGAGTAATCAATATCTTCTGCAGAAATATTCAATTCGGCACCGGCAATTTTCAAACGAATTTGGTGGGTAGTTTTGTTGGAGAAAATCGCCACTCGACGTACAGAACTCAAGAATTGAGAACGGTCAATCATTAACTTATTTGGATTTTCTTTTGGAATAACCGCTTCGTAATTCGGATATTTTCCATCAATCAAACGGCACATTAAAACATAATTATCAAATGAAAAAGTAGCATTCGAATCGTTGTATTCAATTTTTACTTCCGCATCCGAAGCACCAAGAATATTCTTCAAAATTGTCAAAGGTTTCTTCGGCATAATAAAATCAGCTACTTGAGATGCTATTACATCAGTGCGTGCGTATTTTACTAATTTATGAGCATCAGTAGCAACAAAGGTCAAACCTTGTGGTGAAAACTGGAAGAAAACTCCAGACATTACCGGACGTAAATCATCGTTTCCTGCGGCAAAAATGGTTTTGCTTATAGCTGTTGCTAAAACATCGGCAGGAACCAAGGTTACTGAAGGTTCATCCAAATTTACTGATTTTGGGAATTCTTCACCAGGAGCATATGCTAAAGCGTATTTCCCAGAATTAGAACTAATTTCTATCGTACTATTTTCTTCAACAGTGAAAGTCAAAGGTTGTTCTGGAAACGTTTTTAGGATTTCTAAAAGCAATTTTGCAGGTACAGCAACACTTCCTTTGCTAGTAGAATCGATAGCTAAAGTAGCTGACATTGTGGTTTCTAAATCAGACGCAGAAACCGTTAATGTTTTATGATCCAATTCAAAAAGAAAATTATCTAAAATAGGTAAGGTATTGCTACTGTTGATTACACTGCCTAAAACTTGTAATTGTTTTAATAAGTACGAACTCGATACTATAAATTTCATCTGTTGTTTTTTATTTTTTTGGGTATAAATTCCAGTCTTTTTAAAAAGGTATACTTGCAACAAATATATTGTAAACTATTTTACTTTCTAAATTTTTTTATTAACATTAGCGGCTGTATTTTCTTTTTCTTAGGAAGGTAAAGCCAATGCCAAAAAGTAATAAAATTAGAATTGGAAGCCCGATAGTTAGGAAGGGTATAAGGCTATATCTGTCGTAAACTTTTTCTTTATCCAATAAAGGTAAATCAAGATCTTTACTTCGAATGTTAATAAGTCCGTTGTCATCGAGTAAATAATTGACGCAATTTATCAGGAAGTCTTTATTGTCATACAAGTTACCAGAACGTTGATCGTATCCCAATTCAACTGGTTGGAAGTTTTTATCCAATTGGTTTCGTATCAAATCTCCGTCCGATATTACAATCATTTTGCTCTCTTTTCCTCTTACTTCAAATGTTTTCTGTTCAAAAGCTAACACCCGATTTTCAAATACGGAATGAAAGCTTCCTTCTAGTAAAACAGAAACTGGGATATTTCCCTTGTTCAGATAATCGTTTGGCGAAGTTTCTTCGGTAACACTATTTAAATTTACTTCAATAGGGCAGCCTATTTTCTTTGAATAAGGGGAAGATTGCAACAGCACCATTTTCTTTATTTCATTTTTTAAAGTGTCAATAGGATTAGCAAAATCAAACTTGATTCCACCTAAGTTTTTCACAATTGGATGTGAACTGTTGGGGTAGATTTGAGGTGCAAATTTCCAATTGAATTCCTGATATTGAGTGGCACTTCCTTGTTCTCCAGTAGCTAGTTTTATAGGGCTTCCTCGTTCGTCTTTTACCAAGTCAGGATTGATTCGAAATCCGTATTTAAAGAATAAATCATTCAAATTTAAATCCCGTGGATAAGCCAATGTAGCACCAGCATCATTATACAAACTGTCCATTTCTACTGAAACTTGGTCAATGAGCCAAATTGTTTTCCCACCATTTATAATGAATTGGTCTAAAACTTGTTTTTCGGCATCCGAGAAGGTTTCAGTCGGTTTGGCAATAATTGCCAAGTCATATTTTTCTAAAGCCTCTAAACTTTCCACAGGATTTTTAGCAACCGAATCTAATGTGAAGGGCCCAATGTGGTAACTTTCGCGCACTTGCAGTAGAAACTTTGCAATTTGAACATCTTGAAGTTCTCCATTTCCTTTGATAACAGCAACTTTTCTCTGCTTGTCTTTTGTGATTTTATTGATGGCATCGGCAATAGAGTATTCTAAATGCTGTACCGAACCAATCACTTTTTGAGAAGTCGAAGCTCCCATACTGTTTTTCAACAAAGGAATGTTGACTTCCTTGTTGTTGTAAACGGCTATTGCCCAAGGAAAAACCATAGCTTGTGACTGCTTTCCTCTATCATCAACAGTTATGTTTATTGGCGTGAGGCCTTTCCGGTACAATTCCTTGATGTTGTCCATACTTTCGTCTTTGTTTTCCAAAGGATTGACAAATTCGAAAATGATATTTTTGTTATAGGCTTGAAATTCTTCGAATAAATCTTGAGTTTCGCTTTGCAGTCTTTTGAATTCTGAAGGTAAATCGCCTTGTAAGTAGATTTTTATAGACAATGGATTTTGAACTTGCTTGATGATGGTCAAGGAAGTAGGAGAAAGCGTGTATCTTTTGTCTTTGGTTAAATCAAAACGATGAAAATACGAATTACTGATTAGATTCAAAACCAATAGAATGGAGATGACTAGCAGTAGGGATTTTATATTGTTTTTTTTGGAAATAGTCATTACGATTTAATAGATTTTAGATTATAGACCGTAAATGAAAGGAACAAGACCGTTATGCTAACGAAATAAATACTATCGCGAGTGTCTATAACACCGCGACCCATGCTGTTGAAATGATTTTGCATTCCAAAACTGGACAGTATGCCTTGGGAATTAGGATAAATCATACTAACTCTTTCGAATCCAAAGTAAAAAAAGAAACACAAAAAAACAGCCATAATAAAAGCCACAATTTGATTTTCGGAAAGGGTAGAAGTAAAGATTCCAATGGCGGAATAGGTCGCAATCAAGAATAATAATCCAAAATAAGAGCCCATTGTGCTGCCCATGTCGATATTGCCTTCGGGTATTCCGAGGCTTGAAATCACTTTAATATAAATAAAAGTCGGAATAATTGCCATAACAATTAATAACATCGAACCTAAGAATTTAGCAGTCACGATTTGCCAAATACTCAAGGGTTTTGTCAATAATAATTCCAAGGTTCCTTGCTTTTTTTCATCCGAAAAACTGCGCATGGTTACCGCCGGAATTAGGAAAATTAGAATCCAAGGAGCTAAAGTAAAAAACGGACTCAAATCAGCAAAACCGCTGTTTAGAATATTATATTCTCCATCGAAAACCCATAGAAACAGACCGTTTCCAATCAGAAAAACGGTAATCACCAAGTAACCGATAGGCGAACCAAAAAAAGAATTTATTTCTCGAAATACTATTGATTTCATTTATGTTTTTTTTAAAAATTTAAAGGCATATTGACTTTAAACGGAAAAAAGTCAAACAAATTTTATGGTTATAACATCTCTGTAATTTAACCCTAATAAACTATTTGCCGAACCTAATTTAGAAGGGTTACTTCTGAAAACAGCAATTTCTAGAAAGCCTGCTGTGTTGAAAATAGCCAATTTTTCGCCTTCGTAATTTTTGATAGGGTATTTTTCAGAGCTCGCAATCGCTGAGTAATTGGGTAGAATGGTTTTGATGTTTTTGGTTCTCAATACAATTTCATAGGATCTTCCTTTAGCTACTTCCAAAAACTGTTTTTTTGAAATATTAGTTACCACATTACCAAAATGGTCAATATAGATCACATATCCTTTTATCGAATTCCCATCATCGGCAATAACGGACTGAAGGTCTGTTACTTGTTTAATAATCTTTAGTTCCTTGCCAATCACATTTAGCAAACCGCCTTTGGCAATGTGACAGGCTACCTTTACGAAAACATCTAAATCGGTAGCGTCGCTAGGCAAACGATCGTGTATGTTGATAGCAACTATTTTTTGAGGAACAATTTTTTGCGTGAGCATACTCAAAATGCCGTTATCGGCAGCTATAAAATAATGATTGTTCCATTGTATGACAATATGTTGGTTTTCTTTATTGAATTCCATATCCACGCCGATAAGATGAACAGTCCCTTTCGGAAAGCTTGAATACGCCGCCCCAATAATATAACTCGCTTCAAATGTGTTGAATGGATCAATGTCATGCGAAATATCGACGAGGGAAGCTTCGGGGTATTCTGATAAAATCTTCCCTTTCAAAGCGCCAACAAAGTGGTCTTTCAAGCCGTAATCGGTAGTAAGGGTAATTATTGACATAAAATTGTTTATAAATAAAAAGCAAACAGAACTTAAAACGTATTAAATTTGAGTGATGCAAAGCTAATAATTATCATTGATTTTTTATAAATTAAAAACTATTCCATTTGAACGAAAGAATCATCGAGCTCATAGACATCGCTCCAAAAGATTTTTGGGGCGCTCAAGACACTCATCTTGAAATAATTAAAAGGTATTATCCAAAATTAAAAATTGTTGCTAGAGGAACAACTTTAAAGGCTTTTGGAGAAAAAGAAGTCTTAGATGAATTTGAAAATCGCTTCAACCGATTGATGCTTCATTTTACAAGATACAATACCATTGATGATAATGTTATTGAAAGGGTAATTCAAAGCACAGCACAAGAGGATGCTAAAACCTTTGGTCATGATAAAATATTAGTGCATGGTGTAGGTGGAAAAATAATTAAACCCATGACGCCCAATCAGCAATTGTTGGTTGATACAATGAACAAAAACGATATGGTTTTTGCTGTTGGCCCCGCCGGTACTGGAAAAACATATACTGGAGTTGCTATGGCGGTTAAAGCCTTGAAAGATAAACAAGTCAAGCGAATTATATTGACGCGGCCTGCGGTTGAGGCTGGTGAAAACCTAGGATTTCTTCCTGGGGATATGAAAGAAAAACTAGATCCGTATATGCAACCTTTATATGATGCTTTGCGTGAAATGTTGCCCAATGAAAAACTCGAAGATTACATTTTGAAGGGAATTATCCAAATTGCGCCTTTAGCATTTATGCGTGGAAGAACATTAGATCATGCTTTTGTGATTCTTGACGAAGCTCAAAACACCACCCATTCCCAAATGAAAATGTTTTTGACCCGCATGGGGAAAAGCGCTAAATTCATGATTACTGGCGATCCAGGCCAAGTTGATTTGCCCCGCCGAACTATTTCAGGTTTGAAAGAAGCTTTGTTGGTTTTGAAAGATGTTGATGGCATTGGAATAATTTATCTAGATGACAAAGATATTGTTCGCCACAGATTAGTTAAAAAAGTGATTGATGCCTATAAGCAAATTGAAAATACAGATTAGAAAACAATAATTTTGGTTTTTAAATAAACAATAAAACCTTTTTAACTTTTAGTTAGCCTAAGGTTTTCTTTGTGTATCTCTATGAAACAACCTATTTTTGCACGCGAACACAGCATAACAAACTTAGCAAGTAAATAATAACGAATAATTACAATGAATACAATTACCACAACAAACTTTAATTTTCCCAATCAGAAATCAGTTTACAGAGGAAAAGTAAGGGAGGTTTATAATATCAACGATGAACTTTTGGTAATGGTAGCTACCGATAGACTATCTGCTTTCGATGTGGTTTTACCTAAGGGAATCCCTTATAAAGGTCAAATCTTAAATCAAATCGCTACCAAATTTATGGAGCTGACTCAAGATATCGTTCCGAATTGGTTAATTGCTACACCAGATCCTAATGTGGCCGTAGGTTATTTGTGCGAGCCTTTCAAGGTTGAAATGGTAATTCGGGGTTATGTTTCAGGTCATGCGGCTCGTGAATACGCTTTGGGTAAAAGAGAAATTTGTGGAGTTTCCATGCCAGAAGGATTGAAAGAAAACGACAAATTTCCAACCCCTATAATTACGCCAACAACAAAAGCAGATAATGGGGAACATGATGCCGATATTTCGCGTGAGGATATTTTGTCGAAAGGAATTGTTACTGAAGAGGATTATATTGTTTTGGAAAATTATACTCTGGCATTATTTCAGAGAGGAACTGAAATTGCTGCCAGTCGAGGATTGATTTTGGTCGATACCAAGTATGAATTTGGCAAAACCAAAGATGGAATAATAGTTCTTATTGACGAAATACATACGCCTGATTCTTCCCGTTATTTTTATTCAGAAGGATATCAGGAAAGACAAGATAGGGGAGAAGAGCAAAAACAATTGTCTAAAGAGTTTGTTCGTCGTTGGTTAATCGAGAATAATTTTCAGGGACTTGAAGGGCAACATATTCCGGAAATGACGGATCAATATATCGAAACCGTTTCAGAGCGTTACATAGAATTGTATGAAAAAATACTGGGTGAAAAGTTCGTAAAAGCGGATGTCACTAATATTTATGAGCGAATTGAAAAAAACGTTTTATCCTATTTGCAGCTTAAATAAAAACAAGATATAAATTAAATAAAAAACCGCAATTCTTATTGAAATTGCGGTTTTTTAGTAGTAAGATTTATTCGAATAACTCCTAAAATTTATTTGAAATAAGAAAACGTTTCGTTATTTTCCAACTTCAATAACGTCTCATAAATTAATTTTATCACGTTTTCCACATCCTCACGATGCACCATTTCTACTGTCGTATGCATGTATCTTAAAGGCAATGAAATTAATGCCGAAGCCACGCCGCCATTACTGTATGCAAAGGCATCGGTATCAGTTCCGGTAACCCTTGAAGAGGCCAATCGCTGGAATGGAATTTTTTGTTTTTCGGCTGTGGTAAGAATAAGTTCCCTCAAATTATTCTGTACGGCAGGTGCGTAGGTAATTACCGGACCTCTCCCAATTTTTATTTCTCCCTCAATTTTCTTTTCAATCATTGGAGTGGTAGAGTCATGGCAAACATCGGTTATGATGGCTACATTGGGTTTGATGGTTTTGGTAATCATTTCAGCTCCTCGAAGCCCCACTTCTTCCTGTACGGAATTGGTAATGTATAATCCAAAAGGAAGTTTAATCTTGTTTTCATGCAGTAAACGAGCCACCTCGGCAATCATAAAACCACCCATACGATTATCAATGGCGCGACATACAAATTTATTTTCGTTCAACACCATGAATTCATCTGGATACGTGATTACGCAACCTACATGAACCCCTAGCGCATCCACTTCTTCTTTTTTAGAACAACCAATATCAATAAATAAATTATCAATTTTGGCAGGTTCTTCCTTGCTTCGATTTCTAGTATGAATGGCTGGCCATCCAAAAACACCTTTTACAATTCCTTTTTTGGTATGAATGTTTACTCTTTTGGAAGGAGCAATTTGGTGGTCGGAACCCCCATTTCTAATGACATAAATCAATCCATCATCAGTGATGTAGTTTACATACCAGGAAATTTCATCAGCATGACCTTCAATAACGACTTTGTAAGGAGCATCTGGATTAATTATCCCTACAGCAGATCCATAAGTGTCTGTTATAAAGGTATCTACATAGGGTTTTAAATAGTCCATCCAAAGTTTTTGCCCGTTACTTTCATAACCTGTTGGCGAAGCGTTGTTGAGATAGTTCTCTAAAAACGTTAAGGATGTCTTTTTTAATATTGATTTTGAACTCATAAATTTATTTTTTGCTAAATTATAAATTTGCTATCACACTTCTATATATAATGTATAATTTTGTGTAAAATTTATGCTTCATGAAAATTATTGGATTTTTATTGTTTTTTACACTTATATCTATAACGCTTAAGGCGCAGGTCATCCAAAAAGACACCATTAAAATGGGGTATGTCCTCACGGAAAATGATACCATACTTAATGATACTATCCAGTTAGAAGAAATTGTAATTTCTAAGGAGAAACTAGATCCGGAAGCTAAAAAACAATTTTTGCTTCTTCGAAATCGAGTTTACAGAACCTATCCTTATGCAAAATTAGCTTCCGAGCGATTGACAATTTTAAACAGAGGTATGGCAAGCCTTAAGACAAATAGAGAAAAAAAGAAATATTTTAAAATAGTTGAGAGTTATCTTACTAACGAATTTGAGGCCACTCTCAAAAAACTTTCTCGCAAACAAGGACAAATATTGGTGAAGCTCATTCATAGACAAACAGGCACGACAACTTATGAATTGGTAAGGACGCTCAAAAGTGGATGGAAAGCCTTTTGGTCTAACATAACGGCTAAGATGTTTGATATCAATCTAAAAACGCCTTATGCACCATACGAAGTCAACGAAGATTATCTTATAGAGACTATATTAGTTCGAGCATTCAATTCTGGGCAACTGATAAATCAACCCCCTGCAAATCCAGTAGATTATAATGACCTAAATGATTTTTGGGTATCCAAAGCTGCAAAATCAAAGTAGATTGATTTGAGGTTACATTCTAGGCTTGGCGATTCACCACAAGGCCTCTAAATTTTTTTATTTTATTCTATTTGGCTATAGGCTTTCCTCTATATTAGCTTCATCAACTTGGAGATTTCTAATAGCTATTGTAAGGGATTTCAAAAAACTTTTTCATCCAACGGTCACGATTTCAGTGTATTAAAAAAAAGACAAAAAAAAGCTTAAAAAAGTGGTTTAAAAACAGAATAAACGCGCTACTTTTGCATCCGCATTGCAGCAGACGTTCTTATGCATCAGGTAAAAAAATAATTGGATAATAGTTTTGGGAATAGTGTAGGATTTGTATCTTAGCGTTCCTAAAAAATTAAAAATTCGATAAAAGTATTTTAGGAAAAAAAATAAAATATTTTTTTCTTGCCAGATAAAAAAGAGTTAGTTACTTTTGCACCCGCTTTGAGAGATAAGCGAAAA
>CANFHF010000040.1 GCA_947446635.1 Flavobacteriaceae bacterium
AAATGTGAGCCTATCGAGGAATTAACCATCGATTTACCGGAAAGTCTTTCTGGTAGAGCGGTAGAGTTTGTAACTTTACGCAAAGGTGAAATGTTGAGTATGGAAACGAAAGGGGAACGTATGATTATAAAATTCAATATTCCATCTCGTGGAATCATTGGGTTGCGTAATCAATTGCTAACTGCTACTGCTGGTGAAGCAATTATGGCACACCGTTTTATAGGATATGAGCCTTACAAAGGAGAGATTTCTGGACGTAACAAAGGTTCATTAATTTCTATGGAAAAAGGAAAAGCTATTCCTTATTCTATCGATAAATTGCAAGATCGGGGTAAGTTTTTTGTTGAACCAAATGCCGAAATTTACGAAGGTCAAGTAATTGGTGAAAATTCTCGTGGAGATGATATGTGTGTAAACGTAACCAAAGAGAAAAAACAATCGAATGTACGTTCTTCTGGAAATGATGAAAAAGCAAGGATTATTCCTCCGATTATTTTCTCATTAGAAGAAGCGTTAGAATACATTCAAAAAGATGAATATGTTGAGGTTACACCAAAATCTATTCGTTTAAGAAAAATATATTTGACAGAAACAGATAGAAAAAGATTCAAAATCTAATTTTATTTATTTTATATTAAAAAGCCATTCTTTTCGAATGGCTTTTTTTATACATTTTGTTTTTATTGGAAATAAGCAAAAGAGTATAATCCTTTATTTTTTTTAGTTAAAATAACCCGGGCTTTATCGTATTAGGCTGAAATGGCCTTTTATTATTTCTCCATTTTCTAAATGAATAGTAAACCAATAATCATCTGCGGGTAATTTAAAACCATTAAATGTTCCATTCCAGCTTCCTCCACTTGCGAGAATTTGTTTTAGTAATTTACCATAACGGTCAAAAATACTAATCAAAGCATCAGGATAGGATAAATCAAGGTTTTTAATTTCCCATTCATCATTTTTTCCGTCCTCATTTGGGGTGAAAAAGTGTGGATAATCTAATATTAGGAAGAGATTGGCGCTATATTCACAAGAGGAATTCCAAATGTAAGCCGTATAGCTCCCTGCTGTTAAATTAATAAATAATGGGGAAGCTTGATAATTTGATCCGTCTAATGAAAACATATAGGTACCAGACGTTGTTGGAGGAACTAAAGTAGCTGAAATACCTCCACCTGAAAAATAATTGATTAGAGGTTGCGGAGTAATTATTGTATTATTTAAAACACTGGGGTTAGTTTTAAGTTTAATTTCTGCTATTGCTTCACATCCATAAATGCTTGTTAATTGGGCATAAACAATCTGATCTGTTAAAAGTATTTTCTTAAATTTACTAGGGTCTGTAATTTCACCTGACAGGGTTGTTCGTGTTTTGGTCTCAAAATATTTAATTGTTGTCGTTGCTGGATTACCGATTAGTAAGTCTATTTTTGTCTTAGTCAAATCGAAAGTAGCGGTTCCATTACCAGTATCATCACATTTATTTAAAGTAGCATTATTTAAAATTATTTCAGGAGCATATTCTATTTTAATGGTTCCAGTAGCGATACAACCTGGTGATAATGTAGCCTCTACTTTGTAGGTGCCTTTTATAGTAACCACTAAAGAAGAATTTGTTTCTAATGGCATGGGTACGCCATCTTTATACCATTTGAAAGTGGTTGCAGGAAAATTTGTATTCAATACAAAGGATTCTCCAAAACAAACGGGATTGGTCGACAATAATTGATCTGCTCCCAAATCTATTTTTGGAGCAAAACTACCCGCCTGAAGAAATACGGCGGAGTCAAAATATTCGTTTTTATCGTCTGCAATAACTAGCTTTATATGATAATTCTTTCCGGGTATAACACTTGTTTGGGCATTCATTACCACGGTTTCTCCGCTGTAATTTATTGGACTTAAAGTCGTATTAAATCCGTTAAAATATTTTTCGTGTATTAGCGGGCAGCCTTTATGAAAGCCACTATTATCAGTAAAATCATTAATTAAGGGATGTATGTTTTCCGAAGAAACGGGAGTGGCAGTGGCCGGAATAATAGCTAAATTTTGATAAATTGATCCAGGTATGTTTTCTTTTATCAGAAAGGCAAAAGAATCTGAATAATTACAGGGAAAATCGTATTGGTATTCATTGGAAGCAAATATGTAATTGAAACTAATAAAATTTGTTAAGGGGGTAAAATCGAATTCTAAAGAGGTTGCATTTATGGAATTAATGCTTAATGTTTGATTTAAATCAGTATCACCAGACCAAAAAAAACTCCCACCGCCACCATCACCAGCAACATAAGGGCCAATTGCATTAGTAGCGCTCCAAGTATTTAATAGAATGCCTTCTGAAAAAGGAAAATTTCCGCCTGCATTATTGAAAGACCCATAGCTATATTTGTTTATTGTAAAATTATCTCCTATTACAGTTTCTGAGGAGACACTAACGCAAGGACTGTTATTAGTTAGTATACCCACTAAATCAGAGGCTGTTTTAGTATCATCTACAGTAATATTTTGTGCAAATACAATTGAAGTAGTACAACAAATAATGGCAAAAAATAAAATGGTTTTGATGAATTTCATAGCCCACAAATATACTACAAATCTCTATTTTTTAATAATTTGTAGGACAGTAACATAAATACAAGAGTCCAGGCCAAAACTATTAAAATAGACGAATAATGAACATCATAATCTTTTAAATTATCCATGCCTATTTGTGTTCCAATGTTTTTTACAACTGACATCCTAGAGAAGGGTTCCACAATTAAATTCGAAATGGATTCTAACGGTAGCAATTTTTCAATATTGGCAGCTGTATTGCCTTCAGGGAAAAGGCCAAAACTCAAGTACCCTTTGATAATATTTTCAATAATATACCAAACCAATAGAAATCCGATTGCAAAAGCAGAACGTTTTACCAAAATCCCTAAAAATAAGCAGAAGGAGAAAAATCCCACTAGCTTGACAAAAAATCCCAAGAGGTATTCCAAATCCGAAAAAACGATGCTTATTTCAGTAGTAGCGGAAAAGCGGTATCCTAAAGCTAAACTCATTATAAAAACAAAAATAGTAGAGCAAAAACCAAAGAATATCACGGTCAAAAACTTGGATTTTATAAATTCTCTCTTGCTCATTCCATCTATCAGATTTTGTTTTAAGGTGCCATAACTGTATTCATTAGCCATCATCGAGACGATAACTATAGCCAAAAAGAATTTAAACCAAGCGGCAATATAAGTATTGAAATGCCATATAAAAGGAAAGTTAAAAATCCCCATTTCGGCAAGTTGAACTTTAGAAATTCCGAGGTTAAATTTCACTGAAGCCATCAATGCAATAAAGGAAAGTAAAATAAAATAGATCAATGTCAGGACTCGACTTGCTTTGTTAAGCCATATTTTTTGTAATTCTATGGAGAGTAATCGTTTCATTTTTGATTTAAGATTTTTGATTTAATTTTTTTTAGAATTGAAACTATTATTGATTTTTTGTCAATTCTAAAAATTGTTCTTCTAGGCTGTTTTTGCGTTTTACCAAATGACTTAGAATAATGTTTTTACCAAAAAGGAACTGGTTCAAATCTTTAGAGTCTAAGGCACTTTTAAGATAAACCAAAACTTTTCCGTTTTCATGGATCACTGTATCTACTGCTGGGTGTGTTTTCAAAACGGTTATTACGTTTTCGGTATCATCGGCTTCTAATTCGAAAAAACCTTCGTTTGATGACATCCCATCGACCAAACCTGAATATAAAATTTCTCCTTTTCTCAAAACGATTGCATGTGTACATACTTTTTCGACTTCGTCCAATAAATGGGAAGCGAGTAGGATGGTGGTTCCTTTTGCGGCAATTTGTTTAATGATGTCTCGTATTTGATGAATTCCTTGAGGATCTAATCCGTTTGTAGGTTCATCTAGAATCAATAGTTCTGGATCATTCAGTAGGGCAGAGGCGATTGCTAAACGTTGTTTCATGCCTAACGAAAAAGTACTAAACCTGCTATCTTTTCGATAATTTAAACCAACTAAATCTAGCTTTTCCCGTATTTTTGAATAATTGACATTTTTGATTTTACATACTAATTTCAAGTTTTCTTGAGCCGTCATATAGGGGTAGAAATTCGGCCGTTCTATAATGGCACCTACTTTTTTTAAGGCTTCATGAGTTTTCATCGTTCCTCCAAACCAGTTATAGTGTCCCGAAGTTTGATTTACGACATTTAGTAAAATTGACAATGTGGTTGACTTACCACTTCCGTTTGGTCCCAAAATCCCGTAAACATTGCCTTTTGTTATTTCGAAGCTAACATTTTTTAAGGCTTGTACATTGCCATACCTTTTATAGAGATTGCTAATTGTGAGTATTGTTTCCAACTTATTTTATGATTTTATTTTATAGAACGTCCAAGCTTTGTTTTTGTTATCGTTGAATTGTAATTTAACGTAAATTTGTATCAAATGTATTCAAAATGAATGAGCCTTTGTTGTTTTTTAAAAAACCAACGTATCCTATAAATAATTTACTTTTAGAGTATTTGAATCGGTACGATCGCATCTCTAAGGTTTCTGTTTTTTACGATGATTTATTGCGTTTTTCAGGTTCTGTAAATGTATATGATAAAAATGAAATAGACACTTTATGGATTAGAGTATATTATACTGAATTTGAAAGAAGTGAAATTGATTTAAATTTAAAGAAAATCTATTCTTACTTGCATTCGGACGGTAATCTGGAAACCATAAAGTTTTTGAATATTGACGCTATCGACTACTGTACTTTTGGTAATTCGAAACCTTTTCGGATTAAGGTCAGAAACATTTTGAATGACAATTATGTTTATTTTTATATCAAAAAAGCAGACGCTTCGCGTGTTTATGGACTCGAGTTAGAACATATTCTTTCTCCGGATAAGATTCATTTTTTGGTTTACAAAGACACTTTGATAGAGGAACATATCATTGGGATTCCGGGCGACGTGTTTATGAAAACACTCTTGGTGAATTGTACTGAGAATGAAAAAGCACAAATTGCCAAGGAGTTTGTGAAGTTTAATGAGCGTTGTATGATTCGACTTCTTGGTGACATGAGAGCTTATAATTATGTCATTATCCCTCACCATGATTTTGATCATGTGGTTTTTAAAATTCGTCCGATCGATTTTGATCAGCAATGTTACGAAGGAAATTTTAAGGTATATAAACCCCAATTTTTTAAAGAAAATTACCCAATGGTACAGTTGGTTAAGGACAAACTTCAGGAAAGTTCAATAGAACAATATAAAAATGAGGAACGCGCCATTTTGGCCAAAAGAATCCATTCGGCCGAAAATCGCATCAAGAGATTGTTGAAAATCATGAATGATGATGTTATAGCCCCTGAAAAACATGTGAAGCAACTGAAATTGGAACTATACCAATACACCCGAGATTTGAATTTTAAAAAAGCAAAATCAATGGGAAATTTACTCAATGCGACCTTTGAATTCATTACTAGGAATTATAAAAACATTACTATTTTTAATTCTGATTTAAAGTAATGATTTTAAGATTAAAAAACTAGTTTTTCACTTCTTTATTAAAATAGACTAAGTAGTAATACATTTGTTTTTCTTCGTCCCAGCCTTTTTCGACAAATTTTTCTGCGCTTTCTGGATTGATAAAATCTAGTTTAATTTGAATATGAGTATCTAAATTAATCACATTTTTTATCGATTTTCTGGCGTCTGAAACGGCAGCGTTGGCAATGGGGAATGTCGTTATGTCTTCAATGCTATATTTTTCGCCTTTATCAACTTTATAGCTTTTGAACTCGGGAATTAAATCAGGGTTATCCAACACTTCATTCAGAAAGTTGCTTTCTTCAAACTGGTCGTTTTTGGCAAAATAATTCACAGAGCGATTCATAAACATAACTTCTTCTTTCTTATCTTCAGCAGGAAAAACAACATCTTTAGCGAAACCTTGGCAAAATTTCAGGTATTTTTTGGTAATGAAATTTTCATCCTCAAAAGCATCTACCGAAAGAAAATGTTCTAGCCAATAACGCGCGTCATAGCGATTGCTGTCAACAGTAAGTATTTTGTATCCTTCTTCTTTCTTATAATTGAAAATAATACAGCCTTTATCTAATTTGCTCAGGTTTATACCTTGTTGTAATATCATTTCTAGATTGGATTCCTTTTCTTCAAACTGCAAAAAATCGGATTGCAATTCGCTTTTAAATATTCCAATGGCATCTATAACATTGTTGTCGATATTCACATTAGTTAAATGTGTTACATAAACTTCCCCGTTTTTGATGTGAGGATGGTTTGATTGTTCAAATAAATGAGTGGTAATTTTTTTAGAAACTTCGTGCAGACTACTTGGATTTTCAAATATTTGGGTAACCAATTTGAACATGTCATTATATTCTAAATCAACTTCGTGCGCAAATTGAAAATAATTTTCTTCTTTTTCTCTAAAAGGTCTGAAGAAATATTCTTTCATAAGTGGCACAACTTCGTCATTCAGGTTAAATGGTTGTTCGGATAAGAATATAGCTTCGTTCCGGCTTTTGTTTCCCACTCTGTGAATAGATAAAGTTTCAATGTGTGTATTAAATAAATTGATCATCTTTGATTTTTTTAGACAAAAGAACCAAGATGCTAGACTCAATAGAAGTCTTTCATCTTGGTTTTTGATTTTTAATTTTTAATTTCTTATTTTTTAATTCCAGTTTTCTTCAAATCCGAAGTCTTCAAAACTGTCATCCCCTTCAAACATATCAAGGTCTTCTTCGTCGAGTTCGTCTTCAAATTCGTTGTAGTTTTCCTCTTCATCATCAGCATAAAAATGCTTTTCCATGGCTTCTGCAGGCATTTCGCCGTGGGAAAAAATGGTTTCTGGATACGTGTTTCCAGCAGAGATTTCTCCAACTGCAGCTAACTCAACCAGAAAAGTCCACATATTGATAAAATCATAAACATAGATTATTTTGGTATTTTCGGTATCTAAAATGTCTGAAAGCAAATAATTGCTCATCGTTTTTTGCTCCCCTGGAATATCTCCGGCATCAAACATCGGAATTTCATCTTCTTGATTCCAAGTGTCATCACAAGTGTAAAAAGAAGCTACTTCCATGCCGTCAAAACCAAAAGAATTGAAGATGGCATTATGTAAATCCTCTAAAGTATCGTTGGCAAGTATTGCAATATCTCTAAATATGTCTTCTTCGGCATCGAGAATTACTCTAAATTTATAAACCATAATCTTATTTTTATTGAAAGTCAAAGGTAAAATATAATTTTAGATTTTAGATTTTAGATTTCAGATTTCTTGAAAAGATTTTTTTTGATTTTTTCAGGGTTTAAGAAACAAGTTTATGGATTCAATTTCCGAATCACTTTGGCTGGATTGCCTACTGCTAATGAATTATCTGGAATATCTTTTGTTACAACAGAGCCTGCTCCAATAACACAACCTTTTCCGATGGTTATTCCAGGGCAAATAATAGCATTTCCCCCAATCCAGCAATCGTTGCCAATAGTTATGGGTAGCGCATTTTCAAGCGTTCTTCTTAATGTTGCTTCTAGGGGATGAGAAGTTGTGTAGATTTGAACTCCGGGCGCGAAGAAAACATTGGAGCCTATAATGACTTTGGCACTGTCTAAAACTGCGCAGTTTACATTAAAATAGACATTTTCTCCGCAAAAAATATTGTATCCATAATCACAAAAAAAAGGAGGTTCAATATAAAGATTAGCTTCAGAATTAGGAATTAATTCTTGGATTATTTCTCTTGCTTTTTTAGTTATTCGGTATTCTAAGACGTTTAATCTATGGAGAAGATTTTTAGCTTTTCGTCGGTCTTTTACTAAAACAGCATCGCCTGCCAAATAGTATTCTCCGGCTATCATTTTTTCTTTTTCGGTTTTCATAAAATTGAGGGATGGTTTGGGTAAATGTAAAAGAAAATAGAATGGAATACAAACACTTTCCGGGGATTTGAAAATAGACTTGTGATGGATTCTAATTTGAAATTTAATTAAAAAATTAGACCCAAAATACATTAGGAGTAAGTGAAAAATCATTATTTATTTAACTACAATCCAGAAAATATTTTAACTATTCTAACCCAAAAGGTATTGTTTTTTTTAATGTATTAGAGACGTAAAATGGATTTTAAATAAAGAATAAATCTAAGATTTTAAAAATCGGTTAGCTGAATTCATGTTTAAATTAATTGATTATATATTATAGTTTAAAAATACTGGTTATTAATTATTTAGCAAATCAATATAGATTATCTCTATAGCGATTTTAAACCTTAAAAATAGTCTTTCGTATTCCAATTAAAACAAAAATTAGCAAAGTGTAAACGATAAAAAAAGGAACGATATATTCAATCCAATTCATGGGTAACATAACAGCGATTATTAACAATTGAAAGCCCAATCCGTAAATCGAAAGCAAAGTCATAAACCAGTTTGGAAATGTTTTGACCTTGTAGGCATCGCTATCCAAAGTGTGAATTATTTTGTCAAATGTTCCATAAACGACAGTATAAATTCCAAACAAAATATCGACTGATTTTTGGCTTTCGCCTGTTAGAGCTCGAGGTGATTTATACTCAAAAATCTTGCTGGTTGAATCTCCTCCCACTGATTTATTTCTCAAAATTACATAGTAATAATTGTATAAAGTTCCTTGAAGTTGAATGCCAATAAAAGCCAAAAGGGTCATCCAAAATGAAGTTTTGGACACATGGCAAATCGCCATCAGAAACATAAAATTTAAGACAATATCAAACACGCTGTCAAGATATCTTCCGGTATAGGAAGGAGTTTTTTTTATTCTGGCGAGTTCGCCATCAGCAGCATCAATAATTGATTTTAAAATGATAAAAAACCCAGCCAGGAAGTAGTGATTTTGTAAAATACAATAAAAAGCTGTCAAACCAGATGTGCCAAATAAAAGCGTAACGTGAATAGGAGTGAAGCGAGTATTTTTTAATCGATTGGCAAACCATTTTCCAATAGGTCTTCCGTAATCTGACAAATCCAGAAATTTATCTTCGGCAGCAAGTTTTGACATTTAATTTTGGGACAAAGAAATTCGACAATATAGTCAGGGATAATTAAAGCTTATTTTAAAATTATTTTGATAATTGGTGCAAAGTAAATGTCATTGCTGTCAATAAAAAGAAAGCCATTACCTGATGCGTCAATCCTAGCCATAGTGGAACGCTGTAAAGCAAGGTGAAAACACCCAGCCCGAATTGTAAAAAAACGATTAATATCAGGGCATTAATCCCTCTTTTTTGAGTCCGCGAAAGGTTAAATTTTTTACTTTGAATAAATAAGGTGAGAATAAGGCCTACAACTACATAAGCGATGGTTCTATGTACAAATTGAACTCCGCTTTTCCCTTCGGTAAGTCTTTTAACCCAAGTATTCTTCTCTAATAGCACACTGTCGTGAAGGAATTGCCCGTCGCTCATCATCGGCCAGTGATTGTGAATTAAACCTGCATTTAAACCCGCCACAAAGCCACCATAGATAATTTGTACCAATAAAAAGAATAACGATACCCGCGCCAAGTTGCGCAAGGGAAGAATTGCACTTGTTTGGTTTGGATAGATTAAATCCAAAGCTACCCAAAGCGTGTAAGCAAAGGTTATAAATGCAAAAGTTAAGTGCAATGATAATCGAAAATGACTCACGTCTGGATTATCTATTAAGCCACTTCGCACCATAAACCAGCCTAAAAACCCCTGTAAAGCGCCCATTCCTAGCAGAATGTAACATTTGTTTCGTGTTGTCTTGTCCATTTTTTTGGTAAACAAAAAATACGCAAAGGGAACTATGAAAACCATACCAATGATACGTCCAATAAGACGGTGAAACCATTCCCAAAAATAAATGAATTTATAATCGGAAAGTGAGAAGTCGTTGTGGATGTTAATCTTTTGGTATTCTGGAAATTGCTTGTATTGTTCGAATGTTTCCTGCCATTTTGTTTCGGTTAGCGGAGGGAAAGTATCGGTGACTAAGTGCCAGTCGGTCATTGAAAGTCCTGAGTTGGTCAATCGCGTAATTCCGCCAACCACAACCATTACAAACACTAAAAAACAACCTGAAAGCAACCAGATTGTTACGGATTTATTTGAGTTTTTCATTGTTTGGAATTATTTTTCGCAAAGGTATTTTAAATACAATTCAATTTTGATTTAACAAGCGTTAATCTTTAGCCCTAATTCCGCTCCTTTTTTCAGAACAAAATCATAAGCTGCTTGGTATTCATTCGGTATTTCACCTTCCATTATGGCTTCTTTTACTGCTTCTTTAAGGATTCCTATTTCTTTAGATGGTTTAAGGTTGAAGAGTTCCATGATTTCTTCTCCTGTTATTGGGGGTTGAAAATTACGCACATGATCACGTTCTTCTACTTCCACAATTTTCCTTCGAACAATCTCAAAATTATGGTGGTATTTTTTGAATTTATTGGGGTTTTTGGTCGTGATGTCGGCTTCGCATAGTGTCATCAAGCTTTCGACATCTTCGCCAGCATCAAAAACCAAACGACGAACGGCAGAATCGGTAACCAAATCTTGTGATAACACTATGGGACGCGAACTCATCATCACCATTTTTTGTACAAATTTCATTTTGTGGTTCAACGGCATGTGTAATCTTTCGAAGATTTTATTCGCCATTTTTCCGCCAAGAAATTCATGCCCGTGGAAAGTCCATCCTTGTTTTTTATTGAAGCGTTTCGTTGGGGCTTTTCCTATGTCGTGAAGCAAAGAAGCCCAGCGCAGCCAAAGGTCATCTGTATTGAGGCATATATTGTCAACGACTTCTAATGTATGGTAAAAATTATTTTTGTGGGTTTGACCTTCTATTTCTTCGACCTGGTTTAAAGCGGTTAATTCAGGCAAAATAAGATCTAAAAGACCGGTTTTGTATAATAATAAAAATCCAATGGAAGGTTTCTCAGTAGAAAGGATTTTATTCAATTCATCCACAATTCT
Source organism: Flavobacteriaceae bacterium (assembly GCA_947446635.1). Lineage (GTDB taxonomy): Bacteria > Bacteroidota > Bacteroidia > Flavobacteriales > Flavobacteriaceae > Flavobacterium. The sequence continues at coordinate 11,012 of CANFHF010000040.1, forward strand.
TTCGCCTGAAATAATGTTGATTCTTTCGGCATTATTTGTAATAGACTGCAAGGATTTTTCTTCAATTTCAAAACTCAATTGATTGGCAAAACGAATGGCACGAAGCATTCGCAAGGGATCGTCAGAAAAAGTAATATCCGGGTCGAGCGGCGTTTTGATGATTTTGTTTTCTAAATCAGTCAATCCGTTAAAAGGATCTGAAAGCTCCCCGAAATTCTTTTCGTTTAATGATAGAGCCAAGGCATTAATTGTAAAATCACGACGGTTTTGGTCGTCTTCTAGCGTGCCATTTTCAACCATAGGATTGCGACTTTCAAAATGATAGGATTCTTTTCTGGCTCCTACAAATTCAATTTCGGTGTCTTCAAAACGCAACATAGCTGTGCCGTAATTTTTAAAAATCTGAACTTTGGGTTTGTTTGGTAATAGTTCCGAGACTTTTATGGCTAATTTAATTCCGCTACCAACGGCAACAATATCGATGTCTTTTTTAAAATCTCTTTTAAGAATTAAATCCCTCACAAATCCTCCAATCACATAACTTTCTAAGTTAAGTTCTTGGGAAGCTTGGGAAATGACTTCAAATATTTTATGATGTAAGGCTTCTTTGAAATTCATGCTTTAATTTGAAAATTTGAAAATCAGTTAATTTGAAAATATAAGAATATTTTGAAATTTTCAAATTATTATTTTCGAATCACTTTTACCTGTGAGTCGCTCGTCAATTTAAT
>CANFHF010000041.1 GCA_947446635.1 Flavobacteriaceae bacterium
TAAAGAAGGTTATATTCACGGTTTTACCGAAAATTATGTTCGGGTTAAAACGCCTTGGAATCCAGAATTGGTTAACACTTTGCGTGAAATCAAATTGTCCAAAATTGATGAGGATGGAAGCGTGAGGTTAGAATTCAAAGAAGTTTAAGATTAAATAAAAATCAAATTCAAAATAGAAGTGCGGGATGTTTTACTATACCTTTGCCAACCAAAATAATCCTAAGTGAGTTTTTCCCAATATACAAAAGAGTTTTCCTATAATTTAAGACTGGCTTATCCAGTTATACTTGGAATGCTTGGTCATACTTTAATAGGGATTGTAGATAATTTTATGGTGGGCAATCTTGGTTCTACTGAGTTGGCAGCGGTTTCCTTAGGTAATAGTTTTATCTTTATCGGATTGTCATTGGGGATAGGATTTTCAACAGCTATTACACCTTTGATTGCTGAAGCTGATGCCGAAAAAGATGATAAAAAAATCCGAACCACTTTTCATCACGGATTACTACTATGTACTATTCTAGGAATTGCTGTATTTGTTATGATTGTTTTGTCAAAACCAATAATGAATTTGATGCATCAACCTGTAGCAGTCGTCAATATGGCTGCCCCTTACATTGACTGGGTTGCTTTTTCGTTAATTCCGGTTATTATTTTCCAGGGATACAAGCAATTTGCAGATGGTTTGTCACAAACAAAATATCCGATGTATGCCATTTATTTAGCCAATGTGGTTCACATTTTTTTTAATTATGTGTTGATTTATGGTGTTTGGGGTTTTCCAAAATTGGGAATTCTGGGAGCAGCCTTGGGAACTGTAATTTCCCGAATTATGATGGTGGTTTTCGTTCACTTTTTACTTCGAAAAAATGCACTTTTTAAAAGATATTTCAAGAATTTCAGTTTCAACGAAATTCGAAAATCAATCTTGAATAAAATCATCAATCTTGGTCTTCCATCGGCTATGCAAATGTTGTTTGAAGTAACTTTGTTCACAGCAGCAATTTGGCTTTCGGGCTCTCTAGGAAAAAACAGTCAGGCGGCTAATCAAATTGCATTAACGCTTGCTTCATCTACTTTTATGGTCGCTATGGGCTTTAGTGTTGCAGCAATGATAAGGGTTAGCAATGCCAAAGGGTTGAAAGATTTCAAACAAATGATTACTGTTGCTCGCTCAATTTTTTTGTTAACTATTATAGTAGAAATTATTTTCGGTATTATTTTCGTGATTTCGCATAACTACCTCCCGCATTTATTTTTGAATATGTCGGATTCTTCCCAAGTTTTAGATAATAACGAAATCATAAGTATTGCGTCTAAATTGCTTTTGGTAGCAGCCGTGTTTCAAATTTCAGATGGAATTCAGGTAGTGGTTCTCGGTGCTTTACGAGGCTTGCAGGATGTTAAAATCCCTATGTATATTACTTTTATGGCGTATTGGATGGTAGGATTTCCAATTTCATTTTATTTAGGAAAACATACCAATTTGGGAGCGACTGGAATTTGGATAGGACTTCTAGCAGGATTGTCAACGGCAGCTTTTTTTTTGTATATTCGCTTTGCGGGATTAACAAGAAAATTGACTAAATAAATCTTTGAAATTTAATTTTTTTATAAAGGGATATAATTTCCAGCGATAATATAAACACTAACTAAAATTCAAAAAAAAATGATACTATTTATAATTATTGGGGTGATTTTATGGATTGGAAGTTTCACATTAAAATCCAATGTAAGTAATCCATTTTCGAAATTTTCGAATACGCTTAAAGTGATTGGAGTTGTAGTAATTGCATTGGGTATTTTCTCTTCGATGTTTAAACAAATTGATGCGGGAAAAGTAGGTGTTCAATCGCTTTACGGAAGTGTTCAGTCTGATGTATTGGAAAGTGGTTTGCATTTGATAAACCCGCTTTTAGAGGTAACAGATTTTGATATTCAAACTCAAAATTATACCATGTCTGCCATTCATGGAGAAGGGGCGCAAGAAGGAGATGATGCCATTCGTGTTTTGTCGAATGATGGATTGGAAGTGGTTATTGATTTAACGGTTTTGTATCGAATTACTCCAAATGATGCCCCTAAAATATTCAAGCAAATAGGGGTAAATTATACTGATAAAATTGTACGCCCCGTTACCCGAACACGCATACGGGACAATGCTGTTTATTATGATGCTGTGGCATTGTATTCTACAAAAAGAAACGAATTTCAACAACGTATTTTTAAAACAATAGAAGCTGATTTTAAGACTAGAGGACTAGTGCTGGAGCAATTATTGATTCGAAATATTAATCTTCCTACTTCCGTGAAAGCGTCTATCGAAAGCAAAATCAATGCCGAACAAGATGCTCAAAAAATGACTTTTGTACTTCAAAAAGAGAAACAAGAGGCCGAAAGAAAAAGAGTAGAGGCGCAAGGTATTGCCGATTATCAACGTATTATTTCAATGGGATTAACGGATAAACAATTACAATACGAATCTATAAAAGCTCAAAAAGAATTGGCCGCATCTCCAAATACTAAAATTATTTTTATGAACAGTAAGGGAAATGCACCAGTAATTCTTTCTGATAAATAGATTTTATTTGACAACCGATTAAACAACAAATATGGAATTACCAAAATTTTTATTAGGTGACAATACGGACTTTCCGGAAGATATTTTCCTCATTCATCTGGATTACCCTCGATTTATTATCAATTTAAAAGACGATGAGGTTGAGTTTATGGAAGAGGCAGAAGATCTAGATGAAGCCGAATTAAATGCTGAAATGGAAGGATTAATAGTTCTTGCTAATAAATTTTATGACCGAGAAATGGAACGTTACGAAAAAGAATAGATTTTTTAATTAACTTTAATCATTAAACACACATACTTATGGCAACATTACGATTGGGCGATATTGCTCCAGACTTTGAAGCGGAAACAACGCTCGGAAAGATACATTTTCATGAATGGCTAGGCGATTCCTGGGGTGTTTTGTTTTCACATCCAGCTGATTTCACACCAGTTTGCACTACCGAATTAGGGATGGCAGCAAATTATTATCCTGAATTTGTAAAACGAAATGCAAAGATTATTGCACTAAGTGTTGACGGATTGGATTCACATTTGAAATGGATTAAAGATATTAATGAAACTCAAAATACAACAGTAAATTTTCCTATTATTGCAGATGAAGACAAGCACGTTGCAAATCTTTATGACATGCTTCATCCTAATGCCAGTGATAAATTTACGGTTCGTTCTGTTTTTATAATTGGATCCGATAAAAAGATAAAATTGATGCTGACTTATCCAGCATCAACTGGAAGAAATTTCGACGAAATACTGCGTGTTATTGATAGTTTACAGTTGACTGCAAATTATAGTGTGGCAACCCCGGCAAACTGGAAAGATGGAGAGGAAGTGGTAATAGCACCATCAATTTCTGATCAAGATATACCTGCTAAATTTCCAAAAGGATTTAGAGCAATTAAATATTATCTAAGAATGACACCTCAGCCTAATAAATAAGCCAATTAAGAATATAATAATTATCTAGGTTATCCCTTATTTTAATAAAAAAACGCCCTAATATTTTAGGGCGTTACTTGTTTTTATTTCAGAATTGTCTGCTTTCTGTCTGGCCCCACAGAAACAATTTTTATAGGAACTTCAACTTCCTTTTCTATAAATTCAATATATGCTTTCAACTCGATTGGCAATTCATCGTAAGTGGTCATTCCTGTCAAATCAGCTTGCCATCCTTTAAGCTCTTGGTAAACAGGAGTGACGTTTTCGGGCTCAATGTTATAAGGAAAATGAGAGATATTTTTTCCTTTATAATTGTATTCTGTACATACTTTCAATGTTGGAAATCCTGAAAGAATATCCCCTTTCATCATCATTAATTGGGTTACGCCATTTATCTGAACGGCGTATTTTAAAGCTACTAAATCAAGCCAGCCACAACGTCTTTGTCTTCCTGTAACTGATCCAAATTCATTTCCTACGCGTGCCATTGTTGCTCCATCTTCATCAAAAAGTTCAGTTGGAAACGGACCACTTCCTACTCGAGTTACATAAGCTTTGAATATTCCGTACACTTCTTTTATTTTATTTGGAGCAATTCCTAAGCCAGTACAAGCGCCAGCGGCAGTGGTATTGGATGAAGTTACAAAAGGATATGTTCCGAAATCTACATCAAGCAAAGAGCCTTGAGCTCCTTCGCATAATATGGCTTTTCCAGCTTTTTGGGCCTGGTGTAAATACTCTTCACTATCTATGAAATCAATTTTTTTCAATTCTTCGATCGATTCAAAAAATTCTTTTTCTAATTCGTCGAGATTGTATTCAATATTTACATCATAAAAGGCTATCATGGCTTCATGCTTATCAGCCAAAGCGCGGTACCTTTCTTTGAAATCCTCGAGTTCAATATCTCCAACACGAAGACCATTTCTCCCGGTTTTATCCATATAAGTTGGACCAATACCTTTTAAAGTAGAACCTATTTTCGCTTTTCCTTTTGACGCCTCAGAAGCAGCATCAAGCATGCGATGTGTTGGTAATATTAGGTGAGCTTTTCTGGAAATTATTAATTTATTTTTAATGTCTAAATTAAATTTGGACAAACCTTCTATTTCTTTTTGAAATACAACGGGGTCGATTACAACACCGTTTCCAATAATATTTACAGCGGTTTTATGAAAAATTCCAGACGGAATCGTTCTAAGAACGTGTTTTATCCCATCAAATTCTAAAGTGTGTCCGGCATTTGGTCCGCCTTGAAATCGGGCAATAATATCGTATTTTGATGTAAGAACGTCAACAATTTTACCCTTACCTTCGTCTCCCCATTGTAATCCTAGTAATAAATCTACGGTCATTCTATGTATTTTTTGTAGTTAATTTGTTGTTTGTAAGTGTTGCAACCCGAATCCAGCTTGCTATTTATGTTTTCTTGTTCCGTATAAATATAACGAGTGATTTGTAATATCTATTTGTAATATTTCTTCGATTGTTTTTTTGATACTTTGAATTCTTGGGTCACAAAACTCAATAACCTCACCGGTATCAGTCAATATGATGTGGTCGTGTTGTTTGTCAAAATAGGATTTTTCATATTGAGCTTGATTTTGTCCAAACTGATGTTTGCGCACCAAGGCAGATTCTAACAACAGCTCAATAGTATTATACAATGTGGCTCTACTCACCCGATAGTTTTTATTTTTCATTTTGATATATAGGTTTTCTATATCAAAATGCTCTTCGCTCTCATAAATTTCTTTAAGTATGGCGAAGCGTTCGGGAGTTTTTCGATGTCCTTTATTTTCAAGATAGAGGGTAAAAACATTTTTTACAATTTCTTGATTTTTACTATTATCCGTTGAAATGAGTGTCATATTTGGCAAAGATAAATTTTATTTTCAGTTTAAAGAAGTAAAAGTTTAACAACTATACACGGATCATTTATACATTGCCCTTTTTTAATTTTTATATTCACGTGTTACTTTGTCAATACCATCAATTTTCTTGATGTTATCTATTAATTTCTTCAAAATAGTATTGTTTTGGACAATAACGGAAATTTGACCATTGAAAATACCGGCTTCTCCGCTTAAAGAGATGCTTTGAATATTTACATTCATATTATCCGAAATTACTTTTGTAAGTTTATTTGTAAGTCCCAATGTATCCATTCCGGTGATATATAAAATAGCTTTGAATTCTTGTTGTGAGGAATCAATCCATTTAGCAAAAATAATTCGGTAAGCATAATTTGACTGAAGACTTATCGCATTTGGACAATCTTTTTTGTGTACTTTGATTCCCTCATTTATTGTAATAAACCCAAAAACTTCATCTCCAGGAATTGGATTGCAACAAGACGATAATTTATAATCTAATTTATCTTGGTCTGCGCCAAAAACCAGCATGTCATAATTACTGCTTAGAACTTGTTTATGAATATCGACATTAGCAGGGCTTGGTGAACGCTTGATCTTACTTTTGAAAAAATTAATAAAAGTATTGCTCTTTTGTGTGGCATAATCTTTCAATTGTTGGTTTTCTATGGCCCCAACACCCACTCGGTAAAATAAATCTAAACTAGTTTTTAGTTTAAAAAAATTCACCATTTCATTAATTACGGATTCGCTTAAAGTGATTTTTAAATGTTTTAACTTTCGAGTTAGTATTTCCTTTCCTTCCTCGGCAATTTTCTTAGTGTTTTCGTTGAGGACATTTTTTATTTTATTTTTTGCTCTCGAAGTAGTTACGTAATCGAGCCAGTTGATAGTTGGTTTTTGATATTGGGAGGTAATAATCTCAATTTGGTCACCACTTTTTAACTCGTGATTTAAAGGAACCAATTTTCCATTAACGCGTGTTCCCCTAGTTCTAATTCCTATTTCGGAGTGTATGCTGAATGCAAAATCTAATGAAGTGGCGCCTTTGGGCAATGATTTTATTTCCCCTTTTGGAGTAAATACATATATTTCTTTTGAATAAAGATTCATTTTAAAATCTTCCACGAAATCTACCGCATTGGTTTCTGAATTCTCTAAAGCTTCCTTTAGTAAATTTAGCCAGGCATCCAAGCCACCTTCCTCAGAAGCACCATTTTTATATTTGTAATGAGCGGCATATCCTTTCTCGGCAATTTCATCCATTCGTTCGCTTCGTACTTGTACTTCGACCCAACGACCTTTCGGTCCCATAACTGTTATATGTAAGGCTTCGTAACCCGTAGATTTTGGGGATGAAATCCAATCGCGTAAGCGACTGGGGCTTGGTCTATAATGATCCGTTACAATTGAATATATTTTCCAAGCTAAGAATTTTTCCTCATGCGGAGTTGATTTATATACAATTCGTAAGGCAAATTTGTCAAATACTTCATCGAAGCTGACTCCTTGCGCTAGCATTTTTCTTCGAATAGAATAGATTGATTTAGGACGACCTTTTATAATATAATCTATTCCTTCGGCATCTAAATTTTTTTTAAGAACATCCGATATGGTTTCGATATAGGCATCTTGCTCTTCTTTGGTTTCTTTTATCTTACTTAGAATTTCATTATATACTTCTGGCTCAGTATATTTTAAACCTAAATCTTCCAGTTTGTTTTTTATTTTATATAGACCTAGTCGATGTGCTAACGGGGCATAAATGTAAAGTGTTTCAGAGGCAAGTTTCACTTGCTTGGAACTTTCCATTGCATCCATTGTTTGCATATTGTGCAATCTATCGGCTATTTTTATAAGGATTACACGAACGTCATCATTTAGTGTAAGAATCATCTTTCGAAAATTCTCAGCTTGCATCGATACGTTCATTTCCTTTTGAACTTTCGAAATTTTTGTCAATCCTTCTACCAATTGGGCAACTTTTGGATTAAACATTCGCTCGATATCTTCTATCATTATTGGAGTATCCTCGACCACATCGTGCATTAATGCCGCCGCAATAGCTGTGGCGCCCAAACCAATTTCTGAAGCTACAATTTTTGCGACTGCGATGGGATGGAAAATATAGGCTTCTCCTGATTTTCTCCGTTGATCTTTGTGGGCATCTACAGCGACATCAAAAGCTTTTCGAATGAGTTTTTTATCTTCGGCAGTTAAGGTTTGGTAACTAATACGAAGCAACTCTTTGTATTCTTGAAGTATTGCCTTGTTTTCTTTTTCAAAATCTATTTCTAACATAAAAACGGGAATTCAATCTCTAAAAATAGAAATTAGTTTTCAATTGTACAATTTTATAATTTATAACTCCCAAATCTAAAACCCTCTCTGCCTTTTGGCTTCAAAAATTAAAATCGCCGCTGCAACTGAAACATTCATGCTATCGATTTCACCTTGCATTGGGATAATAATATTTTGGGTAGCTGCATTTCGCCATTCATCCGTCAAACCGCTCGCTTCTGTACCTACTACTAATGCTGTTGGAGTTCTGTAATCTTGGGTATGATATGGGGTTGAATTTTGTAAAGTGGCGCAATAAATACTGATATTTCTTTCTTTTAAAAAAGCAATAATTTCATTTGAAGTTCCCGATGCAACTTGATTAGTAAACAAGCAACCTACGCTAGAGCGAACGATATTGGGATTGAATAAATCACCTTTTGGATTGGCAATAATTACAGCATCCAGATTTGCGGCGTCGGCAGTTCGTAGTAAAGCGCCAATATTTCCAGGCTTTTCTGTTGCTTCGGCAACAAGAATTAATGGGTTTTTGGATAATTTCAAATCAGATAGTTGCATCGATTTTGCTTTGGCTATAGCCAAAATCCCTTCGGTAGTATCGCGATAAGCCAATTTTTGATAAACTTCTTTAGAAATTTCGATCAATTCGGCATTTTTTGATAGAAGTCTAGTTTCGGTTTCTGAAATTAATTCGGGCAAAAATAAAATTGTCTCCATTTCGTAACCGCCTTTTAGGGCTAATGAAATTTCTCTTTTACCTTCAATCAAAAAAGTGCCTAATTGTTTGCGGGCTTTTGGTTTTTCCTGTAATAAAACCAAAGATTTTATGAATGGATTTTGTATGGAATTAATTTGTTTCATTTTTGAGATAGAAAGTTGCAAGGAGTCAAAGTTACAAAGGTTTTATTGTTTAATTCGTATTAGATTGCTTAATCTGAAAAATTGTAATTTCTAGTTTTTGCACATCAATAAAAAAAGCTTAATTTCACAAAGTTTAAATGAAAACAGTGAAAAACTACTCCGTCAAAATATACCAAGAATGCAATTATAAAGATTGGAACACTTTTATCGGCAAAGCCAAAAATGCAACATTCTTATTTCATCGTGATTTCATGGACTATCATAAAGATAGATTTCAAGATTATTCCCTAATTGTTTTGGATGATGAAAAATGGGTTGCGGTTCTTCCAGCAAATATTGTTGACAATGAAGTTTTCTCCCATCAAGGGTTGACATATGGTGGATTGGTTTATAATGAGAAAGTTAAATTGACCTCAGTTTTAGAAATTTTTAAAAGTATTTTATTTTTTCTAAATTCAAATAAAATAAAAAAAGTACAGTTAAAGTTAATTCCCTCCATTTATCATCAAAAACCAGCCGAGGAATTGAATTATGCTCTGTTTTTGGTTGAAGCCCAATTAATTAGAAGAGATTCTATGGCAGTTATTGATTTGTCAAAACCATACACTATCTCTAAAACTAGAAAAGAATGTATAAGAAAGGGGATAAAGAATAAACTAGTTATCAAAGAAGAATTAAATTTCAAGTTGTTTTGGGAGGAGGTTTTGGAGCCCAATTTAGATAATAAACATCAGGTAAAACCAATACATACTATTACCGAAATAGAAATGTTGCAACGAAAATTCCCTAACAATATTCGCCATTTTAATGTATATCAAAACGATGAAATTGTTGCAGGCACGACCGTTTTCATCTCGGAGAATGTAGCTCATCCGCAATATGTTTCGGGAATGAGTAATAAGAATGAGTTGGGATCATTGGATTTTCTATACCAACATTTGATAACTTCTGTTTTTAACGAAAAACGTTTTTTTGATTTTGGAACTTCCAATGAAATGCAAGGCAAAAAATTAAACGAAGGATTGGTTTTTTGGAAAGAAAGTTTTGGAGCTAGTATAATTGTTCACGATTTTTACGAGGTAAAAACTTCAAATTACGGTTTATTAGGCACAGTTTTGATATGATTAAATTCCTCGACTTAAAAAAAATAAACGAGCCGTATGAAACTGCTTTTCAAGAAAAACTGAAATCGGTTTTAGAAAAAGGCTGGTATATTTTAGGTAAAGAAGTGGTGACTTTCGAAGTCAACTTTGCCAAGTATTGCTGCACAAAACATTGTATAGGCGTAGGAAATGGTTTTGATGCTCTAGTTTTGATTTTCAAAGGATACATACAACTTGGGAAAATGCAAAAAGGAGACGAAGTGATTGTTCCTGCCAATACATACATCGCCACTATTCTCGCTATTTTACAAGCGGATTTGGTGCCTGTTTTGGCCGAGCCAAAGTTAGAAACGTATAATATAAACCCAGTGTTGATTCAAAAAAAAATCACTTCTAAAACCAAGGCAATTCTCGTAGTTCATCTCTATGGGCAATTAGCCGAAATGGATAAAATAAATGAAATTGCAACACAAAACAAATTGATTGTTGTAGAAGATGCTGCACAAGCCCACGGAGCTTTTTTATCCGAAAGTCAAATGTCAGGAAACTTAAATAATGCAGCTGCTTTCAGTTTTTATCCCGGTAAAAATTTAGGTTGTATAGGAGATGGAGGAGCAGTCACCACAAATGATTTTGAATTGGCAAAAATCATCCAAATCATTAGAAATTATGGATCCGAAAAAAAGTATTATACAGATTATATTGGTGTAAATTCAAGATTAGATGAGTTACAAGCAGCCTTCTTGAATGTAAAACTACCCAATTTAGATGCCGATAATGAACATCGTAGAACTGTTGCAAAACGCTATTTATCGGAAATAAAAAACAATAAAATAACGATGCCATTTTGGGATTTTTCGAATAATCACGTGTTTCATTTATTTGTAATTCGTACAGAAAAAAGGGGCGAATTACAAGATTATTTAAAAGAAAACGGAATTGAAACGATGATACATTATCCTGTTCCGCCGCACAAACAAAAGGCATTTGAAAATTGGAATCATTTGTCGTTTCCAATTACCGAAAAAATACATAATGAGGTTTTAAGTTTGCCAATAAGTCCAATAATGACAGCCGATGAAGTTGATTTTGTTATCCAAAAATTGAATTTATGGACATCTTAATAAAATCATTTAATCGACCTTATTATTTGGACAGATGCATTCAAAGTATAGTTTTAAACAGCCAAAATTCAGACTATAAAATTGTTATTTTAGATGATGGAACACCACAAAAATACTTGAATAAATTATTGGATAAATATCCTGAAATTAAAATTTTAAAATCTGATTTATATGATGAAAAGTCAAATGCTATTGCAAATGACATCCAAAATATTAATTCAAAAATCCCGATTGATTTATGGATTAGTTCCGCCAAAAACGCCTCAAATTATTTTCTATTAATCGAAGATGATTTTTGGTTTACAACAGCATTTAATTTGAAGAAATTCAGATTAAATTTAGAAACAGATAAGATTAAAATGTTGAAATTATGTTGGCTTGGAAATTCAAAATTATTACCCGAAAAAACTATTTCTAATAATAAACAGTATTCTATTTATAGTCCAAATTTATACATTCAAAACCCTTATTTGTTTAATTTAATATTTAGAATTGACCGCCTTAAAATCCGAAAAATTGTAACTTTTTTTAGTTTTTATAGTGAAGAGCGGTTTCTTAAATATTATACTATATACGCCACTTCAGGTGCTGTTTTTAAAAAGAAATATTTTCTTAATTTATGGAAAAACCATAAAAATTCAGTCGATGAAGGACTTCAATTATTGAATGCGGTTAAATATATTAATAAAAAGAAAAAAAGCTCGAATTTTGGATTTTCAAA
>CANFHF010000042.1 GCA_947446635.1 Flavobacteriaceae bacterium
AGCCTCACCAGCAGTAGCAGTCAATAATTGATTACGCAATCCGATGATTCCACGAGATGGAATGTTGAATTTTACAATCATACGCTCGCCTTTGGTTTCCATAGACAACATTTCTCCTTTACGCATAGTAACAAATTCAACCGCTCTTCCCGAAAGTGTTTCTGGTAAATCGATTGTTAATTCCTCAATTGGCTCACATTTTTTACCGTCAATTTCTTTGATGATAACTTGTGGTTGACCGATTTGTAATTCATATCCTTCTCTTCTCATTGTTTCAATAAGAACAGACAAGTGCAATACTCCACGACCAAAAACCATAAATTTATCCGCAGAATCAGTTTCACCTAACTTCATCGCTAAGTTTTTCTCTAATTCTTTTGTCAAACGATCTCTAATATGACGAGAAGTTACAAATTTACCCTCTTTACCGAAGAATGGAGAGTCATTAATGGTGAATAACATACTCATTGTAGGCTCGTCAATTGCAATAGTTTGTAATGCCTCAGGATTTTCAAAATCAGCGATTGTATCTCCAATTTCAAAACCTTCAACTCCAACAATAGCACAAATATCTCCAGCAATTACTTCTTGTACTTTTTTACGACCAAGACCTTCAAAAGTATGAAGTTCTTTAATTCTAGATTTCATTATAGTACCATCTCTTTTTACTAATGAGATTGGCATTCCTTCTCTCAAAACACCTCTTTCCAAACGACCAATAGCGATACGACCTGTAAATGCTGAGAAATCTAAAGAGGTAATTAACATTTGTGGTGTTCCTTCAGAAACTTTTGGAGCTGGTACATTTTCAATAACCATATCTAATAATGCCTCAACATTATCGGTTACGTTTTCCCAATGGTCAGACATCCAGTTATTTTTAGCAGAACCGTAAACAGTTGGAAAATCTAACTGCCACTCTTCTGCACCTAATTCATACATTAAGTCGAAAACTTTTTCGTGAACTTCTTCAGGAGTACAGTTTTCTTTATCTACTTTGTTGATTACAACGCAAGGTTTCAAACCTAAGTCAAGTGCTTTTTGCAATACAAAACGTGTTTGTGGCATTGGACCTTCAAAAGCATCAACAAGCAAACAAACTCCATCAGCCATATTCAATACACGTTCCACCTCACCACCAAAATCGGCGTGACCAGGAGTATCAATAATATTAATTTTGGTTCCTTTGTAAACTACAGAAACATTTTTAGAAGTAATCGTAATTCCTCTTTCACGCTCCAAGTCGTTGTTATCAAGAATTAAGTCACCGGTGTTTTCGTTGTCACGAAATAATTGACAGTGGTACATAATTTTATCAACCAAAGTTGTTTTACCGTGATCGACGTGGGCAATAATTGCAATATTTCTAATAGCTTCCATGTTTGATTTTTATGGGTGCAAAGGTACACTTTATTTATTCAAAAAAACAATATAAAAATTTATTGAAATCACAGGGCTTTAGACATAGCCTAATTAGGATAAATGATAACAATTATATAAAGTCAATTTAATACCATTTCCATGTAAGGTAATTGTTTATATAAAAAAAGCCCTCATAAATGAGAGCTTTTTTTATATTTTTAAATTGTAAAAATTACAATTTAGCAACGTGTTTCGTTAATTTAGATTTCAAGTTCGAAGCTTTGTTATCATGAATGATATTCTTTTTCGCTAATTTATCAATCATCGATATTACACTTGACAATTTAGAAGTAGCATCTACTTTATCAGTCGCTATTCTTAATGCTTTAATCGCATTACGAGTAGTTTTATGTTGGTATCTATTTAAAACTCTTCTTTTTTCGTTGCTTCTAATTCTCTTTAAAGCTGACTTATGATTTGCCATTTTCTTAAATGATTTTCTTTATTAATTTTTTATTGTAGCCCGTAGCGGAATCGAACCGCTCTTACATGGATGAAAACCATGCGTCCTAACCGATAGACGAACGGGCCATACTTCTCTAATGCGGATGCAAAAATACAACTATTTTTTAGACGCACAATAGTAGAGACGAAAAAAAATATTTTTTTTTAATATGCCTTAGCAAACAACACCCTTCCAACTGATGAATTACCAGTAAGAATACAGCTTCCGGCGTTTTCAATCCTACCTAAAGGGATGCATCTAATAGTCGCTTTGGTTAAGTTTTTGATTTTTTCTTCGGTTTCTGCCGTTCCGTCCCAATGAGCCGAAACAAAACCTCCCTTGCCCTCTAAAACCGATACAAACTCCTCAAAATTATTTACTTCGGTGATATGAGTATCGCGATAATTCAATGCTTTATCAAATAAATCGGTTTGGATTTGTTTTAATAGCTTTTGAATGTAAATAGCAATTCCATCTTTATTAACCGTTTCTTTCGTCAAATTATCTCTTCTTGCTATTTCAAAAGTTCCATTTTCTAAATCATTTGGACCCACCGCAATTCGAACAGGAACTCCTTTTAATTCCCATTCAGCAAATTTAAATCCTGGTTTTTGAGTAGTTCTATCATCATATTTCACTGCAATTTTTAATTCCTTTAATTGCGAAACCAAAATAGTCACCGCAGCCGTAATTGCTTCTAACTGTTCATCTGTTTTATATATAGGGACAATCACAACTTGTATTGGCGCTAAATTTGGAGGTAAAACCAATCCCTTGTCGTCAGAGTGTGTCATTACTAATGCCCCCATCAATCGGGTGGAAACGCCCCATGAAGTTCCCCAAACATGTTCTTGCTTCCCTTCGGCATTGGCAAATTTCACGTCGAAAGCTTTAGCGAAATTCTGTCCCAAAAAGTGGGAAGTTCCAGCTTGCAATGCTTTGCCATCCTGCATTAAAGCCTCGATACAATACGTTTCTTCAGCTCCTGCAAAACGTTCGGTTTCAGTTTTCAAACCTTTGATAACTGGAATTGCCATGAAATTCTGGGCGAATTCAGCATACACATGCATCATTTTTTCGGATTCCTCGATTGCTTCACTTCGCGTTGCGTGAGCGGTATGTCCTTCCTGCCAAAGAAACTCAGCTGTTCTAAGAAATAA
This sequence comes from Flavobacteriaceae bacterium, assembly GCA_947446635.1. GTDB lineage: Bacteria > Bacteroidota > Bacteroidia > Flavobacteriales > Flavobacteriaceae > Flavobacterium. The sequence goes on from CANFHF010000042.1 coordinate 3,028, forward strand.
TCGGGTTCTCATTTCCCAACGTACCACATTAGCCCATTGGTTAATTAACAAAGGTAAATCTCTATAGGATTGCACCCATCCTTTATAAGTAGACCAGATTATAGCCTCACTCGTAGGACGTACAATAAGCTCCTCTTCAAGTTTTGCATTGGGATCTACTATCAACTTCCCTGGATTATCAGGGTCGTTTTTTAATCGGTAATGCGTCACAATTGCACATTCTTTAGCGAAACCTTCGGCATTCTTTTCTTCGGCTTCAAACATGCTTTTTGGAACAAACAAAGGAAAATAGGCATTTTGATGTCCTGTTTCTTTAAACATTCTATCCAATTCTGCTTGCATTTTTTCCCAAATTGCATACCCATAAGGCTTGATGACCATACAGCCTCTAACACCTGAATTCTCAGCTAAATCGGCTTTTACAACCAACTCGTTATACCATTTTGAATAATCTTCTGATCGGGTGGTGAGGTTCTTGCTCATATTGAATTATTTGGGGAAATTTTGTTTTGTTTTATTTAACTAAATAGTTCGGCAAAACTAACTATTTTTGTAATGTGCAACAATAAAAAAACCTACAGATATGAAAACTACTCTTTTTTTCTCTCCAAACGCAGCACTTTATTTCCTAATTGGATTTTTGGGTGTTTTAACAACGTCCTGTGGTTCTTATCAAAACAGCTCTTATTATGATTCCGATGGAATATACGGAAATACCGAAACGAAAAAAAAAGAAATAGCTCCCCAAGACAATTCAAGCAATTATTATAAAGAATACTTTAATTCCTTACAAAACAACAATAACCAATCATCAGACATTTTTACTAATGTTGCCAATTATAGTGATGCTAATACTTCGAACGACTCCGTTCAAAGATTAAATCAAGATTATGCCGATTGGGGAAGTAATGCCGGAAAAACTACCATCAACGTATACAATAACCCAACTCCTTGGAATGACTCCTTGAATTTTGGATGGGGATATCCCTATTATGGACTCGGTTATAACTTCGGTTGGAGTCAGCCTTATTATCCTTGGGGTTACTACGCTAATGGATGGAATTATTCTTATTACACTTATGGCTGGAATTATCCTTATTCATATGGGTATTGCAACTACCCCTATTCTATTTACGGACATTCCAATTATGAATACTATAACAATACCCCTAATTACTCTCGAAGTATAGGTCGAAGAGGCTCTTCTTTCAATTCGACCCATACTAATAATTCCATTCATTCAAGGTATTCCCAAAACAACGCAACACCTAACCGAAGTTCCAATATTGGAACCTACAACACCAACAATTCTTTCAATTCCCCTAGAAGAGTTGAATCGCAAAATCAAAATTACCGCAGCCGAACTTATTCCACAGGCACTAGATCCTCGGGTAACGATAATACTAACGAAACTAGAAATACCAATGCTAGAAGCGAAAATAATCCTTCAGGTGAAACCGAGACCCGAAGCGAAAGCACCACCCCTTCTAGATCATACTCATCAGACTCCAATAACAATAGCAATCGGAATTCAGATTCCAATGATGGTGGTGGAAGAAGATCTGACAGTAATGGAAGAAGATAAATTAATTATACTTTTACTTAAAACGAAACACAACCTTATTGTAAACCAATGAAAAAGAACCTATTCTTATTATTTACAGGATTTGCTTTTAGTATCGCTCCAGCACAAGAAATTGCGGATGCGCTGCGCTATGCCCAAGAAAACATTCAAGGCACAGCTCGCTTTAGCGCGATGAGTGGCGCTTTTGGAGCGCTTGGTGGCGACTTATCCTCCCTTAATGCAAACCCAGCTGGTTCGGCGATTTTCTCAAACGATCAAACGACCGTTACATTAAGTAATTACTGTACAAGAAATAAATCGAATTATTTTGGAACCAAAACCATAGATAATGACAATTCCTTTGATTTGAATCAGACGGGTGGTGTTTTTGTTTTAAAAAACCAAGATCCAAATAGTGATTGGAAAAAAATTGCATTCGCTATAAACTATGACAAAACAAATAATTATGAAAATTCCGTGTTTTCCGTAGGAACAAACCCAACGAATTCTGTGGCTAACTATTTTTTGAGTTATGCTAATGCCAATGCTGATCGCGGAGGTATTCTTTTAGAAACTTTAAAAAATTATTACTACGAGAACCTTAATTATGAAGACCAACAAGCCTTCTTAGGCTACCAGGGATATATAATTAATCCCGTTGATACAAATGTAAACAATGACATTTACATTTCTAATATTCCAGCTGGCGGAAATTACTATCAGGAAAACATCTCAATCTCAAATGGATATAATGGAAAACTAAACTTTAACTTTGCTACGCAATATAAGGATAAGTTTTATTTTGGTATAAATTTAAATTCCCATTTTACAGATTATAAAAAAACAACTGTTTTTTACGAAAGCAATACTAATAGTACTAATATAGGATTACGAAATCTTACTTTCAGTAATGAATTGCACACCTATGGTTCTGGTTTTTCAATGAATCTTGGTGCTATCGTAAAAGTAAATAAAGGCATAAGAGTAGGTTTTGCTTGGGAATCGCCATCTTGGTATACACTTAATGATGAGTTGAAACAAGATTTAAAAACTACTGGTTTTAATTATTCTGATCCAAATGATAATACAAAAATAATCGAAGGACTTTCAAATGCTAATCCGGATTCTAATGTTACTATGATTTATGCCCCCTACAAACTTCAAACTCCGAGCAAATGGACTGGAAGTTTCGCTTATATCTTTGGAAAAATAGGACTGCTAAGTGTTGATTATGCCGTAAAAGATTATAGCAATACCCAATTTAAACCTAAAAATGAATTTCGCAACACAAATACAAGCATGGCCAATCTTCTAGACCTGTCAGGTGAATTGCGAATTGGCGGTGAATACAAAATCAAGCAATGGAGCCTAAGAGGAGGATACCGTTTTGAACAAAGTCCCTATAAAAACGCCACCACTGTTGGCGATTTAAAAGGATATTCTGCGGGCGTGGGCTATAATTTTGGCGCAACCAAAGTAGATTTGTCCTACGTAACCTCAAAAAGAGATTCAAATCAAGGGTTTTTTAATCAAGGATTTACGGATGGCGCCCATATAAATTCGGCTACCCATACTATTACTGCGACCCTGTTATTTGAATTATAGTATTTTGGATTCTACATTATAAAAAAATCAAGCAAAACCATTTCATGTATTGAAATGGTTTTTGTTTTTAAAGGAACTCTTTTGGAATAGAAATCAAGGCTAATTACTCTTAAAAAAACAAAGGTTTGTACTCCTTAAAATAAAAATCGTAATTTTGCAAAATCTCCAAAATATCGGGATTATAAATATATGAGAACCAAGTCTTTAAAAAAGAATAAAATCAACGTCATCACTCTTGGATGTTCGAAAAATGTATACGACAGCGAAGTGCTAATGGGTCAACTTCGCGCCAGCGGAAAAGAGGTGGTTCATGAGGAAGAGGGAAATATTGTAGTGATTAATACCTGTGGATTTATTGATAATGCCAAGGCCGAATCGGTAAATACGATATTAGAATATGCCGACAAAAAAGAACGAGGATTGGTTGATAAAGTTTTCGTGACCGGCTGCTTATCCGAACGGTACCGCCCTGATTTAGAAAAAGAAATCCCTAATGTAGATCAGTATTTTGGCACCACAGAATTACCTGCTTTATTGAAAGCATTGGGCGCTGATTACAAGCACGAATTATTAGGCGAACGCTTAACTACGACACCCAAAAACTATGCCTATTTGAAAATTGCCGAAGGTTGTGACCGTCCCTGCAGTTTTTGCGCCATCCCCATTATGCGGGGAAAACACGTTTCGCAAACTATTGAAAAATTAGTGAAAGAAACGGAAGGCTTGGCTAAAAATGGGGTAAAAGAATTGATTTTGATTGCCCAGGATTTGACCTATTACGGCTTAGATATTTACAAAAAACGGAATCTTGGCGAGTTGCTCGAAGCTTTGGCAAAAGTAGAAGGAATCGAATGGATTCGCTTGCATTACGCCTTCCCTACCGGTTTCCCGATGGACGTTTTGGAAATCATGAAACGCGAACCAAAAATTTGTAATTACATAGACATTCCATTGCAACACATTTCGGATGCTATTTTGAAATCCATGCGACGCGGAACAACTCAGGCTAAAACAACGCAATTGTTGAAAGACTTCCGTAAAGCAGTTCCCGGAATGGCGATTCGCACTACCTTAATAGTAGGTTATCCTGGAGAAACACAAGAAGATTTTAACACCTTGAAAGATTTCGTTCAAGAAATGAAATTTGACAGAATGGGCTGTTTTGCCTATTCTCACGAAGAAAATACCCATGCGTATTTGCTCGAAGATGATGTTCCGGATGAGGTGAAACAAGAACGCGCCAATGAAATCATGGAATTGCAATCGCAAATTTCTTGGGATTTAAACCAAGAAAAAGTGGGCCAAACCTTCAAATGCATCATCGACCGGAAAGAAGGAAGTCATTTTGTGGGCAGAACCGAATTTGACAGTCCGGATGTAGACAATGAAGTCCTTATTGATGCCTCAAAACATTATGTGAAAACGGGCGAATTTGTGATGATAAAAATTATTGAAGCCACTGAATTTGATTTGTATGGCGAACCCGCCTAGATTTACAATTTAAAACACAAGAGTATGAAAGCCTTTCGAAAAATAACCCTAACCCTATTTGTTTTATGTACCGTTCATACGGTTTCTGCCCAATACGGAAACGGTTATGGAAATAATGGGTACGGAAATGATGCTGGTTATGGAAATAACCGAATGAACCAAACAAGCCAAATGGATCAGGAAAGTCAGCACGAAAGCGAAAAAGCAATTCCCGTAGAAGTAACTGTGGCGAAAATAATGGATGAAATGACACCCGAAATTAATCTGGATGAATTGCAGCAAATTGCCATATCCAATGTCTTAAAAGAAAGTTTAAATAACCAAGGCCGAATACTAAAACAGAGTTCGAATCAAGAAGATCAGTTGGAAAACTTTAAGATTCTTGCAGAAACTACCGATAGAAAGATATTGGAATTTTTAAACAAAGACCAAAAAGAAAAATACCTGATTTTTAAGGAAGAAAGTAAAAACCCGAAAAAATCAAAATCTAAAAAGAAACAGAAATAAATTATTTTTACCCCATAAAACCCCATAAATAGCATGACCTATTTACTAAAGCACCTTTTTTACTGCCTGATTGCGTCCCTTATAATCACTTCCTGCTCCATAAATCCGTATCGAAAAAGCGAGAAGGTTTACGATAAGAAACTGAGTTCTTTAAAACAAACGATTTCAGAAAAAAAGGCGGTATCGTTAGAAAATATCAGCGTTCCCGAAACAAATGTCGATGCCTTATACCTAAAACAACTGCTTACATTTAAAGATACCCTTTCAAAAACGGGGTCGACCCCTTTGCAAAACGGCATTAGTACCGAATGGATTGGCACCGTAAATTTCAATCTTCGAAAACCCAATTTTATCATCATTCACCATACGGCTCAGGATTCTTTGAAACAAACCCTGAAAACCTTCACCTTGACAGCCTCGAAAGTGAGTGCGCATTATGTGATTGGGCAAGACGGCAAAGTGGTGCACATGCTCAACGATTACCTTCGTGCTTGGCATGCCGGAAATTCTTCTTGGGGAAAAAACACCGATATTAATTCGGCATCTATAGGAATTGAACTGGACAATAACGGCACTGAAGCTTTTTCGGAATTACAAATCAATAGTTTACTGGCGCTTTTGACCAAATTAAAAAAAGACTATAACATTCCGACCGAAAATATCATTGGACACTCAGACATTGCCCCAACCCGAAAACAAGATCCCAGCGCCTTATTTCCATGGAAAACCTTGGCTTCGATGGGATTTGGCATTTGGCCAGATGAATTGTTAGAAACTGCTCCCGCAACCTTTAATGCCGAACAAGGGTTGCAAATTATAGGGTACAACACCTCGAATCTTCCGGCTGCTATTACCGCCTTTAAACTCCATTTTATTCAAACCGAAGTGGATGCCTTAGTAGACGAGAAAACGTTGAATACCATTTACAATATTTATAAAAAGCAGTAAATCGATTTACATCCCACTCTTGCATATATGCCATAAATCACTCCTAAGCCATAGCGCGCAATTATATTTTGTGCCCACAAATGGAGCAACTACTATAAGTAAAAAACTCCTAGCCTTTAAAAGGCTAGGAGTTTTTATATAATAAAAATTGACCGCTGCGCGGTTTCGCCTTTCAAAGGGGCAAAGGGACAAAGAGCCAAAGGGTATTAATCCCTGAGGCAACGCACTGAGAAACCGTTTGGCTTATTGTAGTCGCCCCTGTTAGCAGCGCCGTTATTGGAATTCAGGTAGCGGGTCCAGGCGTCTGTTGGATTGTCCTCTGACGAACTCCACCAGTACCCGTAGCCGCCAACGCTGTCGAATGTTCCATAGCTGCCGCGACACCCTCCCGGAAGACCTGTGAAACCACTGGAGTTGGTAGCGTCCTGATTCGGGGGATACCATAATGTGGTGGCTTTCATCTTGCCACCTGCAACGTATACTCCTCCTAAATAGTCAGTTAAAATCGTCAATTCATCGTCTGTTGGCACATGGTAGCCTGTAGGGGCGATTTGTTTACGTTGGCTTGCGTCAGTGCCTGAGGCTTCATTATAGATTCCTGCTACGGCATACCAGTTGTATAACTTGCCATAGGTTGCACCATTTAACGGATTGTTGTCGTAATAACACCAAGCTCCTGTGGTTAAATTAGCCCATTTTTTGGGGTCAGTTACTTGAGGAATTGGGGTGCCGTCACTGTAAGTCGCTACATCCAGGTTTTTGGTCGTCCAAGTTTGGGTGCCTAGGGTAACATAGGGTAAAGGAACCACATTCTTGACCACAATGGCTGAGGTAGCAGGGCTTGCGGTAACGGCAACCGCCGTTCTAGGGCTTTCTACACCTCCTAAAGTTTGCGATACATAATAGGTTTGAGTAATTAGCTTTGTTGTGAGCGCTAAAGGCGTTGTTGCTGTTTCGGAATCGTACCATTTCAGGTCCGTTCCTACAGCCTTTAAACTCGCCACCTTGGCTGCCCCACAAAAATTTTGAGCCGAGGCTAGGGGTGCTTCGGTTCCGGCTTGGTTTTGAGCAATGGCGGTGGCAAAGGCAAAAAAGGCTACGACGCTGGTAATTATTTTTCTTGTTTTCATAATCGTTATTTTTAAATCAAAAAAGGTTGGTTTTAGTGTTTAATCACTTGTAGTGATTTTAGGTTTTTGCCTTGACTTACTTTTAGGATATAAGTACCACTTGGGTAATTAGCTCCTAGTTGCGTTAGTCCTGATTGAACTTGAAGCTTTTCGATGAATCGTCCTGCCATATCATATACCTGTACTCTAGCCGATGTTCCTTTAGCCAAATTGACATCAAGAGTAAACACCGATGTTGCAGGATTAGGATAGGCCACCGCCTTGAATGCGTCTGGAGAAATTCTAGCAATAGGAGTACTACAAGAAGATTTAAACCATACATTAACTGGTCCACTATAGGCTGCTGAGCAAGGTCTGCTCGTTAGTTTCACTCTAAACCAAACATTGCCCGCAGCTGAACTTGCAGCGTCATAAGTAGCTGATGTAGCATTTGCAATATCAGTCCAAGCAGTGCTAGTTGCAACAGGTGCAGTTGCTCCAACAGCAGATTGCCATTGAATTAATCCAACAGAACCCGTTGTTG
>CANFHF010000043.1 GCA_947446635.1 Flavobacteriaceae bacterium
ATAATCAGATTTTCTTTAGTATTTACATTTCCTTGCACTTCTAAATAATGACTGAAAACAGTATCTTTCACCACCGAAACAGAAACCAACGCTTCTTCCGATTTTTTAATATCTAAAAGGGCAATAGCATCGTCCAATTTTGTTAATTGGGTTTGCAATTCTGCTCTTTTTGCTTTTATCGAAACTAAGTTTTTTGAAGTGATTAAAGAATCAATATTGGCGTTGTCTTCTTTCTTTCCGCAAGAAATTATTAAAATTGAAAATGTTGCGATTAAAATTATTTTTTTCATTTTTGAGTTTATTATTGTTTGTTATTTTTTATTTATTACTTTTTCTAAACTTGCTTTTTTATTGATAATATTAACCATCGACTGCAAATAATTTTGTTGTGCGGAATACAATTGTCTTTGAGCCTCACTAAAATCGAAACTTGACGACAATCCTTCAGTGAATTTTATTTGTTGTTTTTTCTCGATTCGTTCCGCCAAATTCAAATTGGTTTTTGCTGTTGCAAATTCCTCAATGCTGAATTCATAATCACTTTTGGCATTTGCGTATTGTAATTTTAATTTTTGTTCCGTTTCTGTAAGTTGCGTTTTCGCTTTTTCAAAGGCAATTTTTGCTTGTTGCGTTCTGGCGCTTCTTGCTAAACTGCTAAAAATTGGCACGTTTAAATTTACTCCTAAATTTGAATAATTCAGCCATTTTTGATTGCTCGTAAAAAACTGAAATTGATTTCCAAACGCGTTAAAACCAACATTTACATTCGCAGATAATGACGGCAACGCTTTGGATTTTTGCAATTTATATTCTAATTGGCGTTGCTCCTGAAAATTCAAAGCCATTTGATAATTTACGTTTTGCGACGGACTAAATTCCCCTTGAGAAAAAGACGCATCTAAATTGTTTATCGTCAAAGTATCTAATTTATCGGTTAGTTTCAGATCATCGGTAATGGCAATTCCTAAAGTAATTTTGAGCATTTTAGAAGCGATTTCTCGAAGTCTTTTAATATTATTCAAATTACTATTTACAGACGAAAGTGTAATTTGAAGTTGCTCTACATTTTCTTCTTCAATTAATCCGCTTTTGAATGTCTCCTTGGTATCTGATAATGTTTTTTCTAAAATTGCTTTATTTTTTTCTAGAATCAAGATGCTTTCTTCTGCCAACAAAACATTTCCATAGGAATTTATGACCATTTCCTTGATTTCTACATCTGTTTTTTGTTTGGCGTTTTCATAGAATTTCAAATAGGTTTTTGAAGCCTGCAAGGCCACAATGTACGAGCCGTCAAATAGCAATTGACTTAATGTAGTTCGGGCGTTCATATTGTGTTTTGTACCAAAAGCTACTTCTGCAAATTCACCAGGATTTCCGCCAAAAAACTGTGCAGGAATAAGAGATTTTTGTAATTCAAAATTGTCTTGATAATCTAAACTTGCATTAATTTGAGGCAAGCCCATTGCTGTAGTTTCCCATTTTTTGCTTTTTGCGGAAGCAATATCTCGGGTTGCATTTATTGCCGAATAATTATTACTTAATGCATAATTAATAGCTTCTTCAAGCTTAAAAGAAAAACTTTTTGGCTTTTCTTGCGATTTTGCAGTGATTGCAAAAGATAATAAGGCAATCCAGATTACTTTTTTCATTATTTTTCAATATTAATTAATTGTTTTTCTAATTCTGCAATTCCTGCTGGCGTTGCAATTGCTCTTGTATGGTATTCTAATATTTCCAATTCTAATTGTTGCCCTTCTTTTTCGGAACTTGTTTGTTCTTTAATGCTAAAAACTAAATTATAGTAAAATCGGACATAGGTTTCAATTGCAATTCCTTTTCGATACAATCCTTGTGCGATTCCTTTTTCGATATTTTGTTTAAAAACCTTATTACATTCATTAATTTCCCTTGCCATGACTTTCTCGAAAATTTCAGGATAATGTTTTTTTAATTGATAAACAGGTGATGCATCCGCCGATTTAAACATTTCCCTAAACATCTTTCTGATTTCGAAATTTTCTTCGATAGCATTGAATTGTTTAGCAACAATGTTGCTGATAATCTCGTGTATTTCAGAATGAACGGTTGCTGTACTTTCTTCAATCAAAATCTCTTTATTACAAAAAAACTTGTAAATAGTTTTCTTGGAAATGCACATTTCTCCTGCAATATCATCCATGGTGACGCTCTTAAAACCAAGCTTCATGAATAAATCACTCGCTTTTGTTATGATTTTTTCTTTCATTTTATAAGATTAAAAGCGTTAATTTCGTGCAAAACTACAACGGAAACTTATAATACCAAAATAGTTTCCTAAGTATTTAGAATTATTTAACATTTGATAAAGAGTCCGATTTAAAGTTTTATGAGTTTCTTTGTAGAACATAAATTACTTAAAGTTAAAAAAATAAAAATAACTTTTTAAACTGTAAACTAATATTAATGCACTCCATTCAACAGTATCAGGAATTTATTTCAGACTATTTGCAATCGCAATCCAAAAATATGGAGCCGAAAAATTTGTACGAACCCATACATTATATTTTGCAGCTTGGCGGAAAGAGAATGAGGCCCATTTTGACTTTAATGAGCGCCGAAGCTTTTGATACAGATTATAAGAAAGCCTTGCCGGCAGCTTTGGCAGTGGAAGTGTTTCATAATTTTTCACTCGTACACGATGATATTATGGACGATGCTCCTTTGCGAAGAGGAAATGTAACCGTTCATGAAAAATGGGATATCAATACAGGAATCCTATCTGGCGATGCGATGCTGATTTTGGCCTACCAATATTTTGAGGAATACGAACCTGCGATTTTCCAGTCTTTAGCCAAATTATTCAGTAAAACCGCTCTCGAAGTTTGCGAAGGGCAGCAATGGGATGTTGATTTTGAATCTAGAAGTGATGTCACCATTCCCGAATACCTCAAAATGATTGAATGCAAAACAGCCGTTCTTGTTGCGGCGGCGATGAAAATGGGCGCTATCATTGCCGAAACTTCAAAGGAAAATGCCAATTTAATTTATGATTTCGGATTGAATTTGGGGTTGGCGTTCCAATTGCAAGACGATTATCTCGATGCTTTTGGAAACCCGAAAACTTTCGGAAAGCAGGTGGGAGGCGATATTATCGAAAACAAAAAAACCTATTTATACCTAAAAGCACTGGCGTTTTCTTCTTCAAAAGAAAAAGAAGAATTAGAGCATTTGTTCTCTATTCATCTCGAAGACAATTCAGATAAAATCAATTCCGTAAAACAAATTTTCCATTCATCCGGCGCGGCAGAAGCCACCCAAAAAGCCATACAGAATTTTACGTTAAAAGCTTTTGAAACCTTAGAAAAAATGAATATTTCCGAAGAAAAAAAAGTAATGCTTACCAATTTTGGAGAAAATTTAATGAAAAGAAACGTTTAGTTTTCATTTTTTTAATCTGCAATCAGAAATCTTAACTCAAAAATGAATTTCATTTCCCCTATAAATACCGATTTATTACTCGAAGAAGCCGAAAAAGAAGCCTTATACTTGAAATTAATCAAGCAAATCAACAAGGATTTTAATTTGGCCAACGAAGGAATTGACTTCCCAATAGGCATTACGCCCGAGGAATTGAAAATCCAAATGCACGAAAAAATATATCGATTGATTCAATACAAATTTGCCGAATACCTCAACTTACTTTACATCATAGATGTTCCCGAAGATCAAATCAAAAAATTGGACGGTTCGGATTTAGTAGCATTAGCAGAACAAGTGGCGTTCTTGATTTTGAAAAGAGAATGGCAAAAAGTTTGGTTCAGGAATAAATATTAGAAATACACCTTAATAAACGGCTTCAAAGATTTGGGATAAGCACCTTTATTAATTGCATTTATTTATTGGCGACATACAAAATTTATTACTACACCCGTAATAATCAAAATGGATCTAAAAGAGCCTTAAAGCTGATTATTTTTCATCATTTGTCGTTTTTTTTAACAAATTTGTACGTAAGAGTACGTAAAAACGGATTTAAATATATTGGTTTATTGTATTTTTGCGGAACTATTTTAACAAAAAGTATATATTTAACTATATTATGGATAGGTTTTCATTTTTAAACGCTGCACACGCGGATTTTTTTGCCCAATTGTACGATCAATATATTGAAAATCCAGATAGCGTAGAGCCTAGCTGGAGAAGTTTTTTTCAAGGTTTCGATTTTGGAATGGAAACGTATAATGGAGAAAATCTTGCTCAACATACACCTGAGACTAGATCATCCCAAGGAGACACAACACAAATCTCGGAGCAACTTCAAAAGGAGTTTAAAGTGGTCAAACTTATTGAAGGCTATCGTTCTAGAGGACACCTGTTTACTAAGACAAACCCGGTAAGAGATCGCAGAACATTTACACCAAATCTTGATTTAGAAAATTTTGGGCTTTCAAATGCCGATTTAAATACAGTTTTTGATGCCGCAAAAATCCTTACTCTAGCACCTTGTACGCTTAGTGAAATTGTGAATCATTTAGAGTTAATCTATTGTCAGCACATTGGGGTTGAGTATACGTATATCCGTAAACCAGAAGTGATTCAATGGATTCAAGACAAAATAGGGGTTAATGACAATCAACCTGATTTTTCGGCTGACCAAAAGAAAGCCATTTTAAACAAATTGAACCAAGCGGTTTCATTTGAGAATTTCTTGCATACCAAATACGTAGGGCAAAAACGATTTTCCTTAGAAGGAGGAGAATCTATTATTCCTGCCCTTGACGCATTGATTGAAAGAGCTGCCGAAAAAGGGGTAGAGCAATTTGTAATGGGAATGGCTCACCGAGGACGTTTAAATGTTTTAGCGAATATTTTCGGGAAATCGACCCAGGATATTTTCGGGGAATTTGACGGAAAAGATTACGACCAAGAATATTTTGATGGGGATGTAAAATACCATTTGGGCCTTACCGCTGATAAAATTACGAGTTCAGGTAAAAAAATCAATATAAACTTAGCTCCAAACCCTTCTCACTTAGAAACAGTGGGTGCGGTAATCGAAGGGATTACAAGAGCAAAACAAGATAAATATTTTCCAGATGATTTCTCTAAAGTGTTGCCTATTGCCGTTCATGGCGATGCTGCAATCGCGGGTCAAGGGCTGCTTTATGAAATTATTCAAATGGCGCAATTGGATGGTTACAAAACCGGAGGTACTATCCATATAGTCATCAATAATCAAGTAGGATTTACCACAAACTATATAGACGCGCGGTCTTCAACATACTCTACTGATGTTGCTAAAGTAACCTTGTCTCCCGTATTACATGTTAATTCAGATGACGCTGAATCTGTGGTACATGCCATTCAATTTGCTTTAGATTTCAGAATGGAGTTCGGCCGAGATGTCTTTATTGATTTATTAGGGTATCGAAAATACGGTCATAATGAAGGTGATGAGCCTCGTTTTACCCAACCTTTATTGTATAAGATTATTGCAAAACACAAAAACCCTAGAGATATTTATGCCGAGAAGTTAATAGCCGAGGGAGTTATTGACGCTAATTTGGTAAAAACGTTAGAAAAAGAATATAAAGATGATTTAGATCACAATCTAGAAGCGTCTCGTAAAAAACATTTGACAATCATTACCCCATTTATGAAAAATGAATGGAAAGGGTTTCAACAAGTTTCTGATGGCGAAATGCTTCAAAAGGTAAACACAAAAGTCGCTAAAGAGACTTTAGATTCAAATATAGTTACCATTTCGACTTTGCCTTCTGAAAAGAAATTTATTAATAAAATTTCAAAAATAGTTACTGATCGTAAAACAATGTATGACAATAATACCATCGATTGGGGAACAGCAGAAACATTGGCTTATGGCTCACTTTTGACCGAAGGGTATGATGTTCGTATATCTGGGCAAGATGTGGAACGGGGTACTTTTTCACACCGTCACGCGGTGGTAAAAGTCGAAGATTCAGAAGAAGAAGTAATTTTATTAAACAACATATCCAACAAAAAAGGAAAATTCAACATTTTCAATTCCTTGTTGTCAGAATATGGAGTTTTAGGTTTTGACTATGGCTATGCTTTAGCCAATCCCAATACTTTAACGATTTGGGAAGCGCAATTTGGAGATTTCTCTAATGGCGCTCAAATTATGATTGACCAATATATTTCTTGTGGTGAAGATAAGTGGAACAACCAAAATGGAATTGTTTTATTGTTGCCTCATGGTTATGAAGGGCAAGGCGCAGAACATTCTTCGGCAAGAATGGAGCGTTATTTGCAGCTTTGTGCGCGCCATAATATGTATGTTGCCGATTGCACCACCCCTGCCAATTTCTTTCACTTGTTAAGAAGACAAATGAAAACTACTTTCCGCAAACCTCTTATCGTTTTTACACCAAAGAGTTTGTTGCGTGATCCAAGATGTGTTTCGACACAGGACGAATTGGCAAACGGAAGTTTTCAAGAAACTATTGATGATGTAACTGTAAACAAGGCCGAAGTGAAAAGTTTGGTTTTCTGCACTGGAAAATTCTATTACGACATTACTGCCGAAAGGGAAAACAATGGCCGCAAAGATTTGGCGGTAGTTAGAATCGAGCAGTTATTTCCTTTGCCCGTTGAACAATTAAAAGCAATAATAGCTAAATATCCAAATGTTGATGATTATGTTTGGGCGCAAGAAGAACCAAAAAACATGGGTGCTTATGGCTTCATGTTAATGAATTTTAATTTGGTAAAATGGAGACTGGCTTCGCTAAAAGCTTACGCTGCTCCAGCTTCAGGAAGTTATACCAGAGCAAAACGTCGACATGCAGACGCCATTAAAATGGTGTTTGACAAGAATTTATTTATATAAGAAAAACAGTTTAAATTCATAATTTAAAATAATACAAGATGATTTTAGAAATGAAAGTCCCTTCACCGGGGGAATCCATAAAAGAAGTTGAAATTGCCACTTGGTTAGTAAAAGATGGGGATTATGTGGAAAAAGACCAAGCCATTGCGGAAGTTGATTCAGATAAAGCAACATTGGAATTACCAGCAGAAGCTAGCGGAATAATTACGCTAAAAGCGGAAGAAGGTGACGCAGTTGCCGTAGGAGCCGTAGTTTGTTTAATTGATACAGGAGCCGCAAAACTATCAGGGGCGGCAGTAGTTGAAGCAAAGTCCGTTGTTGTTGAAGCACCAAAAAAAGAGGAAGTTAAAGCTGCGCCAGTTGCTGCAGCTGCCTATGCTTCGGGAGCCCCCTCTCCAGCAGCAAGAAAAATATTGGACGAAAAAAATATCCACCCTTCTGACATTGTTGGAACTGGAAAAGACGGAAGGATTACCAAAGAAGACGCTGTGAATGCAGCCCCATCCATGGGAACTCCAACAGGAGGAAGTCGTGGTTCGGAACGTACCAAATTGTCTATGTTGCGTCGTAAAGTGGCCGAACGATTAGTGGCTGCCAAAAACGAAACAGCGATGTTGACTACATTCAATGAAGTAAACATGACGCCTATTAATACATTGCGCAATGAGTACAAAGATGACTTCAAGGCAAAACATGGAGGAATCGGTTTGGGTTACATGTCCTTTTTTACCAAAGCAGTAACGAGAGCTTTAGCATTATATCCAGACGTAAACTCGATGATGGATGGGGATTATAAAATAGCTTTTGATTTTTGTGATATATCCATTGCGGTTTCAGGGCCAAAAGGACTCATGGTTCCCGTGGTTCGCAACGCCGAAAACTTAACGTTCCGTGGGATCGAAGCGGACATTAAAAGACTAGCCATAAAAGCACGTGACGGACAAATTACCGTTGACGATATGACGGGTGGTACCTTTACCATTACCAACGGTGGTGTTTTTGGGAGCATGTTGAGTACGCCTATTATAAACCCCCCACAATCCGGAATTTTGGGAATGCACAATATCATTGAACGTCCAATCGCCGTAAATGGCAAAGTGGAGATTCACCCCATGATGTATGTGGCACTTTCTTATGACCACAGGATTATTGATGGTCGGGAGTCCGTTGGTTTCTTAGTTGCCGTAAAAGAAGCCTTGGAAAATCCAGAAGTTTTATTATGCGATAACAATCCTAAAAAAGCATTTGAGTTGTAAAAAATGACTTAACAATTGAAGGTAATGATAGTTTCATTCAAGAAGTGTCTGTTTACTCTTAATTATAAAAGCAAAAAGCATCGGAATAAATCCCGATGCTTTTTTTAATTAAAGGCAAACGCTCTTGACTTGGCGTTCTGTTTTTTCTTTACTTTGTACTTATGATTTTATTATCTTCCAAAGCCAAAAAAATACTGATTGTTGGCGCTAAACTTTTAATTGTTGGCGCTTCGTTTTATTTTATCTATAGTCAATTGGCCCATAACGATCAGCTGGATTGGGAAAAATTTAGTATTATCTTCCAAAAAAACCAATCATTTACAGGAATAGGATTTATCTTGTTGTTGAGTGTTTTGAATCGGTTTTTAGAAATTTTAAAATGGCAGAACTTAGTATCCCAAATCTACGAGATTTCTTTAGCAAATGCAGCAAGGCAAGTTCTCGGTTCACTTACTGCCGGGTTGTTTACCCCAAACGGCATTGGTGAATATGCGGGGAAAACACTTTATTTTGAGAAAACGTTCACAAAAAAAATAGTGTTTTTAAACCTAATTTGCAATGGAATTCAGATGATTTTGTCTGCCTTTTTTGGGACTGTTGGTTTATGGTTTTTAGGATATCGGGCTTGGGTTTTTGGGATTATTTGTTTGGGATTCGCTTTTGGGCTATTGCTACTCCAACTAAAAAAAATAACCCTCAAAGGATATTCTATTGAAAAACTGATTCAAAATACTAACAAAATCCCAAAATCAATTCATCAAAAAAATATTATTTTGGGCATTTCTCGCTATTTTATTTTTTCACACCAGTACTATTTTTTGTTTTTGGCTTTTGATGTTGACTTACCATATTTACCAATGATAGCTACAATTTCAAGTGTCTACTTTCTTGCCGCTTTACTGCCTACATTCCAGTTTTTAGACTTTGCCGTAAAGGGAAGTGTGGCGGTTTATTTCTTCGGTGTTCTAGGCGTAAACGAATGGATTGTAGTTTTCATAACTACGTTAATGTGGTTTTTAAACGTAGTGCTACCCGTAGTTATTGGTAGTTATTTTGTGTTAAACTTCAAAATTATAAAATCCCAATGACGCTGGCGCTATACGTTATGATGGTAATGTACGGACTAGCGATTGGTCTATTAATATATGGCTTTCCAAAAATTAAACTTTTTGAACCCCTAGGAATTTCCCCAAAAACCAAATTTACTATTATTGTTCCTTTTAGGGATGAAGCCGAAAATCTGCCATTGCTTTTAGAGTGTTTTTCGAAATTAAAATACCCCGTAAATTTGTTTGAGGTTATCTTAGTAGATGATGAATCTAAAGATTCATTTCAGATTTCAGATTTCCATTTTAATGTTTCCATTTTAATGAATGTCAGGGTTTCTAATTCGCCCAAAAAAGATGCGATTTTGACAGCGATGGAACGCGTCAATACGAATTGGATTGTCACAACCGATGCGGATTGTGTAGTTCATAAAAATTGGCTGCTGACTTTGGATAATTATATTCAGCAACACCA
Organism: Flavobacteriaceae bacterium; assembly: GCA_947446635.1. Classification (GTDB taxonomy): domain Bacteria; phylum Bacteroidota; class Bacteroidia; order Flavobacteriales; family Flavobacteriaceae; genus Flavobacterium. The sequence goes on from CANFHF010000043.1 coordinate 9,631, forward strand.
AGTCTCGATGATTTCGGGCGCGGTAACCTATGACTGCAAAAAAACGTTTTTACATCATTTCCAGCAATTGGATTTAGCGAGTTTACAAGGAGCTACGATAGGCGGTTTTGGATTAGGTAAGGGTTTTATGTGCAATGGCGCGAACCTCGCCTATACTAAATTATTTTTTCAGGAACTTGATGGTTTCAGCGGAAACGACACTCTTGCTAGTGGCGATGATGTTTTTTTACTGCAAAAAGCAATTGCCCAATTCCCAGAAAAAGTGTGTTATTTAAAAGCGGAAAGTAACATTGTATGCACAAAACCCTTGAATGATTGGAGGTCCTTGTTTTATCAAAGAGTACGATGGGCATCAAAAACAGTGGCTTATACGAGTGGCTTGGCTAAAGGTTTGGCTTTAGTAGTTTTTGGAGGAAATGTATGTTGGATTTTGGCGCTGTTTTGTTCAATTTTGGGCTGGATTCCGTTTTTAAATAGTATGTGTTTGCTCCTTATAAAGTTTGTTGTTGATTCTCTTTTGATTTACAAATCAAACCGTTTTTTAACTACAGAAAGGATGCGTTTTTTAATTTTGAGCAGTTTCGTATATCCCTTTTTCAGCACATCGGTGGCATTGTATTCGCTCTTTGGCAAATATGAATGGAAAGGACGGAAATTTAAAAATTAGCATTTTTAGTGCGTTGC
>CANFHF010000044.1 GCA_947446635.1 Flavobacteriaceae bacterium
ATTTTGCACCTTGAATTTTGAAAAAGAATGAATAATTTGATAGGTTGTAAAAAGAAAAAACCCCGAAAATCATAGGATTTCGAGGTTTTTGATAACTTTTGAAAGTTATTTCGCGGAGAAAGAGGGATTCGAACCCCCGGACCTGTTACAGTCAACAGTTTTCAAGACTGCCGCATTCGACCGCTCTGCCATTTCTCCAATATATCGCAATCATTTTCTGAATGCGGTTGCAAATATAAGAACCTTTTTTCGTTTTGCAAAAACTATTTTTATAAAAACCGACTTATTTTATTGTGCTAAATTAATAGTTTCATTATGTATGGAAAACTAGCCTTTTTATAATAAAGCCACTCTTAAATTAATACGACACATACTCAGTGATTTCAAGTCCATAACCAATCATTCCAACCCGTTTCGTATGTCCCGTATTAGATATTAACCTTATTTTAGAAATGTCAATGTCGTGTAAAATTTGAGCACCAATTCCGAAATCTTTGTTGTCGATGACAATTTTTGGTGCCTTCAAAATGCCATTGGACTGCAATGTTTTAAGTTCTGAAATTCGATTCAACAAATTAACGGATTGCATGTCCTGATTGATAAAAATAACAGCCCCTTGACCTTGTTCGTTTATAATTTTGAACATATCATCCAGTTGTTTGTCGGCATTATTAGTCAGGGTGCCTAATAAATCATTATTTACTTGGGTTGAATTAATTCTCGTCAAAACAGGCTCCCCTAAATTCCAAGTTCCTTTTGTTAAAGCAATGTGGATTTGCTTGTTTGTGGTTTGTTGGTAAGCTCTTAAACGGAATGTTCCAAAACGGGTTTCCACATCAAAATCTTCTTTTTTGACAATTAGGCTATCATGCTGCATTCGATAAGCCACTAAATCTTCTATGGAAACTAACTTCATATCGAATTTTTTGGCTACTTTGGCTAATTGCGGTAAGCGAGCCATCGTACCATCTTCATTCATTATCTCCACAATTACTCCAGCTGATTTGAAACCGGCTAACCTTGCAAAATCTATTGCGGCTTCTGTATGACCTGTTCGCCTCAAAACACCACCTTGTTTTGCCACTAAAGGAAAAATATGTCCTGGGCGTGCTAATTCATAAGGTTTTGTGTTTCCATCGACTAGTGCTAATATAGTTTTTGCTCTGTCAGAAGCCGATATTCCTGTAGTAACACCATTTCCTCTCAAATCGACCGAAACGGTAAAAGCCGTTTCCATGTGATCGGTATTATTGGTAACCATTGCCTTTAATTCTAAGTCTTTGCAACGATTTTCAGTCAATGGAGCACAAATCAATCCCCGTCCGTGGGTAGCCATGAAATTAATCATTTCAGGGGTTACTTTTTCAGCGGCAGCAAGGAAATCTCCTTCGTTTTCTCGACCTTCATCATCAACAACAATTATTATTTTACCCTGTCGAATATCTTCGATAGCTTCTTCAATAGTGTTTAGTTGTATTTTGGTCATAGTTCTATTTGTATTTAATTTTGTGATGGAAATATTTTTTTGATTAATTTTTGAAATGGAACTAATATAGCATCCAAGTTAATCAAACCAATATCGTTTGTTGCTCTATAGGTCAATAGAATCGCTAAAGGGGATAGAATAATACAAGACATCCAGGCACCTAAAAAAGGGGACAATCCATTTGCCTGTGAAATTCTTTTTCCAAAAGTATTTATAAAATGAAAAGATATAAAAATTAAAATTGCAAAAACAATTGGTAACCCTATTCCTCCTTTTCGGATTATTGCACCCAAAGGTGCTCCAATAAAAAACATGAGTATGCAAGCAAATGCAATTACAAATTTATCATAAAAAGCCAATAAGTGATCGTTAATATTTTTCTGTTTGTTTTCTAATTCTGAATTTGTGGATTCTATGGAAAATAGAGTGCTTTCAATTGTACTACTCGCTATTTTAAGGATTTCAAGTTTTTGATCATTGGAAAATGACGAAAAAATTTCGCTTGTGTGGGATTTGATTTTTAGGAGTGGATTGGTTTTTAGCTTTTTAAACATTCCAATTCGTTGATTGCTATTTTCAGAAAAAGATATTATATCTGTATTTAAATTTTTATGTAAGGAATCTAAAGTATAAGTCAATTCGCTTATATTGAGCATACTATAGGTATTAGAAATTTTTGATTCATCTGCTCCCGCTGAATTTAACTTTGATAAATCGATATTGATAATGTATTTTTTGAATGAACTCTTAGCAAATGGAATATTATCCCGGTCTTCGTATTTTTTAGGGACAATATCCTCATAATAATACCCGTCATTTAAAACTAATTTTAAAGTACTTGATTTTTCGTTGCTGATTAATGCTCCATTTTTGGCCTTGATCACAGTTTTATTGCCATCACCCAGAGCCGATTTTTTATGAATAGTTATCCCCGTTAGTGTATTTCCGTTTTCACCTGATTTTTTATTGACCTTGATGTTATAAAAACCCACATCGCTAAACTGGCCTTCGGCAATGGCTAAAGCGGGTTTGACTTGAGCTATGCTTTTTCTAAAATTAATAAATTTATATTCGGCATAAGGAATTACATTGTTGGCAAAAATAAAAGCGGTGATGCTTAGTAAAAAGATAAAAAGAATTAATCCCTTCATTGCCCTTTGAAGTGAAATTCCGGCTGATTTCATCGCGGCAAACTCATAATTTTCAGCCAAATCACCAAAAGTCATTATAGAAGCCAGTAATACGGAAAGAGGTAATACTAATGGTATTATTCTAGGCATTGCGTATAGTAAAAATTTTAAAATCATTACTAAATCCAAATCTTTACCAGCTAATTCGGCTATAAACAACCATACGGTTTGCAAAATAAATATAAAAAAAAGGATTACAAATACCATAGTAAATGTAGTCAGAAATGTTTTTAATAAATATTTGTCAAGAATTTTCACTTAGAATTAATCTAATTTATTGATGTAGTAATTTGGGTATTTACTTTGAGTAAAGGTAAATTGATTTTTTGATAATGGCTGGTTGGTTTTAAAAGAATTAACTGTCAAAGTGGTTTTGGTTCCTTTTTTACCCATTTCAATTAAGTTGTATATGTGTTTGTTCTGTACATCAACCCCTAATACTATTTCTTTTTGTTTATCTTTAGTACTTAATGGGACTAATTTTATGTATTGAATTTTTCGTCCTTTTATGTTTTGCAAAACACCCATAGCACATTTATAACCAGAATTAAAAAAGGTCAACATTTTAGAAGGTGTAATGGCGTCATCCTCATTTTCATTTATAGTTGAAATAGTGATTTCTTCATCTTCAGGAACAATAGTATAGCTTTTTTTTCCATCAAAAATCTTCGTAATTCCCATAAAATTTAAAACATATTGATTACCCTTCATCGTCACGTTTCCTTTACTGTCTTGATTGATATTTTCTTTGGTATTATTGAGGGAATATTTAAAATCAATTACAATATTATCATAGCTTTTAATCTTTGATGTTACTTCATTCAATAGGTCTTTGGCTTTTTTATCTTGGGCTTGAATCGAAAACCCGAAAAGAAGTAAAAAGGGTATAAATAGCAACTTGAATTTTATTCTTTTTTGCGTGTGTGGTATCATTTAAATTTAATTTTATTGCTAATGTGGACTAATTGGATCAATTAGTAAAGATCATTAAGCTTCTTCATTGTTGAAAAATTGATCGAGGGAACTCATGTCAAGAATATTGACACTTCTTGCTTTGCTACCTTCAAAAGGACCTACAATCCCAGCAGCTTCGAGTTGGTCGATTAATCGACCAGCTCTGTTGTAGCCCAATTTGAGTTTTCTTTGTAGCAATGAAGCTGAGCCTTGTTGTGCATTTACAATAACTTCCGCAGCTTCTCTAAACAAAGTGTCCCTTTCTGAAATATCCATTTCAAGATTAATACCACTTTCCTCTCCAATAAATTCTGGAAGCAAATAAGCGGTTGCATAGGCTTTTTGAGAGCCTATGTATTCTGTAATTTTATCTACTTCTGGCGTGTCAATAAAAGCACATTGAACTCTTACCATATCATTTCCATTGGTGTAAAGCATGTCACCACGACCTATAAGTTGATCAGCACCTTGACCGTCCAAAATCGTTCTAGAATCAATTTTTGAGGTAACCCTAAAGGCAATCCGAGCAGGAAAATTGGCTTTTATTAAACCTGTAATTACGTTTACCGAAGGTCTTTGAGTGGCAATAATCAAGTGAATTCCTATTGCCCTAGCTAATTGTGCTAATCTTGCAATGGGGGTTTCTACTTCTTTTCCTGCAGTCATAATTAAGTCAGCAAACTCGTCGACTACTAATATGATATAAGGTAAAAATCGATGTCCATTTTCGGGGTTTAATTTTCTCGATTTGAATTTATCGTTATATTCCTTGATGTTACGTACCATCGCGTCTTTTAATAAAGAGTACCGGTTGTCCATTTCCACGCATAGCGAATTCAAGGTATTGATTACTTTTGCATTATCGGTAATAATAGCGTCATCTGTATCAGGTAATTTAGCTAGATAATGTCTCTCAATCTTATTAAAAAGTGTCAATTCCACCTTTTTAGGATCTACCAAAACAAACTTTATTTCGGCAGGGTGTTTTTTGTAAAGCAAAGAAGTTATTACAGCGTTCAAACCAACCGATTTTCCTTGTCCTGTGGCCCCTGCCATTAATAAGTGTGGCATTTTGGCTAAATCGACAACAAAGGTCTCATTCGAAATGGTTTTTCCTAAGGCTATAGGCAATTCCATTTCAGCTTCTTGAAATTTAGCGGAGCCAATAACACTTTTCATCGAAACCATTGTGGGGTTTTTATTAGGAACTTCGATTCCTATGGTTCCTTTTCCAGGAATAGGAGCGATGATACGAATCCCCAATGCCGAAAGTGACAAGGCAATATCGTCTTCTAAACTCTTGATTTTTGAAATACGGATTCCAGCTTCAGGAACGATTTCATAAAGCGTAACCGATGGTCCAACAGTAGCTTTTATTTGTGCGATTTCTATTTTATAATTGCGAAGTGTGTCAACAATTCTGTTTTTATTTTCTTCTAATTCTTCCTGATTGATGGTAATTCCGCCAGTGGAATATTCTTTTAATAAATCAATTGTTGGGTATTTATAATTGGATAAATCTAAAGTAGGATCAAACAACCCAAAATCGGCAACAAGCTTTGACGCTAAATTCTCTTCAATAACATCTTCTTCTGGAGCTTTTTCGATCACAAACGTTTCGTCGTTAGTATGAATAATTTCAGGAAAAGGAGGTGGTGTCAATTCAACAGGTGTAGTCTTTAAAGTAATTTCCGAGGGATTACTAATAGTAGGTTTTAGAGCTTCTTTATTGAGTTCGAATTGAGACCCCGTTGCTTTTAAATGCATTGGTTCTGTTCCTTCATCATCTTGGGTTTCCTCTATAGCATATTCTTCTAGATTGTATGCTCCAGTAGTATTGGAAGCAGTTGAAACCAAATCTGTTTTTATTTCTTTTTTGGTATTTTCAAAAAAGGATTGGATTTTTTCGGGTGAAATTTTGATTTTGAATATTAAATAGATAATGAGTCCAAATATTAAAACTAATAGAGTCCCTGTTTTACCAATATAATCTTGTAAAAACAAATTCAATTCATAACCTATAGTCCCACCTAACTCAGGAAGGGAAGTGGCGAAAAAACCAAATAATATCGACAAAATAATTACCACAAACAAGTCCCAAAACCATATTTTTTTCAGCTTTTTAAGTGGAATACTTAGTGCTAAATAAAGTCCAGTAAGGAAGAATAATCGAACGAAGAAAAAGGAGGCAACTCCAAATCCTTTGTAAATCATTATATCAGCTAGAAAGGCGCCTAATTTTCCAAGCCAATTGTGAACCGTTTCATTTCTATTAGTAAGTTTAGTTAAGGTACTTTGATCGGCTTGTCCATAAATATAAAAAGAAATAAATGCTAGTAATAATGCAATTGATAATAATACCAAAAGACTGCCCAAAACGATTTTGTGTTGTTTTGTTATTACCCAAGATTTATTCAATATAGATTTTGAATCACTCTTCTTATCTGCAGCTACTTTTTTTATTGTTTTAGCCATTCTTGTTTGTGTTTTTTACTATATAAATTTTGGCAAATAAATAATGCAACCAATTGCGATTGCCGTTATAGCAGCAAAAAAAACAGCCCCGGCAGCAATATCCTTTATGAATCCAATACGTTCATTATGGTCTGGGTGAATAAAATCAGCGACTTTTTCGATAGCTGTGTTAAGTCCTTCAATACTCAGGACCAATCCAATCGCCAAGGTTTGAAATAGCCATTCGGTTTGGTTAATATTAAAGTAAAAGCCTGTTAATGTTAATAAAATAGTTAAAAAACATTGAACCATTATGCTGTGTTCGGTCGTAATCAATTTGACAACTCCATTAAAAGCATAATTAATACTTTTAAATCTTCCAGTAAAAAAACCATTGTCTTTCTGAAATTCCATAGATTGGTATTAAAGTACTGCTAAGGCAGCTTCATAATTTGGCTCATCAGCAATTTCAGAAACTTGTTCAGTATAGATAACAGTACCATTTTCGTCAACTACAATAATGGCTCTTGAATGTAAACCCTCTAAAACACCATCAGTAATTTCTAACCCATTTATTTTTCCAAAATTACCGTCCTTAAAATCAGATAAGTTAATTACGTTTTCGATTCCTTCAGTGCCACAGAAACGTTTTTGTGCAAAAGGCAAATCTCTTGAAATACACAATACTTTGGTGTTATCTAATTTAGCAGCACTGGCGTTAAATTTCCTGACGGATGTTGCACAAGTTCCAGTATCGATACTTGGGAAAATATTTAAAACCAATTTTTTTTCGGAAAAATCAACTAAAGTAGCTATTGAAAGATCTTCTTTTACTAATTTAAAATCAGCAAGTTTGGTTCCTATTTTTGGTAATTCACCAGATGTGTGTATTGGATTTCCTCCTAATGTTATTGAAGCCATTATATTTGTTTTTTAATGAGGTTCAAAAGTATGAAAATTTATTTAGGATTTGCTAAATATAAATAAAAACGCTCTCATTACTGAAAGCGTTTAAGAGTATTTTGTTTTAGAATCTAATACTATTTTTAAAAACTTTGATTTTTAACTATTTATCAATCGACCCTAGCACACGTTTCATAAAAGCATTTAAGGCTTCTTTTTTATCCATTCCTCCTTGAATCATTTTTTGAACCTCTAAAGCTCCATACATATTTGAAATTAATTCACCAATAACGTCTAATTCTTCCTCTTTTAAAGAAGAAACTTCGGTTAATGCTTCTAGAACTTCGATAGCTTCAATGAGATAATCCTGGTCATTTTCTTCAATAAATTGAGATAAATGTTTGATTATTGGTAGCTTCATTTTATTAGTTTTTTAACACCATTGGGAAGATTTAAAATTTTGTCAAAAGATATTTAAAGAATCTGGTTTACCAATTCGATTAGTACTTCTTGTTTGTTCGTTTGGGTTTGGTTTACCAATACACCATTTACAAAAGTAGCAAAAGTAGGTAAGTTACTCACATTAGCCAATTTTCTTGATTCTGGAGAATTTTCGGCATCGACCAGGACAAAGGTCAGATTTTCGTTTTCTGAAGCCATTTTTTTGAATTTAGGTTTCATTATTCTACAGTTTCCACACCAAGATGCTGAAAATTGAACTACCACTTTTTCGTTTTTAGAAACTAAATCGTGTAAGGTATCTTCATTTAATTCGATTAACATAGTTTTATTTATTTATTAAAAAATTAGTGATTGCCTAGATAAGCAGCGGTGCTGTTTCTATCTGCACTCATAGCCTCTTTTCCTTCTTCCCAATTAGCTGGACAAACTTCCCCTTTGGTTTGAACGTGTGTATAAGCATCTACTAAACGCAAATATTCGTTTACGTTTCTACCTAACGGCATATCATTTACACTTTCGTGGAAAATCTTGCCATCTTCATCAATTAAAAATGTTGCTCTATAAGTTACATTAGAACCTTCTATGATAATAGAATCAGTTTCGTCGCTATAGCTTGTAGATTCGACATCAAGAATCCCAAGAATGTTAGACAAGTTACGGTTGGTGTCCGCAAGGATAGGGTAGGTTACGCCCTCAATTCCTCCGTTGTTTTTTGGAGTGTTTAACCAAGCAAAATGTACTTCATTGGTATCACAAGAAGCACCAATTACAATAGTATTTCTTTTTTTGAATTCGGGCAAGGCGGCTTGAAAAGCGTGTAATTCTGTTGGGCAAACAAAAGTAAAATCTTTTGGATACCAAAACAACAATACTTTTTTCTTGTTGTTTGTTGCTTCTTCGAAAATGTTAATCTTTAAATTATCACCCATTTCTGAAATGGCGTCAACTGCAATATTCGGGAATTTTTTGCCTACTAATGACATATCTTAATTTTTTTAGTTATTATTTGATGACAAATTTAATTCAATACTAGTGTTTCGGAATATAGTTTTTTATTATTAATTTTTATATGACAATAGTTTTTAACTATTAAATTTATTAAGAAGTATTATTGATTATAGAAGCAAAAAAACCTCGGAAGTTTTTACTTCTGAGGTTAAAGTGAAAAGCTATTTTGTAGCATCTATTTTTAATAATAATTATTCATGCGAATCAAGGGTTGAAAAAAGTATAAAAAGAAAGAAATATCTTTCAAATGATTAGTTTAATAGGCTGACAATCAGTATATTTATAGTGTATCTAACGCACATTTAAATATATGATTAATCA
>CANFHF010000045.1 GCA_947446635.1 Flavobacteriaceae bacterium
TGGGTCGGTAGTTCCGTGAATATAAATTGCAGGGACTGGTCTGCCGGGATTACAACTTGAAGCAATTGTTGTAGCTTCTATTGTCGCAACATCTACAGCAATTGCCACAATTCTATTACTTAATTCACAACCCAATCGTGAAGACATAAATCCACCATTTGAGATTCCAGTTGCATAAATTTTGGTGCCATCAACAGATAAGTTTGCAATCGCATAGTCACACATTTGATTGAAAAAACTAACATCATTAATTCCTAATTGATTTGGAGTAGTTGGTCGTCCATCATTCCAATTATTCTGTATTCCTGCAGGATAAATTAACACCACTTTTTCTCTATCTGAAATAGGTTTGAAATTGGCAATGTTAATCATTCCTTCGGGTGTTCCGCTTCCACCGTGAATTGCGAAGATTAAGGGCGTTTTTCCTGCGTTGTTATAACCAGTGGGTAAATAAACAATAAAACTTCTTGCATTTCCATCAACTGTCAAATTGATTGTTTTTTGTTCACTTGGTTTGTCGGGGGTTGTTGAATTATCTTCTTTGTTACAAGACAATAATGTAATAAAAAGAAGAGAAAAAATTAGCTTGTTTTTCATAACTTATCATTTAATAAATAAGGCATTTATTTTTTTGCTAAAATACAAAAATATTTAACATTGGCATTTTATATGGTTTTAACTCATTGTTTTTCTTATAGTTAAGTAAATTGCCATCGCATTAAAACTGCAACTTTCTCCAATAGGGGGAGCAAAACAAAACCCGATACGAAAGTGTCGGGTTTTTTTGTGTTTAATAGCTTGCAAAATTAAGTTCCATTAATTATTTTTGGTAAACTAATTGACTTAACTATGAAAACATCATTTAACAAATTTCTTTACATCGGATTTCTGCTTTTAGGATTGTATCAAGCTTTTTTATCTAAAGATTATATGCAAGCTACTGCTTCATTAGGAATAGCATTGGCATTTGACCCCTTCGACCAAGAACAAAAATGGAATGACAGACCAAAATGGCAGAAAGCAGTTTTAATCATTCATCTTGCATTAGTAGCTGCTATGTTCGGTTTTGGGATTGGGCTGAATGATAAATAATCCTTTTAGGGAAAACCGTAGCTTAATTTTTTAATATTTATAAAGGAAACCATCGCATCAAAACTGCAACTTTCCCCAATAAGAGGAGCAAAACAAAACCCGATACGAAAGTGTCGGGTTTTTTTGTGTAAAAGTTTGCACATAGTTTGCACAAAAAAATAAAAGGTACTAGTTAGAAACTGTGGAAGTATAAACTTAAATAAAAAAATAAACATTCCGTGTAAGTTGGTTACATTTGCTAATTATCTTAAAATTTTCATCCAAATGAAAGCAGTAATTATTATTATTATTTCAATTTTATTATTAATCGCAATAGCACAAATTTATTTATCAAGAAGTACTCAACAAACTGAACAACACAGTTACAAGGTAATTAAGAAGTTTGACAAGTTTGAGATAAGAAAATATGACGCCGCCTTGTTTTCGAGTGTAAAACTCAACAAGAAAGGCTATAAAGAAAGCTCAAGTGAAGGTTTTGGTATATTGGCAGGCTATATTTTTGGAGATAATGAAACCAACGAAAAAATCGCCATGACATCACCTGTAGTTATGGAATTAGGAGATACTTCTAAAATGATGTTTATGGTTCCAAAAAATTATAATTTGAAAAATTTACCAAACCCTAAAAATAGTAAAATAGTTTTTGAAAAAGAGGAAGAAAAAATTATTGCCGCTATTCGCTTTGATGGATGGGCAGATGATGAAAAGATTGAAAAATATAAGTCTATTTTAATGGATGAATTAGTCAAAGAAAAATTAAATTATATAAATAAATTTACTTTTCTAGGGTACAATCCCCCGTATGAAGTTATGAATAGACGTAATGAAGTTGTAGTTGAGTTAATTAACTATAAATGGTAATTCAACAAAAACCACTTGATTGTGTTAAACCTTTACTTCTTTGATTTTAAGATAATTGAATAATCAATCATTGAGGCAAAACTGCAACTTTCCCCAATAAGGGGAGCATTTAAAAAGACTTTACATTTTGTAAGGTCTTTTTTGTTTTTATAGGTCAAACAATTTCCGTTTTCTTTACAGACCAAAGCTCCTTTGATAAGAAAATGCGATTTCTTTATCATATTTAACTACCTTTGTTAAATAAATCCATTTTTTTATACATATGAACTCATTTAAATTAAAAAAACTACCCGTAGAAAAAGATATAGAAACGAAAAAAATTCTAAAAAAATTATCTACAGCACATAGAGCATTGGCTGAATTAAAGGGGGTTGCAACAAGTATTCCGAATGAAAGTATATTAATTAATACTTTAGGTCTTCAAGAGGCAAAAGATAGTTCTGCGATTGAAAACATAATTACCACACACGACGACTTATACAAAGCTGAATTAAATGCTAATGAAATAAAATCAATAAACACTAAGGAAGTACATAATTATATTGAAGCCTTAAAAAAAGGTTTTGGTTTAATATCAAAGAATAAACTAATAACTAATACCATTATTGTAGAGATTCAATCAATGTTAGAAAACAACAATGCGGGCTTTAGAAAAGTTCCCGGAACAACTCTAAAAAATTCAAGTACAGGAGAAACAATCTATACACCACCGCAAGATATCTCTGAAATAAATGATTTGATGGCTAATCTTGGGGTTTTCATAAACGATAATGAATTCAGTGAATTAGACCCCTTGATAAAAATGGCAATTATACATTATCAATTTGAAAGTATTCATCCATTTTATGATGGTAACGGCAGAACGGGCAGAATAATAAATGTATTATATCTTGTGACGCAAGATTTATTGAACCTTCCTATACTTTATTTGAGCAAATATATTATTTCTAAAAAAGGGGAATACTATAAATTACTTCAAGAAGTTCGTGATAAAGATGAATGGGAAAATTGGATTTTATTTATGTTAGAAGCTGTTGAAGAAACATCTAAAGACACCATTTTAGTTATTGAAAAAATAAAAAATCTGTTTCTTGAATACAAGCACAGAATAAGGAATGATTATAAATTTTATAGTCAAGATTTACTCAATAATTTATTCAAGCATCCCTACACCAAAATAGAGTTTTTAGAACAGGATTTAGGTGTTTCAAGAATTACTGCGGCTACTTATCTAAATAAATTAGCAGACGATGGATTGTTGAGAAAGGAAAAGTTAGGGACAGCAAATTATTATGTTAATTATAGATTGTTTGAAATACTATCAAAATAAAATACTCAATTATTTCAAAAATCTGAAGAGATATTTTTATGAAGTGTTGGGGTAACATAATCATATGTTTGAAGAGGTTAGTTAATTTTGTTTTTTTCAATATATTTATTTTCTGATATAGAATTTTTAAATTAAAATCTATATCCTTGATTTTAACATAATTGAATAATCAATCATTGAGGCAAAACTGCAACTTTCTCCAAAGGGGGGAGCAAAAGCAGAAAGGCTATCAGAAATGATAGCCTTTTTTGGTTAAAAGTTTGCGCATAGTTTGCACAAAATGTTAGATCAAGTTTTTATTACTATTGAAACTATAATAGCAACCTGGGTGTGTTTTTTATAGCGCCTCAGCATATCTTCTAGAAACTTCTTTCCAATTAATTACATTAAAGAAACCTTCAATATAATCGGGTCTTCTGTTTTGATAATGCAAATAATAAGCATGTTCCCAAACATCCATTCCAAGAATTGGCGTGCCACCACAACCTACGCCAGGCATTAAAGTATTGTCTTGATTTGGCGTGCCACAAACATCTAATTTCCCCTCTTTTACACAAAGCCAAGCCCATCCTGAACCAAATTGTGTAATTCCGGCTTTACTGAATCTTGTTTTGAATTCTTCGAAAGTACCAAAAGCGCTTTCAATCGCAGCCAATAATTCTCCTGTTGGAAGTCCGCCTCCGTTTGGAGACATAATAGTCCAAAACAAACTGTGATTGAAATGTCCACCGCCATTATTGCGAACCGCCATGTTTTTCATATCTAAATTTTTCAAAATAGCTTCGATGCTTTTACCTTCTAAATCCGTCCCTGCAATAGCTGCATTCACGTTAGTAATATAAGCATTATGATGTTTTGAATGATGGATTTCCATCGTGCGCGCATCAATATGAGGTTCTAATGCGTCGTACGCATAAGGTAATTGTGGTAATTCAAAAGCCATAATATTGTTGTTTAAATGATTTATAAATATTTTATTCAAAAATAAACAATTAACTTTGGAATTGGAAATTCTATTTCGTTATAGTTTTATTAAATAAATTGATAGTTTGATAAACGTCACACTGAGTTTGTCGAAGTTAGGAGCTAATTCCTGCTGTCATTCCAAACAAAGTTCACTGAACACCGATGAAAATAAAAATATAGTGAAGTAATCAGGGCTAGGGCATTCGGGATAAAAAGAAATCTGAAATCGTTAATCCTCAATCTAAAATCTAAATGCAAAGACCATCATTTTCTATATACGACGCATCAGCAGGTTCCGGAAAAACCTATGCGCTAGTCAAAGAATACCTCAAAATCATTCTTGTTGCCAAGAAAAATGATGCCTATCGCAACATTCTCGCCATTACGTTTACCAACAAAGCGGTTCACGAAATGAAAAGCAGGATCGTGGGCAGTTTATCAGAGTTTTCAAAAGAGAATCCAAGTGATAAAGCACAGGATTTAATGCAACATTTGGCAATAGAAACCCAGCTTTCCATCGTCCAAATCAAAACCAAAGCGCAGCAAATCATCAAGCATATTATTCATAATTATGCTGCTTTCGATATTTCGACAATCGATAAATTCACGCATAAAGTCATTCGGGCATTTGCACACGATTTAGGTTTGCCAATGACTTTTGAAGTGACATTGGACACCGAAAACTTGCTCATTGAAGCCGTCGACGCCATTATTGCCCAAGCTGGTGAAAATGAAACTTTAACCAAATTGCTCATCGATTTTACGATGGAAAAAACAGATGACGATAAATCTTGGGACATTTCACGTGAGATTCTCGAAACGGGTCGTTTGGTGCTCAATGAAAATAATCGAAATGAAATCACCCATTTTCAAGATACATCCATCACCGAATTTGTCGAAATAAAAAACAAACTAGCCGAAGCCTGCAAAGTTTTGGAAAAAGAAAACACAGCAATTGCAGAAAGCGCTTTATTGTTAATTGAAAAAAACGGAGTTGACACCAAGTCCTTTTCAGGATCTTATTTTCCTAAACATTTACAAAGCATTCAAGAGGGAAAATTCAATCCAAAAAACAAAACCTACCACGAAACCCATGATATAAAAATTAATAAAACCGCCCAAGACGGTGCTTTAATTGAAAATATAATCCCAGAATTATTGCAAATTCTAGACAAAGTTTATAAGAACTTCGAAAAGCGAGATTTCTATAATGCATTCCTGAAAAACATTACACCATTATCGTTGTTGAATACTGTTAGCAATGAATTGGCGAAAATTCAGGATGAACAAAATGTACTTTCTATTTCAGAATTTAATGCAATTATTCATAGGGAGATTCAAAATCAACCCGCGCCTTTTATATACGAAAGATTAGGAGAGCGTTATCGTCATTTTTTTATCGATGAATTTCAGGACACTTCCGAAATGCAGTGGCAAAACCTGATTCCGCTTATAGGAAACTCTTTGGATGGAGAGGAAAATGGAGAAAAAGGGACTTTAATGATTGTGGGCGACCCGAAGCAGTCCATTTATCGTTGGAGAGGAGGCAAAGCAGAACAGTTTATTGCGTTGAGCAAAGACCAAAATGCTTTCAAAAATCATAAAAATGAGTTATTTCATTTAGATAAAAATTACCGTTCTTATTCACAAATAATCGATTTCAACAACGAGTTTTTCCAATTGCTGTCCAATGAATTCGAACACGAAGATTACAAGGATTTGTATGCCAATCACAGCCATCAAAAAAGCAATGCTAAAACAGGGGGTTATGTGAATATTTCTTTCATTCCAAAAACAGAAGAAAGCGAAGACGACGAAGATGGTTTGGGTAAAACAGAATTGTATGTTTTAGCGTCTTTAAACACCATTCAAAAAGTAGTGAAACAAGGGTTCGAATACAAGGACATTGTTATTTTGACCCGAAAACGCAAACAAGGAATTGCTGTTGCCAATTATTTGACGGAGCAAGGAATTCCGCTTTTATCTTCAGAAACCTTGATGATTAAAAATGCCACCGAAGTTCGATTCATAATTTATTTGTTAAGGTACTTAAAAAACAATTCAAATAAAGAATCAAAAGCCTATTTCTTGCATTATTTAGCACAAAACAGTCAAGATGAATTGCCTGTTCACGATTTTATAGCACAAGGAATGGGATGTGCAAATGAAATGGTTTTCGAGAACTGGCTAGAGCGCTTTGACGTTTGCCTATCTTTCCAAAATATCAGAAAAAAATCATTATACGAAGCGGTTGAGATTATTGTTTCTAAATTCCTTAATCTCAAGAAAAGCAATGCTTACGTTCAGTATTTTATGGATATCGTTCTTGAAAGAGATATTCGTAACCAGGCGGGAATATCAGATTTTTTAAATTATTGGGACAAAAATTCGGAAAAATTTAGCATTCCTTCGCCCGAAGGTAATAATGCAGTTCGCATTATGACTATTCATACGTCTAAAGGGTTGGAATTCCCGGTTGTGATTATGCCTTTCGCCGATGAAGATTACAGTCGCAGTCCAAAAAATAAATTATGGATTGACACAGAAGTAGAGGATTTTGGACTGCCGAAAGTTTTAATAGACAACAGCAAAGCGGTAGAAGGTTTTGGAGAAACTGCAAAAGCTGTTTACAGTCAAAAATCACAGGAAGAATTATTAGACAATATTAATATTTTGTATGTGGCTTTGACGCGAGCCGAAGAACAGTTATATGTGATTTCGAATATGAATTTTGATGCTAAAGGTGTTGTGAGAAATAATAATATGGCTGCTTTTTTTGTCAATTATTTGGTTAACAAAGGGCAATTTGAAGAAGATAAATTCAAGTATGAATTTGGAAACCCTATCAAATTGTCAGAAGAAAAAAAACACGTCGATACATTGAAAACCATTCCTTTAGTAACTGAAATTTTGAACCCCAAAAACATCAAAATTGCCCAGCGAGAATCCCTGATGTGGGGAACGCATCAACAAGAAGCCATAGAATATGGAAATGTAGTTCACGAAATTCTTTCATTTGTGAAGACTAAAGATGATGTTGATTTAGCCATTACAAAAGCTATAGAAAACGGATTAATTACCGAGAATCAAAAGAATGTGGTTTACAAAACCATTCAAGAAATTGTCAATCACTCCGAGCTTTCAACGTATTTCGCCGATGGGAATGAAGTGATGAATGAACAAACCATTATTCAAAAAAATGGAAAAACTATTAAGCCAGACCGAATGGTTTTAACTAATAATAAGAAAGTTCTTTTATTGGATTATAAAACAGGGGTGCATAACGCCAAATATCAGTTGCAATTAGAAAATTATCAAAATGCAATTGAATTAATGGGGTTTAAGGTTACGAAAAAATCCCTTGTTTATATAGGCCCATCAATCAATATAGTAAATTTATAGAAAACGTTAGGAAGATTTGGATAAGGCAATTAAAGGATTTATAGAGGTGGGTAATTAGGTTAAATGTTATATAATTCATGTTATTTTACTTTTTTAGTAGGTTTTTTTAGCCTTTTGTTTTGTAATTAAAAAATTACGTTCTATTTTTGTTAAGAATTTAACTAAAAAAATAACATGAAGTATCTTAAGAAAATTTTATTGGCTGTAACGATGGTGACGAGCTTAGGATCTCACGCTCAAGATAAAAATAACGAATGGGCCATTTCATTTGGCATGAATGCTATTGACACTAGAACTAGTGCAAGTGATAGAGCCGGTAATTTAGGAGATCACTTTACCAAGATATTTAAAGTTAATGAAAGCTGGAATATAATTCCTTCGGTATCTTATTTTAGCGTTTCCAAGTATGTGGGAGATGGCTACTGTTTTGGGGTTCAGGGGTCTATAAATAAAATCGATAAATATGCCAATTGGGCGGGACCAGGTCATACTGATGTGGCAATAACTAATCCAGGGGATCCAATGTATTATGGTTTAGATGGAGAAGTAAAATATAGTTTTATGGATCTTATTAAATCTAAAGTTATTGATCCAAGTTTTCATATTGGTGGGGGTTACACTTTCTTTGGGAACAATAGTTATGGAACTTTGAATAGTGGTGCAGGTCTAACTTTTTGGTTTACTGAGGCGATAGGATTGTCATTAGACATGACTTATAAAAAATCATTCGGAGATAGAAATATTGGTTTGACTGACGCTCCTGATTCACCAAGTCATTTTCAACATACTGCAGGCCTTGTTTTTAAATTTGGAGGAAAAGACACGGACGGAGACGGGGTTTATGATAA
>CANFHF010000046.1 GCA_947446635.1 Flavobacteriaceae bacterium
AGCAGCATGTCCCGAATTAGTTACCGAAAGAGAATTAAGCTGATTGTAAGCCGTTTGCAAATCCATAGCCGCTTGATTGGTACTGACCTCAACGCCTGGAATTGTTGTAGTTGATGATGTAAAATTAAACTGACTATTAAAATTTACAAAATAGGTTCCAGCTGGTGGCGAAATTGTCATTCCTGGAACTAGTAAATCTGATCCTGAAGTGGTTGATATTGAACCAACACCACTTACAGAATGGTATTTGTTGGTATTAGACATAACAAATTCAGTGGTTGCCAATTGCGTGGTGCTTGTTCCAGTAGGCGCAGTTACTCCCGAGGTTGTAAATCCAGTCCATGAAGATCCTCCAAGTCCATCGCCTTTATTGGTTTCAATTTGTCCTGATGTTATATTAAAAATAGTTAATCCAATAGCGGGACTAATTAATGCTGTTTGTTGAATAGTTGTCATTCTTGGTAATAAAAATCCTTTGGTTGTAGAGGTTAAATCTAAAACTGCCGAGGCATCAGGAGAATTGGTTCCAATGCCTATCTGTGCATTTGAAAGTATTGAAAATAATAAGGAGAATGTGATTAGTAACAGTTTATATTTTCTCATAATTTTATATTATTATTTCTATTTTGTTTGACAACTAACATTTAATTAAAGGACTTTGATAATAGTTAATGTTCTTTTACCTAATGTAATTTTTGAACCATTTGTATTCCATCGTACATCAATCGATTCGCCTTCTGAAATAGTTGCAATTGCTTGCAATGAAATACTAATTGAACTTGCATTACTCGTAACTGACCTAGTAGATTCAGGAATTATAATTCCATTTTGATAGATACTAAAGGTTGCAATTGCTCTACTATCGTTTTCAGCAACTGAAGTTGTAGTAACTGAAGTTCCTGGTCCTGAACCATAAGTAGCTGTTCCGCCAGCTGGAATTATTGGATTTGAAAGAGTTCCTGTCTCAAAACCAGTTGCTGCTCCAGCATCAGATAAAATAAGTCCACTATAAATGGAAGTCGTATTAGCACCATCAATCACATTTCCTAATCCTCCCGCATGTGTGTAAATAATAAATGGAGATACAATTCCAAAATCAATTGATGATGTTCCAACTGGCACACTTGCTGTTCCTGGCCCAAAAGCAATTGCTCCACCTCCAGATAACATTCTTCCTTCTAATTCGCTACGGAAGCCAACCGCTATTGCTGCGGTTCTAGCGATTAAGTTTCCTCTAATAATACAGTCGGCACCAATTCCTATTCCACCCAAGGCAAGCCAAAAAACATTACAAGCTTTTGCTCCTCCTGTTAATGAAATCTTTGTGAAAACGCTAGAATTTATTGCTCCATTAGCTTGAAAAATAAACAAAGCATCTGGATTGCCTTGAGCATCTAAAGTTAGATTACCAGCTAAAGCTATTGCAGCAGGAACATAATATTTTCCTGGTGTAATTGTTTCTCCATTTCCAATAATATCAGAATGTGTAGAGTTGGTAACGGTAATAGCATCTAATGCTGCAATTCCTGCATTTAGAGCCGCAAAACAATTTGTAGTATTGATACTAACTACCCCCGGAGTTGTAACTGTTGTTACTGTTGTTATTGGTTCGTTTTTATATTGACTATTGAAATTGACAGAATAAGTCCCTGTAGATGTGGTCAACGAAGACCCTATAACTGGTTCATCAATAATTGAAGTTGTTGAAACAGGAATACTTGAAGTAATGGTTTTATAATTAGATAAATAATCATTCCAACCCGATTGAAAGTAATTGAATCCTTTTGATGTTGTATTGTAAATCAAAAGTCCCTCTGCTGGATTTGAAATTGAATTACGCATTTCTAATGTCATTCTTGGTACCAGTATTCCTTTATTTGAAGAGGATAAATCCAATAATGCCGAGGCATCTGGCGCATGTGTTCCAATTCCCATCTGTGCATTTGCATAAGCATAAGCAAATAATAAAACTGTTGTAAATAATAGATATGATTTATTCATTTTTTTAATTTTAATGTACTCTTATTAATGTTAATGTTCTGTTTCCAAGCGTTAATGCACCAATGCTTGTTTTCCATTTCACAGCAACGGATTGTCCTGCTATAACTGTTACAATTGATTGTAATGAAACAATTGCCAAATTTCCATTACTTGTTGCCGACCGAACTGAATTGGGTATAATTGAATCATTTTGATATATACTAAAAGTTGCTTTTGCAACAGCAGTATTTGCAACAGTCGTTGTGACACTTGGACTTGAATTTTGAGGAAAAATAGTTCCATTTACAATTGCTGCGCCTAGGCTTCCTGTTGCTCCATCATTTGAAGCTATGTTTCCATTATAAGTGGAAACGCCTGTATTATTGATTGCTCCACCTCCTGTAAAAACTACAAAAGAAGATAAAACTCCTAAACTAACAGCGGGACAAACTCCTACAGGAATTGTTGCTACGCCAGGACCAAAAGCAATGGCACCATAAGTAGAAAACATCCTTCCTTCAAGCATACTTTCTGCTCCAACCGCTACTGCAGCACCATGAGCTATAAGTACACCTTTCATAATTGTATTGGCGCCAATTCCAACGGCTCCTTCTGCAAGCCAAAAAACATTACAGGCTTTAGTTCCATTTGTCAATACAATTGACGTTCCTGAATAGGTATTTATTGCACCTAAAGCTTTAAAAATAAAAATAGCATCTGGGTTTCCACCCCCGTCTAATGTTAATACTCCCGCAACTGCAATGGCACTTCCTACAGAATATTTTCCTGGTAATATTGCTTCACCACTACCAAAATTAAAATTATGATCGGTGAAATTTATTGGAATCGCTTGTAATTGATTATAAACATCAACTAAATCCACTAAACATTGACCCGTAGAAATTGTGGAGCTTGTAATTGTTGGGGAATTACTATATTGTCCGTTAAAAGAAACGGAATAGGTTCCTGCTGGCGGTGTTACAATCATTTCTGAAACCAATACATCCGTTGTTAAATCAGTTGTAATATCTCCAAAGGCTTCCTTAAAAATATAATTACCAGAATTAGCCAATACAAATTCTGTGGTGGCTAATTGTGTAGTATTTGTTCCTAAAGGAGCTGTAACTCCCGTAGTAGCTGAAATTCCTGTCCATAAAGCTCCACCTAATCCATCTCCTTTATTGATTTCTAATTGTCCTGATGTTGTATTAAAAATGGTTAACCCAATGGCTGGACTTACCAAATCCGTTTGCTGTAAAGTAGTCATTCTTGGCAATAACAATCCTTTAGTTGTGGACGTTAAATCCAATATAGAAGATGCATCAGGAGTATTGGTTCCAATGCCCATCTGTGCACTTGCGGTAACAACTGCTAACTGAATTATATTGAAAAAAAGCATTTTTATTCGTTTCATTTTTTTATAAATTACCAAGTTGTTACTGCTGCTCTCACCCAAGTATCTGTTGCAATACAGGTATAGGTATAGGTTGCCGTCATTCTTACTTCCCCAACAATTCCTGGAGAATTAGCAGATACAGGAGCAACAATTCCAAATTTAACATAGGTTGCATCTGTATATTCTTTTGTAGTAACCGCCTGTCCGTTAGCTTCATTTATCAATGTGATAGTAACCGACGGTAAAGTTGCCAACCCGTTTTTTAAAATAGTTAGGGCGTTTGATCTTGAAGTTGGACTTGTTCCATTTCCAACATTAAAAACCCTATCAAAACCAAAAAAACCAGTCAACGAAGTAGCCGTATAATCTGTCCCATAAACTCCCCCAACCCATTCTCCATAGGAATTTGCAAAATTTCCAATACCACCTGAAACTGTCGAATTTATTCCTCTTGCTTTATTATCTGTTCCACCCGACACTAAAGAAGCATCGCCACTAGCACTATTTTGTGACCCCCCAGAAACTGTAGCAGAAGCCCCAATGGCAACATTATGATCGCCTCCAGAAACCGTTGCGCTTGCCCCACTTGCAGTATTATAGGTTCCTCCTCCAACACTTGAACTTGGTGCATTTGCAGTATTATAATCTCCTCCGCCCACACTTGAACTTGCACCAGAAGCAAGATTATAAGTACCTCCAGCGACACTTGAACTTGGCGCAATTGATTTATTAAAAGTTCCCCCAGCTATTGAAGACGCACCACCAAAAGTATAATTACTAATTCCTCCAGAAATTGTTGAATTAGCACCCCAAGCAGAATTTAATGTTCCGCCACCAATATTTGCATTGGCTCCAAACGCAACATTTGAAGAACCTCCACCGATAGCAGCTCCTGCCCCAGTTGCAGTATTAGAAGTACCTCCTGAAATAGTAGAAGCAAAACCCGTAGCTGTATTATCAAATCCTCCTGATACGGTTGAAAGTGAACCACATGAAATATTATACAAACCTCCTGAAATAACTGAATTGGCTCCACATGCGGTATTGTTATTTCCTCCAGAAACTACTGAATTAAGGCCTGTAGCTGAATTAAATTCGCCCCCACCAACTGTTGAAGAAGGTCCTGTTGCTTCGTTGGTAACCCCACTGACAAGTGTTCCTCCAGAACCTGTTTCGCCTTTTATTCCAATTAAACTAACCCAGATTGGTGCATTTGGAGTTCCGCTGTTTACTTCAATATAATTAGTAGTGGTATTAAAAACCAATAGTCCGTGAGCTGGTAAAACAATCAAATTTTCCTGAATCCCTGTCATCCTTGGCAATAGAAAACCTTTATTGGTTGAACTTAAATCTAAAATAGCGGAACTATCTGGCGCAGCTGTTCCCAATCCTATTTGAGCATACATAAATGCAGAAAATAAGAAGAATGTTAAAACCTGAATAACGTTATATTTAGTAATCATTTTTATTTTATTATTTTAATATTCACATTTACCAAGTATTCATTTCAGTACGCACCCAACTATTTATAGCAACACAAGTGTACATATATTGAGGGGTAATTCTAATTTCTCCCAAAAATCCTGGAGCTGTTGCTGATAATGGAGCTACCATTGAAATTCTAGAATAGGTAGCATTTGTATATGCTTTTGTTGTGATTGCTTTAATTTCACTTTCAATTCCAACAATAGTTGCATTTGGCAATGTTGCTAATCCATTTTTATATAAAGAAAACACCTCAAAACTTGCACCACATCCAATATTAAAAAGTCTATCTTGTATAGAAAATTCAGTTGTTGAAATAGCAACATAACCTGGAGAATTTAATCCACCAGTCCATTCTCCATACGAATTTGAAAGATTGGTAAACCCTCCTGAAACCGATGAATAATCACCATTTGAAATATTTGAAGTACCGCCAGAAATAGAAGAATAAGACTCATTGGCTCTATTTGAAGTTCCCCCACTAATTGTTGATGCCAAATCATAAGCCTTATTATCGGTTCCTCCACCAACAGTTGCATTGAATCCGTCTGCAATATTTGAAGTACCTCCACCAACAGTGCTACTTTCTCCATTAGCAATATTTGAAGTCCCACCACCAATACTGGAACTTAAACCCAAAGCCTGATTTGAGGTACCCCCCGAAACTGTTGAATGAGCACCACTTGCAATATTAGAAGTCCCACCAGAAATTGATGAATTAGCTCCAGAAGCTAAATTACTAACTCCACCGCCAATACTAGAATTGATACCAGAACTATTATTTGAAGAACCACCGCCAATGTGTGCGTTTATTCCTGATGTATCGTTAGATGTGCTACCGCCAATTGAAGAATTCATACCACTTGCATTATTTGTAGTACCCCCAGAAACACTTGCGGTGTTTCCGCTCACATTATTCGTAGTGCCACCGCCAATTGTTGAATGTATTCCATCAGCTTCATTAGTAGAACCTCCTGAAACAACACTATAATCACCTGTCGAGAAATTTGTAGTGCCACCGCCAATAACAGAAAATGCACCTGAAGCAGAATTATTAACACCGCCGCCAATATAAGATGAAAGTCCCGTAGCGTAATTTAACACATCGATAGGTTGAAGTGTGATTGGGTCAATGTCAGCTCCTGAAACTCCGGTTCCAATGCTAATTCCAGAAAACCCTTGCGAACCAGTAACACTTGTCCAAAAAGGTTGTGATGCAGTACCGCTATTTACTTCAATATTTTTAAAAGTAGTATTAAAAATAAGCAATCCATTTGCTGGAAAATTTATTAATCTTCGTTCTCCTAAATTCAATCGAGGCAATAACATTCCTTTCTCAAAGGAGTTAATAGTCATAATAGAGGAAGCATCAGGACTAGAAGTACCTATGCCGGTTTGGGAAATTACATTCTCAAACATAAATAAAAAAACCGTTATAATTAATAATGAATACTTTTTCATTTTTTAAGGTTTTATTCTTTTACAAGCTTTATAAATCGCATTTGCTATTATAATTGACATTATTTTATTTACCAAGGAGTTGCTGCTTTTCTAACCCAAACATTCGTTGCAATGCAAGTATAAATATAGGTTGCGGTTACTCTTATTTCTCCTACTTTTCCAGTATCAGAGGTTGAAGCAGGTGGATTAGTAGTAACTTTAATTGAATATTTTTCATCTGCATATTCTTTGGTCACAATAGCACGGTCATTCCCATTTGTAATCAAAATATTGTTAACGCTTGGTAAAAGTGCCAATCCATTTTTTAAAAGAGTAAATGCATTTGAAGGAACCGTTGCTGTTCCATTTCCAATATTAAAAAGGCGATCTGTTGCAATTGCAGAACTTGCAGAACCCGCACTGATATTAGTACCATATAAACCACCAATCCATTCAGCGTATGCTTTTGCATAATTTCCAAATCCACCAGATATTGTTGTAAAAACACCACTTGCACTATTCAATTTTCCTCCCGTAACACTTGAACTTGTAGCGGTTGAAGTATTGAAATTCCCACCAATAACAATTGCTCCAACGGCTGTTGCAGAGTTATTATCACCACCAATAATCCCTGAGGAACCTGCCGTTGCGGAATTTGAAACACCACCAGCAATTACGGCACTTACGCCACTAGCACTATTTAAGTTACCACCCAATACTCCCGTTTCATTTGCACTAGCATTATTGTATGATCCTGCAAGAATAATTGCATTTGTACCACTTGTATAATTGTGTGCTCCACCAACAACAGCTGAACTGTCTTCGGAAGCATTATTATTTGTTCCGCCGATTACACTTGAAGAAGGAGCTCCAGCTGTGTTTGAAGTGCCCCCCAAGCAACTCGCACCCGTTCCAACAGCATTATTTATAGCACCTCCTAAAGCATTTGCACCAACACCTGTAACTACATTATTAGCGCCACCTAATGCATTAGAATCGGCACCGATGGCATGATTATCTAGTCCTCCACCAATTGTATTTGAACCGGTTCCAGTTGCAATATTGGTTCCACCTCCATGAGCATTAGCCCGAGCACCTTCAGCTTTATTGAAATTTCCACCTATAACACTAGAATATACTCCACTAGCTTTATTTCCAGAACCTCCTAATGCCAAAGCACCATCCGCACTTGGAACATTTTCTGTTCCAAAATACACTACTCCTGAGGGACCTGTTAAACCAGTTTCGCCCAGAATACCTCGCCAATTTGGAGATTGCGGAGTTCCAATATTGGTTTTAATTTGGTTTGTTTGTGTATTATAAATAAGTAGTCCTGTTGCAGGATTTTCTAAAGCAAATTCAGCAGTGTTATTCAATCTTGGAATTAAAACCCCGCTGGTAGTTGACACAATATCAAATAATGCTGTTGGATCTGGATGTGTAGTTCCAATTCCAACTTGGGCATTCAAAATTTGAATTGCAAATAGAAATAAAATAGCAAAACTATTTTTCATTTGTTGTCTTTAAATTATATTTATAAACTTAAATTTTACCTAATTTAAATTAGAATTTAATTTTATTTTAATCCTTATTTTAATCTCATAAATAGCGATTACCAACTCGTATTTGCAAATCGAACCCAAGTATTTAGGGCTACATAAGCGTATATGTATTGTGCTGTAATCCTTATTTCTCCTATTTTTCCAGAGTCAGTTGCTAATGGTGCAACCACAGGCACTGTAGTTTTCATTGCGTAATTTTCGTCTGCAAATTCTTTAGTAATAATTGCTTTACCACTATCTAATGAAAGCATTGCTATTGTGGTACTTGGTAGTGTTGCCAAACCATTTTTTAAAATTGTGAAAGCATCCGAAGGAATCAAAAGCGTTCCATTTCCTAAATTAAAAAGACGATCCGTAGGAACTGCCAAAGTAGTTGAACCCACATTATAATCTGTTC
>CANFHF010000047.1 GCA_947446635.1 Flavobacteriaceae bacterium
ATTTATATTTGATAGACCAATAAATAATATTAAAAATCAAAAAATTTAATTACACCCAACGGGTTAATTATACTATTAAGTTTTTCTTTTCTAATTATTTTATTTTCCTGCTCTAATGATAAAAAGCAGTTTTTGTATAACCAAAACTGCTTTTAAACTAAATAAAATCTGACAAAATGATTAACCCTTTTTTATAAACAGGTTATGGTTTTTATGAGGGTAAAAGCGATTCAGGAGGTTCAAATAAAACTACAGGATATAGTATTAAAGGGGGTTCAGCCATTCTTTTTAATAGTAGCGTTGCTCTTGAACTCTCGCTTAATTATGATTCATCAAAAAATAATGAAAATTCGAAATCTAAGAACATTATAGTTGGAATTGGTTTTCAAATACATTTAGAAAAATAATAAAACAAATAACCCATTGCCCATGAAATAAATACATTTAAAAAAGATAAAGCAGTTACAAGACGCAATGATTTCTCACATTCAAATTTACTCATCACTAAATAAAGTTAAATTTTAACACATCAAAAAACATGAAAAAACAACATTTAAAAACAAATGAAAAACAACAATTATGAAAACAATTCAATTTTTAATCGCAGTAATACTAGTCTCTTTAACTACAAATGCTCAAATCACAAAAGGAAATTGGATGGTTGGAGGTTCAGGAAGCTTTTATAGTTATCAATTAAAAGATAATTATGGTACAAATAGTGGAATGGGAATAGAATTAAGACCAAATGTAGGTTTATTTATTAAAGATAAGTTGGTAATAGGTATTACTCCGCTATTTGCTTATTCTAAATCTGAAAACGGTTCTTCAGTAACTAGTTATGGAATTGGGCCATACATTAGATATTATTTGCTTCAACCAGAAAACAGAGTTAATGTTTTGACTCATGTTGGATATGCTTATTCTGGTAGTAATAATTCAAATGATAAAAGTACAGCTTTTGATTTTAAAGTAGGTCCTGCATTGTATTTTAATAGTAGTGTTGCTTTAGAAATGACATTAAATTATAGCTTAAACAAGCTTAATTCTTCAACAGACTATAACATTTTTAGTTTAGGGTTAGGTTTTCAAATTCATTTAGAAAAATAAAAAAATAAATATCATGAAAAAAATAATCTTCACAATTTTATTGTATTGTACAATAACTAGTATGAATTCTCAAATTACAACCACAATTATAGACGTTTTGGTGAATTCTCAAACAACAATAAATAATTGCAATGTATTAGATTTTGGAACAAATCAAAATAACAATCTAATTATTTATTTCAAACTCCAAAGACCACAAAGTTTACCAAACGGTGGAGGAACATTAAGAATATATTTAAAATATAATTCAAACTCGATTCCACAAGTAATTGGTGTCCCCCGAAATATTCTTGATTCATATTGGACTAATACAAATTATGAATCTACCATGAATTGCGATATATCAGCATCTCAAATTCAAGTTTCAGGCAGTTCCATAAGTGTCGAATTTGAAACTAATGGCGGAATAAAAACTCAAAGTTGCGAATACCCAATAATCAAAAGCACACCTCCAAGTTTTTCATTTACTCCAACAACTTTAAGTTTACCTTGTGGAGATACAAGTTCAAGAACATTTACAATTACACCTGCTAATATTCCAAGTGGTGCTAATGTAACGTATCAATGGAGTTATAGCGGTGGTTGGTCAACCATTAGTCAGACATCAACCTCGCTTACTTTACAACCAAGTTCAGGAACTTCTTTGCCTCCTACAGTTTCAGTTACTCCTTCTATAAATGGAGTTACTCAAACCACAAAAACTTGTTCAATAACACGTTCAGGATTCACAAGTATTGCTAGTATAACAGGAAACAGCAACCTTTGCTCAAGTTCTAATACATACACAATTAGCAATACAGGAACAAATACTATTACTTGGAGCTGTTCAAACACTGCAATTGCAACTTTGAATATTATTAGCCCTACAAGTGTAACTTTAACAAAAATTGGAAGTGGTACTGTTAATCTTGTTGCAACATTAACAAATTCTTGTAATCAAACAACTACAATTCCTAAATCTGTAAATGTTGGATCTCCAATTTTGCCTGCAACTGTATTTGTTAATGGAGCAACATATACTGGATATAATCAAACATTAAATTACTCATTAAGTGGCAGTTCAATAAATGGTGGTACTTCATATCAATGGTCTGTAGATGGACAAATGAATGACGATGGCGGACTAACAACTTGTGCTTGGCAAATATTAAGTGGTCAAGGAACTCGAACAGTAACATTAAAATCTGGTTGTATTTCTGGAATGGTAGTTGTTAGAGTTGTTGCAACAGGTGGTTGTGGTTCTTCAAACACAAAATATATTTATGTAACAGTTGGAAGCAATCCTTGTCCTCCAACATTAAGATTGTCTCAAAACCCAGTAAAAGAAGGAAATTTAGTTGCAGATGTAATTTATCCTCCAAATTGTGATACAAGTGCTAGAATAGCCAACACAATAAATAATGAAATCAAAATTTATGATTTTAACGGTAACGTTGTTTATAAGAGTAAACAAAATTCAGATAAATTGATTATAAACAATTTAGAAATCAAAAAAGGTATATATTTGCTTCAAGTGATAACTGAAAAAGGAGAAATAATTAAAGAAAAAATTATTATAGAATAAAATAATCACTAAAGCAGTTTTGGTATAACCAAAACTGCTTTTAAACTAAATAAAATATGAAAAAACTAGTAACTGCTTTTTTTTTATGCTTTTTATCAATCAGTAACGCACAAGATTTAAATGATTGGCAAGTTGGGTTTAATGTAAATCCTTTTATTTTTACAAGACTAAATCCTAATTTTAGTTACGAAAGAGGAAAGCAAGATTTTCCAAATGGTTTTGGTTTTGGTTTAACAATCGAAAAAAACTGGAATGAACATTGGGGCATAAAAACAGGATTTGAGAGTACAAAACAAAATGAAAAATATTTTTTCAATTGGTTAAATCCTAATACTATTATAACTTCAACTTTTGAATATTATAAAATTCCAATCACAATTCAGTATTTTTATCCATTAAGTGAAAAATTATTTTTGACATTTAACCAAGGGATACAATATTCTAATCTACAATATTTTAAAACAATTATAAAGGATGATGTGCAAATGATAACTTTTTCTTCTAATTATGGTGAGAGTATATTTTTTGAACATCCAGAGGAAAACAACTATGTTAGCGGGAACTTCCAAGATAATGCACATATAAGAGATTTATTTGGTATAATTGGATCGATAGGATTAAAAGGTTTCATTACAGACAAAATAACTTATTCAACTAATCTTCGATATGAATATGATTTTAGTGATGCGGACAAGGTTGCATATTATTATTTTGAAAAGAATGGCAATTCTAAAACGAACAACTTCCGCCTAGGTTTAGAACTTGGATTACAATATCATTTTTCATTAGATTTCGTACGTTTTGATAATCGACCTCATAAAATGTAATTTTAATAAAAAGCTATAAGAAAACGTATAGTAGTCAGTATCAAAATTTTAAAATTTAGTAAAAAATTATTAAAACGGATAGTAAATAATTTCAAGTTTTTACCATCATTATTTATTAAATAAAAAATACAGCTATTGGAAATCATAAAGAATTAATGATTTCTAATAATTTCTACAGCAATTATTGGACGAATTATTAAATTGAAATTATAATTACTTCAACCTCTTAATTGCGCTATTTTCAATCCAACCTTCGTTTCCGTCAGTCAGTTGAATTTTATTCCAATTGTCTAAGCTTTCAATCACATAAACTTTCGTCCCTTCGTGGATTACAAAAGCATCTGTAGCACCATTTTTAGGTTCGCTTTTCACAGATACAACTTCAGAAAATACAATGGCCGGTTGGTCGTTATTGTATTGATTTTTTTCAAAAACAGCAGCCGCAACACTCACAATTAACAGCAACATTCCAAAGAACATTCCAAAGAAAAATAGTCTTTTTGAAACCGTAATTTGTGAGAAATAGTAGCCAATAAAAAACAATAAAAACAAAAATGATAACCCAACAGCAATTCCTCCCCAAGTATTGTAATGAAAGGTGTTAGTGAAATCTTGAATCAGTTTATTGAACCCTACTTTTTCTACCGTTTTTATGTCGTCAATTTGTAGTTTTTGAGCAAATTTAAGGTTGTTTTGAATTTCAGTATCGTTAGGATTTAACAACGATGCTTTTTCATAATTGTAAATTGCAGGTGCTACTTTATTCAATTTATAATAGCAATTTCCAATATTAAAATACAATTCTGCCGATTGCTTTTTCGTTCTAAAAACGCTTTCATAAGCCGTAATTGCTTCTTGATATTTCCCTTTTTGATACAACGCATTCCCATTTTCAAAGCCATTTTGAGCAAAGAAAACTTGCGTTGTAAGTACTATTATATAAAGTAAATTCTTCATTTTTATGTTTGTTATACTGCTCTTTTAACTATTTTATAATCCCCAAATTATTATAAAAAATTAGTGCAAATTAGTGTAATTCGTGGCTAACTTTTTTTAAAAATCTTTGTGCCCATTGTGTAAACTTTGTGCCCTTAGTGGTTAGCAAAATTAAACTATCTGCTTTTCTAATTCAGAAATAATCGCCACCGCTTTATCATAATCTTGTTGAATCGCGGTAATTGACGACGGTGCGTATCTCGCAAATTCACAGTTTTCTGTTAGATTTATAAATGATGTAATCGCATCAGGATTGGTTTTTCGTTCCAATAAAATTTCACTAATTTTCTCCTTACTCATTTCCGAAGTTTCAATATTGATTTTGGCTTTCAAGAAATTGTGCATCGCTTTTTCTAATGCAATATAAAACGGTTCCTTGTTTCCAATTTCTTTTTGGGCTTCCGACAAATATTTCTTAGCCAGTTTGTTCGATAATTTGATTTTATTACCCGCAACATCGCCATCAATTGCTTCTTTTTTCTTCTTGAAAAGGACAATTACAGGAATACATAAAAACGGTAAAACCGACAAGATGTAAAACAACGTAGATCCATAAAAATCTTTATGTTTCATCGAAGTCAACTCGGTTTTCAATTTGATAAATTTGAATTGTGCCGAACTCAAAATGGCTTTTTTAGAATCGCCAGGCGTTGCAGCAACAGCATTATCAGCCGCATTTGGGCCTTCTAAAACATTGACCATAATTTCAGGGGAAGTGATGGTTTTGTAACTACGTGAACCCAAATCAAAATACGTGAAAACCATCGGTTTGATTGGATATTTCCCTTTGTATTGTGGAATTATAGCGTATTTATCAGAGATTTTTCCTGTCATTCCAGAAAGTGGCGTTGAAACTTGTTCGTTGTGGACTGGATCATACATTTCTAAAGCGGTTGGAACTATTGGTTTTGGCAAAGTAAACAATTTTAAATTCCCTGTTCCCGAAACACTCACGTCCAATTCAAGACTTTCTCCCGATTTTAAATTTGTTTTTGAAGGGGTAACTTTAAATACAAATCGACCCACAGCCCCCGAAAAATCAACAGGTTTTCCCGCTTCTGGAAGTGCTTTCACGTTGATGGTTTTTGCACCAGCAGAAACACGTTTGTGGTCTTCTACTAAAAGTACTTGCCCAAAGATATTTCTTCTGTTGGATGGCAACTGCACATCAACATCCAATGAAAGCGGTTCGATTACTAATTTTCCTGACTTTTGAGGATATAAAACGGTTTTTCGAAGGGTTACAAAACGGTATTTTTCTCCTTTGTATTTTCCCTCTTCAGCAACTAATTGTTTGATGTCAATATTCTGGCTCCAAAAATCATTGTATTTTGGTTTGTCCAATTCTCTCCAATTGGTGATTCCAATATTATAACTGAAATAAATTTTATAAACTACCGTAATTGGTTCGTTTATATATGGATTTGTATTAGATATTTCAGCAACTAAATGCAACGAATCATCTGCCGAAACCTGAGAATCATTTGGGTCACGCGGCTGTTCTACCGCTGCTGTAACTGTGATTTTAACGGGTGAAGTTTTATAAATCTGTCCTCTAATATCAATCGACGCCTGACGAATTACTAAATTCCCTTTTTGTGTTGGCAATAAAAAATAAGAATACGTTTTATTGAACGAACTTTTTCCGTTAACCCAAGATTGACTCACTTGCTGACTTGGTCCCGCAATAATTTTAAATCCCTCAAAATTTGGCGGCGTAAAGTTATCGCCATCATCATTCATAGTAAAATCGATGCGAAGTCTTTCGTTTAATCCAAGAGTTTGTTTGCTGACTTTGGCCTCAAATTGTACTTGCGCCAAGAGCCCTTGAAAACTCAATAATAATAGAAAAAAATATTTTTTCATTTTTTGTTTAATCATTTAATCGTTGAAATGTGCATTCGTTTAATTGTTAAAATATTTATTTGTTTAATCGGTAATTCCAGTAAAACAAATAAACGAATAAACAGTTAAACTGACTATACTTTACCAATCTTTCTCCGTTTGAATCGGTTTGCCTTTTACTTTTTTGGCATTTACCTTATCCTGAATTTTCTTTTCCTCATTGTTGACAGCATCTAAAAGATTTTGAACGCGCTCTTTCGGAATTCCTCCAGGCCTTGGTTTTGGTTTCCCGTCTTCATTACCTTTATTGTCATTTTTATCTTTCTTGTCACCGTCTTTTTTATCGTCCTTTTTCTTATCGTCCTTCTTGTCGTCTTTTTTCTTGTCGTCCTTTTTATCTTTTTTATCGTCCTTCTTTTTATCGTCTTTTTTGTCTTTCTTATCGTCTTTTTTCGGCGGATTGTCTTTCAGCATTTTTTTAGCTAAAGCAAAATTATATCTCGTTTCTTCATCACTTGGATTGTTTCTCAAGGCATTTTTATAGGCTTCAACTGCTGCAGAATAATTTTTTTCTGCCATATAAATATTCCCAGAATTGTGAAAAGCTTTCTGTTTTTCAGGTCGTTCCGTTGCAATTTTTATGGCTTTTTCATAAGAAAGAAGCGCTTCTGAACCGTGATTTTGTTTGTAAATTGAATTCCCTAAATTATACGATGCAATGGCTTTCTTCGGATTATTAGATAGTGAAATTCGATATTCTGCTTCTGCATTCGCATATTTTTTATCTGCAAATTCATCGTTCGCTTTTGGCAAATTCATATCTTTTTCTTGAGCGAAAATTGCAAAAGAAAGCAACAGAAAACTATATATAATTAAATTCTTCATTATGCTTTTTCATTAAATAGATTCAACTTTTTCAACCATTTCGTTTTTCTTTCTAAGAAGAAAACATCCAATAACAACAAGAAAAATGCGATTCCTAGAAACCATTGAAACTGCGAATTATAATCTGTAAATTGTTGGGCTTCAAATTCTGTTTTTTCAATATTATCCAAAGCATTTTTTACATATTCTAAAACTTCTTTGGTGTTATTTCCATTAATATAACCACCTTTCGTATTTTTTGAAATTACTTTTAAGCTTTCTTCATTCAATTTTGTTACGACAACGGCATTGTTTTGATCGCGTTTAAAACTCAAAACCCGACCGTTTTCTTTCAATGGAATTGGGCCGCCTTTTGCAGTTCCAATTCCAATGGTTATGATTTTTAATCCTAATTTACTGGCTTCTTCAGCAGCATCAATTGCGCCTTCAGAATGATCTTCTCCATCAGAAATCAGAATCAATAATTTGCTTGTTTTCTTATCATCATCAAAATAGGTAGACGACAATTTTATGGCTTCGTCCAATGAAGTTCCTTGCGAAGAAACCATCGAAGGATTCATACTTTGCAAAAACATTTTAGCCACGCCATAATCGGTTGTGATTGGTAAAACTGGAAATGCACTTCCTGCATACGCCACAATTCCAATTCTGTCACCCACCAATTGATTGATGATTTGCGAAACGATTTGCTTAGTTTTTTCCAATCTGCTTGGGGCAACATCCTCGCAAAGCATACTTTTTGAAACGTCAACAGCAAATACAATGTCAATTCCTTCTCGTTTTACCGTTTCCGATTTTGTTCCGATTTTTGGGTTAACCAATCCA
>CANFHF010000048.1 GCA_947446635.1 Flavobacteriaceae bacterium
CGCCAAATAAGATATTGGCACCTATAGGTTGGCATGTTCCAAGTGATGGGGAATGGACAACATTAATTGATTATTTAGGTGGACTAAGTGTTGCTGGAGGTAAAATGAAAGAAACTGGTACATCACATTGGGCAAGCCCTAATGAAACAGCTAATAACAGTAGCGAATTTTCAGGTCTTCCTGGAGGGTGTCGCACGAACTACGGTGTGGGAGCATACGCCAACATTGGCTCATACAGTTTCTGGTGGAGTTCTTCAGAGTCAAGTATAATCTACGCATGGATCTACTTCATAAATTATTCCAACAGCACTGTGACAAGAGGCTATAGTGGCAATACAGTAGGTCTTTCTGTCCGCCTCATCAAAGATTAATAATTTCTTAATAAACAATTTGCCCATTTAACAATTAACCGATTAACTAATAAATAATGAAAACAATAAAATCGATAATTACAGTATTAGTATTTTTAGCGTTTACGGAAATAACTTTTGCGCAAACGGTATGTCAAACTATTGGACAAGATAGTGCATTACTATATAGCAATGGGTATGTTGTTGGTCCCGATAACCTAATTCCTGACCAAGGAATTCATACAGATTCTAAATGGATTTCAGTTACAGGAGTTGAAACATTGAATATAACAACTTTTCAACATCGTTTTTATGATAACAGCAGGATTTATGATCAAAATAACCAACTAATTTGGCAATGGAATGGGGAAGATACTGGTTATCCAACTTGGTACGTTCATAATCATTCTGTTAACGTATCAGGTAATTCAAATGTAAGAATTGAATTTTATCAAGGTTATAACGCATTTTGTCTTGGTTATTTAAAAATAACTTCAATGATTTGTTCAAATACTTCTTCTAATTCAAATACTTCTTCTAATTCAAATACTTCAACGGCTCAAGTACCTCAAAAAATGAGTTACCAATCGGTGGTGCGCAATGCGAGCAACCAAATTGTTGCCAATCAAAATGTTGGGGTAAAAATTAGTATTGTGGAGGGTTCGCTAACAGGAACTACCGTGTATTCAGAAACGCATCAGGCGTTAACCAATGCCAATGGCTTATTCAGTTTAGAAACGGGTGGAGGAACACCAGTTTCAGGAACATTTTCAGGAATTAATTGGGGCAACGGCCCTCATTATATCAAATCTGAAATTGATGTTACCGGCGGCACCAATTATAATCTATCTGGAACGATGGAATTGTTGAGCGTTCCGTATGCGTTGTATGCTGCTAATGCAGGAAACACCACCGCTGGACCAACAGGAGCTACTGGGCCTCAAGGAATTCAGGGTGTTGCAGGAGCAAATGGAACTAATGGAACTAATGGAACCAATGGTGTTGATGGAAAAAATGCTTTAGTTAACACCACAACAGAACCCGCTGGGACTAATTGTGCCAATGGCGGAACTAAAATAGAAGTGGGGTTGGATGCTAATAGTAATGGGGTTTTGGATATAAGTGAAGTAAATAGTTTCTTAACTAAATATGTTTGTAATGGGTTAAATGCGATGGGAAGTTCTAGAATATCTGCACCAAATTTTGAAACATTCACTGTAGGGGATAACTCCAATGTAACTTATCAAAGTTTTACATTACTATCAGATAATGAAATTTGGGATTATTCATTAAATCACAATAATTCTTGTTGCTCTGGTGGTGCTAACAATCCTATGTATATTAACGTTTCTTATGTTGATGCCAATAACAATCCATTTACTAGTAATTCATATTTTGTATCTGGATCCAACTTTCAAATCAATCCTAACTATACTATAGTTGGTGAAACTAGGTGGAATACCGGGTGGTTTTCAAGTGGAAAAATAAGGTGGAACCTTCCCTCAGGAACAATTGTTAAATTAAAAATTAAAGCATTCATTTCATACTATGGATGTTGTGATGATAATACAAGTTGGACATATTCCATTCTCCATTAAAAATGTCTTACGGTTAATGATAATAATATCCCCAAGCTGGCACAAGCATCTTGCTCATGCCCAAAAGTAAACCCACAATTAAAGTTATAACCGCAAAGGTATAATTTTTTATTAATGGTGTTTTATACCAATTAGAAGCATAAAATAGTTTTTTGTTTAACCTCATCCCAACCCTTTCCAATGGCGAGGGAGTATTGATTGGATTATTTTATAAGTCTAAATGGTATAAAGCCTTTTATTAAGTGTAACTTGCTAAGAAAATGAACAATTTAATTGATAAACAGCTTTGTATTATTTTAGTTGCCGTAACTATTTTTATGTTACACCTTATAAATTTTTAAAAAGATGTACGGGACTGAACTAAAACATGTACAGGATTAAATTAAAACATGTACGGGACTTAGGTGAAAGATGTACGGGTTTAGTTATATTTGTATGGTCAAAACAAATTTAATTAGTAACCAAACCAATTTATTATGGCAGTTCAATTCAAAATGGTACCCAAACAAAACAATTTGGTATCTCCACCAGAAATAAAATTTTACCCTTGTAGCGTGAGCAAAGGAATAGTAACCTTAGATGATTTAGCAAAAGTCATTTCCAGCAGGTGCACCATTAGCAAGGCCGATTGTTATGGAGTCATAATTGCCTTAAGTGATGCTATTGGCGAAGCACTTTCTGATGGTAAGATTGTGAAAGTCCAAAATTTAGGTAGTTTTCAATTGAATTTATTAGGAACCGCCGCAGAGGATATAGAAGCATTAGGAAAGTCGAATATTAAAAGCGCCAAAGTAGTTTACCGCCCTTCGATAGATTTAAAGAAAAAAATTAAGGGAATTACCTACAAGCGAATTCGATAATTATAATGTGAATTGTTGAAATTGTTTTATCCGGCTGCACGAAGTCTTCTGACCTCGTAACCACAATGACAAAAAACGTGTGGTTTTTAATCTGAAAAGTTAAGAATCTGAAATAAATTCAGATTGACAATAAAAATTATAAATTCCTATGTATTTCATCAGTGAAAAATAATCGCTTAAAATAATTAATCATCGGTAATTGCTGATTAGTACTACTTTTTACTAATTACAACTAGATAAAATCAGTGATTAGCGATTATCAGCTATTATCACTGATTTTTTTTATTAGACAAAATTTAGTTTTTTGCTTTTGTTTTCTTGGTGAATTTGGTACACGGTATAAGAAATCACTCCTATTGTAATTGTTGCCAATACGCCAAATAAAACGTAGGTTGCTATTTTGGTGTTTTCTATTTTTTCTGGTGTTGGAATTTGACCTAATTCATAGGCTAAAATATCTGGTGATAGCATTCGCTGTCTCGAGGTAAGGATTATTTCTTTCATTTTTTTTCTGTTTTTTTATAAATAATTATTTTACTTTCGTCTTTTGGGTCTAATCCAAATACGATGTCCTTAAATTCATAACATTTTGTATTTACACCTCCTACTTTATAGAATTTTGTTTCTGGAAGATATTTTGTGTTAAAACCTAATTTTTCAAATTTAACTAAGTCTTCAGAAAGAATATTCCTGTCTCGGTAAAATTTCAATAGCTTATAGTTTTCTAACATTCCTTTTCTGCTAAGATTAAATTCTAAGTTTTCTTCAGTGCGTCTTTTATGACCGTCATAGTTTCGGCACTTGTCAGAACAATATAATTTTTTTGAAGATTTGTAATCTAGTATTTCATCTTCACAATCTGGGTTTTTGCAAAACTTTATTGGTTTTTTCATAAGATTTGTTTATTTTAAGCAAAAATATAAAAAAAATTTAATGTTACAAGTGTGTAATCAAATTTAATTAGATTACATTTGTAATATATAAAAAATACAATATGAACATCTACGATTTTTATCCGAAAATTTTTGAAAAGCAAATCCCACTTATCGTGTTGGATATACCTTCAAGGAATTACCTCCACTGGAAAAAAGAGAATTTATTAAATACAACAAAAGAAAAAAAAACAGATAGTGTTGAAAAAAGAGAGAAAGTATTGTTAAATGTGTTTGATGCTCTTTGGTTATCAATCATTAAAGAACTTAGAGAGTTTAATGT
This sequence comes from Flavobacteriaceae bacterium, assembly GCA_947446635.1. Taxonomy (GTDB): domain Bacteria; phylum Bacteroidota; class Bacteroidia; order Flavobacteriales; family Flavobacteriaceae; genus Flavobacterium. Next base: position 4,024 of record CANFHF010000048.1, read on the forward strand.
TGATTTTCCAACCATCAGAGCGGTTAAAGATATTTTGTATTCTAACATTCAATTAGATCAGGATAAAATAGACTCAACATCAAAAGATGAATTTATAAATACAATTCTTAAAAACATTCCCAATAAATTTCAAGAAGTGATGAAACCACTTCTGCTTGACGGGAGTTTTTTAACTATAATGGACAAAATTATCGACAAAAAAAATATTATCTTATTTCAAAATATAGGAGGAATTTTGTCTGATATTTTATTAAGAGAGATTTCTGTATCTTTAATTATAAAAAAAAATAACGGGTTTGTAGAAGTGGAATTTTTGAAAAATAATGATGGCAATTTTTATTCTAATATAGCTGAAAAAATATCAAATAATATTATTAAAGATACCTTTATAAATGTTCCAATGGTTCCTTTAATCAGTAAGATGTTTGAAAATTCAGACTTTGACAAATATACCTTCCAATTTGATTTGTTCAACCACAACGAAAAAAAAATTATTGACGCTCTTAATGATGATTTGTGCAAAGAAATAAAAGTCACCAAACATTTGAGTGGAGATATTACTTTGAATTTGACTTTTGAATCGGATGTAAAAAATGAACATGCTAAAGAAGTAAGGAGGATTTTGGGTTTAAAACAATATGATAAAATAGAGTTGATTTATAGAAATGATAAACATTTGATAATAAACAATACAAGAAAAGAAATTTTAAAAAGAGAATAATGTCCTAAGTGTCCCTTAGCACCAAACCGCCTAAAAGCAAAAACAAGTATGTCCTACTTCTTTTTTGCTCATAGAGGTAAAATGGAATTTGAAAAAGTAAAACAAATTTTAAACACAGAGTCAGAGAAAAAGTTCACAGACCAAGAAATAATTGAAATAATGCAAATGCTTGAAGTGTTTGCAGATGTTTGGGTAAATAATCTTCTAATGTCAATAAAAAATGAAAAATGTAATTCTTTATGTTAGGGTTTCAACTGATGAACAATCAGATAGGGGTTATTCGATGCGGGATCAAGAACAAAAATTATTGACCTATTGCCAAAACAATAATTTTAATGTTTTATATGTTTTTAGGGAAGATTTTTCAGCTAAAACTTTCAAGCGTCCACAATTTACGAAGTTATTAGAATACTGTAAGAAAAACAAAAAAGACATTTACCAAATGTTATTTATTAAATGGGATAGGTTCTCTCGTAATACTGCAGAATCTTATCAGATGATTAAAACATTTAGCGATTTAGCGATTCGAGTAAATGCAATTGAACAACCCCTTGATTTAAGTGTGCCCGAACAAGGATTGTTACTTGCAATGTATCTCTCAATGCCAGAGGTTGAAAACCATCGCCGTTCTTTAAATGTTATCTCTGGAATGCGTCGAGCATTTAAAGAAGGACGGTATGTTGGAAATGCCCCAAAAGGATATTCTAATGGAATGGATTCAAGTAAAAAACCCTTGTTGGTTCCAAATGACGATGCAAAATATATTCAAGAAGGATTTGAATTAATGGCAACTGGAATTTACAATCAAAAAGAAGTTTTCAATAAATTAAGAGCAAAAGGTTTTAAAAGTAGTATGACCGCAATTGCCTCTATTTTTAGAAATCACTTGTATTACGGTGGTGTATTTATCAAAGAATATAAAGATGAAGAAGAAACTGTTGTAGATGGAATACACGAACCGATAATTACTAAACAGCTTTTTCTAAAAGTGCAGGACGTATTGAATAACAGATGTAAAAAATACCATACTGCCCATAAAAAAATAAATGAAAAATTTCCCCTTAAAGGATTTTTAACTTGTCCTGCATGTACAACACCATTAACTGCAAGTTCTTCAAAAGGCAGGTCGAAACATTATACTTATTACCATTGTATTAGCCCTTGTAATGAGAGATATCGACTTGAAGATGTTAATATTTGGTTTGCAGATTTTCTCCAATCAATTACTATAGATAAACCATTTCAAAAAATTTTAGTTGAAATGATAAAAGGACAATTAGTAAAACAATCTGGAAAATCGGAATTAGGACCGAAACATTATGAAAAAGTGAAAAACATAGAAGATAAATTAGTTCGATTACAGGATTTATACATTGAAGGAAATATTGAAAAATCAGAGTATAAAATTGCAAAAGATAGGTATGATACAATTCATCAAGAATTAAAATCCAATGAAGTTGAACTTAAAGATAATAAGAGGGTTATTGAAATTTATGAAAGTGCTTTGTTGAAGATGGAATCTATTGAATTTCAGTACAATGTCTCAGATATAGAGGGTAAGCGAAGAATAATTGGTTCGATATTCCCGAAAAAATTCCAATTCGAAAATAAAAAAGTTCGAACCGCAGATTTGAACCCATTATTTTTGAAAATAGCTAGTGTTAATAGCCTTTCGCAAAGGACAAAAAAAAGGACAAATTCAAAAAAAATGAATTTGTCCGGGATGGTGGGCGATGAGGGGTTCGAACCCCCGACCCCCTCGGTGTAAACGAGGTGCTCTGAACCAGCTGAGCTAATCGCCCTTTATTAGGTGTGCAAATATAAGTCTCTTTTTGGTATTTGCAAACTATTTTTTAATTAATTATAAAATTTCTCCCACTACAAATGTGCTTCCGCCAATGTAAATAAAATCGGTAGTTGTGGCATTTTGACGAGCATTTTGATAAGCTTCTGAAACTGAATTATATACTTTTCCGTGTAATCCAAATTCTAATGCTTTTTGGGCTAAAATGGATGCGTCTAAACCTCGTGGAATATTGGGTTTGCAAAAATAATAGTTGGCGTTTTTAGGAAATAATGGCAGGATTTCGTCTAAATTCTTATCGTTTACCACTCCAAATACAAAATGTAAAGTTTCAAATTGCTCCTTTTTCAACTGATTTAAAACAATTTCTAATCCGTGTTTGTTGTGCGCTGTATCGCAAATGACTTTTGGTGCACTATTCAATTGTTGCCATCTTCCTTGAAGTCCCGTGTTTTTTACAACGTTCAAAAAACCAGTTTTTATAGCTGCTTCTGAAACCTGGAATTCTTTTTGGGAATTCAAAATTCTAAGGGTTTGAAGTGCAGTTTTTTTATTTGAAATTTGGTAAGCACCAATTAAATCTGAAGGGAAATCATCCAAAATTAAATCCGAAGCAAAGTAAATTTCAGATTTTGTTTCATTGGCTTTAGCTAAAAAAACAGTCTTCGTTTCTGAAGTATA
>CANFHF010000049.1 GCA_947446635.1 Flavobacteriaceae bacterium
AATGGTGTAAATTCAAGTACTGCAATTTTTGTTACTAATACTGCATTAGCGGCAGGTTATTTTAATAACATTACCATTCAAAATAACAGTATTCAAAAAGCGTATATCGGTATTTATGCTCTTGCAACTGTTGCTGCTGGAAATGGAAATGGTTTAGTTATTTCTAATAATAACTTAGATACATCTGGTTCGAATTCTATTCGTTTAGTTGGTATTTACGTTCAAGGTGTTGATGGTGCTACGGTATCTAACAATACGATTGCAAATATTGTTAACGCTAATGCTGAAAGTCCTAGAGGTATTTGGTTGGCTACGGGTACAGTTAACACGACTGTTTCTGGAAACTCCATTTCTAATTGTTCATTAACCAATACAGGTGCTTTTGGAATTGCTGGAATTTACGTAAGTAATGGTACAACAACAACAACGGTTACTTTAAATAACAATACAATTTCTAATTTTTCTAATACTGGTTCAGGTACTTTTGGGGGTATTGTTACTTTTACACCAACCAATATTACAAATAATACTGTTTCCGGACTTAGTGGTGCTTATTCTTCAGGTTATACTTATGGTATTATTTCATCAGCAAATACCAATGCATCTATTTCAGGAAATACTATTACCAACATTTCAGGAACTTCAACAGGATCATATTATGTATATGGAATGAATATCCAAGGTGTGAATTCAGGATTAAATATTTTCAATAATACGATTTCTGCAATTAAATGTAATAGCACATCATTGTATTATTCTTATGGTATGTATTTGACTTCTACTGCTGCTACCGTTGGTAATAAAGTGTACAATAACTTTATTTATGATATTGAATCTTACAGTTACTATGCTTATGGATTGTATTTAGCAGCTGGAAACGGGTATAGTATTGATCACAATACAATCAATATGAACACTGCTAGAGCTTCGATGATTGGAACTCCTTATGGTTTGTATATTAGTTCTTCAATTTCAACTGCAGGGTCTGTAAACGTTCGTAACAATATTATTGGAATATCTTCTACTGCTAATGCTTCTCAGTATCCAGTTTATTGTGCTGCAGCAAGTTCGGTATTTGGCACTATGAATTATAATAATTATTTTTCAACTAATACTAATTTAGGTTATGTTGGAGCTACTGCTCGTACTTCATTAGCAAACATGATTACAGGTTTTGGTGGCAATGCTAATTCAACGAATGTTGCTCCTGTTTTTATTTCTGCATCTGACATGCATTTGAATTTAGGTTCCAATTCTAGTTTAGATAATTTAGGTACTCCACTTGCTACTGTGACTACAGATATTGATGGAACAACTCGTTCTGTTACTACACCAGATATGGGTGCCGATGAATTTACAACTGTTGTTTGTTCCGGACAACCATTATTTGTTAGTGCTGCAACCATTTCTGCACCATCATGTGGTACTGGAGTATTTACTGCTACCGCTTATCCTCCTCAAGCAGCAGGATTAACCTACCAATGGCAGTCTTCAGCTTCAGCTTCAGGACCATGGGTGAATGTTGCTTCTAATGGAACTGGTATATCTTATACTTCAGGTACTTTAACTGCGACTACTTATTACAAATGTATAATGACGTGTACTGCTTCTGGATTAACAGATACAGCTACGGCTACTGCTACTATAATTGCATTACCAACGGTTACAGCGACACCATCTAATAGTGGTTATTTCTGTGGAAGCGGTTCTATAACTGCTGCAGGAGCTACAACTTATACTTGGTTGCCAATTACAAATTTATATACTGATGCTGGATTTACTACACCATATACTACAGGAACAAATGCAACAACGGTATATTCTAATACTACAACAAATATTTCTTATACGGTAACTGGAACTGATACCGCTACAACTTGTGTTAATACTAAAACAGTTGCAGTTGGACCTCCAGTTATTACGATCACTGCTACGACACCAAGTTTCTGTGGAACTGGAGGCGCTACATCTTTAACGGCTACTTCTCCTGATTCAGGAATGACGTATTCTTGGGAAAAATTAACAACTTCAGCTAATATTACTACCGCTACAAATGCTGCTACTTTGGGAGCTACGGTTTCAGAAACCTCTGATTTTAAAGTTACAGGAACTGGTGCTGGTAGTTTTGCAGGTTGTAATTCCGTTTCTTATTATTCAGTAGGGATTTATCCTTTGCCAACTGCCACATTAACTACCACGGCAGATGGTGTTTGTCCTGGTACTTCTGCTACTATTAATACAGGATTGGTTGCGGGTAATTTTACGAGTACTTCCATTCCTCATGCTCCACTAACAGCACCTGCAACTGCTACTACTCTAGTTTCAGGAGGGGTAATGAACGTAACTCCAAATCTTTCATACACTACAGATGATTTAGATGATTCTGGTTGGAGTAACATTCCAATTGGTTTTACTTACAACTTTTTAGGTACTGATTATACTACAATGAGTATTAGTACCAATGGTACCGTTTTTATGGGTACTGCAAGTGATGCTGATGTTGCTGATTTTTCTTTCGTTTCTTTGCCAAGTACTACTGAACCTTTTAAAATGGTTGGTGTATTAGCTATGGATAATAATTTAGCAGGTGCTGATGGTGGTGCAGTTAAATATTGGACTGAAGGGTATGCTCCAAATAGAAAATTTGTTGTTAGTTATGAAGCTGTTAAAGAATTTGGAGATACTCAATACAGTACTTCGCAAGTAGTTTTCTATGAAACTACTGGTTTTGTTGATGTTTTTGTAACTTCTTCAACGAATAGTGATCGTAATAAATTAGTGGGTCTTAATAATTTGGATGGTACCATTGGAGTACTAGCTTATGCTTCTGGAACTGCTTTAACGACTACTCCACAAAATCCAATAACGAGAGCTTTTGCGTACCGTTTTTCACCTCCTTCAAATTACAATGTAACTTGGTATGCTAATGGAACTGCTTTCCAAACAGCACAATTGAATTTGTTTTCTCAAATTGTTGCCCCTACGACTACTACAGTTTACTCTATTAATTATAAAAATTTAGTTACAGGTTGTCAAAATGCTGCTGGTTCTGCACAAGTAACGATGAATGTATTGGGAACAACTGCTCCTTCTGGAGTAGTTACTAAGGCGAATGATACTGCAACTTCTACTACTATATGTAATAATGGTGCTGTTGCTTTATCTCTTGATATGACATCGGCAACACCTGCGCTTACTTCTACCGCAGGGCTAACGTATTTATGGTATGTTTCTACTGATGGAACAAATTATAGTCCAGTTCCAGCGGCTACAGCGGCTGCTTATGGACCTACAATGACGGTGCCATCGTATTATAAATGTGAAATTAAATCATGTGGTGGTTCTTCATCCTTTTCAACTCCTGTATATGTAGGTTTCACAAATACTGTTGATAGTACTATTGCTGGTTCGCGTTGCGGAACAGGAACTGTTTCCCTTGAAGCAACAGGTAGTGCAGGAACAACTTTAAAATGGTATCAAACTAATTCAATTACAGATACTACAGTTTTAGGTACAGGTGCTACTTTTACAACCCCTTCGATAAGTGTTACAACTGATTATTATGTTGCAGCCGAAATTGGTTCTTGTTCAAGTGCTCGTGTTTTAGTTACTGCTACAGTTTCTACTCCACCTTCCTTTACTTTATCTACTTCTACATTAGACCTTTGTAATGGTTTATCCACTCCAGCGGTAACTATTGTTACAGGTTCAGTAAATTATGATACGTATGTAGTTACGAGTTCCGTTTCTCCTTTATCGGGAGTAACTGGTAATGCTACATCAGGATGGGTCTTCAATCCAACCGTTGATACTACTTATACTATTACTGCATCGCAAAGTACTGGAGCATGTTCTGTTCCTGCTACTGTTGCTATAAACGTAAGAAAAACCAATGCTTCTGCTACTGCTACGGCAAGTACAGTTTGTGCTGGAACTTCATTGACACTAAATGGAGCTTCAACATCTGCAGGGGTAACTTATTCATGGTCTGACGGTAGTTCAGAAGTGGGTACAACTGCTTCTATAGCTGTTACACCATTAACGAATACTACTTATACTTTAACAGTTACTAAAACGAGTACGGGTTGTTCAACTGCTACTACTCCTTTATCAATAGTTGTAAACACAGTACCAACGGCACCAACATTTACAGCTTCTTCACAATGTGGATTACAAGTGCCAACCGCTGCTGTTGTAGATACAAATAGTTTCACAACGCCTACTTTCAAATGGTATGATGCCGCTACTGCAGGAACTTTATTACAAACTTCTACTTCAACTACTTATACTACTGGTATTTCAGCAACTACTAATTTCTATGTTTCCGTAATGAGCCCACAGGGATGTGAAAGTCCAAGAACTGCTGCAGTTATGGTTACTGTTGCTACTCCAAATGCAATTACGGTTACACCTGGTGCAACTGCTACTGTTTGCCAAGGTGCAAGTGTTTCTTTAGGCGCAACGTCTGCTGGTTCTTATACTTATACATGGACTGCAAATACTGCTACTGGTAGTGGTGTTTCTTCTACCTTAAATGGTGCATCACAATCTGTGACACCTACACTTCCTGGAACGTATGTTTATACTGTTTCTGGAACTGATGGTTTGTGTACTACTACTGCTACAGTTACGGTTACGGTAAATGCTAATCCTGCTATAACTACTGCTACTGCTTCTCCGAGCACTATTTGCGAAGGAGGTTCTGCTACATTAAATGGAACTTCTGTTGGAATTTCAGCAGGAAATGTGGTTACAGGAACTGGGACTACAGTAAACCTTTCTTATGGTTATCCTGCTCCTTTTGGGAATGATTATAAAGGTGCCAGACAACAATTTTTATTTACTGCTGCTGAACTTACAAGTTTAGGTCTATCTGCGGGTAACATTACCTCTGTAGCCTATGACATTGTTACAGCCAATACAGCTCCTTTAACAGACTATACCCTTTCAATGAAATCTACATCAGTTACTGAATTAACTGCTGGATTTGAAAGTGGATTGACTCAGGTTTATGCCAATGCAAGTTATGTTCCATCAGCAAGTGCTGGTTATGATAATAATACGATTGCATTTAACACACCTTTTTTATGGGATGGAACGTCTAGTGTTGTTCTTGAAATATGTTTTTGGAATGGCGCATCTAGTACTTATACAACCAATGCGATAGCTGGTTATACTGCTACTTTAACTCCTAGAGTTATATATGTTTACTCTGATACTGTTACAAGTTGTGGAGTTGCTGCGGTTTACTCTTCGTTAAATCGTTCCAATATGAAATTTGCGGGTCAAGTAAGTCAAAATCTTACCAGTTCGTTAACTTGGGATTGGTCAACTTCAGGAAGTTCTGTAGGAAGTACTAGTTCATTAGTAGTTTCTCCAGCAACAACAACTGTTTATACAGCTACTGTTACAAACGCTTCAAGTTGTACTGCAACTCAAACGGTTACTGTTACCGTTAACCCTAAACCTTCAACTCCAACAACTACTGCTTCTGTACAATGTGGTACTATTACACCTACTTGTTCTGTAACTTCTACAGCTGGTGCAAATGGTTCAGGAGTATATAAATGGTATTTGTCAAGTAATTTAGTTACTCCAATAGCAGGTCAAACTGCCAATCATTTAATTGGTTATCCTGTTAGTGCTACTACTACTTTCTCTGTTTCTGAAGTAGGAGTTAACGGTTGCGATAGTGATAAAGCTACTGTTATAGTAACAGTGAATACCCCAGATGTGGTTACTGTTTCTCAACCAACTGCTACTTTATGTTTGAATGGTGCAATCACACCAACGGCTTCAAGTAGTAACACCAATTATGTTTATACTTGGACTGCGACACCAGCAACAGGAAGTGGAATTTCAACTTCATTAACAGGTGCTACTCCAACGATTACACCAACAGCTGCAGGTATTTATACCTATACTGTTTCTGGTTCAGATGGATTGTGTACTGCAACGAATACTGTTGTAGCTACTGTAAATGCTTTACCGGTTATTACAGCTACTACGGCTACTCCTGCAACAATTTGTGAAGGAGGTTCGGCTAACTTGTTAGCTACAACTACCTCTGTTTCTGCTGGTACGGTAACTTCTGGTACTGGAACAACTTTAACATCTGCTACATCAGATATTACTGCATTTGAAAATTACTGGTACCAAAACTGGCAACAGTATTTATTCACTGCATCAGAATTACAAGCTTTAGGTTTAACAGCTGGAAATATTACTTCATTAACATTTAATATTGCTGCTGTACCAAGTGCTAATAATTTAATTACGGATTATAATGTTAAAATAGGAACAACTACAAACAATGCACTTACGGCATTTACTTCTGCTGGTCTAACAAATGTTTATGGTCCTGCAGCAGTTTCACCTGTAACTGGTTTAAACACGATAACTTTTAGTACTCCATACAATTGGAATGGTGTTTCTAATATTATTGTCGATCTTCGTCAAACAGGTTCTTATGGAAGTGCCAATGCAACAACTTATTATACTACGACTTCAAATAACTCTGTATTGTACGGTTATTCCTCATCAAATACATCTGGTTATTGGACAAATAGCCCAACTGCTACGGTATCAACTTTTAGACCAAATATTACTTTTGCTGGTCAGAAAGCTACAATAGGAGCGGGAAGTTTAACTTGGGGTTGGTCTCCAAATACGGCACTTAGTGCTGTTGTAGGAAATGCAGTTACTGCTAGTCCTTTGAGTACTACTACTACGTATACCGTTACCGCTACTAATCCTACAACTACCTGTGTGAACACAGCAAATGTAACAGTAACAGTAAACCCAAAACCATCTGTATTAGTAGCAACAAATGCTGCTCAATGTGGTGCAGGAGTTTCTACTGCTTCGGTTTCAGATCCTAATGGATTTACA
>CANFHF010000050.1 GCA_947446635.1 Flavobacteriaceae bacterium
AGTATTGGAATTTAAGTACCCATCATTTAATAATAGAATGGTTTTCTGAATGCGTATTGTTTTACTAAAATCAGCAAAACTTAGTTTAGAATGGTACTTAAATAGATAAAGCACGTGGCTTTTCGGTATATTTAATTTGTGGGATAAATCGGTTGGTTTAAAATTCTTGCTAAAAAATAGGTTTGTGTTTAAGGCAAGATTTTCTATTGCTATAATATAGTTTTCTATATTGAGTGCAATTTTTTCTTTTAATTTTACATCTAGTATGTTTATTATTTCCGTATTATGTTTTGTAACCCATATATTGTCAAAAATGATAGTTTGTTGTTTCAATTCCTTAATTTTATTTTTAAAAACATCATATCCATATAGGAATTCTGGCGAATAAAGTATTTTGACATACATTCCAATCCAAAGCAATCCACCCACCCACATGAAATTATTTTGCGCAACATACCACAAACCATTTTTGATAAGTATTACACTAATTAAAAATCGAATAAACATTAAAACAAAAATACTAAATAATATTTGTGTCCATCTCTTGATTATTTTATTTTGTTGATTGATTATTACCACATCACTGTATCGTTTCCAAACATTGTCCTTTAATACCTTATAAGAAGCAATTGCATAGGCTATGTTCCAAACTATAGCAGAGAGAAATAAAATTTTCCCTATCATAAGTAAGGCTTCAGTAGTGACATACTGTTTTATGCCAAAGAGAATCAAAAAGACAAGTGAAGGAACAATAACATGAGCCAACTCTTTGATTTTGATTTGATTGTTATCATTTACTAAATTGGTAAAGTACAAATAGAGTAAAGGCCAAAGCGTAATAAAAAAAATTAAATCTATGAATTTTTGGAAGTTTTGTAATGGTAAAACATCTGATACGCTATGGATTGAGAATCGCACACTACTCAAAAAGATAAATAGAAGTAGATAAAAATTGATATGCCTGTTGCTTTTAAAGCGAAATCGAATTAATATAAGGGTAAGAAACCCCAATAAAGCAGTTATTGTGAAAATGAGTTGTTCAATCATGTTTATTGGGAATTGACATTAAAAAGGGATTATTTTGACTGTAAATGTATCCGTTTTATTTAAAATCGGTACAAAGTGTTGATAACTTTAGTACAATTAATATATTGAAAATAAGCAAAGACACCAAGTTAGCCGAAATAATACTTCCTAATACCTTGATAGTAGTTGTCATTTCTTTGATAATCAAGTAACAGCTAATTTATTGTTATTATAATTTTCTACTATTGCACTTTATTCTATGTATTGATTATTATTATTATTATCAATTACAAGGTGCATCTAATTTAACTTTCAACTATGAAAAATTTTAAGCTACTTATTGTTTTATTGAGCATTGCAATTTTTTCAATTAAGGTTCAAGCCCAAGTTCCAACTATTAGTAGTTTTTCTCCCACAAGTGGGGCAATAGGCACTATAGTAACCCTTACGGGTACTAATTTTAACACTACCGCAGCGAATAATATAGTCTATTTTGGAGCTACAAGGGCTACTGTTTCTGCGGCAACAGCTACAAGTTTAACTGTTGCTGTTCCTTTTGGTGCATCTTATAAGCCCATAACAATATTAAATACCGCAACCGCTTTAACAGGATCATCTGCCAAACCTTTTGTAACTACTTTTACGCCCAATACAGGAACTATTACTACTCAAGACTTCATAGACAAAGTTAATATTACAACTGGAACAACAAATCCAAGTGCAGTATCAATAGGTGATATGGATGGCGATGGCAAGCCGGATCTTGTAGTTTTGAATACTTCAGCAGCAACAGTATCAGTCTATCGTAATACCTCGACTTCGGGTTCAATAACAACCACATCTTTTGCTGACAAGGTAGATTTTGCAACAGCTACGTCCCCAGTAGCAATAGCCATAGGCGATCTAGATGGTGATGGCAAACTAGACCTTGCGATTAATTGTGGATTTTCTACGTTTGGAAATGTATCGATACTTCGGAACACCTCCACTTCGGGATCAATTTCCTCAAGTTCTTTTGCGGCGAAAGTGGACTATACAATAACCGGTGGAACTACTCCAAATGATATAGCTATAGCAGACATGGATGGTGATGGAAAGTTTGATCTTGTTCTTAGCAATACTAGTACTATGATGGCTCCTATTATGGGTGTTTTAGGAATATTTAGAAACACTTCAACAGTTGGCGTTATTGTAGCCGCTTCCTTTGCTAATAAAACGACTATTAATTGTTATGCAAACACTCAAATTGCAATAGGTGATATGGATGGCGATGGGAAACCTGACATTGTTACTTCAAGTGATATGGGTCATGATATAGAGTTATATAGAAACACAACTACCCCAGGCTCAATAACGGCTAGCTCTTTTCCGTTAACACGATATTTATTTAGTTTAAGTATTATGTCCGTAGCCATCGGCGATTTGGATGGAGACAACAAGCCCGACCTTGCAATAGCAGTTAGCACAACCCCTCAACATATAGCAGTAGCGCGCAACAGCTCCACCCCTGGTTCCTTTATATTCGACACCTTAATTCCAGCTCCAACTTCTGCTTCACAACCCAATACTTTAGATTTTGCAACTAATGGTAGGGTCATTTCAATCGGTATAGCCGATTTAAATGGCGACAGTAAGCCCGACCTTTTTGTATCCTGCGTTGACTATCCAATTACTTCTGTAACAGCGTTTACTGTTTCGGTGTTTCGTAACACTGCTGTTTCTGGTACTTTGACTTCTAACTCTTTTGCGCCCAGGGTAGATTTTGAGATAAGTCGAACATCAACATCTTATTATACATTTGGCAGTAAAGGACTTTCCATCGGCGATCTTGATGGTAATGGAATCCCTGACATAGTAGTCGCTGGCAACGTTACGCCCTCTATTACTATAATTCACAATACCCCAACGAACACTTCAACATTATCATCTTCAGCTGGCACAGATTCTCAATCATTATGTGTCAATACTGCTATGACTAATATCACTTATGCCACAACTGGAGCTACTGGAGCCACATTTAGTGGTTTGCCAACAGGGGTAACGGGTGTTTGGGCAGCCAATATAGTCACTATTAGTGGTACGCCATCAATATCGGGAATCTATAATTACACCGTAACGTTAACAGGCGGTTGTAAAATAATTACAGCTATAGGCTCGATACTAGTTGACCCTTTGCCAGCAACATTATCATCAGCTGTGGGTACCAATTCACAAACTAATTGTATTAATACCACAATAACCAACATCACCTATACCACAACTCGAGCCACAGGTGCTACTTTTACTGGTTTGCCAACTGGTGTAACTGGCGTTTGGGCAGCCGATGTTGTCACCATTAGTGGGACACCATCAGTATCAGGTACCTATAATTATACAGTAAATGTAACAGGCAGTTGTGGAACAGTAACAGCAACAGGTTCGATAACAGTAACTCCAAATAATACCATAACATTATCTTCAGGTGCAGGAACAAATGCACAAACCAAATGTATCAATTCAGCTATAACCAATATCACTTATACTTCAGTTAGGGCTACAGGAGCCACATTTAGCGGTTTGCCAACAGGGGTAAGTGGTGTATGGGCATCGAATGTAGTTACCATTAGTGGAACTCCATCAGTATCGGGAACTTATAATTACATAGTAACTTTAACAGGTGGTTGTGGAACAGTCACGGCAACAGGTTCGATAATAGTAACTCCAAATAATACCATAACACTATCTTCCGCAGCTGGTACGGATGGACAAACATTATGCATTAATACAACTATAACCAACATCAAATATAATACAACTGGGGCCACAGGAGCCACATTTAGTGGTTTGCCAACAGGAGTAACTGGTGTTTGGGGAGCCAATGTAGTTACTATTAGCGGTACGCCATCAGTATCGGGGACTTATAATTATGTAGTTACTTTAACAAGCGGTTGTGGAACGGTAACTGCAACAGGGTCGATAATTGTTAATGTTAACACAGCTGTATTATCTTCTGCAGTAGGTACTAATTCACAAACTAAATGTATTAATACGGCTATAACCAATATCACTTATACCACAACTGGAGCTACAGGAGCTACATTTAGTGGATTACCATCGGGTGTAACAGGTGTTTGGGCAGCCAATTTGGTTACTATTAGTGGTACGCCATCAGTATCGGGAACTTATAATTACACCATAACTTTAACAGGTGGCTGTGGAACAGTCACGGCAACAGGTTCTATAATAGTAAATCCAAATAATACCATAATATTATCTTCAACAGCAGGAACGGATGCACAAACATTATGTGTCAATACGGCTTTAAACAACATCACTTATACTACAACTGGAGCTACAGGAGCAACATTTAGTGGTTTGCCATCGGGTGTTACTGGAGTTTGGGCAGCCAATGTGATTACTATTAGTGGTTTGCCATCAGTATCGGGAACTACAAATTATGAAGTAACTTTAACAGGCGGTTGTGGAACAGTTGTTACAACAGGTTCTATAATAGTAACTCCAAATAATACCATAACATTGTCCTCAGAAATAGGAACGGATACTCAAACACCGTGTAACAATACAGCAATAACCGACATCACTTATACCACAACTGGAGCCACAGGCGTTACATTTAGTGGTTTACCAACAGGGGTAACAGGTGTTTGGGCAGCTAATGTAGTTACTATTAGTGGTACACCATCAGGAGGATCTAGAAATAATTATACCATAACTTTAACAGGCGGTTGTGGGATAGTTACAGCAACAGGTTCCATAATAATACCTTCAAATAATAGAATAACTTTGAATTCATCTGCAGCAACGGAGGGGCAAACATTATGTGTCAATACGGCTATAAACAATATTACTTATTCAACAAATGGAGCCACTGGAGCCACATTTAGCGGTTTACCTACAGGGGTAACTGGAGTATGGATATCGGATACGGTTCGAATTAGTGGTACACCATCAGTATCTGGAACTTATAATTACCGTATAACTTTAACAGGAGGTTGTGGAACGGCAGGTAAATCAGGTTCTATAATTGTTAATGCTAACACTTCAACTTTATCTTCAGTAGCAGGTACGGATGGACAGACCAAATGTGTCAATACGGCTATAACCAACATCACTTATACCACAACTGGAGCTACAGGAGCCACATTTAGTGGTTTGCCAACAGGAGTAGCTGGTACTTGGGCAGCCAATGTAGTTACTATTAGTGGTACGCCATCAGTATCGGGAACTTATAATTACGTAGTAAATTTAACAGGCGGTTGTAGAGTTACAGTATTGGGATCTATTATAGTAACTCCAAATAATACAAAAACATTATCATCGGCAGTAGGAACGGATGCACAAACACTATGTGTTAATACGGCTATAACCAACATCACTTATACCACAACTGGAGCTACAGGAGCATCATTTAGTGGTTTGCCATCGGGTGTTACTGGAGTTTGGGCAGCCAATGTGATTACCATTAGTGGTACGCCATCAGTATCGGGAACTTATAATTATACTATAACTTTAACAGGGGGTTGTGGAACAGTTACAGCAATGGGGTCTATAATTGTTAATGTTAACGCAGCTGTATTATCTTCCGCAGCAGGATCGAATGCGCAAACTAAATGTATCAATTCGGCTATAACCAATATTTATTATACCACAATTGGAGCAACAGGAGCAACATTTAGTGGTTTTCCATCGGGTGTTACTGGAGTTTGGGCAGCCAATGTGATCACTATTAGTGGTACGCCATCAGTATCGGGAACTTATAATTACACAATAACTTTAACAGGCGGTTGTGGAACAGTGACAGTAACAGGGTCAATAATAGTATCTCCAAATAATACCATTACACTATCTTCAGCAGTTGGATCAAATGCTCAAACCAAATGTGTCAATACGGCATTAACCAACATTACTTATAGCACAGCTGGAGCCACAGGAGCAATATTTAGTGGTTTACCAACTGGGGTAACTGGTGTTTGGGCAGCCAATGTGGTTACGATAAGTGGTATGCCATTAGTATCGGGTACCTATAATTACATAGTAACTTTAACAGGCGGTTGTGAAACAGTAACAGCAGCAGGAGCAATTACCATAGTTGCTATTACTTGGACAGGTTCATTAGATACTTTGTGGAATAATCCTAATAACTGGTCATGTGGAAATGTACCAACTACAACCTCCGATGTAATTATTGCATCAGGAGTAACTAACCAACCTGTTATTATTTCGGATATTACTATTAATTCGTTGACAATTAATACAGGAGCCAGTTTAACAGTTCCTTCAGGAATTGATTTAACGGTAACTGATTTTGTTCATAATAACGGTACGATGACGGTTCTAAACAATGCCAACTTGATTCAAGCGAATGATGTTGCCAATACTGGAAACATTACTGTGAAACGTGATTCGGCACCTTTATTAAGATTAGACCATACGTTTTGGTCATCACCAGTAACTGGTATTCAAACATTGCAACAATTCTCACCAAATACATTGTCAAATCGTTTCTATACGTACACTACAAGTAGTAATTCATATACTGCTATACCAGCTACATCAACATTTGCAGCTGGAAAAGGATTTGCAATTCGTGCATCGAATACGCATTCATCAACCACTCCAACTGCCTTTTCAGGTACGTTTGTAGGGGTTCCAAATAATGGTTCTAAATCATTTACTTTGGCTA
>CANFHF010000051.1 GCA_947446635.1 Flavobacteriaceae bacterium
CCTTCTTGCCATAGAAATTCTGTTGTGCGCAAAAACATTCTTGTTCTCATTTCCCAACGAACTACATTTGCCCATTGGTTTATTAATAAAGGTAAATCTCTATACGATTGCACCCAACCTTTATATGTTGACCAAATAATTGCTTCACTTGTTGGACGAACAATTAGTTCCTCTTCCAATTTTGCATTGGGATCAACCATTAATTTACCTGGTTTGTCAGGATCGTTTTTTAATCGGTAATGCGTTACAATAGCGCATTCTTTGGCAAAACCTTCTGCATTTTTCTCTTCTGCCTCAAACATACTTTTAGGGACAAACAAAGGAAAATAAGCATTTTGATGCCCTGTTTCCTTGAACATTCGGTCTAATTCTGCTTGCATTTTTTCCCAAATAGCATATCCATACGGTTTGATAACCATACAACCTCGTACGCCTGAGTTTTCGGCAAGGTCAGCTTTGACAACTAACTCATTATACCATTTTGAATAATCCTCGGATCTTGTTGTTAAGTTCTTGCTCATGATGAAATAGTTTGGCACTAAAATTGTTTAACTTATTTTAACTAAATAGTTCCGCAAAACTAACTATTTTTGTAATGACCAACAATAAAAATACGTTTATATGAAAACTAATTATTTTTCTTCAGCAAAATCAATCTCAATTTATTCTATTATTGGGTTGATAAGTGTCATTTTGGCTTCCTGTGGCTCCTATAAAAACAGTTCCTATTATGACAAAGATGGTATTTATGGTTCTGATGAAAATGGAAAAGACTACAAAGTAGAAAATAGAAATAGTGATAAATATAAAGAATATTTCAGCTCACTAAGAGAAGACAATCAACAAGGAGAAGTTTTTACAGATGTAGATAATTATTCTACCATTAAAGACACCATAAATAGCAATAAAAATACAGAAAGCTATTCTTCGGGATATGCCGGATGGGGAAATAACCAACAGCCAATAAACGTGACTATTTATGATAACAATTGGGGATGGAATAATTATGGCTATGGCTCTTCTTGGAATTATGGCTGGAATTGGAATTTAGGTTGGAATTCTTGGTATGGCCCTAGCATTGGATATGGTTGGGGATGGAACAACTGGTATGGTCCTGGTTATGGTTATTATGGTTGGGGATACAATAATTATTATAATGGATATTACAACAATTACTATTCGCCATATTACAATGGTCATTATAACAATTATTCCTACAGCAATGGAATTAGAGGACGTTCAATCGGACGTGTTGGAGGACGATATGATTTCGGAAGAAATGAAACAGGCAATAGGAATAATAGTCCAGGGAGAGGGAATTCTGTTTATAATGGCGTTAGAAATTCAAATGGTATAACACCTCGAAGAAATGAAACGTCAACTCCGAGAAATACAACCCCGAGAGGCGAAATTTCTAATCCAAGAAGTTACACTCCAACAAGAACTGAAAATAGTACTCCAAGGAATTATACTCCTACAAGATCAGAAACTCCAACTCCAAGAAACGAAAATTCTACTCCAAGAAGCGAAAATGTGACACCTAGAAGTTATACTCCAACACGATCAGAACCGTCAACACCTAGAAGTGAAAATTATTCAACTCCTAGAAGTTATTCTCCAAGTTCAAATTCTGGTGGTGGATATGGCGGAAATTCTGGCGGAGGTTCTGGCGGAGGAAGATCAAGTGGTGGTTCTGGCGGAAGACGCTAATTAGTGATTAAAACAATAAAACTTTAATTATTAGAAATAATGAAAAAATATTTATCATTAATCCTATTAGGATTAACAACTTCAGCAATACAATCACAAGATATTACAGATGCCATGAGATATGCTCAAAATAATGTCAACGGGACTGCTCGATATAGAGCAATGAGCGGAGCTTTTGGAGCACTTGGCGGTGATTTTTCAGCATTAAATGTAAATCCTGCAGGTTCAGCAATTTTTACAAATAATCAAATCGCTTTGACTTTTAATAGTTATGGGGTAAAAAACAACTCTAATTATTTTGGAACAACAGTAAACGAAAAAAATTCTTCTTTCGATTTAAACCAGTTTGGCGCAGTATATGTATTAAAAAATGCAGATAAAACAAGTGATTGGAAAAAATTTAGCTTTGCGTTGAATTATGAAAATGCAAACAATTTTAACGATGCTATTTTTTCTGCTGGAACCAATCCAACTCATTCTGTAGGTGACTATTTTAAATATTATGCCAATCAAAACGGAGGGCAATCGTTATCAAATTTACAATTACAATCAGGCGAAACAATTACCGATTTATACGACTATTTAGGTTCAAATTATGGTTTTGGTACGCAACAAGCATTTTTAGGTTACCAAGGTTACATTATTGACCCGGCAGCAAATTACAACGAAGGTTCAAATAGAAATTATGTATCACTAATTCCAACTGGAGGAAATTATTATCAAGAAAACTACACCAAATCCAATGGTTACAATGGTAAGCTTTCCATCAATGCATCTGGGCAATACAAAAACAAATTTTACTTTGGAGTTAACATAAATACCCATTTTGTAGACTTTAAACAAAATACAAGTTTCTATGAAGAAAATTCGAATAATCTCCTTTCTGGAGTTCAACGATTACGATTTGAAAATGAACTTACTACCTACGGAAATGGGATGTCAATTCAATTGGGAGCTATAGCAAAAGTCAATAAAGATGTTCGTTTAGGATTAGCTTATGAATCACCTACTTGGTATGAAATGAATGATAAATTATCTCAAGGTTTAGCAGTTGTTAGCGCCAATGCTCAAGGCGAATTACCAACAGATTACGTTAATCCTAGGGTAATTAATGTATATGCGCCTTATCGACTTCAAACTCCTGGAAAATGGACAGGAAGCATTGCCTATATTTATGGTAAGAAAGGGCTGTTAAGTATAGACTATTCTTTGAAAGATTATAGTAACGCTCAGTTTAATCCAAGTAATGATTTTAGAAATGCAAACAGCCAAATAAATAAAGTACTTGGTTTAACATCTGAATTTAGAATTGGTGGGGAATATAGAATTAATGAATTGAGCTTAAGAGCTGGATATAGAACGGAACAGAGTCCTTTTAAAAACGGAAGTACCATTGGAAATTTAACAGGGTACTCAACGGGGTTTGGATATAATTTTGGAGACACAAAATTAGATTTTGCTTTTTCTCATTCTCAAAGAGATTCTCAAAATCAATTTTTTGCAGTAGGAATGACAGATTATTCAAATTTGAAAACTATAACAAATAATATCACTATGACATTATCATTTGAACTCTAAAAGGTTTTAACAGAAAATCAATTGAAGTATATCACTATCTTAAACTTAATAGATTAAATGGAGATTAAAAATAATCAGGCAATTCCAATAGGTTAAAATTAGCCTCAGATTCACAGATTATAAATAAGTAATATTCATTACCAAAAAACTAAACCACTATGGACTGGAAGTCTAAAGATTTGGTTTGGCAGACTAAAAATCTGCGAAGCTAGATTGTGAAATTAATCCGTGAAATTTTGCCACAGATTCACAGATTAAAAAATAATTAAAAAAATCAGTGAATCTGTGGCAAAAAATATTTTTAGAAGCTAAAGCGAGATGCACTTAAAGCGCATAGTTTTAACTCTATTTGTGACCAATAAAAGATTAATCGAGATGCATTGAAATTGCAAAGTTATTAAACTATATTAAGTCCAATAAATTGAAGTTATAAATCAACTATAAAGTAAAATTAATTATTGACATGATTTACAGTTTGTACAATTCAATAGAAAAAACTTCATTTAGAAATTTAACTTAATAGTTTGTATTATTCTTGACAAAACAAACATTACATCAGAACTTGTGAAAGTGATTACACTTGTCAAAGTGTAACTTATCCTAGATAAACTACATAAATAAAAAGTCCGAAAATTTCTTTTCGGACTTTTTTTATTCAATTCTAAGATTGCTTATCTAGTAATTGCAAAGTGAGATTTGTATTCTTTACTTATACCATTTTCAATGTAACTAATAGTAAACCAATAATCATCAGCAGGAACTGGGGCATTGTTTAATGTACCGTCCCAACCTGGACTATTTGGATTAAGCTGTGCAACTAATTTACCATAACGATTGTAAATACTAACTTTTGCATTTGAAAGTTGATTTATACCATATATTTTCCAAGTATCGTACCAACCATCTCCGTTTGGTGTAAATAGTTTTGGGAAATTAACTACAACTGCAGAAACTGGAATTATAACAGTATCATTACATCCGTTTTTATCTCTAACAACAATCTGATGATCCAAAACAAAATTTTGATTCTCAAAAACTGGACTGTCTTGGAAATTCAAAGGACTACCATCTATTTGATATTCGTAGACACCCATTCCAATAGCATTTACAGTAATAATTTGATTGTCTTCAAAAGCATCACTAACGGTGTACGTCACAATTGGTTTTGAAGAAGGTATAACAGTTGTTGTAAAAGGAGTTGACGAACAACCTGTAATATTACTTGTAGCTATTAATGAATACGTATCCGCTAATGAAACAGTAAGCATGCTTTCATTGCCACCAACTCTAACTCCTGAGGAATCGGTCCATACAAAAGAAAAGTCTGTTGTTGGAATAAGGTTACTTTCAATAGTATAATTACGAAGAACTACAGGTGGAACAGAAGCTGGGTTTTCTATACAAATTGCATGAGGTTCCATTGTTTCTGAAGGCCTTGGTAAATCATTAACAACTAAACCTATAGAATTTATTTTTTTGCAAGATGTAATTGCGCTATTGTCACTTATACTATAAAAAATAGTAGTTAAATTATGATCAGCAATAATAGAAGTAATTGGATTGATACCAGCATCTATAATACCTCCCACAACTGCAGTAGCATTAGCATAACTTGCAAAATATTGAACAGAAAACTGAGGTCCTGTTTGAGTCCCTAACAAAGTTGGTGTTAAAGCAGTTAAATCAAAAGAAGTAAATCCATCATTTGTACCATCAGTATCGCATACTGTTCTTTGTGATAATGGAATTGGAAAATCAATTGGCGCATAAGTTACTTGAACATGAAATGAATAATCATCTGAACATGTAAATGGTAATGGTGCAGTTGCAAAAACATGAATGTCTTGGCTGGTTGTTATTGAATTTCCAGCAACATAAGGTAATCCTGATTCGTTAATCCCAGTATAATAGTTTCCAATTGCTAAAGGAGTTAAAGTATATTGTCCACAATAAATATTAGTATTAGGACTTGTTAACGGCTCCGTTACATTAAATACATTTATCAATAACGTATGGTCAGCTGGACAAATTACAGAACCCAAACCACTTTCAGCATGAACATAAATTGTTTGTGTAGCTGCTGTAAATGGAGTACCTGCGGGAATTTGTGTTCCAGTTGCATTTTGTCCTGTATAATATTTTGCATTTGGAGTAGTTAATGCAGGAAGTATATATTCATTACAAACATTTACATCTGCAATTTCAGCAGTTGCGAATACAGGCGTATCATAAATAGTTACAAGGAAGTTAGCTGAAGCAGGACAAATAATTGTAGCAGCAGTTCCTGTTTGAGCGTAAACATAGACTGTTTTAGTAGCTGCTATTGTAGTGGTAATTAATGGAGTCGTATGCGAAGCATCTTCATAATAAGCTCCAACAGTTAATGTACTCAAAGTAAAGTTTTCTGTTGCACAGTGTGAACTTGGAGCTACAGGCGCAAGAATAGGAGTAACATTAATTGTTATTGCCATTGGTTTTTCATTGAAGCAAACTTTGGTTGCTGGTGTTCCAACTTCCGCGTATGCATAAACTGTATTTAATCCTGGCGTTGTAATAGCATATCCAACAGCTCTATCTATATTGCCAACAACAGTTGACCCTCCAGGTAAAGTATAGTAATGATTAACTGGAACTGTTGACGTAAGAGTACTGAAAGCAGGCAATGAATACGTATCACAAGCTGAAATAGCAGTAATTGCAGATACAACTGGCGTAGTCAAAACAGTAATTGCTAATGGTTTATCAGAAAAACAATTTGGCGTTGTTCCTGTTTCTGCATAAGCATATAAGGTTGTTAATCCGGGGGTAGTAACGTTATAGCCAACAGCTCTTTCAATATTACCAGCCGTAGTAAGTCCACCAGCCATAGTGTAATATTTAGATACTGACCCAACGGTTGTGCCAATTGTTGCATAAGCAGGTAAAGAATATACATCGCAACTATAAACAGCCGGAATTGTTGAAATTACAGGAGTACGATTAATAGTAATAACTAATGGTTTATCATCAAAACAAACCCTTGTAGCGTTTGATCCAACTTCCGCATAAGCATAAACGGTATTTATGCCTGGAGTAGTTACAGCATATCCAATTGGTCTTTCAATATTTCCAGCTACAGTTGGACCTCCTTGTAAAGTATAATAATGAGTTACAGGAACCGTTGAAGTAATTGTATTGTAAGCAGGTAAAGAATACGTATCACAAGCTGAAACAGCAGGAATTATGGAAACAACAGGTGTTGTCAAAACGGTTATTGCTAATGGTTTATCAGAAGAACAATTTGGTGTTGTTCCAGTTTCAGCATACGCATATAGTGTGGTTAA
>CANFHF010000052.1 GCA_947446635.1 Flavobacteriaceae bacterium
CAAGTGGTTTTTTCTACTTCTTTTGGTCAGGAAGATCAAGTGATTACGGCTTTAATTGCCAAAAATGATTTACCAATCAATATATTTACGCTAGACACAGGGCGTTTGTTTCAGGAAACCTATGATGTTTTTCATAGAACGATCAAAAAATACAAACTAGCAATTCAAACCTATTTTCCTGAGGCTGCTGCGGTAGAGAAACTGCTGAGTGAAAAAGGACCAAACAGTTTCTATGAATCAGTCGAAAATAGAAAGGAATGTTGTTTCATTCGAAAAGTAGCGCCATTGACTATAGCTTTAAAAGGAAATGCCATTTGGATTACAGGTTTACGAGGCGAACAATCGGAGAATAGAAATGATTTAGCGCTTTTTGAATATGATGCCCATTTTGATATTATCAAATTTAATCCACTGTTAAAATGGACATTGGCAGAAGTTCAAAAATACATAGATGACAATAATGTGCCCCAAAACGCATTGCACAAACAAGGTTTTGTAAGCATTGGTTGTGCTCCTTGTACGAGAGCTATTGCCGAAGGGGAAGACATTAGAGCAGGAAGATGGTCTTGGGAATCCAGTCATAAGGAATGTGGTTTGCACGAAAAATAATTTTAAATTATGAATTAAAATGATTGTTGAAATTTTTCAATCATTTAAATCTTTAAATAAATACAATGAGTTCAATATTAAAAACAAATGCTTTAGAAAGCGAGGCGATATACATTTTTAGAGAAGTAATTTCTCAGTTTGACAAGCCTGTATTGCTGTTCTCTGGAGGAAAAGATTCAATTACATTGGTGCGTTTGGCACAAAAAGCATTCTTTCCAGCCAAAATCCCTTTCCCATTATTGCACGTCGATACGGGGCACAACTTTCCGGAAACAATCGAATTTAGAGATCGATTGGTTGCCGAGTTAGGATTGGAATTGATCGTTCGAAACGTTCAAGATGCTATCGACGAAGGAAAAGTTGTCGAAGAATCCGGTAAATATTCCAGTAGAAATAGCTTGCAAACAACTACGCTTTTAGATGCGATCGAAGAATTCAAATTTGACGCATGTATTGGCGGTGCCCGTCGTGACGAAGAAAAAGCAAGAGCCAAAGAACGTATTTTCTCGGTTCGGGATGATTTTGGTCAATGGGACGAAAAAAATCAACGCCCAGAATTATTCGATTTGTTAAACGGAAAAATCGAAAATGGACAAAACGTTCGTGTTTTTCCAATTTCGAATTGGACAGAATTAGACGTTTGGAGTTATATCGAACAAGAACAAATCGAGATTCCATCCATTTATTTCTCACACAAGCGTAAGGTATTTTTGAGAGACGGAATGATTTGGTCACACTCTCCTTTTGTTTATCAAGAAGAGGACGAGGTTATTGAAGAAAGAATAGTTCGTTTTAGAACCGTTGGAGATATGAGTTGTACCGCTGCGGTTGATTCGTATGCAGCAACAATTGCAGAAGTGGTTGGCGAAATTAGATCTTCTACTATTTCTGAAAGAGGTGCCAGAATCGATGACAAACGTTCTGAAGCCGCAATGGAAAAAAGAAAACAACAAGGGTACTTTTAAAATTTGATTTTTTAAAAATAGGTAAACTAGTATAAAAAACAAGAAGGTTATAGGTTAAGTTTCCAAAACTTTAATCTTTTAAACTTGAAACAAAAATAAAAAAATGGAAGTTTTAAAAATAGCAACAGCAGGAAGTGTAGATGATGGAAAGAGTACCTTAATCGGGAGATTATTATACGACACTCAATCCTTGACTGTAGATAAACTAGAAGCAATCGAAAAAAGCAGCAAGCAAAAGGGATACGATTATCTTGATTTTTCTTTGGCTACTGACGGTTTAGTTGCCGAAAGAGAACAAGGGATCACGATTGACGTAGCGCATATTTATTTTTCGACTGCCAAAAAAAGTTACATCATTGCCGATACTCCAGGTCACGTAGAATATACGCGTAACATGGTTACGGGAGCTTCAACTTCGCAAGTTTCCATCATTTTGATTGATGCTCGTAAAGGAGTTATTGAGCAAACGTATCGTCACTTTTTTATCAATAATTTATTGAGAGTAAAAGAAGTGATTGTTGCTGTAAACAAAATGGATTTAGTTGATTATTCGGAAGAAGTGTACAACAAAATCAAAGCCGATTTTCAAGCCTTGAATGCTAAAAGCACGTTCAAAGAACAAAACGTAAGTTATATTCCGTTGAGCGCTTTGACAGGAGATAATGTGGTGGAATCATTGGGAGGAATGCCTTGGTATACAGGACAAACAATCTTGCAACATTTGGAAGCTTTAGAACCTAAAGATGTGTATGAAAAAGGCAAAGCGCGTTTTCCTGTTCAAACCGTAATTCGTCCAAAAACAGAGCAATACCACGATTTTAGGGGCTATGCTGGAAAATTATATGGTAACAATGTTAAAGTTGGCGATGCTGTAACGGTACTTCCATCTTTGACAGAATCTATTGTAACTAAGATTAACTTTTTCGATCAACAATTTGATGAAGCAGCCGTTGGTTCTTCGATTACAATCGAATTAGAAAATGACATCAATGTAACTAGAGGCGATATGATTGTAAAATCAAGTGAGCTTCCAAGAGTTGAAAAAGACATCAATACAACAGTTTGTTGGATGGATAGTAAAAAACTAGTTCCAGGAGCAAAATATTTCGTGCAACATAACACGAATAGAGTTTTGGCAAAAATCGACAGCGTGAAAAATATAATTGCAACTGATTTCTCCGGAACAAAAGAAGCTTCCCAATTAGCCATAAACGAAATTGGAGAAGTAAATATTAAATTGAGCAAAGCCATTTATTTTGATGCTTATAATGACAACAAATCAAATGGAGCTTTTATTTTAATTGATGCTTCAACAAACACAACCGCGGGAGTTGGATTTATCCGATAAAAACAAGGTATTGCCTATTAGCCTTTAGAAAAACATATAGTATAATTACAAATTGCTAGAAGCCAAAAGCCAATAGCGAATAGCTTAAAAAGATGGAAAGTTTTAGAACAGAAATAGAAAATCCGATTGTCCAAAAAGACATCATCGATTTAGAGAAAAAAATTGCCTTATTCCGTGACGGAAAAATTGATGATGAACGTTTCCGAAGCCTTCGTTTGGCGCGTGGTGTTTACGGTCAGCGTCAAGAAGGAGTTCAAATGATTCGTATTAAATTGCCATTTGGAAAAGTAACAAGCGAGCAATTATTGAGAATATCAAAAGTTTCCGATGAATATTCAACGGGTCGTTTGCACATAACAACGCGTCAGGATATTCAAATTCACTACGTAAGTTTGGACAAAACGCCCCAACTTTGGGCTGAATTAGAGAAAGATGATATTACGCTTAGAGAAGCTTGTGGAAATACCGTTAGAAATATTACCGCCAGTGAAACAGCAGGAATTGATTCAGAGGAACCATTTGATGTTTCGCCTTATGCACACGCTATGTTTCAGTTTTTCTTAAGAAATCCAGTGTGTCAGGAAATGGGACGTAAATTTAAAATTTCATTTTCTTCTTCTGATAAAGATACAGCCTTGAGTTATTTGCACGATTTGGGTTTTATCCCAAAAATTGTAAATGGCAAAAAAGGGTTTAAAGTAATGTTGGGTGGCGGATTAGGTTCGCAGCCACATCACGCCGAATTATTATCTGAATTTATTCCGGTAAACCAAATTATTCCAACAACAGAAGGGGTTTTGAGGATTTTTGACCGTTTAGGAGAAAGAGCCAAACGTTTAAAAGCCCGTATGAAATTCTTAATTAAAGAAATTGGTAGAGATGAATTTTTACGATTGGTTGACGCAGAGAAAAAAGCTTTATCGCACCAAACGGTTGAAATTGACACAACTGATTTCGATGCTCCAATTTCTGAGCCTTTATTGTTTGCCCCAAAAGTAGTAATAGAAGATACCGCAGCTTTTGAAGCTTGGAAAAAATCAAATGTAATTCAACAGAAACAAGCGGGTTATGTAGCGATTGGAATCAAAATTGTTTTGGGGGATTTTTACACCGACAAAGCAAGATTATTGGCAGAATTAATAAAAAATTATGGAGCTAATGAATTGCGTTTTTCTTTAAGACAAGATATTTTGATTCGTCACGTAAAGGAAGAAAATCTGCCATTTTTCTACCAAGAATTGGCCAAATTAGATTTTGTAGCTTTAGGATACAACACAATTTCAGACATTACAGCTTGTCCGGGAACAGATACTTGTAATTTAGGAATTGCGAGCAGCACCGGAATTGCAGTGGAATTAGAACGAGTTTTAAATGCAGAATATCCACAATATGCCAATAATCAAGAAATCACAATCAAAATTAGTGGTTGTATGAATGCTTGTGGACAGCACAATATGTCAGAAATTGGTTTTCAGGGAATGTCTATCAATTCAGGGAAATTAGTTGCGCCAGCGCTACAAGTATTATTAGGTGGTGGAAATTTAGGAAATGGAACGGGTCGATTTTCAGATAAAGTAATAAAAATTCCAAGTCGTAGAGGACCGGATGCCTTGCGTTTTATATTAAATGATTTCGAATCCAATGCAAATGGACTTTCGTTTTTGGATTATTATGATGCCAAAGGAGAAAAATATTTCTATGAATTTCTAAAACCATTAGCCGATTTGACGAATCTTACAGAAGCTGATTTTGTAGATTGGGGAAATGCCGATAATTATGTAAAAGCTGTTGGTGTAGGCGAATGCGCAGGTGTGGTTATTGATTTGGTTGCGACTTTATTATTGGAAGCCAAAGACAAATTAACTTTTGCACAAGAAGCTTTTGATGATCAAAAATGGGCGGATGCTATTTATCTTGCTTATGCAGGTTTTGTAAATGGCGCCAAAGCAGTATTGCTTGCCGAAAACCAAAAAACAAATCACCACGCTGGAATAATTGATTTATTTGACACGGTTTTTATCGAAACTAAAAAAATAGAATTGAGTTCAAGCCTGAAAGACTTGGTATATCAAATTAATAAAAACGAACCTTCTGAAGCTTTTGCAAAACAATATATTCAAGAAGCAGCTTTGTTTTTTCAAACTATTGAAACGTATAGAGCCAAAGATTTAGCTAATGCATAAAACTATAAACCCAAAAGTAACCTTAGTTGGCGCAGGTCCTGGTGACCCAGATTTGCTAACTATTAAAGGAGCAAAAGCACTTGCTGAGGCAAATGTGGTTTTGTATGATGCATTGGTAAACGAAGAAATTCTGACTTATGCCCCTAAAAAATCCATAAAAATATTTGTGGGTAAAAGAAAGGGTTGTCACGAATATACGCAAGATCAAATCAATCAACTGATAGTTGACAATGCGCTTACTTACGGAAATGTAGTGCGTTTAAAAGGAGGAGATTCTTTTATTTTTGGACGCGGAAGCGAAGAAATCGAATACATTGAAAGTTTCGGTATTCCAACATTTGTTGTGCCTGGAATTTCATCCTCGATTGCGGTGCCTGCAAACCAAGGAATTTCTTTGACAAAACGAGGTGTTTCTGAAAGTTTTTGGGTAATTACAGGAACAACATCCGATAGGGAATTATCAAAAGATGTATCTCTTGCGGCTCAATCATCGGCAACGGTTGTAATTTTGATGGGTATGAGCAAATTAGCGCAAATCGTATCTTTATTTCAAAACGAATCCAAAGGAGAAACGCCAGTAGCAATTATTCAAAATGGTACAACGCCAAATGAAAAAGTCGGTATTGGAACCATAAATACTATTTCAAAAGTAGTAAAAGACAATCAATTAAGTTCGCCTGCCATCATTGTAATTGGCGAAGTGGTGAGAGAAAGTAATAAGTTAAAAGGGTTTTACGAAGAATTTGTATCTAATAAAATTTGTGCCCGAGAATAATGGAGAGGAATGAACTTTACCCGATTTTCCTAAAACTTCACAATCTCAATGTTCTGATTGTAGGCGGAGGAAATGTAGGCTTAGAAAAATTATCTTTCTTATTAAAATCGAGTCCAAATGCAAATGTTGAGGTAGTTGCGCCAAGGTTTCTTCCGGAATTGGAAGTTTTGGCTCAAAAACATCCTTCGGTACAATTGACGTACAAAAAATTCAATCGCTGGATGCTTCGCAAAAGGCACATGGTGATAGCTTGTACCGATGATTTGAAAGTTAACAAACGGGTG
>CANFHF010000053.1 GCA_947446635.1 Flavobacteriaceae bacterium
CTCTTGGGAACATCTGTTGGTTCAATCCAATGGCAATCTTCAACTACATCTGCTACGGCTACAGACTTTACAAATATTCCTGGAGCAACGACTGCTACTTACACAGCATCTCCTACGGTCACTACCTGGTATAGAGTGGTGTCAAAAAGTGGTATATGTTCTTCAACAACTAGTGCTGCAGTTGTAGTAACCGTTAGTCAACCAACTTCAGTTGGAGAACTTTCGACAGATGTTGCTGAGATTTGTAATGGTAGTGGTACAACACTTATTTTAGCTAGTGCTACAGGAACTATTGCATGGCAAAAAGCTACAGTTACGGGTACAACAGTTGGAACATTCGCTGCAGTTAAAGGAAATGTAACGACTACATTAGCTACGGGAGCTCTAAAAACTTCAACGGCTTATAAAGTGGTTGTATCAAGTGGTTTATGTCAGGTATCAACTTCTGATGTTGTTACAGTAACTGTTAGCCCAAAGGCAGTAGCTAAAACAATTACTGGAAATACAACATGTAAGATATTAGCCAAAGCTATTTGTACGACAACCACAAACCTATTAACTTTAGGTACAGGTTCTGTTGGGTCAATTCAATGGCAATCTGCTGCTGGAACAACTGCACCTGATACAAATAGCTTTTCTGATATTGCAAATGCTACATCAGCTACTTATGATGCTGCAAGTTCAGCTGCTGGTAATGTTTGGTTTAGAGTGAAACTGACAAGCGGAGTTTGTTCAGTAGTTTATAGTAAACCAGTTAATGTATGGTTTAAATCTTCTTGTAGTACTCCTATTGCTAGAATTTCTCCAGACGCATTTAAAGTGGTGGCTTATCCAAACCCATCTACTGAAGGATTTACAATTAAATCTAATAATGGAAAATCATTTGGAGTACAGGTTTATGATATGTTGGGTCGTTCTATCGAACAACGTCAGTTAAAATCTGATTCTCAAATAGGGTCTAACTATGCTAAAGGGGTGTACAATGTAATTGTAACCCAAGATGCACAAGTGAAAACACTACGAGTGATTAAAAAATAATCGTATCCTAGATACTCTTATTAAAAGAGAAAGGCTGTCCGAAAGGACAGCCTTTTTTCTTTTACTCGAGTTTAGCTTGTTTAGGATAAATCCGTTTCAATATGTATTATGATGTTATATAAACATCATAAACTATAGAGATCTATTTCTGTTTAAGGACTAAAAATATCGGAACCCGATAGGCTATCGTAAAATGAAATAGAGGAGGAAATGATCCCTAAAATAGTCAGGCTGCCTATCATAATTCCAATGGTTCCCCACAAAGAGGCGGTTTGGTCTAAAACACAAATTGTTTTTATAGTACTTTTCTTTATGGGAATCGTTTTGTTTTTTCCATCTACTTTTATAATCCCATAATAATTTTTCCCTTTCCATTCAATTTTTTCAAAGGTGAGTCTCGTATCATCATTTCTAATGAGTAGCACTGGTTTTTGTGATACCGAAGCTTCCTGAATGGAAACAGGTTTTTTTTGATAGATGGTGCAGCTTTGCATAAAAAGCAAAACGAACATACACAGGAAAACGGAAATGCTTTTAAAATACTTCAGGCTCATCATTTTTTAGATTTAAATTAGTAATCAGAAAAACCAAGAGTAGTAGTGTGTTGTAAATTTTGGGGACAAGTAGTAAGACAATAGTAAAAATCACATACGTCTTAATGTACTGTATTATAAATATATAAAAAATAAAGGAATTAAAAAATAAATTTTTGCTCTAGAACAAGCCGTTCAATTCCGCATCAATCTTATTGATGATCATCCCTAAATCTTCAGGATTATCCACAAAATTGATGTTATCGACATCTATAATCAGCAATTTACCTTTGGTGTAAGTTTGCACCCAGGCCTCATAGCGTTCATTCAATCGGTTGAGGTAATCGATGGAAATGGTGTTTTCGTACTCGCGACCCCGTTTGTGAATTTGGCTCACTAGATTAGGAATGGAACTTCTCAAATAAATGAGCATATTAGGCGCTTCTACCTTAGACTCCATTAAATCAAATAGGGAGGAATAATTTTGAAAATCACGATTGGTCATCAAGCCCATAGCGTGCAGATTAGGAGCAAAAATATGAGCGTCTTCATAAATGGTTCGATCCTGAATGATTTTTTTACCGCTTTCGCGAATTTGCAATACTTGACGAAAACGACTGTTTAGGAAATAAATTTGTAAATTAAACGACCAACGTTCCATTTGGTGGTAAAAATCATCCAAATAAGGATTGTCAGCCACATCTTCATAATGGGGTTCCCATTTAAAATGTTTAGCCAATAATTGGGTCAATGTTGTTTTTCCAGCTCCTATATTTCCTGCTATTGCTATGTGCATTATGGTATCGTAATTTTGTAGTTGGTAATTTCTTGGTCTGTAAAAATAGACAAAATTTGGTCTTTGTAATAGAATTTTTTAAATGATTTTTCAACACCTTCAATTGTGTAGCGAATGTCCTTTTGAAAAGGAATTAGATGTAATTTTTTGTCTTTTAAATAAAGCACCTCTTTGTTTTTAGTGATTTGAATTTGTTCAAAATCAGGAAGTTTTCCTATTGAAGTAATTTTACCAAACGGATCGCAAGAATACCAATTTAAATCATCATCAACCCATTGAAAAGCATTAAAATTAGATTCATGCCATTTCATATTTCCTTGTATTGTTGGAGTTATCGATTGGTAGGTGTTTTTTAAATAGTCAAAAAGCCCAATTTCCTGCGTTAAACTGTTGTAAATCCAGAGTCTGTTTTGGGAAGACATCTCCATAGCAGTAGCAAGTATTGGTACTTTATTCTCGGAAAAATTTATTTTTTGGATTTCATTCAATTGATTGTCTAACAGAACCGCCGTATTGAAATTTCCATATAAAAGCATAATCTTTAGCGGATTTTGAATATCAACATGGGTAATTTTACCTAATGAAATGTTTTTGTATTGCCATAACCCTTCTTTTTGCTCCTTGAAAAACACATTGTTTTTGAGGTAATACAAATTTCCCAAACCATCGTAACCAATAAAAGTATCGGCATCAATTTTCTGGGATGAAATAGGCATAACTTTTAAGCCTTGTTCTTGAGATAAGGCTGTAGCAAATTGTAAGGTAAAAAGAAGAAGCATTATTTTTTTAATCATCCAATCTCTAATTTATTTTCTTCCTAAATTTTGCGAAATGAATTTTTTCTTTCAAAGAAAGCTAAAATACAAAAAATAGACTTAGGGAGTTCGAGTTTATAAATATTCCTACAAAACAAAAAACCTAACTAAATAAATAGTCAGGTTTAGTTTAATCTCTTATCAGTTGAATTTTACAATCCAAATGCAGCTTTCACTTGGGTAACAAAATCTAATTTTTCCCATGTAAACAATTCTACTTTTACAGTTTTAGTCAATCCACCGGGAGCGTAAAAAGTTTTAGTCACCGTTTCTGGAGTTCTTCCCATATGACCATAAGCCGCAGTTTCGCTATAAATAGGATTTCTTAATTTCAAACGTTGCTCAATAAAATAAGGACGCATATCAAAAATAGCTTCTACTTTTTTGGCAATTTCGCCATTGGTTAGCTTTACTTTTGAAGTGCCGTAAGTTTCAATAAAAATTCCCATTGGTTTTGCAACTCCAATAGCGTAAGAAACCTGAACTAAAATTTCGTCAGCAACTCCAGCTGCAACTAGGTTTTTAGCGATGTGACGCGTAGCATAAGCGGCGCTTCTATCTACTTTACTTGGATCTTTCCCAGAAAAAGCACCGCCACCATGGGCACCTTTCCCCCCATAAGTATCCACAATGATTTTTCTTCCTGTTAATCCGGTATCTCCGTGAGGCCCTCCAATTACGAATTTCCCTGTTGGATTAATATGGTAGGTGATTTTATCATTGAATAAATGAGCATATTGAGGATTGCTTTTGATTATTCTAGGAATCAAAATACCCACTAAATCACTTTTAATTTTCGCCAACATGGTAGCTTCTTCATCAAAATCATCGTGTTGGGTAGAAATTACAATCGAATCGATTCGAGAAGGTTTATTGTCGTCGTTATATTCTAAAGTCACTTGTGATTTTGCATCAGGACGTAAATATTTAATTTCGTTATCCTCACGACGTAAAACCGCTAATTCTTGTAATAATTTATGAGATAAATCCAAAGCCAAAGGCATGTAATTCATGGTTTCGTTTGTGGCGTAACCAAACATCATTCCTTGGTCACCAGCCCCTTGTTCTTCTTTGCTAGCTCTATCAACCCCTTGGTTTATATCAGCAGATTGTTCGTGAATGGCAGAAAGAACACCACAAGAATTAGCTTCAAACATGTATTCGCTTTTGGTGTAACCAATTTTCTTGATTACATCTCTTGCAATAGTTTGAACGTCTAAATAAGTTTCAGATTTCACCTCTCCGGCAAGGATTACTTGTCCAGTAGTAACTAATGTTTCGCAAGCTACTTTTGATTCAGGGTCAAATGCTAAAAAATTGTCAATTAATGCGTCTGAAATTTGATCAGCTACTTTGTCTGGATGTCCTTCACTCACTGATTCTGACGTAAATAAATAAGCCATAATAAAATAGTTTTTAAAATTAAGCGAGAAAAAAGTTGATTGCTGGGAATACTAAAGGAGGGTTCCTGCTTTAGCATTTTTTTAACGAGGTTGCAATCAGTTCAAATTTTTCCTCTAATATTCGAGTGCAAATGTATGAAACCAAATTGAATTGCAAATTAAACTTTACTTTTTTTTGAACACTTTTTGAAATTTTGGCACAGGTTCAATCCCATTTTATTTTAATATTTTGAAAACAGAATTAGGATAAAATTTGTTTGTTTAAAAAAATAGTGGTTAATTTGTGCCTTTAAGTTCACAACTGTATTGAAATGTTATAAAGAAAGCTCGAGGGAATAGACCCATTGAAAGCTTAGCAACCTACGTTAAAAGCGAAAGGTGCTACATTCTATCTCGATATATCGGGAAAAGATAACAACAAGAATTCTTCTAGTTTATTTCTAGTTTTTCTTTCTAATATTTCCAGACACAAATCATAATTATTAAAGATTTGAAATTGGAAAATAAACCAACACCCATTACATTTCAGAATTTCACCACCGAAAGTGGCGTGATTTATGCAACCCTAAATTTAAGTTATCAGGTTTTTGGACCCGAGCTGAATTCAGCACCTATTATTTTGGTAAATCATGCGTTAACTGGAAACTCTCAAGTTATTGGAGCCTCGGGTTGGTGGAATAATCTCATTGGCGAAAACAAAACTATAGACACTCAAAAATACACCATATTGGCTTTCAACGTTCCAGGTAATGGGTATGATGATACCCTAATTCAAAATTATTTGGATTTTAATGCTAGGGATGTTGCACGGCTATTTTTGGAAGGAATCCGAATACTTAAAATCGAGCAATTGTATGCTATTATTGGCGGTTCCGTTGGAGGAGGAATTGCCTGGGAAATGATCGCTTTGCAGCCCAAAATAACCCAACATTTAATTCCAATTGCTTCCGACTGGAAATCGACAGATTGGCTGATTGCCAATTGTTATTTACAAGAACAGCTATTGAATAACTCTCGAAAACCTATCGAAGACGCACGTATTCATGCCATGCTCTGTTACCGTACTCCGGAATCCTTCAAGGAGAAGTTTAAAAGAACAACAAACGAGGATTTGGCGATTTTTAATGTGGAAAGTTGGTTGGCACATCACGGCAAGAAATTGCAAAATCGCTTTCAACTATCGGCATATAAAACCATGAACCAATTGCTAAAAACAATTGACATCACTAGAAACAGAGATTCTTTTGCAGCTGTGGTTTCAGAAATAGAAGCTAGTATACATATTATTGGGATCAATTCGGATTTGTTTTTTACGGCGACAGAAAACAAGGAAACTTTTAAGGAATTAGAAAGACAAAATAAAAAGGTTTCCTATAGAGAAATTCAATCCATCCACGGACACGATGCTTTTTTGATAGAATTCGAACAATTAGACCATTTGCTTAA
>CANFHF010000054.1 GCA_947446635.1 Flavobacteriaceae bacterium
TGTATTCCACGATTGTATACTGATGAAACATTAGTCAAATACTTTAACTTGCCTTTACTAGCCAAGTAACACCATAAAATAGTGTCACACATTTGTTTAGTTTCAGTCAATACATCCTTAATAGCGTCGTTTCTAAAAACCACTGAAGCCGTTGGAAATCTACGCTTTTTAACCAAATCTCTCATACTAACATCTCTTTCAGATTCTTCACTAAACAAATACGAAGTATTTTTAATTGAATTCAATACAAGTCCATTTTCCGCAACCGCAATATACTCAAGATTAGCTTCTAAAAAATCTACCTGATTTTGCAATTTATAAGGATCAGTCCAATAATCGTCCCCCTCACAAAGAGCAATATATTTCCCTCTACATCTTGGAAAATTAAACCGAGGATTCATTCCTGATTTATATATTGAATATTGATTTTCAGATTGAAACATAGGGAAAATAATATTAGGATACTTGGCAGTATACTCTTCGATAATTTCTTTAGTCCCATCTGTTGAGCAATCATCATGAATTACCACTTCAAAACGAAAAGTTGTTTTTTGCATCAAAAAACTATCTAATGTCTGCCTAATGAATTCCTTATGATTATAGGCTAAACAGGAAATAGAAACTACAACCTTATTTATATTCATTTTTAATAAAAATTAATTATTATGTCTATTTAACTTTGGATTTTAACTTTTACCACATGTATTCAGTGGTCGATTATGATTTTTTTATTATATCACCATCTATTTGAATAACATAGTCGAATTTTGATTTAGCACTTGCTTTGTTTTTTTTGTAGCCAAACTAAACCCATTATCTTCATGCCAAATATGAACAAAAGGAATGGGTTTTTTTTTCTTGAAATATTTCAATTAACATCTTTGTCCCCTTCCTAGATCCATCATCAGTAATGATTGTTTTATCATGCAAAACGGTTTGATTCAAGAGACTTAATAGTAATAATTCCAATGCTTAAGGCCGATTTTATGTAGCTGTATCTAGGGTAAGACACGTTGTTTCAAAAATTTATGTAAAAATACATTAATTATTTGAAGTGAAGTACTCAATAGCTACATTTGTAAACTATTATTCAATGTCTGATATGAAAAATTTATTTAGTCCTTATTTTCAATTTTTAGATTCAGAAATTAAGGTTTTTATTAATAACTACGATACTACTGGAGTTCTTTTCAGCGATGGCAAAAGGAATAAAATTAAACTTTTCGATTTAGAAGGTACTAAAATCAATATAAAATCGTTTAAAGCGCCTAATTTAATTAATAAAATTATTTATAAATATTTCAGAAAATCCAAAGCCAAGCGTTCCTTTGAATATGCAAATAAACTACTTGATTATGGAGTAGGAACACCTGAACCTATTGCTTATTTTGAAAATTTTGATTTTCTGGGACTCAAAGAAAGTTATTATATTAGTGAACATCTTCAAACCGATTTGACCTTCAGAGAATTGGTTAAAATTCCTGATTTCCCAGATCACTCAACCATCTTAAGACAATTCACCCAGTTTTCATTTGGTTTACACGAAAAGGGAATTGAATTTTTAGACCATTCTCCAGGAAATACTTTGATTAAAAAAAATAGTGAAGGAAACTACGATTTCTTTCTGGTCGATTTAAACAGAATGAATTTTCATGACAAAATATCTTTGGAGTCTAGAATGAAAAATTTATCTAGACTCACTCCTAAAAAACAAATGATTAAAGAAATTGCTACCGAATATGCTAAATTATCAGGTGAAAACCCTGATTTAGTTTTTAATACATTATGGAAATATACTTGTGAATTTCAGCTCAACTATTTAAGAAAAAAAAGAATCAAAAGAACTCTTAAATTTTGAAAAAAGTAGGGTTCTTTTTGTGTAGTTTTTTTAATTCAGGATAGCGAGTATAGACACTTAAGGCGTTTAAATAGCAGATGATTACCCCCTTTTTTCCGTCTAGAATCCCTAGTCTAATGAAATAACTGTGAAGAAACTTATAAGTAGGTTTAATTATAAAATGGAAAACATTGGGTTTTATTTCTTTCAAAAACAATTCTTTTGCTTTTAATTTTCCATAACAAATCATTTTTTGTTTATAGGATTCGTAATCCGTGAAAGAATAATGAATGAGTTTGTTTTTTAATTTACCAACACTGCCGTTTACTTCAAGTTTTTCGTGTACAAGTTTGGTGCTTTTATATTTTGCTTTACCTGTTTTAAATAATCGAATGTTTTTATCGGTTTGCCAACCACTGAAAAACAATGGTTTTTTCATAAACATAAATTTCCGAAAAAAGTAATAGGCATCTTTCGCCTTTGGATTTTTTACGGTTTCTAAGATTTCTTGTTTTAGTTTGGAAGTAAGTCTTTCATCAGCGTCAAGGAAAATAATCCAAGGGTTTGTTGCCAGACTAATTGCAAAGTTTCGCTGTGCAGCATAATTTTCAAAAGGATGTTGAACAAACTTTACCTTGAGAAATGATTCTGAAATCTCTTGGGTTTTATCTTTACTATAAGAATCCACAATAATAATTTCATTCACGAAATCTAGATTGTTTAACAATTCACTCATGTGAATTTCTTCATTTAATGTAATTACGAGTGCTGAAATTCTTTTATTTGATTCGAAATCCATTCGGATATTTTATATTTTGCAAATATAATTTATTATTAACTACTTTTGTTCTCAATAAATTCAAAAATATTTATGAAAATTTCAGTAATTATGAGTACCTATAATTCGGTACAATGGTTAGAGAAAGTGCTATGGGGATTTAGTATCCAAACCACGACTGATTTTGAGATTATTATAGCAGATGATGGCTCTAAGGCAGAAACCAAAGAGAAAATTGAAGCACTTCGAAAATTAATAACTGTTCCGATTATTCATGTTTGGCATGAAGACAATGGTTTTCAAAAATCTAAAATACTCAATATGGCCATCATTGCTGCAACTGGTGATTATTTAATTTTTACCGATGGTGATTGTATTCCTAGAAAAGATTTTGTAGCCACTCATTTAAAATATAGCCAAAAGGGGTACTTTCTTTCTGGAGGTTACTTCAAATTACCGATGACAATTTCTGAATCTATAACAAAAGAGGATATTTTTAATCAACAATGTTTTGACGTTAATTGGCTGAAAAATAATGACCTAAAATCAAGTTTCAAGACCATCAAATTTAAGGTTTCAGGGTTTTTGGCCTCTTTTTTAAATTTCATTACCCCTACTAAGTCCTCCTGGAATGGGCATAATGCCTCGGGATGGAAAGCTGATTTAGTTGCTGTCAATGGTTTTAATCAGGAAATGCAATATGGAGGTCAGGATCGAGAATTAGGAGAGCGATTGTTTAATAATGGGGTGAAATCGAAGCAAATAAGATATAGTGCTATTTGTGTTCATTTGGACCATAAACGAGGTTATGTAAATCAGGAAACCTGGAAGAAAAACAAAGAAATACGGGAAACAACAAAAAATGAAAAGACAGTTTGGACAAATTATGGAATTGAAAAAATCAAATAATTTTTTAACACTATAAAATTGCACTATGCGTATATGTATTACCCGCTCAAGTCGTAATGCTTACTCCGAAACTTTTATTCGTGATCAAATTGAATGTTTTTCAAAATTGGCGGATGTTTATGCCATTCATAGTGGACGACTTCCCGAAAAAAAGGAGAATGGGACATTGTTAAATTCAAAGCTTTTTTGGGCACTCCATAAAATTGTAAAAGGAGTAGTTGGAAGAAATAATTTTTTCGGAAATTATGGTGTAAAAAAGTATTTGAAAGAAAATAAAATAGATGTTGTTATAGCAAATTATGGTATGCCGGCTTCACATATGGCGCCCATTTGCAAAGCCTTGAACATACCTTTGCTTGTGATTTTTCATGGACATGATGCAACAGATATAAAACTTTTAAACGAATATCACAACAAATATAAAAAACTTTTTGACTATGCTTCTTATATTCTTCCAGTTTCAGAAGATATGAAAAAGAGACTTATTGCTCTTGGAGCAAATGCAGATAAAATAAAAGTAATTCCTTGTGGTGTAGATACTTATAAATTTAAGCCTGATGGCAATAATGTTGAGAAAAAGAACTTTATTGCTGTGGGGCGTTTTACTGAGAAAAAAGGGCCTTTGTATACTATAAGTGCATTTCATAAAGCTTTGCAGAAGTTTCCTGAAGCAAAATTAGTAATGGTTGGGGGAAAATCGGATCTTTTTGAAAAGTGTGAAAATAAGGTCAATGAGTTGAATATTAATAACTCTGTAATTTTCACAGGAGTACTTAGTTCGGAAGAAATTGTAAATTTATTGAGAACTTCGCTGGCTTTCGTACAACATTCAATTACGGCTTCAAACGGTGATATGGAAGGTACTCCCGTAGGTATTTTGGAAGCAAGTGCTACAGGACTTCCTATTGTTAGCACCTTACATGGCGGTATAAAAGAGGCTGTAATTCATGGAGGTTCGGGTTATCTAGTAGCAGAAAAAGAAGACGTTTCAATGGCTGAATTTATGATTAAACTTTTG
Source organism: Flavobacteriaceae bacterium (assembly GCA_947446635.1). Taxonomy (GTDB): domain Bacteria; phylum Bacteroidota; class Bacteroidia; order Flavobacteriales; family Flavobacteriaceae; genus Flavobacterium. Next base: position 4,543 of record CANFHF010000054.1, read on the forward strand.
GAAAATTTGGACCTGGCAAAAGAAATTGGATTGAATGGTAGAAATCATATAATTGAAAATTATAATCAGGAAAAACAAATAAATAAAATTTATTCACTTGCTAAAGATGCTATAAATATAAAGGCTTCTTCTTGATTTAAAATGCCCCTTATGGTATATTAACTTTTTTTAACCTAGAAGGGATAGATGTTAAAGATACAATTAGGGGTAAATCACTTTGGCTTTTTAATTTATTTGTGTTTAATAATTTAAGTTTTAATTCAAAATATACTGATAACGGAAGTTCTTTTAATTTCATATTTATAATATTTTAAAAAACACTAATATAAAAAATTAAACAGCCACATCATATTCCCTTAACGCATTATTCAAGGAGGTTTTTAAATCAGTTGAAGGCTTGCGTGTACCGATAATCAGGGCGCAAGGCACTTGGAAATCTCCTGCAGCAAACGTTTTAGTATAACTTCCAGGAATTACTACCGAACGAGCCGGAACAAATCCTTTTCTTTCTACAGGAGTTTCTCCGGTAACGTCAATGATTTTAGTGGAAGCGGTCAAACATACATTAGCACCAAGTACAGCTTCTTTTCCAACGTGAACTCCCTCAACAATAATGCATCGAGAACCAATAAAGGCACCATCTTCAATGATAACGGGTGCCGCTTGCAAAGGCTCTAAAACACCACCAATTCCAACACCGCCAGAAAGATGAACGTCTTTTCCAATTTGTGCACAGCTTCCCACAGTTGCCCATGTATCAACCATGGTACCAGAATCGACATAGGCACCAATGTTTACATAACTCGGCATCATAATTACACCGCTAGCAAGAAAAGCTCCATAGCGTGCAGATGCTCCAGGAACTACGCGAACTCCTTTTTCGGCATAATCTCTTTTTAGCAACATTTTGTCGTTGTATTCAAAAATTCCAGCTTCTAATGTTTCCATTTTTTGAATTGGGAAATAAAGAACAACAGCTTTCTTGACCCATTCGTTTACTTGCCAACCTTCGCCAACAGGCTCGGCAACCCGTAATTTTCCGGAATCTAATAATTCGATAACGGATCTAATGGCATCAGTAGTTTTTGTTTCTTGTAACAAGGCTCTGTTTTCCCAAGCTTGTTCTATAATGGATTGTATTTCGTTCATTTTTGTTAATTTTTTTGACAAAGATAAATGGATTTTTTTTGAAAACAACTTTGGACTTACAATACTGACATATTTCCCTTTTTTCTTATGAAATTAGAGTATAATATCCTTAGGCCATCGATTTTTTATTAAAGAATAAACGATAAATCAATGTATTTTTTTGATTACCAATTGTTTTATTTCTTATGTATCTTTGTGAAATAATTAAAATGAAATGCCAAGAATTCTCGCCATAGATTACGGACA
>CANFHF010000055.1 GCA_947446635.1 Flavobacteriaceae bacterium
ATTATCAGTAGCATTTCTGAAGTCTAAAATCGTAAAATACAATTTGTCAAATTCTTCATTAATTCGGGTTCCTCGACCTACAATTTGCTTGAACTTGGTCATGGAATTAATATTGGCATCCAATACAATTACTTTACATGTTTGGGCATCAACACCAGTTGTCATAAGTTCAGAAGTCGTGGCAATAACAGGATATTTTTCTTCGGGATTAATGAAGTTATCTAGTTCCCGTTTACCTTCATCATTATCACCCGTAATTTGCATTACATATTTGTAATTTTCAGCAACCAAATCGGCATTGTGTCTGGAAATGGCGTTTCGCATCCGTTCAGCGTGGTCAATATCAACACAGAAAATAATAGTTTTTGCAAAGCGGTCTAGTCCTTTTAGGTATTCCGTTACTTTTTGAGCAATAATGTCTGTTCGTTCATCAATAACCAGTTTCCTGTCAAAATCTTTACGGTTGTAGATTCGGTCTTCAATTTCAACTCCATCTTTGTCGGTTTTCCCTTGTTGTGGGCGATACCCTTCGGAATCTACATTCAAAGCCACACGAATCACTTTGTACGGTGCTAGAAACCCATCATCAATTCCTTGTTTCAACGAATAAGTGTAAACAGGTTCTCCAAAGTATTCCGTATTGCTTGTTTCTTTGGTTTCTCTAGGAGTAGCAGTTAAACCAATATGAGTTGCGTTGTTGAAATAGGTTAGTATTTCTCTCCAAGCACTTTCTTCATTGGCACTACCACGGTGACACTCGTCAATAACAATCAAATCAAAAAAGTCAGGAGAAAATTGTTTGTAAGCATTGGCTTCTTCATCAGAGCCAGTTAAACCTTGGTATAAAGCCAAGTATATTTCATAACTCTTATCAATCATTCGGTGTTTGACAACCGTCATTTTATCTTTAAAATGTTTGAAATCCCCTCTTTTGGTCTGGTCAATCAAAGCATTTCTATCGGCAAGAAAAAGGATTCTTTTTTTAGCTCCACTTTTCCAAAGTCTATGAATAATTTGAAAAGCAGTATAGGTCTTTCCAGTTCCAGTTGCCATTACCAAAATAATTCGGTTTTGCCCATTTGCAATAGCTTCAACGGTTCTATTTACAGCAATTTGCTGGTAGTATCTAGGTTTACGCCCTGAACCGTCTGAAAAGTATTTTTGCAAAGCTATTTTCTCTCCATTTGGAGTTACGATACCTTTATATTGTTTGTATTTATCCCATAAAGCCTCAGGAGAAGGAAATTCATCTATGGTTAATTCCGTTTCAATTGTAGCATCTTTTACTGTTCTATCGTGAAAAAGAAAACCATCACCATTGCTACTAAAAACACATGGAATATCTAAGGTTATTGCGTAACCTAGAGCTTGTTGGATTCCAGCCCTAACGGAATGTTTGTTATCTTTTGCCTCTATTACTGCAATCGGATTATCTTGGTAATACAGAATATAATCAGCTCTTTTTCGTTCTCCACGTGCTGTTAATTTGCCTCTAACGTAGATTTTACCATCCGTAAAGAAAACTTCTTCCAAAATTTGCTTATGCAAATCCCATCCAGCTTTTTGAAGTGCAGGAGTAATAAATTTTGTACAGATGTCACGTTCTGATAAGCTTTTTTTATTTTGCATATAATTTCAAAAATACATTATGAAATGCGAAAAATTGTAAGTGCATTTGCTTTTTCTCTATAAAAAGTTAAAAATAGGAATTATCTTTTTAGTAATCACTGATTTTTAACCGAAGTTTAAAAATAGATTTTAACAAGCAAATTACCGCAATCATTTTGACAAATAAGGTCAATTGCAAGAAAAAGCTATTTTTTTATAAAAATCCGAATAAAAAGCAGGAAAGCAGGTTAACACTATCATTTAAAAGTTAAAAAACCCAATGTTTATTTTATAATCAGTGGAATGAACACGGAACTTTTTGAATCCCTTTAGGAACCTATATTAGGAAAATAACTCCAAAAAAATTTGGAAAAAAATTTGGAAAAATTTTGTTGAGCATAATCATTGCCTAGTTTTGAGAACAAGTGCAGGAGGCAGGAAGGAGGCGGGTATCCGCAGTGGGCAGGGCTTCTGAATTATTAATTATGTATACAATTGTGTATTATATAAAAATGTTTTTAGTAATCATAAAGAATATCTTCAAAGATATTTTTTCTCATTTTACCTTTGAAATTTGTGCTTGTCTTTTCTTTAGAACTAATAAGATATAAAAAATCAAACAGTTCTTTTTTACTTTTAAATTTGAAGTGTTCTTTTAGTTTTTTTATTGTTGGTTTATGGTCACCTTTAATCTCAATTATTCTTCTGCCATACATAATTACTGTTGAATTAGAAGTCATTTTATCTGCGTGAGGAAATTTTAGATAATTTAATGTTTTTTTTATTTCTCTTGACAAACTAGGTTGAGTAATCGGATTGCCTGTATTAGTTACAAACACATAGTCGTCAATTAAAATTTCGTCTTTATAATGTTCATTTAGATAAACATAATCACTGTTTGTATCAATATTATGATTTCTTTTCAAACTTATGTTATAGTGCACTTGCATAATTTCTTTGAATTTGTCATCAATATTAATATGATATTTATCAAAAATATTTACTTTACGAATTTCAACTCTCTTAATTTTTTCATTTATTTCAACAATGTGAGACCATTTCAATTTCAGCAGTTTAGTCAATTTAATTCCATTATATAAACTAACTAATAATAAAAGGCGTACACTATTAGTAATCGTTTCAGGGTAAAAATAGATTCCAGATGATAAAAATTTTGAAAATGCAGAAAATTTCTGAAAGGGGTAATTGTCGTTAAAATTTTTATCTTCTAGCGTAACAAAATTACCATCAGCAGATAAGTTTATACTATATAATTCACATTTAATATCGTCTTTGGAATTATATCCTAAAAATTGGAATAATTCTTTGTTGGTGTGAAATCCAAAATGAAGTTTCAAATATTTACTTATATCATTTGTGTATCCATTAACTTCAAAAACTTTTCTCCCAAACATAATTTGTGGGTAAGATTCAAAATTAAATTCTCGTAAATATTCCTTTTTCATTACCGAAAGTTTTGATGATGACGACATGCACCTAACAATCCATTCGGCTGTCTCCCCCTGATATTCTTCGACAGTGAATGAATCACTAAATGATGATTCTAAATTAGGAAATCCAAATCCGCAATACGAGTCCGAAAGAAATTGTTTTACTTTAGGATGAATTGGGATACGATATTGACGGATTTTTAATATATCTTTTACTATTGCATTGTTTTCAGAGCCTAACATTAGCAAATCTTTCCATTTTAATTTTGATACTAATTTCATTTCTAAACCAGTAGTAATGCAAAGTATACATATAAGTCTATATACAGTTGATTTCTTATGATGATTATATTCATGGTACTTTTCAAAATACTTGAAGTTTTCTCTTATTGAATCGAAAGTTATTATTTTTTCAACATCATGCGTGGTATTATACATAAAATGAAATTTTATTTATTTAAATAAGGCTAATATAAGCATATTATAGTTAACATTTATTGATTTAAATTAAATTATAATGAAAGCGTGGAAATATACCAAAAATGGAATATTTTTTAAAAAACATTTCAAACAAAGTACTTTTGTCCCTGCAAACAAGAAGTATAGCTGGTTTAAAAAAAATAGATTCATAACAAAAAAAAAGCCTATAGAGAAAAAAGTTATAATTAAAACAGTTTCATAATTTGATGCTGAAATTCAACTAATCGGGAGATAGATTGAATAACCTCAAAAGACTTTCCTGTTCAGGAAATCCTTCAAACCCAATAAATTTTATTTAACAAAAAAAATCTATTTAATTATGGACAGGAATTGAACTGTCCAAACATAAAAAAAATCAACATGGAAAATTTAATCGCAAAAAAGGAAAATGATTGCAACTTCATTAGTGTTTTAATCCCTACAGTAAATGGAAGTTTAGCTAAACTATTATTATTAACATGTAGAGAAGTTAAGTTGCTTAATATAGCCTACAAAACAAATATCGGAAAAAACAGAAACATATATTCACTTTATTCTGAATCAAATTTCAATTATGAAGGACATACTTTGGGCATGGGTCGTTTAACAAAACTACAATTTGATTTGCTCTTAAAAGACAAATACAATGCAAATCCTCAAAAATATAAAAACGGAAGAAAGTTTAAAAATGCAGTTTAAACAAATCAATTAATATAATTTATAAAAATTAAAATTATGGCTACAAATAGCAAAATAGAATGGTGTGAACACACAATTAACTTATGGCTGGGGTGCTCAAAAGTAAATGAACTTTGTGATTTTTGTTACGCTTGTGATATGGCAAAACGAACAGGCAATAATATTTGGGGTGATGAAAATCCGAGACGTATGGTTATAAGCACTTTAAAAACTCTTGAAAAATATCAAAAAAATGCTAAAAAAGCGGGTGAGATTCATCGTGTTTTCGTGGGTTCAATGATGGATATTTTTGAGAAGCCTAAAGAAATGATAAATCACAAAAAAAGGCTCCTTGTTGAAGGTCAAGATGAATTTTGGAATACTGGACAACTTAGAGATAGATTTTTTGAAATAGTTCCAAACTATCCCAATCTAATGTTTTTATTGCTTACGAAAAGAGCATCAAACATCAACAAATATATTCCTGAATCTTGGAAAGCTAATCCTCCAAAAAATGTAATGTTTGGTATTTCAGTTGGAAACCAAAAAACAGCTAATGACTGGATACCATTGCTTAACAAAGTTAACGGACAGAAATTCTTATCAATTGAACCGCAACTGGATGAGATTGACTTAACTGTCAAAATGAAAAATTCTGACCTACGGTTGATTGATGTGCCGAACTGGATAATTAACGGGGGAGAGTCAGGACATCATAGAAGACCATTCAACACGGATTGGGGCAGAGTTCTTAGAGACCAATGTCAAAAGAATGGGGTGCCGTTCTTCTTTAAACAAGTAGATAAGAAGATTCCAATACCCGCAGATTTAGACATCATGCAATATCCAAAAAACCATAATTTAATAAAAAACAGCAACATGAAAACTACATTAAAAACCGCTTTAAGCAAAGAAGAAAGAATTTCAAATAGCAACACCAAATGTGCGTTGGCACTAGAAAAAGGTTACAAATATGATAGAGCAACTGGCGAAATAATTGGTCGAAGAAACAAAACGATTAAAGCTCATATAAATGGTTATACCATTATATCTTTCTTAGTAGATGGTAAAAGAAAGTACTTATATGCAACTACATTTATTGAGTATATTTTGAAAAATGAAAATGAATTGATTTCAATCGAAGAAATTAAATTGGCTAAAGTTTATGTTAAGCCATCAGCCGCTTATTTAGCCAAAAAGAAGGCTTTAAAAGAGGCTAAACCTGCAGAAGTAATCGTAGAGACCAACTTGGAAGAAGTCCTTTCAAACGAGCCAAAAGCTAGCCCCTTAGCTATTGGTTACTCAATAATTGAGAAACCTTTGGAAAATGCGTTCATTAATTTGGGTTATCAATTTAAACCGAATTTTACCCCTATGGGTTTGTAAAAAATAGCAATTTTGGGAGGGGGGTTGAGCGGAACTGGGGGGGTGGGTGTTGAAGCCCTAAGCGGTTCTTATAGTTAAGATGACTACTGTATGTCCATTGGTTGAA
>CANFHF010000056.1 GCA_947446635.1 Flavobacteriaceae bacterium
GCCCCTTTACTTTTGTCGAAAAACATACGATCATCATCATCCTCACTTTCATCTATATCATCTAAAGAGGTACTACCAAAAACAAAGTCATCAGTGGTAATGGTGCCATTACTATTCGAAGTTATGTTTGAGGCAGTCGCAAATGGCCCTGAAGCAGCAGGGGTTTCCCAACTAGCCAAACCATTGGCATCAGAGGTTAAAACTTTACCATTTGTACCAGGGGCAACTTCTTGTAATGCACTTGTTCCATTTCCTAATAAAACACTATTAGCTGTAAATGTTGCAGCGCCAGTTCCTCCGTTGGCTACAGCAACTGTTCCAGATACATTTGCAGCGTCTCCAGAAATATTTCCTGTTACTTTTGAACCACTTACTGTAACAATTTTATCATCTGTTACCGCACCATCTGCAATTTTAGCCGTTGTTACCGTACCATCTAAAATTTTAGCCGTTGTTACCGCAGCATCTGCAATTTTAGCTGTTGTTACCGCACCAGTTGCAATTTTACCTGCTGTTACCGCACCAGTTGCAATTTTAGCTGTTGTTACCGCACTATCTGCAATTTTAGCTGTTGTTACCGCAGCATCTGCAATCGTTAAGATTGAAGAACCCGTAACATCTCCTGTGTGGTTAGCATTGGTTGCCAAGCTACTATATAAAGTATTTGGAGCGTTATCACCAGAGTTAGTACCTGATAAATTAGTTGCTGAAATTGCTCCTGTAAATACTTGACCTGCACTATTTGCTTTTGCATCTAATGCTGTTTGTGTTGCAGTAGAAATAGGCTTTGCATCGTCCGATGTATTATCTACATTACTTAAACCAACCATTGATTTGTCAATACCAGCAACAGTTCCAGTAAATGTTTTTGGACCAGCAATACTTTGTGCAGTAGTTAAATCCACAAAGTTTTGAGTTGCTGAACCAGTTCCTCCGTTGGCTAAAGCCACAACACCCGAAACATTGGTTGCGGTTCCTTCTGAAGTTAAATAAGTAGAACTATCCACGGTACCATCTGCTTTCAAAAATTGTGAAGCAGTTCCTCCAGATTTAATGAAAGAAGCACCTGTAATATTTCCTGAAAATGTTGCATTTTGATCTGCTCCAAGTGTTAATGTGTTTTGATTGCCTGCCCCTAGTATCAATGAGTTGGTCTCTTCTGCCTTAAGAACTACTGAATTACCACTTGAAAAACCAAGAAAACCTGTTCTTATAGTTCCTGAACTATTATAGCTAGCTAAAAATCCAGAATCATTATTAGATACTATAAATGCATTTCCGAAAGTTCCATCACCTCCATTTAAAAAAGCTGTTTTTCCTGTTACTCTTTGTGAGAATGTTCCATTATCAGCAAATAAAGAACCATTAATATCTATCTGACCATTTAGTACTGCCCCACCAGCAAATGTAGCTTTTTGGTCTGCTCCAAGTGTTAATGTGTTTTGATTGCCTGCCCCTAGTATCAATGAGTTGGTCTCTTCTGCCTTAAGAACTACTGAATTACCACTTGAAAAACCAAGAAAACCTGTTCTTATAGTTCCTAAACTATTATAGCTAGCTAAAAATCCAGAATCATTATTAGATACTATAAATGCATTTCCAAAAGTTCCATCACCTCCATTTAAAAAAGCTGTTTTTCCAAATATCCTTCCTGTGAAAGTTTTATTACCTGCAACTGTTTGTGCAGTGGTTAAATCCACAAAGTTTTGAGTTGATGAACCTGTTCCTCCGTTGGCTACAGCAACAATACCTGAAACATTCGATGCTACACCATTTTCAATATGCGAGTCAACATATGTTTTTACGGCTAATTGTGTTGGGAACTTAGTATTGGTTCCATCCGCCAATGTAACATCCGTTGATTTGTTGGCTGAGTTTTCCTTTAAGGCATCTGCATTAGTTCTATTGATTACTTCAGTAGCTAAATCATTAGTTACAGCAGTTATACCCGTATCAACATAAGTCTTCACAGCATATTGCGTTGGAAATAAAGCATTGCTTACACCAAGTCTTACACTAGGTGATTTATTAGAGGTATTTTCTTTTAAATTTAAATCACTTTGTGTAATTGTAATATTTGGTCCTAGTGCCGCATTTGTAGTTGTACTTTTCCCTCCTTGGATTCCACCGCTAGTGACAGAAAACAAAGCATAAGGTACGCTCATCAATTCTGATATTCCTGAAATGTTATAGGAAGTTCCACCTGTAAGATCCGTTTCGGTTTTTATAAAATAGGGCCCTTGTGACCAATCAATTCCCTTGAAGGTTCCTGTAATTATAGTACCAGTTCCTATTTGCAAGGTGGCTAGTCCATTACTATTGGTTGTTACTGATTGTGTTTCAGAATAAACTACCGTTCCTGAGTCGCTACCCTGAACAATGCTTATTTTCATTCCGATGGGAGTTGAAGTCACCAAAGCGTTATTGCTATTACGAATAACCGCTTGATAGCTCATTTTTTGGGGTGCTTGAGCAAACACATGAACAGTTAGTAAAACTGTAACCAATAGGGTAAATAATTTTTTCATGTTTAGTTTTTCTTGATAATTTTAAATACTTTTAATTCTTTGTTAAGCTTCATTATTTTAATATAATAGGTGGCAGACGCCAGATTTTCCATCGAGATGTAGGTTTGTTTACTGCTAATATTCTTGTTTGCAATGATTCTAGCGTTTAAATCAAAAATGGTGTACGATAGGTTTTTAATGTCGTAGTTTTCAATTTGCAGAGTTACACCTCCCGAAGTTGGATTGGGATATACGGTGCATTGCAATGTTATTCCTTTAACTTCTTCCGGTCCTAAAACAACTTTTATTTCAAAAGGCTGTTGCACCCCTTGAGCTAAAGAACCTCCTAGTTGTGTGGTAGTGGTATAAACCAACTGACCTACAGTATAGGAAACCGTACCGCCAACTCCTGAAGCATTCCCTCCCGAAGCAACAGTACTTTGTTGAGCTTGTAAAAAACCTACCGAAAGTGTCGCCAAAAAGAGACTCCAAGTTGTTCTTTTTTTCAATGTCATAGTTTTTTTATTTGGAAGTGGGTAGTTTGAAAATTATTTTTTCCTAAAATTTTCACAAAAATAGGAGTTTTATGGAATTTTACCAAAATAAATATAAAGTTTAATCCAAAAAAGGTTCAGCTCTAAAGCTGAACCTTTTTTTATAAAATAGACACAATACTATTTTTTATAATACTTCCTGTATTTGGGATAGCTAATGGCTCCAAACAAGGAAATTGTTCCTAATGAATACCAAATCCAAGCTAAGGAGTGAGCCTCACCACTAGCATAAGAATGCAGTCCCACTAAGTGAAAGTTCACACCGTAATAAGTGAACAGAATAGATATGAAGGCAAAAATACTCATTAAGTTAAAAGTCCATTTTCCTCTAAGTGAAGGTACGAATCGAGAGTGAATTACAAATGCATACACCATAATACTGATTAATGCCCAGGTTTCTTTTGGATCCCAACCCCAATAACGCCCCCAACTTTCATTTGCCCATTGTCCGCCAAGGAAATTACCAATCGTTAACATAATCAAGCCAATCGTTAATGACATTTCATTGATATAAGTGATTTCTTTGATGATTAAATCCATTTTGGCTTTGTTTTTCTCATTGGTAAATAAAATCAACAGTAAAGAAACGGTTCCCAAAATCATCCCCAAGGCAAATGGGCCATAACTTGCCACAATCACAGCCACGTGTATCATCAACCAATAGGAATTTAAAACCGGTTGGAGATTGGCTATTTCCGGATCAATCCAATTGGCGTTAGCTGCCATAAAAATCATCGATGTGACAAAAGCCGCCGAAGCCACGGTAAGTTTTGATTTTCGGTCAAAGGCTAATCCAAAAAACATGGTAGCCCAAGCTACATAAACAATGGCCTCATAGGCATTACTCCAAGGCGCATGGCCAGAAATACACCAGCGGGCGATTAAAGCCAAAGTATGCAAGCCAAAAAAGAAGCCAATCATAACATGAAAAGTATTGACCGTTATTCTCCATATTTTTTTATCAAAGAAGATATTTACTAATGCAAACACCAACATGAAAACACCACCCAACAAATAATAATAAAACAATTTGGGTAGTATGTCATATTTATTATACAGGATTTCGAGATTTATTTTTTCTTCACTTGGCCTCACTTTGCCGCCAAATTTTTTCTGGAATCCATTGATGCTCTCTAATAACTCATCGGCTTGTTTGTAATTATGGGTAGTTTTGGCGCGGTCTAATGCACCAAAATACAAGGGAAGAATGCTTCGGGTATAGGTCGCTGCCATTCCTTTTAAACCGGCGTGTTCTAATTCGGCATAAGAGATCCATTTGTTGTTTTTGTCATTTGGAATAGGAAAAACTTTCAAAATACTTCCGCTTAGCGCGTTGTCCATCAAATTCACTTTTTTGTCCGTTTCGATAAAATCTTTTTCGAATTGGTTGGGATTTGCATTTTTGTAGGCATCCCCTAAATACGGTCCTAATTTATAATTTCCAGTGGTATCAAAAAAGGATATAAAGGAGGCGTATTTTGCGTCCTTATCGAGGCCAATGATTTTCCGGATACTGTCGTTTCCGGCCTTGATATAAATCATAGGAACTTGTATCCAAAGATTTCCGTCGGCTATCATCGATAAAAAGACCTGATCCGAATTCATTCCGTTATAGCTGTCTTTGTGGCTTACTTTTCGCAACAATTCAGACGAGAAGGTATTTATGGGTTTCATTCTTCCGCCGGCATCTTGAACAATCAATCTGCCGAATTTAGCTGCATGAACTTCGGTTACTTTGTGTTTATTGATTAGCGAGTCCAATTGTTTTAGGCTTGGAGTAGGTGCGGAATGATTTTGGGCGAAAGCCGTAAAACCGAACAACAAAACTAATATTGGTACTAATTTCGATTTTTTATCCTTCACCACTTCCAGTTTTCGTTTCAAATCAGCAAATCGGGAATGCTTGGTAAACAGTATTGACATCATGGCAAAAAACAACATGAAATAACCAATATACGTAATCAAAGTCCCCCAGAAATCATGGTTTACGGATAACACGGTTCCTTTTTCGTCTGGATCAAATGAAGATTGAAAAAATCGGAATCCTTTATAATCCAAAACGTGATTCATGTATATTCTAGCATCAAAAGGTGTGATGGAGTCCTGAACGGTGACTTGGCTTTCAAATGAAGAATAACTTTTCTCCGTTCCAGGATATTTTTGGGCAATAAAATCATTGAGTTTGATGCTAAAAGGTAAGGTGTACGCTTTGCTTCCGTAAAAAAAAGTGTAGTCTAGTTTCCCAATTTTAACCGATTTCGATTCCCCAATTTTGCCTTTAGCACCCAATACCGTTACTGATTTCTCTTGTCCATCAGCCACTACTTTTACAGTTAAAGCATTATCTCCTCCTTTGGCTTTAAAATCATTTTTTGATTCATAGCCTATCACCCCTTTTTCAGCGGGATCAGGAAAAACAAAGCGTTTCTCTCCAATGCTGTACAACGAACGCATCATTAAGGGTTGTGATATGTCTTTGGCAACTTCCCCTTGAAATTTATCTGCCATCCGCATAAAA
>CANFHF010000057.1 GCA_947446635.1 Flavobacteriaceae bacterium
TTCTTCGGCTCAGTATTCATCTTCAACAGGACCTAGAGATTTTAAATTACAATACCGAGTAGGTAATTCAGGTTCATTTATTGACTTAACAAACATTACAGTTGGAAATGCAGAATGGACTTCAGGCGTTGTAAACAACCTCGTTTTACCAGATGCTTGTAATAATCAAACTTCAGTATTTATAAGATGGGCGCAATCCTCATTTACAAATGTAGCTGGAGACCCAATGCTTACTGCTGGAGGAACTTCACGTATTGACAACATCTATATTACTGGATCGCCTTTATCAATGGTAAATAATTATCCAACTACAGTTTCTGGAACATCGAAAGATTGTGCTAGCTTATCAAGCGGAACATATTATTATAATGTTTCTGCTACTAATGGAACTCAAACCTCTGCACAATCTAATCTAATTACTGCCAATGTTGCACTTGATGAATCTATGGCTAATTTTAGAACTACAGCATCAGGAAATTTCTCGGATTATTCTATTTGGGAATTCAACAACGGTATAACTTGGAACCCAGCTACTGTAGCGCCTTCAAGTACAAACAACATTACAATTCTATCGGGTCATGTAGTTGCGTTATCTGACAATAACATTGTTGGTTCAGGTAAAACAATGACCATAAACGGAACTATCAATTTAGCAGGTAAAACTATTTCTGGAGTAGGGAATTTTGTCTTAGCAAGTGGAGCTTCTATTAAATTAGGAAATTCATCTTCATTAGCAACAGCAATTACTGCTACAGCGACTTACAGTACAAATGCTAATTATTTTTATGATGGTACAATTATAGCCCAAACTACTTTTGGATTACCTGGATTATCAGGAACTACTACTACCATAACAGGGAATGTTACTGTTTCTAACCCAATGGGAGTAACATTAGCATCAACATTAAAAATTAATACTCCCGGAACAATGTTAATTACAAGCACTGGTAATTTATTATTTGGTGATGGAACAATAACAACTTTCAACTTTAGCGGAACAGGTACATTCACAGCACAATCAGGTTGTTCGTTATCAATTACTAGCAGCAAAGGAATTTGTACAGGAATTGGAAATGGAAATATTAAAAACGATACTACTATAGGAACTAGAAGTTTTGGTATAGGTATCAATTATACATTTGCCAAAAATGATGGTGTTAACTTGAGTGATATGGGAACTTCTTTTGGTTCTGAAATAACAAGTATAAATAACTTAACAATAAATAATCCTTTAACCGTAACTGTTCCAACAAACATTACTGTTGATGGAGTTTTAACATTAACTTCTGGTAATTTAGTTACTGGAAATAATACGGTAACACTTGCAGCTACAGCTTCAATAGTTAGAACGAGTGGTCATGTTGTAGGGAGTTTAAAAAGAAATATTCCAACTACGGCAACATCGGTTGCATTTGAAATTGGAAGTGCTTCTACTTACAGACCAGTTACTTTAAATTTTGCAAGTATCGCTACTGCGGGAAGTATTACAATGAATGGAACATCAGGAACGGGAACACATCCTAATTTAGGGACTTCGATTATTAATTTTGCTAAAACAGTAACGCCTTATTTTGCAGTAACAAATACTGGATTGGTGTTCTCAACTTGCAGTGCTACTTTCAATTTTGTTAGTGGAGATGCTTTGGGAACTCCAACAAATTATGCAGTTGGAAATTATGACGGTGCTACTTGGACTTATCCTACAGTGTCTTCAGCAGCCGCTACTAGCACAACGGTAACAGGACTTTCTGCATTTGGAGATTTCGTTATCGGAGAATACAATACAAGTTTGTCTGCAACTTCATTGTCTGCGTTTGCTAACCAATGTGTAAATACAACTTCTGCGGCTAATACATTTACACTTTCCGGAGTAAATACTTCAGGATCGATAACAATTGTTAATTTACCTGGATTTTCATTCTCACTTGAAGGAACAGAATTCTTGTCTTCATTGACATTTACACCATCTAATTCTACTTTTACTCAACAAATTTGGGTGCAATTTACCCCTACTGTAGTTCAATCTTATAGTGGAGATAGTAGTATTAGTGGAGGAGGAGCAAGTAGTTTTAATTTAGCCATTTCTGGTACAGGGATTGCTGCGGCAGTAGTAACGCCAACAAGTATAGCCACACCTACAAGTACTGGTGCATCTATAACTGGATTTTATTCCGAAGGGTGTTTGCCAGTCACAGGTTACGGACTTTATTACAGCGCAACAGATGGATTTGCTAATGGAACTGGAATTCTAGTTGCAGGTACAGGAGGAGCAAATTTCACTGCCGTAATTGCTGATGGTCAACTTCAATCGAACACAACTTATTATTATACTTTGTATGCCACTGACGGTGTAACTCCAGTTTATGGTACACAGCATTCTTTTACAACACTAGCTGGTTTGGCAACAATTACAACTACAGCAGCTACAGCAATTAGAGTTTTTACTGCTTCTACTGGGGGTAATTTAACAAATACAGGAGGAAACACAATTACTGCTCGCGGAATTGTATATGGCACTGCCTCTAATCCAACTTTAGCAAATTCAGTTGTTGTTGATGGAAGTACTACTACAGGTATTTTTGTAACAGCTTTATCTGGATTAACAGACGCAACAACTTATCACACCAGAGCGTTTGCTACTAATAGCGCTGGTACTGTTTATGGAAATGACATTACATTTACAACTGTTGCAATTTCATATTGGACGGGAACAGTATCTTCAGTATGGGTAAATTCAGGCAACTGGTCAACAGGAATTATACCAACATCTCAAACAGATGTAGTTATTGCGTCATCGATTAACCAACCAGTTATTGCAGCTGATATTACTATTAATTCGTTGACAATTAATACAGGAGCTAGTTTAACAGTTTCTTCAGGATTTGATTTAACGGTAACTGATTTTGTTCATAATAACGGTACGATGACGGTTCAAAACAATGCCAACTTAATTCAAACTAATGATTTAGCTATCAATACAGGTGCAATTACTGTGAATCGTGATTCTTCATTATTATTGAGATTGGATCATACGTTGTGGTCATCACCGGTAACTGGAAGTCAAACATTGCAACAGTTTTCACCAGCTACGTTAGCGAATCGTTTCTATACCTACACTACAAGTAGTAATTCATATACAGCTACACCAGCTACATCAACATTTACTGCTGGTAAAGGATTTGCTATTCGTGCATCGAACACCCATAATGCGATTACTCCAACTGCCTTTTCAGGTACGTTTGTAGGGGTTCCAAATAATGGTTTAAAATCATTTACTTTGGCAACGAATGCTACGAATGGTTATAATTACAATTTGGTTGGTAATCCATATCCATCAACAATTGATGTTAATGCTTTCTTAGATGGCAATAGTAATATTGTAGGTACGATTTATTTCTATACACATAGTTTAACAATGAATGCTGCTGGTTTATTCCCTCAAGGGACAAACTACTCTTCTAAAAACAGAGCAGGTCATACTGTATCTACGCACATTGAAAACGATTTACATCCAACGCCAACTTTACCAATTGGAACAATTCAAGTGGGTCAAGGTTTCTTAGTAAGAGCAACAGCTGCTGGAGATGTTACCTTTAACAATTCCATGAGAAGAGGGAATAATGATAACCAGTTCTTGAGAACAGCTGAAATAGAGAAACATCGTATTTGGTTGAACTTGAAAACAGATACAGGATCTGACATCAATCAAATGATGGTGGGTTATGTTGATGGTGCTACACAAGCAGTAGATACCGATTACGACGGTTTATTACTAGGCGTTTCTGGAAGTTCATTGGCCTCTAAATTGGACGGAGCTAATTATGGTATCCAAGGACGTAGTTTGCCATTTGCATCAAATGATGTGGTGCCTTTGGCTTTCAAAGCTTCAGCTATTGGAAACTATATGATTTCATTGACCAATACAGACGGATTGTTTGCAGGAAGTCAAGACATCTTTGTTCGTGATAACTTAATGGGAAACGATCATAACATCAAGGTTTCTCCTTATACCTTCGCATCGGATGCAGGGACATTTGATTCTCGTTTTGAATTGGTTTACACACAAGCGTTAGGAATTCCTTCAATGGATTTCACACCAAACTCTGTGATTGTTTACAAAAACACTGATTGGTTCCATGTGAATACAAAAGGAATCGTAATGAAAGAGATTCAAGTATATGATGTTGCAGGTCGTTTGATTTACAAACAATCGGGCATCAATGCAACTACAACAGTATTGACTGGTTTAACACAAACCAACGAAGTATTGTTCTTGAAAATCACATCGGAAGATAATGTAACGGTAACTGTAAAAGTAATTAACTAAAACAAACACAACTAAAGAAGAAATATCATGAATAAAATTAAAAACATCGTATTCACATTTATAGCAATTGTTCTAGTTCAATTTGTTGCTTTGGCGCAAGACCCAGGAGATTTTGGAGGTGATCCTAATCCTGTAGATGCTCCAATAGATACTTATGTGTGCATATTACTTACAGCTGGTTTAGTGTATGTGTTTTATAAATACAGAAACCTTAAATCAAAAGAAAGCATAGTTTCTTAAATAATTGCTTACTTCATAATTAAAGCCCTTTCAGAATCATTAATTTGGTTTTGAAAGGGTTTTTGTTTAATTATGAGTTATGAATTATTGTTTAATCGTTTATTTGTTTAATCGTTAATTCCTCCAGTTCGTGTTTTTCTTTCGACTTTCGACTTTTTTAATTCGTGATAATTCGTGATAATTCGTGTAATTCGTGTTTTCCTTTCTTTCGATTTTGGGCATTATATTTTTAATTCATACCTAATATCACTTTAATTACTGATGTAGCGTTTTGCCTGTAAGCACCCAGAAAAGTTTCTGTCCTGACGGCTTTTATATTTTACCGCGGTAACTTATTCAATTCACCGTGGTAACTTAATCAATTTACCGCGGTAACTTAGTCCATTTACCGCGGTAAATCATGTATTTTACCGCGGTAAATTAAAAGTTGCGTCTTGACCTGTTGTTTGGTCTAGCCTGACGGGGTATAAGTAGTGAAGTTACAAAGGCATAATTCGATGGTATTTGTACCTAATAAAGATAATTTTTCTTTTAAATAGGTTGGATTATGATACTTTCTTTTTGCGTTGTTAGTTATATTGGTGCTTTTTATAGCTAAGATTGCTACATTCCTATTCGCTAAGAGTTACTGTTGGTTTGTAGTTACTTTTTACTTTTATCACTTCGTACTCCGGAACTCGTGACTATTTTGATTAAGTTTTAAATAATAATGTAACATCTTTCCTTTGAATTTAACGCCAAGGTATTCAATAATTGATTAGTTTCAATCTGAAATCTGATTGATACACACTATAGATTTTTATTTTATTGCCTCGTCTTTGAGCCATTGTTTGTATATGGCTGTTATTTTTTATATTTCCACATGCTGTTTTCTTCTTCAAAAAACTACCTTTCAGCGACTTACAAATTAAATAAAAAATAACTTAAAAAAAGCATTGTAAAAGCGGAATAACTCACTACTTTTGCACCCGCATTGAAA
>CANFHF010000058.1 GCA_947446635.1 Flavobacteriaceae bacterium
ACCCGGAGCAACTGCATGTAGCGCAACAAATATTACTTATACTACCCAATCTGGAATGTCTAATTATGCATGGGTAGTGCCAGGTGTATTAAATACTGATTATTCAATTACTTCTGGTGGAATTGGCACAACTAATAATACGGTAACTTTAAAATGGCTAACAACTGGTTCTAAAACGGTAACCATAAACTATACTAATACTGCTGGATGTACTGCAACAGCTGCCGTTTCATCTACTTTAACAACAGTTTCTGCTCCAATATCTATTACGGCTTCTCCTTCTACGTCACCTCAATCCACTTGTTTGGGCGGAACAGGGTTTAGTCCTTTATCGGTAACGGCTACTGGTTCAAATCCTTTATATCAATGGTAT
Source organism: Flavobacteriaceae bacterium (assembly GCA_947446635.1). Lineage (GTDB taxonomy): Bacteria > Bacteroidota > Bacteroidia > Flavobacteriales > Flavobacteriaceae > Flavobacterium. The sequence continues at coordinate 374 of CANFHF010000058.1, forward strand.
TCTAACACAACTAATTCTACAAGTGGAGCTATTGCTGTAGGCACGAATAGCACTACTTATACCCCCCTAAATACCGCTACTGGTATAAACTATTATTATTGTGTAGTAACAAATACCGCACCGTGTAGTAGTGCTAACACTAGTGGTTTTTCTGGAGCTATTACAGTAAATGCTTCACCTTCAGTTGCTGCAATTACTGGAGCTTCTACGGTATGTGCAGGGAATTCAATTACCCTTGCTGATACTACTTCAGGTGGTGTTTGGGCTGTTACAAATGGAACTGGAACCGCCTCGATAAATTCATTAGGTGTTTTGACTGGAGGAAATGCTGGAACCGTTACTGTCGTATATACCGTAACAGCAAGTGGTTGTAGTACGCCTGTAAGTTTCCCCGTAACTATTTCTGCTGGGCCTTCAATAACCACTCAGCCTAGCGCTGTATCTGTTGCTCTCGGAGGAAATACGGCTTTCTCGGTAGTAGCTTCTGGATCCCCAACAAGTTATTCTTGGCAAGTGAGTACTGATGGTGGTTCCACTTGGAGTATTCCAATAACTAATAGCGCACCCTATTCTACTGCAACAACCAATTCTTTAACTATTACTGGGGCAACAGCCATGATGAATGGGTATCTCTATAAAGCCACAGCAACGAATACATGTGGAAGTACGATATCATCAGGTGGAACTCTTACAATTTCACAGTTTACTCTGGTTCCTTCTTCTGGAAGTAATACAATAACTTGCGGAACCAATACCACTTTGTATGACCACGCTGGTCCCTCTTCGGATTATTCTAATAATGTAGATGGATATACGGTAATAGAAAATTCAGGAACAGGAATAATTAGTTTAAGTGGCAGCTATAATACTCAATCTGGATCAGATTATATAAATATTTATTCAGGCGTTGGTACTTCGGGTACTTTATTATATTCATATAGTGGAAGAAATGGAACAATAACACCTTTCTCAAGTGCTTCTGGGGAGTCTATTACCGTTCGATTTTTTTCTGACGGTTCAAATAGGCGAACTGGATTTGCTTTGAATGTTGCTTATTCTGGCGCATGTGAAGTTTGCGGAAGTTTGCCAACCACGCTAATTTCTTCAGCAATTACTGCCACTTCAGCCACAATTTCATGGACAGCAGCAGCTTCGCCACCAAGTGGAGGATACCAATGGGAAGTACGAACTTCGGGTGCTGCAGGGAGTGGCGCAACAGGTTTGTCAGTAACTGGAACAACTGCTGCAGGAGTTGTTACTGCAAATGTAACAGGCTTAACCCAAAACACGACTTATTATTTTTATGTGAGAAGTCTTTGTGCAGGAACTAATTTTAGTGCTTGGACAAATTCCAGTAGTTTCACAACTCCAATAGCGGCTCCAATAAATAATAATTGTAGCGCTGCAACTCCTTTATCAGTAAGTCCAAATTTAACCTGTACAACAAGTACAAGTGGAACTACTGTAAATGCTACCCAGTCACTTTCTGGATGTTCTGGAACTGCAGATGACGATGTTTGGTACAGTTTTGTAGCAACTGGTTCCTCCCATATTGTTACTGTAACGCCATCAACTTCTAACGGAATAAATAATATTGTATTTGAAGTTTTTACTGGAAGTTGTTCCTCAACTACAAGTCTTGGATGTATTGATGCTACCGGTACATCAAATCCTGAAACGGCTACTCTATCAGGACTAACAAGCGGTTCTACTTATTATGTTAGGGTTTACAGCCGTGGAAGTAATTCAAATAATCAAGGGGCATTTTCAATATGTGTAACGTCCTTTCCAGCCTGTACAACCCCTACTACTCAACCTACAGTATTGTCTTTCAGCGGAATAACATCAACATCAATCAACGGAAGTTTTACTGCTGCGACATCAGCTCCAAGCAATTATTTAGTAATAATGAATACCACAGGAACAGCTCCTGTACCCGTTAACGGAACAACCTATACTGTTGGTTCTACTAGTCTTGGTGCTACAAATGTTGTAATAAGTACCAATAATAGCACCACCTTTTCAAGCACGGGTTTAAATCCAAATCAGCAATATTATTTTTATGTATTTTCTTATAATGCTACTGGGTGTTCCGGAGGGCCTTTGTATTTATCATCACCATTAATAGGCAATACTTTTACTTTAACTTCAACTTCCTATTGTTCTCCAAAAGTTTCAACTAATAATTATGCCTCAAATGGGACCTATTTTACTAATGTTAGTTTTTTAGGGACATTAAATGATACTTCAAATAACTCCACAAATTCCGTTGCCAATTCTACAACTCCTCGAGGCTATCAAAACTTTACTTCATTGTCACAAGCTATCCAAGCTCAAGGAGAAGGGGTTAATGTTTCAGTACAAGCAATTGTTTCAGGATTTATGAAAGCATGGATAGATTGGAATAAAGATGGTGATTTTACAGATTTAGGCGAATTAGTATATGATACAGGTTCAACAAGTCTAGCTGCCACAACATTTGGATTTGTGATTCCTCCCTCTCAATCCATAGGAAATTATAGAATAAGAATAAGAATTAATGAAGATGATTATGTTAATGACCCTTTTTCTGATCCTGATGCAACAAGTACTTTTGATTCTTGTGAACAATTGAATTATTATGGTGAAACAGAGGATTATCTCTTTACAGTAATAGCAAGTTGTTCGGCAATAATTACAAGTGTTATCGATGATGCCACTTGTGGACCTGGAGCTACAACATTAAAAGCTACTGCTGCTTCTGGAGTTCTTGGTTTTAGGTGGTATGCAGCATTATCAGGCGGTACTTATTTAGCGCAAACCATTACGGGAAACTGGACAACTCCTTCAATATCTAGTACAACTACGTATTATGTTACTGCCTATAACACTACCTGTGAATCTCTAGTTAGAACCCCTGTTATAGCAACATACAACCCCATTCCATTGGTAGTGTTTTCACCAACAAGTCCATTACTTTGTGGAGAAAACACACTTGCTTTAAGCGCTACTGGAGGATCCGAAGAAGTAAATTTGGTTAAAGAGGATTTCGAAGGAGGCATGGGTGTTTTTTCTAATGTGAATTATGTTAATAATGTACCAACAATAAACGGGTATGCAGCATGGCAATCTAGAACAAGTACTTACAGACCTTCTAATCCTCCGGGTAAAGTTTGGTTTCCTGCTATCTCGTCCGGATTTGGTGATAATCAATTCGTTTCCTCAACTTCTGACTTAGGGAATTATAATATTTCTACTGGATTGTCTCTAACAAATTCTGTAAATTCCACTGGCTTCACCAATTTAAAGTTGACATTTGACGCCTATTATTCACATTATCTTGAGGGGCAATATTTAACTACAGATTATTTTACTGTTGAAGTATCTAATGGTACTTCTTGGGCTGAAATTCAAAGATATACTGCTGATATTGGTATTGGAACTCGTTTCGGAAATATTACACTTGATTTAATCTCCTATATAAACATACCTAATCTTAAAATTAGGTTTAGATATTATGGCGAGTGGATGGATGGTGTTGCCATAGACAATGTAAAATTATTTGGCTCAAAACCAATGAATCCCTCGTTTTCATGGTCAAGTACTCCTCCAGTAAATGTATATTCAAATGCACTTTGTACTATTCCTTATACTTCAGGGACACCAGTTTCAACAGTATATATAAAACCTACAATTGAGCAGTTGTCTTCCAATACGTTTAATTTAATAGCTACTGCTACACTTTCAAATGGGTGTTCTGTAAGTCAAAATATTACTGCTTCGGTTACACCAAAAACAACCCCAACGTTCGCGCAAGTCGCACTAATTTGTGCTGGAACAACATTGACTGCATTACCAACAATATCAACTAATGGAGTAACAGGTACTTGGTCGCCAGCATTAAATAACACGGTAACTACTACTTATATTTTTACGCCAAATTCAACGAATGTAGGATGTTTTTCTTCAGAAGATATGACAATAGAAGTAAATCCAAAAATAACACCTTCTTTTACGCAAGTAGCGGCAGTTTGTTCAGGTGCTTCTTTATCACCATTACCAACTTCATCTTCGGATACAATTCCAATTACAGGGGCTTGGTCGCCAGCAATTAACAATACAACAACTACGACTTATACCTTTACGCCAACAGCAGGACAATGTGCGAATACAGCTCCGATGACTATTACTATTAATCCTACACCTTCGGCAGTAAACGTTACACCAGCCACGAAAACTCTTTGTGCTGGTGATTCTGCAAATTTAATTGCAACTGGTGGGGTAGTGGGTACATCAGGACTAGGTTATATTGGAACTGGCAATTCATCACTAAGTTCATATCCAAATCCTTTAAGTGTAGTTTATGGGGGCGCTAAACATCAAATGTTATTTACTACTTCTGAGTTGAATAATCTTGGATTAAGAGCTAATTCTAATATTACCTCTATTGGATTTTCAATTGCTGGTTATACACCTTCTGATTGTGTTGATTTTACAATTAGAATTGGATCAACATCACTTACTGCTTTAACAACTTTTGTTTCAGGAACAACTACGGTTTACAATGCTACTTTTAGACCTTCCGCTTTTTTTACAACTACTTTTACACTAGCTACTCCTTATACTTGGGATGGTGTTAGCAATCTTATTATTGAAACAGTTCATAATTCTGGTTCTAATGGAAATGGCACAGGAACAGAGACTAGATACACCCAAACTGCTAATAATACGGTTTATTATGGATTAAAAAATAGTGTTACGCCTGCAGGAGTAGCAAGTTTTGATGCGCTAACTTCTTGGGGTTACTCTGCCCCATCTAATCAAAGACCTAATATACAATTTGGTTTTACACCTCCGCAACAAACCTATACATGGTCGCCTAATACTACTTTATCTCCATCAACGGGTGCTACAGTAACTGCTACACCAACAATTTCAACAAC
>CANFHF010000059.1 GCA_947446635.1 Flavobacteriaceae bacterium
GGAAAGTATCGATTGTGAGTGTGCCTTAAGCAAAAAAATCCACCTCATTGCTGCTCCAGAAGGAAATAGAAACGCGGTTGCCGAACATACTTTGGGTATGATTTTATCTCTTTTCAATAATTTGAATGTTGCCGATAGCGAAATAAAATTAGGACATTGGAACCGAGAAAGCAACCGCGGCCATGAACTAGACGGAAAAACCCTGGGTATCATCGGTTATGGGAATATGGGAAAATCCTTCGCCAAAAAACTTCGGGGTTTTGACGTAGAAGTGTTGTGTTATGATATTCAGGAAAACGTTGGCGATAGCAATGCTAGACAAGTTTCGCTAGAGGAATTACAACAAAAAACAGACGTGCTCAGTTTACATATTCCCTGGACACCCAAAACAGATAAGATGGTAGATGCTAATTTCATTCATGCTTTTGCTAAACCATTATGGATTATCAACACTTCAAGGGGTAAAAATATGGAAACCTCAGACTTGGTTGCTGCGATACAAACCGGGAAAATTCTTGGTGCCGGCTTAGACGTTTTGGAATATGAAAAACGCTCTTTTGAAACCCTTTTCCAAGGCAAAAAAACGCCCGAAGCTTTCCAGTATTTATTGAATTCCAAAAAAGTAATTCTCAGTCCACATATTGCGGGCTGGACTTATGAAAGCCACGAACGATTGGCACAAGTTATTGTAGATAAAATTAAGGGGTTATATTTTGAATAAACTTTTAGAAAGAGAAAGTTTAGTTGATTAGCCAAAACCTATTCCTCTTTCTCAGCCAACTTTCGTTCTAGTTCAGCCTGAAATTCTTCCATAACCGGTTTTACGGTACTATCCGGAATATCGGAGATTCTGATATACATTAATCCATCGACTGCATTATTGAATAAAGGATCTACATTAAAGGCAACCACCCTTGCATTTTGCTTGATGTATTTTTTTATCAAAACAGGCAATCGAAGGGAGCCGGGTTCTAACTCGTCGATGATTTTGTCAAACTTATTCAAATCAGCTTCTGCTTCATCAAATATAAAATCTTTATCGGCATCTTTTAACTTCACTTTAAACGCTTTTTTAGGATGAATATATTGAGCGATATAAGGATCATAAAAATTGGATTTCATGAATTCAATCATCAATGATTTTGAAAAATCAGAAAATTGATTGCTGATGCTCACGCCCCCCAACAAGAATTTATGCTCCGGATAACGTAGGGTAACATGAATAATTCCTTTCCAAAGCAGAAAAAGCGGCATTGGTTTTTGTTGGTACTCTTTAATGATAAAGGCGCGCCCCATTTCGATAGATTTATGAAGCATGTCGTGCAACTCTGGTTTAAATCGAAATAATTCATTCAAATAAAAACCTTTAATTCCATATTCTGGAAAAATTTCGGAACCCAAGCCCATTCTATAAGCTCCAGCCACTTTTTTTGCTTCGTCATCCCACAAAAACATATGTCGATAATATTTGTCGAAGGTGTCAATATCTGTCGATTCATTGGTTCCTTCCCCCACTTCTCTAAAAGTAATTTCACGTAATCGGCCTATTTCGTATAGCACATTGGGAATAGCTTTGGCTTTGGCAAAAAACACTTCGTAATTCTTGCTTTGCAATAATCGACAATCGTTTTCTCTCAAAAAATTAACTTCCTTGATCATACTTTCTTGACAAACGGGGGTAACAATTGTCTTTGGGTTTTTCGGAAGTTTTAAATTTGGGGTTTGTAAAAAAGGGGTGTCCTTTTCGAAAGTATTGGCCAACATATAAGTTTTTCGTCTCAAAAAATCCGAATAGTCTTCAATAGAGGAGTATTCGTTTTGTTCTGCGACCGAAATGGGTTTCCCTATTCTCACCTTTATAACTCGGTTTTTTTGACTGAATACTTCTGAAGGTAGTTTTGCCGTGCGCATTGTATCGCTAATTTTCGAAAGCATATAAAATAACCAACTGTTTTTGGCGTGAAAATAAATAGGAACAACAGGAACTTGCGCTTTTCTAATTACTTTAATAGCTCCTTCTTCCCAGGCTTTATCCACTAAAATCTTGCCGTCTTTATAAGTAGATACTTCTCCTGCAGGAAACATCCCTAGTGGTTTTCCGTCGCTTAAATGCCGTAGGGTTTCCTTGATTCCAATCACACTAGATTTAGCCTCTTTGTGATTTTCAAATGGATTCACGGGCATAATATATTTTTTGAGAGGCTCGATTCTGTGCAAAAGGAAATTGGCGATGATTTTGAAATTCGGCTCTTTTTCAAGCATTAATTTCAACAGCAAAACACCGTCAATTCCGCCTAATGGGTGGTTTGAAATGGTGATATAAGCCCCTTCTTTAGGCAAGCGTTTTAAATCTGCTTCTGGAATTTCGAAGTTGATTTGCAAATCTTCTATTATAGCATTTAGGAACTCCCCATCTTTTAAATGTTTGTTTCTGTCGTAAAATTTATTTAAAGAGGAGATTTTCAGTATTTTCATAAGCAACCAACCTGAAAAAGTACCTAAAACACCATACTTATCCACTTTGATTACTTTTGCAACTTCTTTAGCGGTAACTAAACCCATATTTGTTTGTTGAGATAAAAAACAAAGATAGAAAAAAACCCCATTTTCTTCCTTTTTAAGACATCAATCTTTGATACTTTTTACTACATTTGAAAACCAAAAAGATGATAATGAAAATCATTTCGTATAACGTAAATGGAATTAGATCCGCTATTTCTAAAGGATTCATAGACTGGATACAACAAGCCAACCCAGATGTCATTTGCCTTCAGGAAATAAAAGCTACTTCTGATCAAATTCCTCTATTAGACATTGAGCTCGCCGGCTATCCTTACCATTACTGGTTTTCGGCCACTAAAAAAGGCTATAGTGGCGTAGCAATTTTGTCAAAGGTCAAACCCAATAACGTGGTTTTTGGAACGGGAATTCCGCACATGGATTTTGAAGGAAGGAACATTCGTGTTGATTTTAATGATTTTTCGGTGATGAGTTTATATCTTCCATCGGGAACAAACAGCGAAAGATTAGACCATAAGTTTATGTACATGGATGACTTTCAAAAATATATTAGCGAACTTAAAAAGATAATCCCAAACCTCGTAATTTGTGGTGATTACAACATTTGCCATGAGGCAATTGACATACATGATCCCGTTCGAAATAAAAAAGTTTCGGGCTTCTTACCCGAAGAAAGAGCGTGGCTTGATGCTTTTATGAAAAATGGATTTATTGATAGTTTTCGATTTTTCAATAAAGACCCGGATAATTATACTTGGTGGACGGTTCGAGTACCGAGTGCTAGAAAAGAAAACAAGGGCTGGCGCATTGATTATTGTTTGGTTAGCGAATCCTTGAAACAAAAACTTAAAAGAGCCGTTATATTAGCCGAAGCCAAACATTCTGACCATTGTCCGATAATGGTTGAAATAGAATAAATTAATTATATAAATACTCCCAAATAACCTTAAATTTTTTTAAAATGATAAAAAGAATTTCCCTCGGATTACTGATTTTGGCACTTTCAACCTCTTGTGTTTCTAAAAAAATATACACTGATTTAGAAAGCAAATACGCCGAATTAAAAAAAGAAAACAGAAGTATTGCTGACGAAAATGCCGATTTACTAAAAGCCAAAACCCAGCTAGAACTAGACCGTGATGCCCAAAACAAAGAGCTGGATAAAGTAAAATTAGAGCGCGATAAATGGCAAGCCGAATACACTGCTTTAGAAAAAAACAGCTCTGAAGCTTTGAAAACGAATTTAGCTAAAAACCGGGAGCTATTGGATCAATTGGAAACCAAAGGAAAAGCATTGGCATTAGAGCAAGAACGTTTGGATGCAAGCGGAAAAAGATTGAGCGAATTGGAAGCTTTGATAGCCGCCAAAGAAGCTAGCATGCAAAAACTGAAAGAAACGCTTTCGAAAGCCTTGAATAGTTTTGAAGGAAAAGGATTGACAGTGGAACAAAAAAACGGAAAAGTATATGTTTCTATGGAGAACAAATTGCTATTCAATTCCGGTAGTTGGGCCGTAAGTTCCGAAGGCAAAAAAGCAGTTGTTGAAGTAGGTAAAGTATTGGGCGACAACCCCGACATTTCCGTTTTAATCGAAGGCCATACTGACGACGATCCTTTTGGAGGCAACGGACCCATTGCTGATAATTGGGATTTATCGACCAAAAGAGCCACGTCAATTGTAGCTATTTTGAGCGAAAACAAAAGTGTCAACAAGCAGAATTTAACTGCTGCCGGAAGAGGAGAATTTTCCCCATTAGCCAGTAATGAAACCGCAGAAGGCAAAGCCAAAAATCGCAGAATTGAAATCATTCTAACGCCAAGATTAGACGCCATCGCCGAAATGCTTAAGGATATAAATTAAGTTTTTAAAATTTAAATTTAAAAAGGCTCGCATGAAAATGCCGAGCCTTTTTGCTTTAAAAAAAATGGCGAAGACGGGCTAAATTCGCATCCTAAAGTTTACTTTTGCATCCTATAATTTTAGCTCTTCAATACATGAAATATACCCATTTACCCAATACCAAAATAAAAATCAGCAAGATTTGCCTTGGCACAATGACTTTTGGCGAACAAAACACAGAAATCGAAGGGCACGCCCAAATGGATTACGCTCTAGAAAAAGGAGTGAATTTTTTTGACACTGCCGAGATGTATTCTGTTCCAGGGCGAAAGGAAACCTATGGTAGCACCGAAAAAATTATTGGGACTTGGTTCAAAAAAACAGGTAAAAGAGAAGAGGTGGTTTTGGCCTCAAAAATCGCTGGTCCTAATCCAGGGTTGGCTTACATTCGAGAAAACATGGATTTTTCTCCGGCAAGTATTGCCTTATCTATTGACAAAAGTTTGACGCGCTTGCAAACAGATTATATCGATTTGTACCAATTGCATTGGCCAGAACGCAAATCCAACTTTTTTGGACAACGCGGTTTTAAAGTCAAAGTTGATGCTTGGGAAGACAATATTCGCGCTGTTCTAGAAACTCTCGAAGGTTTTATCAAACAAGGAAAAATAAATCATATTGGAATTTCAAACGAAACGCCTTGGGGGATTATGCGTTATTTGGAGGAAAGCAAACACCATAATTTGCCAAGAATTAATACCATTCAAAATCCGTATTCCTTATTGAATCGGACTTTTGAGGTGGGTGCTGCCGAAGTTTGTACGAGAGAGCATGTAGGATTGTTGGCTTATTCGCCATTGGCTTTTGGAGTACTATCCGGTAAATACTTGACAAATCAAAGTCATCC
>CANFHF010000060.1 GCA_947446635.1 Flavobacteriaceae bacterium
ATCCCAATTTGCGATATTCCAACGATTTTAAGCGACGCTAAACTGCCTTTGGAAGAGGTGATTTTGATGATATCACCCGTTGTGAGCAGCATTTTATCGGCCAGTCCTTTTCCGATGATAATGCTGTTGTTTTGAGTCAAATCAGTCAGATTTCCTTCAATGATATAATCGCTGGTTTTGAATAATTTTTCCTCAGACAATACATCGATTCCATTAATTACCCCCGAAATAGCGATAGTTCCCGAATTGAAAAATACGGGTGTGGTTACCTTTGGCGCCACATCAATAACACGAGGGTCTTGTTTTAAAACATTGATGATGGTTTTACTGTTGTAGATGGATTTTCCTCTGTCTTTTGGCTTTATGGAATTGACAAAATTAATATTGTCTTTGTATTGCGCCGATAAAGAAATGGGTTGATTTTCAACAGGTTTAATTTCATTATACAAAAGAATGTGAGGCGTTCTATTGAGCATCAAACCATCCAACAAATCGTTTAAACCATGCATAAAACTCACCAAGGAAATAAACATCGCAATACCAAAAGTCACTCCAATAGCCGCTACAACCGTTTGTTTTAGTCGAGCTTGAAGTAAATGCAGGGCTATATTGAGGAGTAGTTTATAATTCATTTTGGGGTTTATAAATGGTTTCTTCTGCATTTAAACCTTCCAAAATTTCTGCTTTTTGATAATCACTCAATCCGATTTTAACTTTTCGTTTCTCGTCTTTATTTACCAAAACATACTGCCCTTGAATCAAATAACTTTTGGGAATGGTAATGACTTTCTTTTTTGTTTTGATGACAATATTCGCTTCGGCGGTTAAATTTGGATAGAGTTTTGGTGGTGGTTTCACAAAATAGGCTTCTATTTTAAAAGTGCGAGAACGTTCCTGCATGATGGGATAAATTTTATCCACTACAGCGTCAAAAACCTGACCTTTATAACTGTCCATCGTCACCAAAACCTTTTGACCTAAATTTACGAGGACCATATCATTTTCATCGACTTCCAATTCCAGCAAAAAGGAATTCGATTCGCCAATAATGGCCAATGGAGTTTGGGTGGTGATTAAAGTTCCTTCTTTCACGGGAATATCAAACAATTGTCCTGAAAAAGCACTTTTGACACTAAAATCACTTTGGGATTTTTGACTAATTTTTAGGTTGATATTGTTCCGACTTTGATCGTTTTGCAACTGGGCTTTGAGTTGTGCCAATTGCTTTTTTGCAGTTTCGTAATTGATTTTGGAACTCTTATATCCTAGTTCGACTCTTTCAAAATCAACTTCAGAAATAATTTGGTATTGCTTTATCCTTTTATTCCTGTTGTAAATGGATTCGTCCAAAGCTAATTTGTCTTTGGCAGCCTGCACCCTCATTTCCATTTCGGCAATTTTATCCTGAATATAATGATTGTTTTCCTGACTCAATTGGTAAGCTAATCGGGCGTTTTCAGTATTTAAATCGGCTTTCTCCTGCTCTAACTCAAACAATAGCTGACCTTCTTTAACAAACTGTCCAACAGCGACTTTTATTTTTTGCAAAACTCCATTTACCGTAGAATAAACAGTGTATTGTCCAGCCGCTTTTACAACGCCGGAAGCATAAACACTTTGAGTAACATCCCCAACGGTGGGTTTGATTTCTTCGGTGGCTTTTTTGGAACAGGAAATACTACTTAGAAAAAAAACAGAAAGTAATGATAGTACTATAGCCTTCATTTTAGATGCTTTTAAAAATTATTGATAAAATTGAAGAATTTCACACTTTCAAATATACAACAAAATAGTCTTTATAAGCGAATAGTAGCTGGATAATTATAGGAAAAAGCGTCGTTTTATCACTAACAAATTGAGCTACAAATTCAACTCCATTTTATAATCTTCCATTAAATAGCCCTGCCCAACAGCTATATCTTCCTCAGCAACAATTTCAAAACCCATTTTTTGATAAAACACAAAAGCCTTGTTGAATCGGTTCACATTTAATGAAATTTTATCTGATTTATTTTCTTTAGCTAAAGCCACGATGCTATCCAACATTAATTTTCCTAATCCTTTACCCTGAGTTTCTGGAAGAAGGTATAATTTGTGCAATCGGGTGCAGTTGGTATTGAGATAATCGTGAGCATAAGAGGCAAAACCAAGAGGGATTTCATTTTCTTTAATTATTAAAAAATGATGCCCTTTTTGCGTTAAATTAGCAATCAAAGTTTCTTCGGAATAGAAACTATCCAACATATAATCGATTTGTGCTTTGGATAGGATTTCACCATAGACCACTGGCCATGTTGCAAAGGCTATTTCCCGAATTGTTTTGAAATCTTTTGTCGTAGCCTCAGAAATTGTTATCATTATGGGTCGATGAATTTCGTTAGAACTTCTAAATTTTATTCATATACACAAAAGCAAGCTACATACTAATCGAGCTTGCCATCAAAATAGGACATCCATTTTCCTTGTACTTTCATCACTTGCTCAATGACGTCCCGAGCGGCTCCTTTCCCTCCGTTTCTGTGCGAAATATAACGGGAAATGGCTTTGATTTCTGGGCTTGAATCTTGGGGACAAGTTGGTAATCCCACCAATTGCATAACATGATAATCGGGAATATCATCACCCATATATAAAACCTGTTCTGGTTTAATATCATAGAGTTCAATATATTCTTTATAAGTTTCGACTTTGTCAGGTGTACCTAAATGGATATCAGTTATTCCTAAATTTCTCAATCGCACTCGAACTCCCTCATTGCTCCCGCCCGAAATAATACAAACGTTATACCCACTTTCTACAGCAGCTTTCATCGCATAGCCATCACGAATATTCATCGTTCGCAAAATCTCTCCTTCGCCAGTTACAAAAACGGAGCCATCCGTCAATACACCATCGACATCAAAAATAAAAGTGGTGATGCCGTTCATTATTTGTTTATAGCTTTTTGCCATTATTTTGTATGGATTGGGTTATTGTTTTATAAATACTTATCTGGTTTTCATCTGATAAAAATTTCAAATGACGCTCAATGGTTTGCTTGTCATTACGGCTAGCAGGACCTGTTTGCGACTCTTTTGGCGAAAGTGTTGTTCCCTTGTTTGCTGTTTCCAAAATTAGGGGTTTTAAAACTTCAAATGGAATATTATTTTCAAGGCAAATTTCATTGCCAATTTGGTATAGCTGATTTACAAAATTATTGACGAAAACTGCCGAAACGTGCAAGGCTTGTCTTTGCACCTCGCTAATTTTTAAAACTTTATTGGAAATTGTGTGAACTACTTTTTCCAATATTACAAAATCGGAATCGTTTTCACTTTCGATACAAATAGGAATTTCACTAAAATCAATAGTTCTATTTTTCGAAAAAGTTTGTATGGGATAGAAAATGCCTCTCCTATTCTTAGAGTTCAATACATCAATGGAGGCACTTCCAGAAGCATGAACAACAAGGCGTTTTTCGAAAGGCAATTGAGAAGAAACCGCCGCAATAGCATCATCAGAAACCGCTAAAATATACAGGTCAGCTTCAGCCAAATCAGCATATTTATCGGTGATTTTATGGGAATCAAGAAGGTGTGCTATTGATTCTTTTTGTCTGGTAAAAACTTGTACCAAGTCGATTTTATTGCTTTTGGAAAAAGCATTCATCAAATGTTGGGCAACATTTCCAGAACCAATTAGTACGACTTTAATCATTGGACAAAATTAGCGAAAAAAAATAAAAACCAATACTGCATAGTAACAATTGAATTTCAAAAATAAATTACAATAAAACTGCCCTTTATAAGCCTTAATTTTGGATTAAATTAACAAATGTAGGAATAGGCAAGTCAACAATTTTAAGTACTTTTGTCCGACTTTAATAAAACGCAATTTCTTACAGATGAATACTAAATTAGTTTCCATTTTATTTTCTACCCGCTTAATGGCGATGCTTTTCCTGACTTTTGCTATTACAATGGGTACTGGTACTTTTATCGAAAGCAAATACAATACAGATACCGCCCGAATTTTAGTCTATAACTCTTGGTGGTTTGAAGGAATTATGCTGCTTTTCATGATCAATTTTATAGGAAACATCAAACGCTATCAGTTACTAAGAAAAGAAAAATGGGCCACCCTTCTGCTACACTTAGCTTTTATTTTCATCATCACCGGAGCTTTCATTACTCGATATATCAGCTATGAAGGCATGATGCCCATTCGCGAAGGCGCTGCCGAAAATAAATTTTATTCAGACAAGATGTACCTCACCTTTTTTGTCGACGGGGAATATAAAGGTGAGATGAAACGCCGGGTATTCGAAAAACCATTGTTGCTTTCGCCAGTTACCAATAATAATTTTTCAATTTCAGACCACTTTGGCGACACCCAATTTGAAGTAAAGTATGACAATTTTATCTTGGGTGCCAAACAAGTTATTAAGCCCGATACAAAAGGGGTTTTATACCTGAAATTAGTGGAAGCAGGTGACAGTGGTCGGGAAGAACATTTCCTAAAAGAGGGAGAAGTTCAAAACATTCACAATGTCCTTTTTGCCTTAAATAAATTTACCCCAGGCGCTATAAACATTACCATAAAAGGAAACACTTCGACAATTCAAACTCCATTTGAAGGGAATTTTATGCGGATGGCAGATAAATTTCAAGGGGAAGTTGCCAAAGACATATCACAACCCTTAATGATGCGTTCGTTGTACAGCATTGGAGAGAAACGCTTTGTTTTTCCTGATCCCGCTGAAAAAGGGGTAATAGGTTATGAGTCAAAAAATGATTTTAAAGCCAAAGGCGGAGATAATGCTTTAACTGTAAAAATATTGGCTGATGGACAAGAGAAATCAATAACGGTATTGGGTGCTAAAGGTAAAGTTGGGGAATCGAAATCGGTTAAAATTGGGAAACTAGACTACACTTTTTTCTACGGAAGCAAAGCCTACCCCTTGCCTTTTAGCATCAAACTCAATGATTTTATTGCCCAAAAATATCCTGGAACGGAGAAAAGTTATTCTTCTTTCGAAAGCCAAGTCACCGTTCAGGACTCCATCACACCTTTTGATGCTAGAATATATATGAATCACGTTTTGGATTATAAAGGATTTCGATTTTTTCAATCTTCATTTGATCCAGACGAAAAAGGAACCGTGTTATCCGTAAACCATGATTTTTGGGGGACTTTGATTACGTATATTGGTTATTTCATGTTGTTTTTTGCCATGATGTCGATACTGTTTACCAAGCAT
>CANFHF010000061.1 GCA_947446635.1 Flavobacteriaceae bacterium
ATAGAAATTGAAGCGTCAGTAGAATTGGTTAAAAGTTGACTTGGAATGGTTGTAGTACCACTTGTAATAACACCAGTTGTAAATAAAGGAGCAGTTGCAGTCCATGCAAAAGTAGCTCCTGTAGTGGTACTGCTTAAAGTCACCAAAGCTGTGTTATCTCCAGAACAAATAATTTGTGGTACAGGTGAAAAGGTCACTACAGGACTTGGATTAACTGTAACTATAATTGTAAACGGAGTGCCAGAACAGCTTCCTAATTTAGGGGTTACATTGTAAGTTAAAGTAGCCGGCAAACTAGTTCCGTTTGTTAATGTCTGCGAAATGAAATCTGGAACATTGGCTCCTGTGCTTCCTCCTGTAATTGCTAAAGCAGGAATGCTAACAGGTGTTGACCATGAATAAGTAGTTCCTAAAGGAACGATATCATTTGTAGCACTTCCTCCACCATTTACAGGGGTTATTGTAAAAGCCATACCCGAACAAATTGTTGCTGTGGTATTGGCTATGGTAGGCTTAGGATTTACTGTTACGATTATGGTAAAAGTATTTCCAACACAATTTCCTGTAGCCCCAGATGTTGGAGTTACTGTATAGGTTAAGGTTTGAACTACATTAGAATTGTTTGTTAGTATTTGACTAATACTTGTAATTCCTGTTACAGTTGATGCAGATTGCCCTGAAATATTTGTGTTTGGTGAAACAGTCCAAGTATAAGTTGTTCCTGCTGGCACAATATTATTTAAACTTGAGCCACCTCCATTAGTAGGGATAACAGAAAATGAATTTCCTGAACAGAAAGCTGGAGGAACTAAATGGGCAATTGTAGGTTTTGGATTTACATTTACATTAATTGTAAAAGTAGCCCCAACACAATTTCCAATAACTCCAGAAGTTGGAGTTACCGTATAAGTTAAGGTTTGAACTGCGTTAGAATTGTTTGTTAGCGTTTGACTAATACTTGTAATTCCTGTTACAGATGATGCAGATTGTCCTGAGATATATGAATTTGTTGAAATAGTCCAGGTATAAGTTGTTCCTGTTGGAACAATATCGGTTGAACTTGTTCCCCCATTGTTAACTGGGGTAACAGCAAAAGAATTTCCTGAGCAAATAGCAGCAGGGGTTACATTGGCAATAACTGGTTTCGAATTAACGGGAATAATTATTGTAAAATTGGAACCAACACAACTTCCTGATTTAGGTGTGACTGTATAAGTTAAATTAGCTTGAGAAGATGTTGTATTTGTTAGCACTTGACTGATGCTTCCCTGACCTGTATTTTGCAAACTTCCGCCCGTTACTGCTCCTGCTGGAGTACTGGTTGGGTTATTCCAAGTATAAGTAGTTCCTGCTGGCACAATATCGGTTGAGCTAGTTCCCCCATTGTTAGCTGGGGTAACAGAAAATGAATTTCCAGAACAAATAGCTACAGGAGCGACATTGGCAATTGTAGGTTTCGGATTTACAGTTACAGTAATTGTAAAAGAAGCTCCAATGCAATTTCCTGCAACGCCTGATTTTGGTGTTACAGTATAAGTTAAACTTTGATTTGAATTGGTGCTATTAGTTAATGTTTGACTTATTGTTGTAATTCCACTTGCACTTGATGCGGATTGTCCTGAAAGATTTGGATTTGTTGAAATAGTCCATGTATATGTGGTTCCTACGGGTACAATATCGGTTGAACTTGTTCCCCCTCCGTTAGCAGGCGAAACTGAAAATGAATTTATAGAACAAAGTGCTGTAGGAGTAACATCGGCAATTACTGGTTTTGGATTTACCGTTACTACAACCGTAAAAATAGTCCCATTACATATTCCTGACTTAGGAGTGATGGAATAGGTAAGGGTGGCTACAGTATTTGTAGTGTTAACTAAAGTTTGACTAATGTTATTTTGATTTGATTGAGCACTACCCCCTGTAATTGCTCCGCTAGGGCTGCTAACAGGAGTTCCCCATGAGTAAGTAGTGCCTGTAGGAATTACATTTCCAGCAGTGCTTTGTGAGGGAGTTATTGAAAAAGTACCACCGCTACATAGTGTTGCGGTATCATTTTGAATTGTTGCCGCGGGTTTAACATTAAAAGATTCGGTATCGGAAGTAGTTCCACATTCATTTGTAACTGCAAGACTAATAGTATAGTTTCCTGTAACAGCATAATTAACTGCTGGAGGAGTTTGAAGTAAAGATGTAACAGGTACTCCATTTGTAAAAGTCCACAAATAGGTCATTGCTGGACTGGTAACTGGCGAACAGGAGTTAATTGCTGCAGTAGCATTCAAAGGTGTAAAAAGACAAAAATCAGGTATTGCAGTAATAGCAACCGTAGGCGGTTTTTTGACTATTACGGTTTGAATAGCAGATGTTACAGCTCCGCAAGAATTGGTCATTGTAACCTTAATACTATAGGTACCAGGTGTTACAAAACTGAAACTAGGATTTGCCGTTGTTGATGAACCACTAGTATAACTCCAATTTGGCGTTCCGCTGCCGCAATAACCACCTGCATATTGAACATCCCATAAATAGGTTGGATTACCTGTACATGAATGAGAAATATCAGTTGTGTTTGTTGTAGTAATAACAGCTGGTGTACAACTTTCGGTTTTGTTGAGAGTAAATAATGGAACTAATAGAGATTCTATGCAAATTTGTTGAGTTTTAACAGAGGTGCCGCAACCAGGATTTCCACCAGATGTAGTAGTTAGTGTCACAGTGTATGTGCCAGGTGCTGAAAAAGTATGGTTAGCATTTGGAGTAGTTGATACAAATGGGGTAGTTATATTATTTGATGAACCACTTCCGGGGTCTCCGAAATCCCAAATAAATCTAGTTGATCTCACACAATTAGAATTCAAAAAACTATATCCTAAAGTAGATTCATTTACGAAAAGAACACTTGAAGAAATACAAGAAATTGCTGGAGCAGAAAATTCGGATTTTGGTTTTGAAATTGTACTTATGTTATTAATTGTGCCTTCTGTAGAACCACAAGCATTTTGAATAATTAATTTAGCAGTAAATGCAGCTCCAAGGCAACTTACGGTTGTGTATGAATGTGTAATTGGGTAATTTGAAGATCTGCCACTCGCTAAATTATGATAATAAATACTTGTAATCATGTTTTCTTGAAGTAAAGGACCTGTTGTAGTTCCGTCTCCCCATTCAATTGTATAAGTTGTTCCTGGTGAGTTGTCGTCCCATCCGTGTAGTAATTCGTTATTAGTATTCAACGTGGCTGCGGAAATCGAGAAATTTAATAATGATGTTGGAATGCATAAGCCAGTTGTGCTTCCAGGACTATTAATACCTCCTGCCGGATTAGATAGGTTTTTTACTATAAAGCTTTTTGTAATGGAACAATTATTATTACTATATGCTGTAATTACCATATTAAATGTTCCAAGTACTGTATATGTATGTGTAGCGGGAAATGTTGCATTAGAAGTAATAATTGAATCACCCCAATTAATCGAATATGAATTAATGCAACTACTTGCTGAAACATTTGCTAATACTACTGAAAAAGATGAATTATCGAATGATGCTACGCCACAATTATTAAATGGGTCAACGGGAGAATTAAAGTCTTCAAAAGTAACGTCAGGTTGCTGTTTTATTGAAATCAGGTAAGGTTTTGTTTTAATGCACCCATTGTCATCAGTTACAGTTAAAGTTACATTGAAAGATGTGATTGAGCAACCAAGCGAAATGAATGTGTGACTCGGATCCGAAAGCGTAGAAGTTCCTCCATCACCAAAATCCCAAGCATAAGTAAAAGGACCAGTCCCAGTTGCAGTAGAATTAAAGGCGACCGAACTACCTGAACATTGGTTATTTGGAAATGTGAAATCAACAACTGGAAGCGCTTTTACTGTACAAACAACTGTTCTTATACAACCCAAAGAATTGGTATATATAATATTTGATGCGCCTGGTGTAACAGCAGTTACCAAACCAGTAACACTGATAGTAGCTTTTGTTAAATCAGAAGAAGTCCAAGCGTTAGTTGAAGCAGCGGTTATTGAACCGGTTAATTGAGAAGTTGAATTATCACAAATAGATAGATTGCCACTTATTGTTGGCAGTGCATTTATTGTTACGGATGCATCTCTCTGACAACCATTAGAATTAGTATATGTTATTGTTGCCGTACCAGGAGATTGACCTGCTACTAAACCAGAAACACTAACCGTAGCAATAGCATCATTGGATGAATTCCAGGCGTTACTTGAAGCAGCAGTTGTATTGCCAGTTAATTGAGAGGTTGAATTATCACATAGAATTAGATTTCCAGTTACTGTTGGTAACGCATTTACAGTAATCGTTACCGATTGCCCTGTAATTGTTACAGCAGTGCCACTTTCTTCAGTAACACTCACTAAAGTATATAACTTACTTCCCGAAGTTGTTGTTGGCACATTTATAGTTGCTATATTTGTTCCAGAAGTAATAATTGGCGTTTGAGATATGCCTCCAATTGAATAAACAAAAGTATAATTAGCAGTTGCTAACCCATCAGTTGCCGTAAACGTAACAATAGGCGCAGTTCCTCCAACACAAACGCTATTATCATTCACGGTAATTAAACCCGTAACCCCTGCCATCTTCTTTTCCAATGCCGCTTCACGGTTGGTGTGGGGTTTTTCAATTCCTTTTGCGTGAATTTCGGTTGCGTTCAATGCAAAACCATTTACCGTCAAGGCGATAAAGAACAAAAGTGAGTATAATTTTTTCATAATGAAATGGGTATTGATATGCTATTATATTAATTTCTAGTGCTTCTACACTACAAATGATGCTATTTTAAATTCTATTTAATCTCTTTGGTTTTAATTCCCCGAAACGCTACTTCGATTTTTTTTGCCACAGATTCACGAATTAAAAAGATTTTTAAAATCTGTGAATCTGTGGCTGATATTTCGTTAATACCCTGGGGGAATTGCCCCGAGGTAGTTTATTATTGCTATGAACCTACATAAAGTTACAACACAATTGCTTTTTATGCAAATAAAACCGTTAAACGACCTATTTCGTATCATAAAATAGTACAAGCCTTACAAATTAATTATAGCAATAGGGTAACTATTTGTTATTTAGGTGCTTATAAATTTTTATTCAATGTAAATCCCAT
>CANFHF010000062.1 GCA_947446635.1 Flavobacteriaceae bacterium
AACGTGTGGAACTGCAGCGGCTCTATTTTCAGAGAAAAAATCGTTTAAATTCCAAATGGCGGCAGCTGAAATAAAATCTCGATCTTGAATTGCTTTCAAATAATGTTCGTGGTACAAATTGCCATATTCAGTTGTATAATCAAACCTTTCCGGTAAAAAAGAATGCAACCTAGAATCAACATCGGCTCCGTACTCGGTTATTATCATTGGAGTATTTGGATATTCTTTATGAAAACTATCCAAATAATCGTCAAATCCAGAAAAAACACCACTGTACCAACCTTGATACAAATTTAACCCGACAATTTTAGGGATTTCGAACAATCCTGCTTCTTTATAAGCCGACATCGAACCGTGGCAGGGTATTAAGGTATATCGGTTGGGGTCTAATGCTCTAATTAATTTTTCAATTGCTTTGGCCTGACGGTTTACTTCTTTGCAATAAATCGCATGTCTTTCGGGTTCTTTTTTAAATGGCGGACGCAACATAACTTCATTCATGTAGGCCCAAGTTACCAGCGACGGATGATTGAAATTTTGTTTTACCATTTCTTCTGCCATGTGTAACGAATTGTTCAGGAACGACTCGCTTTCTGTAATTGCATTAACAATTGGGATTTCTACCATGGTAATAATTCCCAATTTATCACACCAATTCAAAATATATTGGTCCTGCGGATAATGAGAAATTCTAAGGAAATTACCCCCCATTTCTTTAATTAAATTCATGTCCCGAAGGTGCATTTCATCTCGAAGCGCATTTCCTAATTTGTCAAAAACTTCGTGGCGGTTTACACCAATTAATTTCAACGGATTCCCATTTAAATAAAACCCTTTATCTGCAGTAAATTCGAACCAACGCAATCCGAAAATATTTTGTTTTTCCTGAATTGTGTTGTTGTTTTCATCAATCAAAGTTGTGATTAATGTATATAATTTAGGCGAATCAGGCGACCATAATTCTGGGTTTTTGATTTGGATTGGATTTGCTTCAAAAGTTTTAGATTCACCAGCATTCAAAGTTAATTTATTGGTTACAACTTTTAAAATTTCACCCTTTGGATTGCAATATTTCTGTATAATTAAAAGTGTAGTTTTTTCAAAAAGTGTGTTTTTGATTATTGTTTTGACTGCAACCGTAGCTTCTTTTTCAGAAACTTTAGGTGTTTTTATATAAATACCAGAGGACGCAAAATCATCATTTGATATGTGAATTGGACTTACAAAACTTAGCGATATCGGTCTGTTGATTCCTCCAAAAAAAGTATAATCTGCTGTTAATGGCGGAATGTTTTCATTGTAGGAATTATCAACTTTAATGGCAAACAAATTTGGTTTTCCTACTTGTATGTATTTTGTAATATCAAAAGAAAATGCTGTTGAACCGCCAATATGGTTGCCAACTAATTTTTCATTAACATATAAATCAACTACTTGATTGGCTCCGTCAAAATGAATTATGGTGTTTTTCCCTTTGGCTTCTTCCCCAATAAAAACAGCGCGTCGGTACCAACAAGTACCTCGGAAAAAACCAGAAGTTTCATCCATAGCATCATCACTATTCCAAGTATGGGGAATAGCAACTGTTATCCAATTTTTATCAGAAAAATCGGTTTTATAAGCATCCGCCTCGTTTTCTTTAGAGAATTTCCAAGCTTCGTTTATAGTATAATTGGCATCTTGAAACCCTTGTTTTTGTTGTGCAAAAAGTGACGTACCGAAAATTATCCCATTTAAAAATAAGACATTGAATAGGATTTTGAAATGGTTCTTGTTCAAAATTGAGACAGAGATTAATGAATTCATTCGATGATTATATTTTCCCAATTGTCGGTTCGGAATGGTGAACCTGGCAAATTAGAACCATTAAAAAGATTCGCTTTATCAGTGTTATTCCATGCATAACGAACAGCAACTGGTGCTTTAATTAATTGTGAAAATACAATTAATTTATTGTTTTTGATATAGGCATGAGCTTTTACAAATTTTTTATCTTCACCAGCAATAAAAATATCATTCAAAATTGCTCCTTTTATACTGAGTTCTTTATTGTATTTGAAAGAAATTTCTATAGAATCATTTTTTATTAAATAGTTTGAGTATAATGGACCACAGAATTCTATTTTTTTGGAATAGGAATTTGCCAAAGCAATATTCGCCAACCTCATCCCATAGGGTAATTTATTTGGATAATGCAAGTCGTTCAAATCGCCAATATCCATAGTGGGACACATCGCTGTATTTGGAATTTGTAATGTTTTCAATTGATTTTCTCGAATAATGGCAGCCAAATTACTGTCGCTGTATTTATACGCTGTTAGTTGAAGAAAATAGAATGGTAAATCGGGTTTGTTCCAATTCTTCCTCCATCCTGAAATTAGGGCATTCATTTGTTCGTAATACTCGTTTGCCCATTCTCTATTGGATGTGCCTTGGTACCAAACAATCCCTTTTATGGTATATGGAATAAGCGGTGCAACCATTCCGTTATACAAAACCGAAGGACGTCTGTGTGGTCTGTTTGTCATATAAACCGATTGTGGCTCTTCCGTTTTTATTCCTTTTGACTTAGATTCTGCGAACGAAATACTGTCTTTTTTTCTGTCTAAATCCCAATTTTCCCAACGAACATATAAGTTTTTAAGCACAGGATTGTTCTTGTTATTTTCCTCTGTAGTCCAGCATTCTGCTCCAGTTCCGCCCCAACTTGCAGTAATAATTCCAATTGGTATTTTTAGTTTTAAGTGCATTTCACGAGCAAAATAATAACTAATAGCAGAAAATTCTTTAACATTAATTGAATCGCATGGAAGCCATGTGCACTCTTTCGGAAAATTATTTTGTGGCGTATCGGCTATTTTTTTAGTAATATTAAAAAGTCTTATGTTTGGATAATTTGATTCTGAAAGTTCTTTTTTAGCATCTTTTACACGACGCATTACCCATTCCATATTAGATTGACCAGAAGAAAACCAAACCTCACCAAGAAGCACATGACTAATTAGAATATCATTATCTCCATTTAAAGTAATAATTTGCTCTTGAAAACTTCCTTTTGTAGTTGGAATATCTAATTTCCAGTTTCCAGTTTCGGTTGCTTTTATTGAATATTTTTCTTTTGACCAACTCACAAAAATAGAAATAGCTTCATTTGGACTAGCGGTTCCCCAAAAAGCAACATTACTATTTTGCTGTAAAACCATATTATCACAAAAAACAGCAGGCAAAGATATATTTGCAAAAGTTACCGTATAAAATAAAATAAAAAATACTTTAAAAGCTATTTTCATTGGGTTTACTATTAAAACATTTTGAGTTTTAGTTTTATAACAATAAAAACTAATACCTTATTTTTATATATAAATTTTGAAAATTATTGTTTTTTTACAAGAAACGGAAGTACCTTTTCAGCATATCTATCTCCTAATTTGTTGGCGCTTTCGGCATCAAAATGAATATTATCCTCTAAAAGTTTTGTTCCTTCGGCAGTAATAAAATCACTAAATGGAATATATTCTTTTACTTTTTGAATCACTTCTTTATTGAATTCTGCAAAATCTGGACGCGCTGATAATTCACCACAAATAAATGGAAGTTCTGGTTCGTTTAAATCACGTCTAATATTTTCTACCATTTCTTTTAAATTGGCTTTATAGGAAACGAAATTATCTGCCATTCCATCTTTATTATCACTAGAACCTTGATTCCAAATAATGGCTTTAATTTTTCCGTGTTTTTGTGCTTCTTTGGCTCGTTTCAAAGCACCATCATAATTTGCTTTACCTGGTTTGTACCACAATTTTATAGAAGAGCCACCTTGTGCATTTACAATTAATCCCAACGGTTTGTCCAAAGATTTTTGAAGACTTACCATACAATTTCTTGCAGCCGTAACCCCTTGTATTTTCAATTCTTTTCGAATATTAGAATATTTATTTAAAGGTTGTGAGGCGGGTTCAAAATTTCCATCAGCATTTAATAAATATACGTTTGGAATCACGCTATAATCATCAATTGGTGCACGACCTGACATATTAGATTGCCCAATTGCAAATACAATATCTAGCGGTTCAATTGCTTTTATTTTATCAGATTCTGATTCTAAAAAACTAACTAAATTATATTTGTTATCATTTAATTCTTTCATGAGTTTCATTAATAGTTTATAATATTGGAAGCTATTGTTTACTAATCCTTTATTTGAGTCGGTATTGGAAGGATCAACTTTTTTTGATGTTGGGTCATTGTCTTGGTATTTAAAATAATGCCATCCAACACATGATTTACTAGCTAAAAGTGACAAACAAAAATTTTGATATGCAAAACCTCTATCTTTTTGGGTTCGAACAGTGAATCCCGCACCAGAAGTGTTTTCAAGTCCCGAATCCATTCCTTTGGTATAAAATTCAGTAACTAAAAATGGCTTTTTACCCACTCTATCCCACATGTCCATCATTGCGGCATCTGGCGACCAACTTCCATAATAATTAATGGCTATAATGTCACAATATTTTCCTGCAGCAGCAGTTATAGAATCAACTTTTTTGGCTCCTCCATGCAATCTACTTCCCAAGTACATGTGATTGGGGTCGTATTTCTTTATGGCTTTTGAAACGATTGAATAATATTTATCTGCAACAATTCCTGCAAACTCAGCCCTGTCTTTGTCTGTTATTTTATCAATTGTAATTCCTTTTTGCTCTATCCATTTAGAAGCGAACAAATACCCTTGGTCTAATTTGTTTTCTAACTTGAGATATCCTTCTAAATTCTCCAATCCAAGTGGCATTTCATTATCCGAAAAATATCCAAATAAATTTTTATCGGTACTGTATTTAGCAATTTCTTGAGCTCTTTTTTCGCAATAGGTTTCAAACTCAGCATCAAAAACAAAAATACATTGGTTGGGATAACCCGTGTTTCCAGAAAGTTGAACCGTTCCTCCTCTTTCCTTACCATACCCGCTCATGAAGTTTAGGTTTGGAGTAAATGAAAGTGGTAATTTTGCT
>CANFHF010000063.1 GCA_947446635.1 Flavobacteriaceae bacterium
AATTTTGTCCTGTGGCATATAATTTTAAAGAACTTAATCCTAAATATAATTTTTTAAAATTATAGCCTAATGTAGCTGCTTTTAATCTTACATAAGAACCATCTTCTATCCATCGTGTAGAATTTGCCGTTGCTGATATTCCTTGAAAATTGGTAGGTCCTGCCCTTGGAACATCGGTAATTTGACCTTCAGCTGTCCATCTGTCTAAGACAACAACCGATTGGTTTTTATTGTCTTTCATTCCTTCCAAATCAATACGAGAGGCATTGAAAATGTCATTCCCTTGACTTCCTGTCAATAATACATCCAATGAGAATCCTTTAAATGAAAAAGTATTGGTCATGCCAAAAGTATAATTTGGCATAGCATTTCCAATTATAGTTTGATCCTCTCCAGATTTAATGACGCCATCTCCATTAAGATCTTTAAACTCTAATATTCCTGTTGTGGGATTTACTCTATCAACAACATAACCGTAAAAGTTTCCTAACGAACCCCCTTTTTCAATTCGGTTAACATTTGCATATCCAGAATATATTACATCAGAATATTTTCCCATTTCCAATATTTCATTTTTAATAAAAGAAATATTGAAATTGGTATTCCAATTGAATTTGCCTTTAAAATTTATCGTATTTAATGATAATTCTAATCCTTTGTTTTCAAGTTTCCCACCATTATATAAATAAGGAATATTGAAAACACTAATATTATTAAACAAATTAGAGGTTATTTTCCGGAAGGCATCAAGATTTAATTTCACCCGATTATTTAATACTCCTAAATCTAATCCCATATTAAAATCAGAGGTTGTTTCCCAAGTTAAATCAGTATTTATATAATGTTGTAATGTTCCATGATCATCCCCAAGTAATCCAAAAGAAGAATATTCACTAACGCCGTTTATATTTCCGGATTGACCCCAACCACCTCTTAATTTTAATTCCGAAATAAAATTGCGGTTTTTAAGAAAGTCTTCATTTGAAATTATCCAAGCAGCAGAAATCCCTGGAAAATAACCCCATTTATGTCCTTTTGCCAATTGGGATGCGCCACTTGCTCTGAAGACAGCATTCAAAATATATTTTTCTTTGAAATTATAGGTTGCTCTACCAAAATAGGATACATAATTTTTTTCTCTTGCAATTGTATCGGAGGCTTGTCTATTAATAAGCATCATTTGAGATAAATCTAATTCTCTTAAATTAGTTGCAAATCCCGTTCCTTCAATTTTTAATTGGTCGTATCGTTGCTTTTGTACACTACTTCCAACCATTAAATTCACATCGTGATTTCCTGATTTTATTGCATAATTTAAAGTATTTTCCAAATTCCAATTGTAATTTACAGCAGTGTGTTCGCGTCCAATTCCTTTAGTATTTGCTGGAGCAGAAGCTTCCCCACGACCATAATTAGATCTAAAACTATCAACAAAAAAATCATAAACACTTCTAGAAAAATCTATTGTTGATGAGGGTTTCCAAACTAAATTTTTTGCTAATGTGATGTCCAAACCTAAGTTAGATAAATACCTACTCACTTTTGTTTCTTCCTGACGACTTTGAAACGATACTGGATTTTCTAATGATGCAACAGGATTTGCGGCAAATTGTCCATCAAGTTGTCCACCAGCTGCCGAACCTCCAACAAAATTATCAGCATAAACGGGAAGAAAAGAGGGTGTTGTTAATGTGCTAAGGATGACGCCGCCTTGATTGGCACTATTGTTATCACTTGTATTGTTTAATCTAGTTTGAATAATGTTCATGTTTACATGTGCTTTTAACCAAGAATTTGCATCAATATCAAGGTTAATTCTACCTGAAAATCTTGAAAATTCAGAAGGGCTTACAATACCTTTTGTGTCTTGATAACCTAAAGAAGCAAAAGCTTTTATTCTATCAGTTCCGCCAGAATAAGAAAAATCGTAGTTTTTATCTATTCCTGTTTGGAACACTAAATCTCTCCAATTGGTGTTTGTTCCAACATATTTTGCGTCATCTATATAACCAACATATCCTATATTAATACTGCTCATTAAAGTTCTATACTGTCCTGGATTCAGAACGTCTATGTTTTTAACAATATTTGAAGATCCAAAATAAGAAGTAAAACTAAATGTATTTTTATTGGATTTTCCTCTCTTAGTGGTTATTAAAACTACACCTGCACTTCCATTAACACCATAAATTGCGGTTGCAGTTGCATCTTTTAATATTTGAATATCTACAATATCATCAGTACTTACTCCACTACTGTCATAGGTTTGTACTCCGTCAATTACAAAAATTGGATTATTTCCAGAATTAATAGAACTTAAACCTCTAATTCTAATATCCAATCCTACCCCTGGTTTTCCAGATGGCTGAACTACATTTACACCAGCAGCATTTCCTTGCAAGGCCTGACCAACATTAAACAGCGGACGGTCATCAAACGCATCTGATTTTAAGGTTGAAATAGCATTGGTAATATTTTTTCGTTTTTGTGTTCCGTATCCAACATTGATAATTACTTCTTCTAATTTGTTAGCTTCTTCAGAAAGTGAAATATTTAATATTTGACTTTTTTCAACTTTAATTTCTTGGGTAACATATCCAATATTTGAAAACACTACAATGTCGTTCATATTTACTTTTATGGAATATTTCCCAACTAAATCGGCGACAACCCCTTTTTTAGTTTTTTTAATGCTAATGTTTACTCCTGGAATACCCAATTGTGTTTTAGAATCCAATACGGCTCCTTTAATCTCAACTGTTTGTGCATTTGCAAAAGCAGCAATAAAAAGAATAATTAGCCCTAGAAAATGTTTAAATTTCATATTGTATGATTTTGATTTAGTTTGGATTAAGTAATAATTAGACACTTGAAATATGATTATTCGCTTTTTTTTGGACAATTTTATCGAATAGAATGTTCAAAAAAAATTAAGAATTCTCGATTTTAAGTGATTGATATTAGCATTAAAATAAACTAAAAACTGTTTTAATATTAATCCGTTTTGATAAAAAAAGTCCCTTACTAAAAAGGTAGTAAGGGACTAAAGATTTTAACTAAATTAGTTTTTAACTAATTTTACTGTTTCAATTGCTGAAGCAGTAGCAATTCGTGCAAAATAAATTCCTGAATTTAAGCTTGAAGCATCAACAGTTACTTCATTTGAATTTGCATTTTTTGTTACTACAACTTTTCCTAACATGTCAACAATTTGAATAGAATTGATTTGACTTTTAGTAGTAGTAAAAGTCCAGTTATTTGATGTCGGATTCGGATATACTTTAAAGTTACTTGAAGCAAAACTATTAGTTGCCAAAAGTTCTGTGAAAGAATAAGCCAACGTATTTCTATTAAATGCAATATTATAAGTTCCTGCTGGAACTGCAATGTTTGTGTTTGAACCACCACCAGTTCCTATTGGAAAAGCAGAAGGAGTAGCTGTAGATCCAAAAGAAATTGACCAATCATGGTTGTCTCTGAATTTTAATTCTGTAGCAGGAAGAAGTTGTCCAGTTGCAGTAAAATTTATTCCATCAGTTGTAGTCATATCAATATCTGCAGAACCTCCCCAATTATTAAAACCTCCAATAACTGATACAGCAATATGATCAAAACTGTAAGCCCCTGTGCTTTTGGTAAAATTTACATTATATACAGCTTCAGTAAGAGGAATAAGGCTTCCCGTTTGAGTTCCAAAACCAGATGGAAAACTAGAACTTGACCATTGATTTGTTGTTGTATCTTCGATGAATTTGGCAGTACCTGCTATGCAAGATAAACTTTTCTTAGAATAAGCTTCTCCGTCTGTAGTTCCTAATCTTACAGCAGTTGCTCCAATTGCAGAACCTGAAATGTTAATTACAGGATTTGGGATTCCAATTAAAGTAAAGCTATAAACACTTGTACTTCTATTAAATGCAACATCATAAGTACCAGGAGCAATAGTCAAATCTTGTGCATTTACACTTATTAATGTACCTGAATAAGCTTCTGTGTTTGCTGTTAGAACGCCAAACTGATACGTCCAGTCGTGATTGTCTCTAATTTTTAAATGAACTACAATATCAGTTCCTTGGGGTGTAGCAACCCAACCTGTTTTTGTAAAGTTAACATTGTCGGTAGTTGTTAAGTCTATGTCTGTACCCCAACCACTTCCAACGAAATTACCAATCATACTTACAACAGTTGGTTCAAAAATGTACTCTGCTGGAGCGCTTTGAGTATTTTTAACAAAATAAGCGTTAAACGTACCTGCAGGAACAGGAATTAATTGACCTGAAACTACTGGTCCATCAGGGAATGCTCCACCCCATTGATTTGTAGTTCCATCTTCAACAAATTTAGCATCTCCACCTGAAAAAGTAACACTTTTTTTATAGTATGCAGTTCCAGTAGTAGTTTGCATTTGCACATCAGATGCTAAACCACCACCATTAATTTTAATAATTGAATTAGGATTAACTCCAGGTGTAAAAGCATAATCTTTAGTAACTATATTATAGGTTACAGACCAAAATCCTAAAGTTCCTACGATGTTTGCACCTCCATTAAGTACAACTGTTCCGGAAGGAAATCCCGGCGCAGTAGCGAATCCTCCAGTTGTTGTCCAACTACCTTCAGAAAACTTCATGTTCCCATCACCAACTATTTCAAAATTTGTTTTAGTGTAAGTAACTCCATCGGTAGAAGTTAATGCCACAGCTCCTGGTTGATTCCAACCTCCAGTTCCAGTTCCAGTGATACTTACGGATACGGTTTGTGCTTTAATAAAGCAACTAAACAACATCGCAACGATTAAATAACGTAATTTTAATTTCATAATTTCTAAATTTTTGTGTTAATTAATTAATAATTTCAAACAATATTAAGTCATTAATTTTGATATTTTTATTTATTAAACCTTACAAAAACACATCAAATTCAAAATATTAATATTACAAAAACACATCAATTAATAATTATAATATTGATTTTAAAGTAT
>CANFHF010000064.1 GCA_947446635.1 Flavobacteriaceae bacterium
CCGGCAATGCAATGCGGGAGATTTAATATTGCTTGACGTTGCCGCTGAATATGCC
The DNA here is from genome assembly GCA_947446635.1 of Flavobacteriaceae bacterium. Taxonomy (GTDB): domain Bacteria; phylum Bacteroidota; class Bacteroidia; order Flavobacteriales; family Flavobacteriaceae; genus Flavobacterium. The sequence continues at coordinate 56 of CANFHF010000064.1, forward strand.
AATTATTCGAGTGATTTAACTCGGACAATACCCGTTTCAGGACGGTACAACGACAGGCAAAAAGCGGTTTATAAGGCTGTTTTACGGGTTAAAAATGAAGCAACAAAAATGCTGACTCCAGGAACACTTTGGAAAGAATACCATTTAGAAGTGGGGAAAATCATGACTTCAGAATTGTTTGGCTTGGGTCTTTTGGATAAATCCGATATACAAAACGAAAAACCTGATTGGCCAGCCTACAAAAAATATTTTATGCACGGTACCTCCCATCACATAGGATTAGACACTCATGATTACGGAATCCTGACTGAGCCAATACTGGCCAATATGGTTTTTACTGTTGAGCCAGGGATCTATATTCCAGCCGAAGGTTTTGGCATTCGATTAGAAGATAATATTGTCGTTCAGGAAATTGGAGAACCTTTTAATTTAATGCGAAACATTCCGATTGAAGTGGAGGAAATAGAGACACTGATGAATCGTTAAAGTTGTACGCACTAAACCAAAACTTATTTTCTTGAAACAAATCCACTACAAAAGCACTGAGATTTCTTATTCCGATACAGGGAAAGGCACGGCTGTGGTTTTACTTCACGGGTTTTTGGAAAACCAAACCATGTGGCAGGATTTGGTTGCTGAATTGAGTAAAAAAAACCGCGTCATAGCTATTGATTTGTTGGGTCACGGTGAATCGGGATGTTTGGGTTACGTTCATTCTATGGAAGAAAATGCCGGAGTCATTCGGGCAGTTTTATCTGAATTGCAAATCCGAAAAGTGGTTCTCGTAGGGCATTCCATGGGCGGTTATGTGGCTTTGGCTTTCGCCGAATGGTATCCCGCGAATGTTAAAGGTTTAGTTTTATTAAATTCGACTTCAAAAGCCGACAGCGAAGAACGAAAAGCAAACCGAGATCGCGCGATAAAAGCGGTAAAGAAAGATTATATAGGTTTCATTCGACTTTCGATTGCCAATCTTTTTAGCCCTGATAATCGCGAAAAATTTACGGATGAAATCGAAAAAGTAAAACTCGAAGCGCTAAAAACGCCTTTGCAAGGGGTCGTTGCTTCGCTCGAAGGAATGAAAATCAGAAAAGATCGAGAAGTTTTATTGCATTCTGACACCCATCAAAAATTACTTATTTTAGGAAAAAAAGATCCTATTTTGAATTATGAAGATAGTATTAAACAAGTTGAAAATACATTTGTAAAACTTGTTACTTTTCCTGATGGTCATATGAGTCACATTGAAAATCGGGAAGAATTAAAGAAAGTTTTATTGGACTTTTTAAAAGGAAATTAAACTTTCTCCTCAAAAGGAATATTTACATCTAGAATTTCATTCAACAACAAAACCATTTGTTCTAAATAATTATTTAAAATTCCTTCATTAATTACGGTGGTTTCTTCTTTGTTTTCCTTGAAAGTAAAAGGCAAAAAACCAGATTTCAAATTTTTGAAAGAAATAATTCCGGCTTCCATGGGCATTCCATTGGCTTCGTTTTCATACATAAAAGCATATGCTAGAATCTGAATAATTTTGTCGTTTTTGATTTCTTCAGTTAAGCCTTTCCAGGATTTCAAGGTCACATTTGTCTTTTCGACTTTCCCTGTTTTGTAATCGATGATACGAATGGTTCCGTTTCGCTCTTCAATTCGATCCACCGATCCGCCAATTTTGATGGGAAATGGCAAACTAGGATGTTCTAATATCCGTTCGAATCGTTGTTCTAAAGCCAAAATTTTTATGATTTCACCATTTTTGATGGTTTCCAATTCAACTTTCAAGAAATTGGAAACATTCCGCTTGGCAACTTCAAAAGCCAAAAGATTGCGCCCTTTTTTGATTTCACCTTCTTTATAAACGAGTTTGAATTGTTTCAATACTTCATTGTCCAAAAGTTTGAAACAAGTTAAAATATCATTTTCAGACAAATTTTTTCCAATAAAGGGTTCATACAAAACTTTCAAAGTCTCGTGAATTATGGTTCCCAAAGTATTTAAAGCAATATTTTCCTCCACTTCCTCGACTTCGCTAATGCGCAAAATCTTCTGGAAATAAAACTGGGTTGGATTCCTGATATAACTCGTTAACGCCGAAGGTGAAAACCCATTTTTGGCAATTTCTTTCAAGCGTTCCATCACTAATTCCGATTTTGGAATTACCATTGGCTGGTATGCCGTTTCGGGCAATACCGCATTGTAAATCTCGTGCGTAATCGTGTGATTGGGTTGCTTTTCGACTTCCAATTGAGTGATAAAACGACTTTTTTCACCAGCATCCAAGCCTTCACTTTCTGTATTATATAACAAATAAATATTTTTGGTACGTTGCAACAAATGGTAGAAATGATAGGTGTAAATAGCATCTTTTTCTTTGAAAGTAGGCAACCCTAATTCCTTTTTCACATCATAAGGGATGAAAGAATTTTGTGATTTTCCAGCCGGTAATTTACCTTCATTCATAGAAGTAATTATAACAGTTTCAAAATCTAGAACACGGCTTTCTAAAACGCCCATAATTTGCAATCCGTTTAATGGTTCTCCCTCAAAAGACACTTCTGCCAAATCTATTACTTGCTTGTAAATCGCATAAAGGGTATCGATCTTGTCAATATGTAAATGCTTCGAATAGTAATTTATCAGTTTATTGATGACTTTGAAAATCGCATAAACAAAGGCTTTGGTGATTTTATCCTCTTCATTGTCGTTACTCAAATTGGATTTAATGGTTAGCAATAAACCTGAAATAGTTTCTAAAACTGCGACTGAACCATTTTCCCATTTTTGGAATAACAAAAGAAACAATTCGCTCGGATTTGGATTCAGTTCCATCAGTTTCTGATGCGTAATAAACGTGTAATTGTTTTCATTAATTACATTTACCAACGCATTTGTATTCGCATAATTTTCAACTAAAGGATGTGTCAAAATATCCAAAACATCTTTATAATAAAATACATAATTTTTGGCATTTCTAGACAAGGCATTTGTGTGCATTTTAAACATTTTGGCAATCAAAATTTGCGCCGGATTATTCTTGCTAGAATAACTCATCGTGATATTTAGAGCGCCAACACTTGAAGGCAAAGAATACAAAAGAGGTGCTAGCATATTTTCTTCTCCTAAAACTATCGCAACGTTGTCTAATGTAGCATCGGGGTTTTCAATAATTAGGTTTTCAATAATACTTCCAGCAATTTTAGCTTGACCAATAGTTTTGGGAGTGCCAATAACTTGAATATTTTTCGATTGTGAAAAATCATTTACAATCCATTCGAAAGGTTTTGATTTATAATGTTTCCAACTTTCCTTGAATCGCCGGACAAACAACCCAGTGTCGTGATAGGGGTCGTTTAAAAACGTTTGGTCAATATCCCAATATATTTGGGCTTGACCGGCTGCTATTAAGTGCTGAATTATTCTTTCTTCGGCAGCGTTCAAAGCATTGAACCCAGCAAATACATATTTTTTTTCTTTTATGGAATTAGAAAAATGATTAAGATTGTTTACTGCTTCTCGATAAATCAATCCCTGATAACCAATCCCCTTATTTAGTAAATGATTGTAAAGTGATTGATAATAATTGGGTAATAATTTCCAAAAATCAATGTAGTTTTCGAGGAGTTGGGTTTTGTTTTCGACTTCAATACCCCACTTTTTGATATCCTCAATGTCCTTTAGATAAGAAAGCACATGGGATGGATCTAGTAGGTAGCGATCAATTTCATTAAAATCCTGCAATAGTGTTTTAGCCCAATTAGCAAAAAGCTCGAAAGACTGTTGGCGGGACTTTTCGGTAATAGACAAATAAACTTCATAAAATTCAAACAACAATTCTATTGGGTCTACCGAACGAACACTTGCCACCTCCTGAATGAATTCCTCGATGCTAATAATTTCAGGAGATAAAATATTGGTGTCAACTTGAATTTTCAAGGCTTCAACAAGAAATATTTTAGCACGTTTATTCGGCAGAACCACAATGGTATTGGATAGTTTTTCTGAATAAGTATCTATTAAAACTTTTGCGATTTTATCTAAAAAAGTATTGACTGTCATTTTATAAATGTAAAAAAAACGTCCCGATAAATCGGGACGTTTTAAAAAATATTTTAAAGAGAAATTATTTTTGCAATTTCACTTCAGTTCTTCTGTTTTCAGCTTTCCCTTTGGCGGTTTTGTTAGTTGCTATTGGTGCGCTTTCCCCAAAACCTACAGCATTTAAATTGTCCCCATTAACCCCTCTTTGAATTAAGGCCATTTTTACAACATTGGCTCTTTCTTCAGAAAGTTTTTGGTTGTAGGCATCTGAGCCATCACTATCCGTATGTCCTTCAACATTGAATTTGGCATTTGGCAATCCTTTAATTAGATCTGCAATTACGTCTAATGAAGTACGGCCAATACTTGCTTTGAAAGTAGCTGTACCGGCATTAAAATAAACCGATTTAGCCTGAACTTTAAGATTATCTAAAACCTCAGCATTAACTTCCGGACAACCATTGTTTGCTACAGAGCCTTTTACATCGGGGCATTTGTCGTCTTTATCTAAAACGCTATCTCCATCAGTGTCTGGCCAAGGACAGCCTGCATTTTCTTTCGGTCCTTTAACTTTCGGGCATTTATCAGATTTATCAGCAATCCCATCTCTATCTGAATCAGGACAACCTTTTAATGTAGCCAAACCAGCAACATCTGGACAAGCATCATCCTTATCGGCAACACCATCACCGTCAGTATCAGGACAGCCGTTTAAAGCAGCTAAACCTGCCACTTCCGGACAATCATCGCTTCCATCAATAATCCCATCTCCGTCAGTATCTGGACAACCATTAAATTGTTTTAAACCAGCAA
>CANFHF010000065.1 GCA_947446635.1 Flavobacteriaceae bacterium
ACAACAACCTTTACCGCCTCTTATACTCTTACCCAAACAGATATCGATGCCGGTAAAGTAACCAACTCCGCTTTGGTAACTGCTAAAGATCCGAATCAAAATGAGGTTACAGATACTTCGGGTACAACGCTAGAGAACAATACTAGTACCGTGGTGAACTTACCCCAAAATGCTAAAATAGCCCTTGTCAAATCAGGTACTTTCAACGACACCAATACCGACGGATACGCACAAGTGGGGGAAACTATAAGCTACGCTTTCGCTGTTAAAAATACAGGAAACGTTACCCTGACCAATATTGTTCTTACAGATCCAATAGTAACCGTAACCGGTGGACCTATCTCTTCACTGGCCGTGGGTGCAACAGATACAACAACCTTTACCGCCTCTTATACTCTTACCCAAACAGATATCGATGCCGGTAAAGTAACCAACTCCGCTTTGGTAACTGCTAAAGATCCGAATCAAAATGAGGTTACAGATACTTCGGGTACAACGGTGGAAAATGATACGCCGACAGTAATAATACTTCCTCAAGAAACAAAATTAACAGTAACCAAAACTGCCAATAGAGAAGAATATAGCTTTGTGGGAGATATAATAAATTACACCATTAAAGTAGAAAATACTGGTACTGCAACTCTTCATGATGTAGTTGTTACAGATCTATTAACAGGATTAAATACTGCTATTCAAGGTCCAGTCATTCCAATATTATTAGCAGGTGAATCAATAGAATTCAGTCAAAGCAATTCGATTCACACAAGCTATTCCATAACCAAAGAGGATTTAGTTGAAGGCAAAGTAACCAATATTGCAGAAGCAAAAGGATTTGCACCAAATGGAAACGAAGTCAACGATATAGACACCTTAGTTATTGAGAAGGCTATAGTATTAGGATGTGGATCCATAATCGTACATAATGCCTTCTCTCCAAATAACGACGGAATCAATGATGTCTTTATCATCGAAAGTATTAATGATTCTTGCTATATTACTAATACGGTTGAAATCTTTAACCGCTGGGGAGTTTTGGTTTTCGAAACCCAGAACTACAATAATGAAAGTAACTTTTTCGATGGGATTTCAAGAGGAAGAACTACCATTAAACAATCTTCAGGCTTACCAACAGGAACCTATTATTATATATTGAATTACACATCTGTTGATCTAAATGGTGATACCAATTTAAATAAAAAAGCGGGATATTTATTTCTCTCAAGATAAATCTATTTCAAAACTAACTCCCGGTAGTCAACAAAAAATCCGGGTTTAAATAACAAACAAAATGAAGACAAGAATAATATTATTCGCTTTGATGTTTACAGGAATTTGGAGTTATGCGCAACAAGACGTACAATTCACACAATACATGTATAACACAATCAATATCAATCCTGCTTATGCAGGGTCGAGAGGAGTGCTGAGTATATTTGCTTTACATCGTACACAATGGGTAGGATTAGAAGGAGCGCCCGTTACAAATACCATATCTATAAACACACCCTTTAATGGAACCAATCTAGGCTTGGGCGTATCATTAGTAAATGATAAAATAGGACCTACTATTGAGAATACATTCTCAGCGGACTTATCCTATACCATTCATACTTCAGAAACATTTAAACTCTCTTTCGGGATTAAGGCTACAGCTAATTTATTTGATTTAGATATAACTAAATTAGACCCTGTAAATATTTCTGATCCTGCTTTACAAAATATAAAAAATAAATTTTCCCCAAATATTGGCGGAGGTATTTATTTGCATTCAAATAAAGCTTATGTTGGTTTATCGGTTCCCAATTTCATAGAAACAAACCGTTATAATGATAATGAAGTTGTGATTTTAAAAGAAAAGATGCATTATTATTTAATTGCCGGATACGTTTTTGATTTAAGCGATTCGGTAAAATTTAAACCTGCCCTACTAACTAAAATTGTTGAGGGCGCCCCACTTCAAGTAGATATCTCTGGAAATTTTATGATTAACGAAAAATTTGTAGCAGGTATAGCCTACAGATGGAGTGCAGCTTTGAGTGCTATGGTTGGTTTTCAAATTTCCAATTGTTTCCAAATTGGTTATGGATATGATAAGGAAACCACCACTTTAGACCACTATAATTCAGGATCACATGAAATATTCTTGCGTTATGAACTATTCAATAATATTAGTAAAATGACAACACCTAGATTCTTTTAAAAAAGTATTATGAAAAATTATATTCTCCTATATATTATAATAACTATTTTTTCAATTAAGGCCTATTCCCAAAAGGAAAAAGAACCTTCAGTTATTCTGAATCAGAAGAAATATGTAGAAATAGATGTCATAAAAACCTATGAAAGAGTTGCTGGAAAAGGATATAAATCAGTTGACATGTTCAAAAAAATAGCAAATAGTTATTACTCGAATTTTGAACCGGAAAAATCCGTGAGTTGGTATTGCGAATTGTTTGCCATGACATCAAATTTGGAATTTGAATATTATTATCGATATGCTGAGTCATTAAAATCCATTGGGCAAAATGAAGAGGCTTATCAGCTATTAAAAAAATTCGATCAAAAAGAGATTGCAATAAAAGAGGAAATTTTTAAAAAACAACTATAAAAATCAATCATTATGAAAAATTATATATTCCTTTTTATAACCATTATAAATCTTTTTTCCTTTAGCGGTTATTCCCAAAAAGCTAAAATAGCTCTAGCCAACAAGAAATTTGATAACTATGCATATATAGATGCTATAAAAACCTATGAAAGGGTTGTTAAAAAAGGGTATAAATCGGTTGAGCTATTTCAAAAACTAGGAAATGCCTATTATTTCAATGCTGAATATGATAAGGCGGCAAAGTGGTACAGCGAATTATTTACTATGACTTCAGATTTAGAATCAGAATATTACTATCGATATGCCCAATCTTTGAAATCCATTGGTCAAAATGAAAAAGCCAACGCAATGATGGAAAAATTTCACCAGAAAGTGGTGAATGACAGTAGGGCAATCCTTTTCGAAAATAATAAAAATTATCTTGATATGATCCAAACTAATTCAGGGAGATTTCAAGTAGAAGATGCTGGCATCAACTCTAAATACTCCGATTATGGAAGTTCATTTTATTTAAATAAACTTGTCTTCGCATCAGCTAAAGATACAGGAAGTCTAGCTCACAGAACACATGAGTGGACTGGTCAGTATTTCACAAACCTCTACAGTACTGACTTGGGGGAAGAAATGGCTACAGGTAAAGTTGTAAAATTTTCAAAAACTATAAATTCAAAATTCCACGAATCAACTGCAATTTTTACCAAAGACGGAAAAACAATGTATTTCACTAGAAACAACTATCTAAATGGTAAAAAGGGAAAAGATGTTAATGGCATTACCCTAATAAAAATATACAAAGCCAATTTTGAAAATAATCAATGGACCAATGTGACGGAATTACCTTTTAACAATAGTGATTACAGCACGGCGCACCCTGCCCTAAGCCCAGACGAAAAGATATTGTATTTCGCCTCCGATATGCCAGGTAGTATAGGACAATCTGACTTATTCAAAGTGAAAATAAATGTAGATGGTAGTTATAGTATTCCAGAAAATTTAGGGAATAACATTAACACGGAAGGGAAAGAAACATTTCCATTTGTCACTAATGAAAATGAATTGTATTTTAGCTCAGATGGACACCTTGGCCTTGGCGGATTGGATATTTTTGTTTCCAAAATAAATTCGGACGGAACTTTTGGTGAAGTTCAAAATATTGGCACTGATGCAAATTCTCCAAAAGATGATTTTGCTTATCTAATTGACACCAAAACACGAAGGGGTTTTTTTAGTTCTAACAGAGATGGTGGAAAAGGATATGACGATATCTATAAATTCATAGAAACCAAAAAACTGGTATGCGAACAAGAATTATATGGCACTATAACGGATATGAAAACAAAACTCACTTTATCAGACTCCAAAATCACCTTATACGACAATGAATTTTCCTTGGTTAATTCCATCCTTTCAGACCAAAAAGGAAATTATTCTTTCGCAGTAGAATGCGGTAAAACATATAACGTCAGAGCCTCAAAAGATGGGTATAATACCAAAGAACAGAAAATTACAATTCCAAGTGAAAACGGAAAAACCAATTTACCTTTTGAGTTAGAAAAAAGCATTTGTAGAGTTGCTGTTGGGGATGATTTAGGAAAATGTTTTGGAATAAAAATGATTTATTTTGACTTTGATAAATCTAATATTCGAATAGAAGCTGCATTGGATTTGGAAAAAATACTAGACGTATTAAATCAATATCCAAACATGAAACTTGATATCCGTTCGCATACTGATAGCCGCGGAACCTTGAAATACAATGAAGCTTTGTCTGATAGAAGAGCCAAATCTACAATAAATTGGCTAATAAAAAATGGTGTTAATTCAAAGAGATTAATAGGCAAAGGTTATGGAGAAAACCTCTTGGTAAACAACTGTTCAGATGGAGTAATTTGTACCGAAGAAGAACACCAACTTAATAGACGAAGTGAATTTATTATTACTGCACTTTAATTTATAAATAATGTGAATCAAGGGTTAAAATATTAAGTTTATAAAAGCGGAAGCGATTTTGCCAAAGATATGAATCAACAGTCCTTTGGCAGATCTCACTTTACTAGCTCTTTGAATATCTGTTTTTTGAATTAGCCAATTAAATAATGA
>CANFHF010000066.1 GCA_947446635.1 Flavobacteriaceae bacterium
CCTATAGGTGCCAATATCTTATTTGGCGTGTTGGGGTCATTATCATGTATCCCTGCAACCGCATACCAATTATACAATTTACCATAAATAGCGCCGTTAGCTATGTCATTATTGAAATAACACCAAGCGCCTGTGGTTAATGCTGCCCACGCGATTGGGTCAGTAACTTCTGGTATTGGAGTGCCGTCTCTGTAAGTGTCTACATCTAAGTTTTTATTCGTCCAAACTTGTGTACCAATAGTTACACTAGGTAAAGCAGCCACTGGCGCCACAAACGAAATTGCAGAAGTAACTTTTGGATTCGAAATGGTTATAGTTTGCGTAGTTGTAGTGGCGCATTGTCCTGCTGTTGGCGTGAAAGTGTAGGTTGTTGTGGCTGCATTATTAAAAGCTGGCGACCACGTTCCTGAAATTCCATTGCTAGAAGTTGGTAGTAAAGGACTTGTTCCTCCACTACAGATTGCAGCTAATGTTGTAAATGTTGGTGTAACTGGTTGGTTTACTAAAACGGTAACTTGATCAATGGAAGTACATCCATAAATGTTTGTAGCGGTTACCGTATAGGTTGTGTTGGCTGTTGGTGCAACTGTAATCGTTGCCGTAGTTGCTCCTGTGTTCCAACTGTAGGTATTTCCGCCTGTGGCATTCAATACTGCTGTACTTCCAGTACAAATGGTTTGGTCGGCTCCGGCATTTGCTGTAAAGCTACCATTGTAAATACTAATTTGGTCGGAAACGGTTCCACAACTGTTGGTTACGCCCACGGTGTAATTCCCGGGAGTGGTTACTGTGATGCTTTGGGTAGTAGCTCCTGTATTCCATAAATAGGTTGCTCCAGCATTTCCTGCATTCAATACCAAATTTTGTCCTGCACACAATCCTACATCAGAACCTAAGTTTACTGTAATTTGCGGCAAATTAGTAATGGTAATACTGTCGGTGTTGCTACCGCAAGTATTGGTTGCCGTCGCTGAATAGGTTCCTGGTGTTACCACCGAAATGCTTGCAGTGGTTGCTCCCGTGCTCCATAAATAAGTAGCATCGGTGGTTGCTGCGCTCAATTGCAAAGCACTATTCAAACAAATAGCCGCATCGGGTCCTAAATTTACCACTGGACTGTTTTTTACTTGAACTACAATTGAATCGGTGGTGGTTCCACAAGTATTAGTTACCGCAACTTGATAGGTTCCTGCGCTGTTCACACTAATTGTTGAGGTTGTTGCACCAGTACTCCATAAATACGTACTGCTTGTGTTCGTCGCATTTAATGTTAAACTGCTGCCGCTACAAATAGTAGCTTGACCACCTAAACTCACACTTGGTAATGGTTTTATGGTAAAATTGGTGCCGTTGTCCGTTCCAATCGTTGGTGCATCTGTAGCAATAACGCGAATGCGATACAAAGAAGAGCTGGTATAAACCGCTGGAAATGTTACGGTAATAGGTGCTGGAACTTGCGAAGTTATTTCTCCAATGTTTATTAAAGCGCCAGAGAATGTTCCTTGTGCATCTGATAATTGTGCAATGAATTTATTTCCAGCGTTGAATGTTGTGTTCTTGGTAAAACTTACCGTTGTGGTTTGTCCCGAGCAATAACTGTTGGTTCCCAAAGCATTGGTTACAATACCGTTCACATTGGCAATGGTAAAGAAATTATCACTTTTGTCGGTTACTAATCCTGTATCGGTATCGGTAATTCGCACTTTGCAAATGGTTGATGGTGCCGCGGCAATAGTCCAATTATAAGTTCCTAACGTATTGGCAACATTGGTTGCCAAACTTGTCCATGTGGCTTCGTTGTTGGTTGAATATTCAATTTTTAGGTTACTCGTCAAATTCAAAGTTGAAAAATTAATGCCTTGCGTCGTTCCGTTACCCCATATTTCTCCACCGTTAGGTTTTAAAACATTGATATAAGTATCTTTAAAACTGTACATCGAATATCCATCATTGGCGCCACCATAGTATTTTTCGGACGCTGTGGTTGGCAAAGCAAAATTGCTGAAAACCAAATCAGAAGTATCGGTAAACAGTGCATTATTTACATCAGTGGCACGAAGCAATATTTGAGTGGAAATATCTAAAGGCGCAACCCAATTGGCATATTTATCGGCTGCATTGGCGGTACCAATAACTGCCCAAGTAGTTCCATTATTGATACTGTATTCTAATTTTAAAGTTTGAATATAACTGTAATCCCACTCAATGTATTGTCCTGTTCCTGCTCCAAAAGATTCGCCACCATTAGGATATTTCAATTGTACCCATGAATTTGGAATAATAAAAGCCGTATCGTTCATATCATAAACGGGACTGATAAGGTCTTTCACCCGCACCCGGCACGTATAGGAAGGCGTGGTAGGCACTGTCCAAGAATAACTCAATTGAGAGGCTGGAAGATTTGCTGCTAAAGTAACCCAAGTGATACCGTCGTCAAGCGAGAATTCAACCGACACGTTATCTACATTGGTGTAGGTCCACGAAATGGTTCGCGTGGAAGCACCTGTCCAAGTTTCGCCACCGTTGGGGCTGGTAACTGTGATGTTATCGGGTAGGTTTTTCGCCATACTGTAGCCATCATAACTGCCACCACGGTATTTGGCAACATCCGCAACGGGTACGGTTGTAGTTACGAAAGTAGCATCGGTACTATCGGAAACGGCTGGTGTTGAACTGTCGGAAATCCGAATTAAACATTGACTGTTTGCTCCTGCGGGCGCTACCCAATTGGCATAATTATTACTTGCTGGGGCAGTTCCAATACTGGTCCAAGTGGCGCCATTGTCTGTAGAATATTCTAATAAAACGGTAGCAACTGCATTGGAATTCCATTCGATGTATTGTCCGGTACCTTCCCCAAAAGATTCGCCTCCGTTGGGATACGTTAGCGTTACCCAAGCCGAATTTATCGTAAAAGTGGCATTGCTTACATCGCTTAAAGTACTCCCTACATCAGATACTTTTATCAAGCATTGTGTTGACGGACTGTTGGGAATGCTCCAGGGATAGGTTTGTGTATCTGCCGCAACAGAAGCCGTAATGAGGTTCCATGAACTCCCGTTGTTGGTGGAATATTCAATTTTAACATAATCGGTGTTTCTAAAAGTCCAGGTGATGTTAATGCCATTGGTAGGATAAAAAGTTTCGCCTCCATTAGGAGATGCAACTGTGATAGCATCGGGCAAAGACGAAGCCATTTTGTAGCCATCATTGCTGCCACCGTAGTATTTTTCTGTTGCGGTTGTTGGCACGTTCGTTATAGCAAAAACGGCGGGACTTGTGGCTTGATTGACGGCATTTTCCACATTGTAAACCCGTATTTTTGTTTGCGAGGTAACGGTGCTTGGCGCAACCCAATTGCAATAGTTATTTCCGGCAGGAAACGTACCAATGTCGGTCCAAGTGGCAGCGTTGTCGGTAGAATATTGCGCCATAACGGTAGCCACTCCTACAGTAGTCCACTCCATGTATTGCCCGGTTCCGGTACCAAAACTCTCGCCGCCTATGGGATAGGAAAGGGAAACAATAGGTTCTGGAATAGTGAACGTCGTATTGCTTTCGTCTTGGTTGTATTGCAAGACATCGGTGATGCGCATTTTGCACAAATTAGAACCTACAGCTGGCACCGTCCAGGTGTAACTTAAGGCACTTGCTGGAATACTACTGGTAAGCAGTGACCATGTTAGTCCGTTGTCTCTGGAAAATTCAATAGCAATGTTATCTACATTGGTATAGGTCCAGGTGATGGCGTGTGTAGAACCTCCCAACCAGCTTTCGCCACCGTTTGGTGAAGTTAGGAGAACCGATTGGGCTTGGAGCGTTGTGCAAGCGAGCAAACAGACCATAAGGATACCAAGACCTGTTTTGGGTATTTGGAGTATTTTTTTCATGTTATAGAAGCTAAAAATTACTCTGCAGAGCGCACGTAGCGGAAGCCGTTATTTGTTGGATAATTATTATTGTTACTATTATAATCATTTCCAATTTCAATAAAAATAATCATTCCCGCTGAAGTTCTTGAAAATTCTCCGGAATTCCAGTTAATTACATCTGATTCACCATTAGAACCAATGACACCATTACCATTTGCATTAGTAAATGAGTTATAATTGAGTTTAATACATGGTTCATATGCATTTCCAGTAAAATCCATGATACCATAATAACTTCCTCCAGAATCTACCCTATTAGCAGTAGAATTATTTGCAAGTGACCCGACTTCATTTAGGTTATTATTATTATTTATCCACCATGGAATATTAGAAGAATTGACACTTACTGGAAATAAAGGTCCATTATTTGCTTTATTGAACTCCAAAAAAGTCATTGGACGTAATCCTGACCAATCTGCATAAGCTAACAAACGATATGCATTTCCATTTCCACATGCTCTATTTGGTGATGAAGTAAAATATTGCCCATTTGAATTAAATATATTTACTCCAGCAACACCTAACCCTTGTCTTTGAGAAGCGGTAAGTGTGTTTAAAAAATCAGCGTATTGCTGCTCAGACATTTCATATTTAA
>CANFHF010000067.1 GCA_947446635.1 Flavobacteriaceae bacterium
AACAGCGGCTTCAGAAAACGAGCCTCATGGAGTTCCTGCAGCGACTGGAAATGGACATTCAACTGCTATTAGACCTGATGGCACTATACAAGTGGGTCAAGGATTCCTTGTAAAAGCATTATCTGCGGGTACCGTTTCCTTTACTAACGGATTAAGAACTGGAAACAATAGTGCTAATTTCATGCGAACTACTCCAATAGAAAGAAACCGTATTTGGTTGAACTTGAAAACGGATACTGGAACTGATTTAAATAGTATATTAGTAGGTTACGTTGAAGGTGCAACACAAGATGTAGATGTTAATTATGATGGTTTGACCTTTGGAACTACAGGAAGTTCATTGTCATCAAAAATTGGTATTGCAGATTACACCATTCAAGGACGTAGCCTGCCATTCAATTCAAGCGATGTGGTGCCATTAGGATTCAAAGCTGCTTATATTGGAAATTATGCGATTTCATTGACAGAAACTGACGGATTGTTTTCAGGTAATCAAGATATCTTTGTTCGTGATAACTTAATGGGAACCGATCACAACATCAAAGTTTCTCCTTATACGTTTGCATCCGATGCCGGTACATTTGACGCTCGTTTTGAGTTGGTTTACACGCAAGCATTGGGAATTCCAGCAACGAATTTCAATCCAAACTCTGTGATTGTATACAAAAACACCGATTGGTTCCATGTGAATACTAAAGGAATTACGATGAAAGAAATTCAGGTCTATGACATTTCAGGTCGTTTGATTTACAAACTGCCAAACATCAATGCAACGACAACGATATTGAAAGGTTTAACAGCAACCAACGAGGTGTTGTTCCTGAAAATCACATCAGAAGACAATGAAACGGTAACTGTAAAAGCAATTGGTTATTAATAATGAATTTTGAGTTATGAGTTATGAGTTGTGAATGGGAGGGAACCACTTCTCGTTCTTTCGACTTTAGGACTTTCGACTTTCGACATTTTTTTCTTAACCGCAAAGGGAAAATAATTATAAGTTATGAATTATAAGTTATGAGTTTGTGGACAAGACGACTCGTTCGTTTGACTTTAGGACTTTCGACACATTTTTCTTAACCGCAAAGGTCGCAAAGGTTTTTTCACCACAAAAGGCATATAAGTAAAACAAAAGAAACAAAGGTTTAACCGCAGATGCGCAGATTTTTTTCCAGTCTTTCATCTCTTCATCTTTCATCTCTTTGTCTGTTTTTAATCTGCGAATCTGCGGTTATTTTTTAAGTCTTTCATCTTTCATCTTTAATAATTCGTGGCTACCTTTCTTTTTTTAATCTGCGCATCAGTGGTTAATTTTCTTTTGACTTTAAGACATTAAGACTTTCGACACTTTTCTGTCTTTCATCTCTTCGTCTATTATCTTTTAGTCTTCTACTTCCTCCTCAAAATTTGTTAATAAATTTAAATTAAATCCTTTTTTTAAGTTGATTTAATCAATACTTTTATACCATATTTCGACGCAGTTAGCGGTAACTACTCGAGGTCTTACATTTACTTAACGCTCAAAATCGGGGTTCTAGCTGCTTTTTTGAGCTTTTTTTATGCCTAAAAACGACCTAAAAACACTTCTTTTTTGATCTAAAACGCCTCTTTTTTTACCCTAAAAATCCCATTTATCATACTTAGGTTCTCTAAATTTCCGATACTACAACCTTGAATTTGACATTTGACACTCTTTTTTTGTTAATAAGTAGCGATTTTCAATGGGACAGGAGGGAGGTTTCACTGCATCAGGGTGCAACTTGAGTCGGGTCAGGACGTGGCAAAAGTCGCATCAGGTCGCAGTGGCGAAAAGTTTCGCTAAAAAAAGGGCATAAAAAAGCCCCGAGCGCGGTATACTCGAGGACTTACATTTACTTAACGCAACTAAAAAACGGGGTTCTAGCTTGCTTTACGGTACGTTAAGAGAGACAACATGTTACGCAACTTTTTTCCAGGTCGGAACAAAATGCGGTTGTTAACAATGTCGGTTGCTGATACCTCTTCTGCGGTATCCTTTCCCCCAGAACTAATGCTTACTTGAAAGTTCCCTAACTTCCCAAGTTTCACAATACGACCCTGACCGAGTTCGCTAATAATGTTGTGCTCTAAAGACATCAACACCGCATAACAATCGGTATCCGTTAGGGTACTTTGATAGGCAATCATACCTGCAAGGGTTTCCATATCAACTTCGCCGTTACTTGAAACGGCGGCATAATACTTCTCAGGAGCAGTAATGTCCTGAGGATTCTTCCGAGGAAGTACTTTAAATTTTACAGCCATGGCTTTTAAATTTTAAGTTTAACAAAAAATTATAGTTTGTATTAGTACACTTACAAAAGTGTCTAACTTACATTTACAAAGGTAGGTGCTAAATCATGTTATAAAAAGCCAAACTTATTCACAATTGGCAAGAGTTCTTAACAAACTTAAAAGTGCTTCAATTTTTTAAACAAAATACTAAAATACTGTATTGCAAGTACTTGTGTTTAGCGTAAAACGTTAAAACACCGTAATATATAGGGGTGTTAAATTTTTGGTATTATCAATAAAAGCGGATACCAGCTAAAGCGATTTGTGGTTTTAATAGTCGCACTGTTTTTATACAAATAAACAAAAATAGATGTTTAATACATTTTGATTTTAGTTTTGTAAAGCAATTCTTTTTGAAGCCACTACTAATTAACAAAACCGCCAATTTGCCAATAAAACCGCCATTAATATACGTAAATTTAATAATTTCGTAACCTCAACTATGGCTTAAAATTGCGATGCCTGAATTAAATTTGCACCGTAAATTCATTAAAAAACGGTTTCAACATTAATAAATGCAACCTCAAAATAAAAATTAATACCTTACCTTATGAAACAAACATTATTTTCTAAACAGGCTTTTCAATCGTTACTATTTGGTGTATTGATGCTAATGGGGACTCAAATGAGTTGGGGGCAAGTAACTATTGCAAAGCAAGATTTTGAAGTAACACCGAGCACTCCAACATGGACGTTTGGTTCAACAAATGTAGGGACGCCATCAACTGCCGGGTATACAACTTATACTACAACAGCTTCTGATGTGCCATCTAGTTCTTCTCTTTATTCTGCAGGTGCACGTGGTTACAGATTTTCAGGTCCTGCAACAGGAACAACTACGACCTCGCAAACATTGACTTTTGCCTCAATAAATACAACAGGATATACTGGAATCAGCACTTCATTTAGAGTTGCAGCCTTTTCTGTAGGAACTACTGGTAATGGAATGGATAGAACAGTTGATCAGGTATTAATTGAAATTAGTCCTGATGGAGGAACGAATTGGTACCAACAATCAACACTTAGCTGCACGGGAACGACTGGTTCTAATGGTAGATGGGCTTTTTCTGGAACTGGATCTGGTTCAAGAGTCTATGCTGCTGATAACTTACTAACAGCACATACTGTAAATATTGGAACAAGTGCTGGCTTAACAGTAACAGGAAGTAGTGCAATTACAACTATTACTGTAACAGGACTTCCTTCTGTAACAAATTTACAAATTAGAATTACACTTCAAAGTAATGCCGTTCAAGAAACATGGGCTATCGATGATGTCATTCTTACAGGTACTGTTGCATCATATTCCGTCATCTATAATTCAAATAGTGCCACTTCTGGAAATGTGCCAACTGATTCCAACGCATATTCGTCGAATGCTTCTGTAACAACTGCTGCCAATTCAGGAACATTAGCAAGAACCGGATATAGTTTTGCAGGTTGGAATACTGCGGCTGATGGTACTGGTACTACTTATGCTGTAAGTACTGCTTCGGCTTTTTCTATAACAGCTAACACCACATTATATGCCAAATGGACTGCGAATAACAACACCGTAACTTTTAATGCCAACACTGGGAGTGGTACAGCCATGTCCAATCAGACTATTGCCACTGCAGCATCGGCTACATTAACTTCAAATACGTACACTAAAGCAGGTTATACCTTTGCAGGTTGGAACACTTTAGCCGACGGCACAGGAACATCGTATGCTAATGGTGCAAGTTACACCATGGGAACGGCAAGTGTAACATTGTATGCCAAATGGACCGCTAATAATAACACTATAACTTTTGATGCCAATACTGGTAGTGGAACAGCCATGTCCAATCAGACGATTGCGACAGCAGCTTCGGCTACATTAACTACAAACACCTACACTAAAGCGGGATATACTTTTGCTGGATGGAACACTTTAGCCGACGGATCAGGTACTTCCTATGCTAATGGGGCAAGTTATACTATGGGAACCGCAAGCGTAACATTGTATGCCAAATGGACCGCCAATAATAATACGATAACTTTTGATGCCAATACA
>CANFHF010000068.1 GCA_947446635.1 Flavobacteriaceae bacterium
CCTTATTTACTGATCGAGCAATAAAATATCGAAATGATATGGGATTTTCTGATTTAGACATAGCAATTTCTGTAGGAGTTCAACAAATGGTTCGTAGCGACAAATCGGCTTCTGGAGTAGTATTTACAATTGATCCTGACACTGGTTTTAAAAATACAATCATCATTAATGGAATTTGGGGACTTGGAGAAAATATCGTGCAAGGAATTGTAACTCCTGACGAATGGGTAGTTTTCAAACCAACATTACACAATGGAAATTGGAGTCCCATATTAAAAAAAACGTGTGGCAGCAAGGAATTCACCATGCGGTATTCCGATAAAAAAGAACGAAATTCCATAGAAACTACCATTAGAAATAGTGTGACTTCATTGGAAAAACAAAATCAATATTGTTTGACAGATAATGAAGTCATCCAAATCGCGCAATGGTGCTACGCTATTGAAAAACATTATCGAAAACCAATGGATATTGAATGGGCAAAAGACGGTTTGAACGACCAAATTTATATTGTTCAAGCGCGACCTGAAACGATTCACGGATTAAAAAACAGAAACATCCAAACAAACTATAAACTATTAGAGAAAAGTAAAGTTTTAGCCAAAGGAATTGCCCTTGGCGATAAAATTTCAACAGGAAAAGCACGATTTTTAGAAAGTCCTGCAGAAGGGCATAAACTTCAAAAAGGTGAAATATTAATTGCCGATTTCACAAATCCTGATTGGGATCCAATCTTAAAAAAAGCAGCAGGAATTGTCACAAATAAAGGCGGAAGAACAAGCCACGCAGCAATTATAGCGCGAGAATTAGGAACTGTAGCAATTGTAGGCTGCGGAAATGCTTCGGAATGTATTGCAGACGGTCAAGAAATAACCGTTTGTTGTTCCGAAGGCAAAGAAGGAATTGTATATGATGGGAAATTAAAATGGGAAATAAACGAAGAAGATTTTACCAATTTAATTCTTCCCGAAACAGAACCAATGTTTATTCTTGCCGACCCAGAACGCGCATTCGAATTGAGCCAATATCCTAATAAAGGTGTGGGATTGTTGCGAATTGAATTTGCCATTTCAAACTCTATAAAAATTCATCCGTTGGCAGTTTGTGAACCCGAAAAAATCACTAATAAAGAAACCATTAATACCATAAAAGAAATCACAAAAGGGTATGAAGACGGCAAAAAATACTTTGTCGATAAACTTTCTGAGGCTGTTTCTATCGTAGCTGCTGCTTTTTACCCAAAAGATGTCATCGTGAGAATGAGTGATTTCAAAAGTAATGAATATGCAAGTCTCATTGGCGGTGCCGAGTTTGAACCCAATGAAGAAAATCCAATGCTCGGTTTCCGTGGAGCTTCAAGGTATTACAGTGATTTTTATAGAAAAGCATTTGCTTTAGAATGTTTGGCAATGAAAAAAGTCCGCAACCAAATGGGATTACTAAACGTGAAATTGATGATTCCGTTTTGTAGAACGGTCGAAGAAGGCGAAAAAGTAATTTCGGAAATGGAAAAAAACGGTCTCGTTCGTGGAGAAAATGGATTGGAAATTTACATGATGGTAGAAATTCCAAGTAATGTGATTTTAGCCAATGAATTTGCTAAAATATTTGATGGTTTTTCAATTGGTTCCAATGATTTAACACAACTGACCTTGGGAATTGATAGAGATTCCCATTTAGTAAGTTCTCTATTCGATGAAGAAAACGCTGCTGTAAAACATTTAATCAGTCAAACCATTCACGCGGCAAGGCGCAACAATATCAAAGTTGGATTGTGCGGTCAGGCTCCAAGCGATTTGCCAGAATTCGCTCAATTTCTTGTTGACGAAGGAATTGACAGCATTTCTTTCAATCCTGACGCACTTATTAAAGGCATCGAAAACATATTAGAAGCCGAACAAATTCTGAAATAAAATTTAAAAAATGGAAACACCGTTCAAAAACAAAGTGGCTTTGGTCACAGGTGCCTCATTCGGAATTGGAAGAGCCACAGCACTATTATTTGCCCATAAAGGCGCAAAAGTCGTACTCGTAGATTGGCAAGAAAACAGCGAAACATTAGATGCAATAACCGCTTTTGGTGGCGAAGCACTATTTATAAAATGTGATGTATCTCAACTTTCCGAAGTTCAAAAAATGATTCAAAAAACAATATCTGTTTACGGCAGATTGGATTTTGCTTTCAACAATGCGGGCATCGAAGGCACTTCAGCAACAATTACAGAATGCACCGAAGAAAATTGGGACAAAACTATTGGTGTCAATCTCAAAGGAATTTGGGGAAGCATGAAATATGAAATCCCCGAAATGCTAAAACACGGCAATGGTGCTATTGTGAACTGTGCTTCCATCGCAGGATTGGTTGGATTTCCTGGACTTCCCGCTTATGTCGCATCGAAACACGGCGTAATTGGACTCACGAAAACTGCCGCTTTAGAAAATGCAAAACTTGGAATCCGAGTCAATGCCGTTTGTCCAGGAGCCATAAAAACCCCAATGATTGATCGCTTAACGGGCAATAAAAAGGAGGTCGAAGCCCAATATGCCGCTCAGGAACCCATCGGTCGGTTGGGAAATCCCAATGAAGTTGCCAATGCCGTAATTTGGCTGTGTTCCGATGCCGCTTCCTTTGTCACAGGTCACGCAATGCCCGTCGATGGTGGCTGGACAGCACAATAACAGCATCATACAATGATGAAATCCACTCCGTTTTGTACTTACAATTCGGAGTTTTTTTTGGGCGCGCCCTCGTTTACGTCATTGCGAGGAACGTGGCAATCTGTCTAAACGAGGTCAGGTCGTTCGCTGCAATCTCTGTTCCACTTCGTTCCACAGAGGATTTCCGAAGCCACCCTTCGCGCAAACCTCTCGATTTCAGATTTACGATTTCAGATTTTTGATTTTAACCGCAAAGGGCGCAAAGATTTACGCAAAGTTCACAAAGTTTTTAACGGATAAACCCTTTTTCCATCAACCATCAACCAACAACTTTTCCCACTCCCAATTAACCAAATTAACGATTAACCGAATTAACCCTACTCACAATATCTGAGAAAAGGAAAATTAACGATTAATTCCATAATCGATACGTTACCTCCACATATCTTAACGATAAAACAGAAAAACGACTCTAAAATTCGTAAATAAATAAACATTTCGTAAATTATTTTGAAAATTAAATACTATTTTAAGCGTTTTACATAATAATAAAGCCTAAGTTTACCATCCCTCGCAACCATTAAACTATGAATAAATGCCTATGTCCTACTTCTACATTTGTGCACTAGCACCTCTCCTATTTTACATTTTGTGTAGTTCCATTCTGAGGACGCCCCGTTTTGAGCCACTTTTTCTGTGGAACAAACTCAAAACAATTACTTTTCGTAAAGGCAAAATATAACAGCCTCTACAACCATTCATACATTAATAATTTATAATTCATAATTTAAAAAGCCTATGTCTTTCACCAATTTTGATAGCCGACACTTTAGTGTCCCAGAAAAAATAGCCGTAAACGCTGCCCTTGCGAGTTTAGAACTTGCCTTTTCAGAAAAAGTAGCCAACCTTTCCGCCACCGAGCGCCAACAGTATGGTAGTGTCAATGAACAAAACAAACTTATTATTAATAAGGTGAAAAGTTTTCATGACACCCAACCCACTTTGAATAGTCCTGATATTGATTGGGCAGAATTTAACAGCGATTTCGATACCCGCGAATTCCTGCAAACCGCAATACTGCGCTTGCAAAGTTTAATAGACGGTTTAGGAAATGCGAAAATCTTGCACGATTACGACAACTACCAAGCATCACTAACCGATTATGACTTTGCAAAATACAAAGCCTCGACAAGTGCGGCAGGATTCCAAACAAAGGTTTCCGAGATAGCACAATTTTTCACAGGAGGAGCACGACCACCGAGTGCTGCAACTCCAACCCCTTAAAAAACGTGGTCAACCACGTTGTAGGACGTGGTTCACCACGTTCAATAACCAACTGACCCCGTTATAGGACGTGGTAAACCACGTCTTTAGCCCCACTGACCACGTTGGGTAACGTGGTTGACCACGTCTCTAACCCCATTCGTTGGGTTGTACAACGGGGTAAACCAAGTCTAGAACGCCAATGACCCCGTTGGGTAACGTGGTAAACGGAGTTCAAGACGTGGTTGACCCCGTTATTTTAAAGAAATAGAATGAAATTAAACAGGGACGCCGAAAACTGTATCAAAGAGTAGGTAAAATAAATCAATTAATTATGTTAAAAAAAATTAGATTAATTCTCAGAATCACATTTATTGCA
>CANFHF010000069.1 GCA_947446635.1 Flavobacteriaceae bacterium
CCCGTATTAAATCCAAAACACAATATGTTGGTTTGACTCACAAGACTTACTGCTAAAATAGGAGGCTGCGTTATCGTGTAGGATTGCGTTTTAGGACCACACAAATTGTTATCCGAAACAGTTACCGTGTAAGTTCCTGGAGCTAAATTTGAAATGTCTTGTGTGGTAGCAAAAGGACTTCCATCTTTAGTCCATGAATAGGTATAAGTATTAGTTCCGCCTGTAATTGTGAGGAGAATTTTCCCATCAGCATCATTAAAACAGGTGATGTCTTTTTCTAAATCAGTGATGATAACGATATCTAAAGGCTCTGTAATAGTGTAGGTATATGGAATACTACAACCACCTGTATCAGTAATAGTCAGATTGTAAACTCCTGGAGCAAGTCCTGAAATATCTTCTGTTGCAGCAGTAAAACCAGCGGGGCCTGTCCATAGGAAAGTATAAGGAAAATACCCTCCTTGAGTTTGAAGATTGATACTTCCATTATGAGCACCAAAACAAGAATTACTAAAACCATTATAATCAGAAATTGTAGAATTTGTAATGCGCAAAGCACTTAAAGGCTGTGTTACTAAATTGCTAGCAATTTGTTTTGAACATCCATTGGAGTCTGTAATTGTAATAGTGTAATTCCCTGCCAATAATCCTGTGAAAGTATAATTCAATCCTGGTTGCGTATGGGTTGCGGTATAGGTTGCGCCTAAATAATTAGTACCACTAATTGCATAAGTATAATTGGCAACAGATGCCTGACTAACACTCACTGCAATAGCTCCAGATGTTGATCCATAACAAATGATTGGCGTAATGGTATTTACAGCAATTAATAATTCATCAGGTTCTACTAATGTTTTTGTAATTTGTGAAGTACATAATTTCGCATCTGTAACTGTTAACGTGTACGTTCCAATGGTAAGATTTGATGCAGTTGCAGTACTTTGAACTGGACTTGTATTCCAGGAGTAAGTATAGGGCGTTGTTCCCCCAGCAGCCGTAACCGCAATCGTTCCATTGTTTCCTCCATGGCAACTGATATCATTAAAACTTGCAAACGTTGTTGTTAATGGTGCAGCTGGTTGGGTAATAACTATGGTCTGAACTTTTGAACAACCATTTGCATCTGTAACGGTAACAGTATAAGTACCTACCAATAAGCCTGTTGCTGAAACGGTTGTATTTGTATTTGGACTCCAAGAATAGGTTAGCAGTCCGTTTCCGCCATTAGCTAAAATTGTTGCAGCTCCTGTACTGTTTCCAAAACAATCGACATTTGTTTGTGATAAAATAGAAGTTACAATTCCATTTGGCTCTGTAATAGTTGCAGTTACATTCTTTGTACATCCTTTAAAATCGGTGATGGTCACGGTGTAAGTTCCAATGGCTAATCCTGATGCTGTAGCCGAAGTTTGTACTGGAGTTGTATCCCAAGAATAAATAAATGGGCTTGTTCCTCCAGTTGGCGTAACAGTTGCCGCTCCTGTACTATTTCCAGAACATAAAACATTGGTCTGAGCAGTTATTGATCCTGATAATACAAGAGGTTCTGTAATGGTTACAGAGGAAATTGTTGTACACAAATGAGCATCTTTTGTGGTAACGATATAGGTACCTTGTGCTAATCCTGTAGCTGTAACTGTTGTTTGTATTGGATTAGTATTCCAAGAATAAGTATAAGGTGCCGTCCCGTTTGTTGCTGAAACGGTAGCCGTTCCGTTGCTTCCGCCAAAACAACTCACATTAGTTGAATTTGAAATCAAGGTACTCAAAGCAGCTGTAGGCTCTAGGATAGTTACTTGTTGCGTTTTCACACAAAGATGGTCGTCTTTTATGGTTACAATATAGGTTCTAGCTGGTAAATTAATTGCTGTTACTGTTGTTTGAATTGGAATAGTATTCCAAGAATAAGTATAACCCGTTCCTACAGTCCCTGGCGTTCCTCCACTTACAAAAACAGTGGCATCTCCAGTAGAATCTCCAAAACACAATACATCTGTATGCGCACTTATAGACGAAACAATTGCTGTTGGCTCAGTAATTACTACCTGTTGCTGAACAGAACAAAGATTGGCGTCTTTTACCGTTACGGTATAAGTACCAACACTTAACCCTGTGCCTGTTGCCGATGTTTGAACTGGTACTGTATTCCAAGAATAGGTATAGCCTGGAGTTCCTCCAATTGCTATAACAGTAGCAGTTCCCGTACTGTTTCCATTACAATCTACATTAATTTGTCCATTTACCGAAGTTGAAATGGCAGTTGGTTCTGTAATTAGAATTCCCGTAATGGTTTTTGTACTTCCATTAGCATCTGTAACAGTAGCGGTATATGTTCCTGCTGCCAATCCAGTAAAACTGTAGCTCAAGGCATTTGAATTTAAAATACTACCAGCACTTCCTCCAGTTTGTAGGGCTAACGAATAATCGTATGGCCCTATAGATTCTTGTGTAATTCCAATTGTTACAGAAGCTGTAGCAGCTCCATTACACAATTCATTAACATGTGAGGGTACTATTTCTTGAATTATAAATGGTAATGGTTCTCTTAAAATGAACGGCAATACAATAGCATTACAAACACCGTCAGTAATGGTTAATGAATATGCTCCTGCTCTAACATTTGAAATATCTTGGGTAATTGCAGTGAAACTATTTGGACCAGACCAAGAATAGGTGTAATTTCCTGAACCTCCACTAACCGTTACATCTATAGAACCATCAGTACCACCAGCAACACTTAAATTGAAAGTATTAAAGTTTGAAAGTACACTCGAAGTTACTATGGCTGGATTAACAGTTACAGAATAGGTAAAAGCTAATCCTTCACAATTTACCACGTTATGAATAGTAGCCCAAACAGTGTAAATTGCTGTAAGTGCATTAGTAGTTGTATTTGTTAACGTTTGAACAGGAATGGTGTCGGACGTACCTGAGGCAGTAGCGCCTAAAATTCCCGCAGGAATGGAAGCAGTCCATCGATAGGTAATATTTCCTGGAGTTAAACTAGTTAATGTAATAGGGGCAGTGGCAGTTCCAGAACATATTAATTGATTAGCACCTGAGAAGAGCACTTTTGGGGATGGATTAACTGATACTACAGCTGTAAAGGGGATTCCAATACATGTTCCTGATTTTGGCGTTACGCTATAAGTTGCTGTGTGTACAAAATCAGTAGTGTTAATAAGAGTACCATTTATAGTAGTCTGGTTTGAACCTCCTGCGCCACCTGTCATTCCTCCAGTTACTGTTGGTGCACTCCAAGAATAGGTTGTTCCAGAAGGAACAATATTTCCGGTTCCATCGCTTGGTGCAATAGAAAAAGGAGAATTGGAACAAACAGTTTGGCTTTGTGCAGTTGTTACAAGGGGAGTTGGTTTTATGACAATAACATATGTATATGTAGCTCCCAAACAAGTTGATCCTCCTGCAATAGTTGCCGTTGCATTATAAGTTACGCTAATGTCAGCGTTCGTACTATTAGCTAAAAGTTGACTTGGAATAGTTGTAGTACCGCTTGTAATGACACCTGTTGTAAATGTAGGAGCAGTTGCAGTCCATGCAAAAGTAACTCCTGTTGTAGTACTATTTAAAGTTACTAAAGTAGAATTGCTATCTGAGCAAATGGATTGCGATGTTGGAGAAAAAGTAATTGCAGGAGATGGGTTTACAGTTATTGTAAAAGTTTCGGCTAGACTAGAACAACCATTAGCAGTTGCAGTAACTGATATAGTTGAAGTAATAGCTGCGGTACCTGCATTTGTTGGTGTAAATACAGGAATAGCACCTGTTCCACTAGTAGCTGTTAATCCTATAAGAGGATTAGAATTTGTCCAAGCATAAGTAGTTCCCGTAACAGTATTATTGAAAACTATTGGAGTTGTAGCAACCCCATTACAGAATGATTTATTTGTTAAAGCTAAAGAAACAGGTTTAGGGTTTACCGTTACCGTAACATTAAAAGTACTTCCAATACAAGATCCAGAGGTTGGTGTTACAGTATAAGTTAAAGTAGCTGAATCATTGGTAATATTACTTAGTGTTTGACTTATAATACTTAAACCAGTAGCTTGAGCGGTTCCACCTGTCACAGCACCTAAAGGTAAACTAACAGGAAGTGTCCAAGTATAAGTAGTTCCTATCGGAACAATTGTAGTACCACTATTTGCTGGAGTTACAGAAAAAGCAGTAGCCGAACAAATAGGAGCTGGAGTTATATCTGTAATAGCAGGTTTAGGATTAACCGTTACAGAAATAGTAAAAGTTGCTCCAATACAAGCACCTGCA
>CANFHF010000070.1 GCA_947446635.1 Flavobacteriaceae bacterium
ATTGAAAATATAAGAATTGCAGCAAAAAAACTCAACGGGCTTGAAATTAATGCTAATGAAGTTTTTAGTTTTTGGCAACACATTGGAAATCCAAACTTTGGTAAAGGATATGCAATAGGGCGGGAAATTAGAGAAGGTTGTATTGTACCAACAATTGCGGGTGGACTTTGTCAACTTTCAAATGCACTTTATGACGCGGCTCTTAAGTCCAACTTCGAAATAGTTGAAAGACACAAACACACTAAAGTTATTAAGGGATCGCTTGCTGAACAAAATCGAGACGCAACAGTAAAATGGAATTATATTGATTTGCGTTTCAAATCTACTTTTGACTTTAAAATTGAAATACAATTAACTTCGGACAAATTGTTCCTAAGTTTTAAAAGTAAACAAACTAATGTAACACCAACGGAAAACAATTTTGAATTGAGAGAATCTAATAAACTCAATGACTGTTACTCTTGTGGAAATCTTACTTGTTTTAAACATCCAGATAGAACTTCTGTGAAACAGGAAATTGCAAAAACAACTTTTATACTTGATGAAAAATGGACTGAATACGATACTTATGTAAAATCAATTGCTACTGGTTCTGACAGTTTTATAGTACCATTACAAAAAAACTACCTAATAAAGACCGAACGCTACAATTGGTTGGCAATGAAATCAGGAAAAATCAAGTCAACCACGTATCAAGGAATTTACAGAGCTATAAAACTCAGATTTGCTCCCAATAACAAAAACAATGTCTTCGAGCTTTCATTACAACTAGACAAAAAAATTGCAGTTGCAGCAACAAGAAAAATCTCAATTGACACAACACATTTGGTAATTTCTCAAAACTTGCTGCCATTTATTTATGAAACAGGTATTTTGGGCGGTAGAACTTTTGATGTTTTAATGACACGATTGCCAATTGAGAAACTTCACGAAAGACTTGATTTTGAATATTTAAAAAACCCAGAAAGCAAAACTCTCACTGATTTTAGAGCTCCAAAAAAATTAATTGAACTAGAAAATTTAGCCCTTACAAAAGCTAGAAAAATAATCACTCCACATTCAGAAATTGCTGAAATTTTTAAGAACAAAGTTGAAAAGTTAATTTGGGATATTCCAAATCAAACAAAAATTCAAATAAGAGGTAGTAAAGTGCTTTTTCCTGGTTCTATAGTTGATAGAAAAGGCGCAGACGAAATAAAACGACTACTAAAAGAATTAGAAATCAATTTGGTGGTTTCTGGCAGAATAATTGAAAATGATACCTTTTGGGAGAGTTCTAAAATTGAAAGATTTAATGATAACTTCGAGCAAATAGGCTTAATTGTGTATCCTACACATATAGAACACCAGCCAAGGCGGATTTTAAAAGCACTTTCTTTAGGAATTCCTATAATTACAACAACCGCTTGTGGACTTGAAAGTTCTGAGTTGGTAAAAATTGTTGAGACTAACAATTTTGAATTATTTATGAGTGAAGTCAAAAAGCAATTAGAAAGTAACAGTAGAAAGAACAACCAGTAGCGAATTTGCGACAACATTTTGGTCCATTTTGCCACAAGAGAACAATTAATAACACTACATTTGAAAGAAATACGCTAATTTATAAAGACAATCTTTCCTAATTGGAGCCCATATTAACTACTTTGTATTGGAAACAAAAGTTTCCAACAATAACAAACGTTCAGAATAGAAAAAGATAATTTTATATGACAAATAGCCTTTCCGAAAGAATTATTAAGAATATTTTAGCCACATTTTTATTAAGCGGAGCTATAAGCTTTATAATGCAGCTGTTATGGGTTTTATGTTTTTCGAAATTAAATGATTCCTTCGCCGAAAATATTTTCAATATTTGGATGATTTTTGTTTTTTCAATTGGAATGTGTGCCTTTTTTGTCAATTTTTACTTTAATTACAGTTTTACTAAATCTAATAGATCAAATAAGAGAGGTTTATATTTTCAGAATTTTGACTTTTTTCACTATTCCAACTCTTATGTTATTATATTCTTTGTCGGAAGAAAATTTTATGATATTAAACATTGTAATTTTCTTCTTCGCAAACGCATATTCTTTTTATAAATTTAATCAAGATAGCACGGATTTGTAATCCGTGCATATCAGGAAAAGCAACTAATTGTGAAATTGAGATGAGATTGCTTCGTACCTCGCAATGACAGAAGTTAACATTCCACCAAATGACGTCATAATTACCCAAAAACCGCGATAGGGATAGCAGCGGCATCCCGCGGTATTGCTCGGCACGAAGCAATACTGTGGATACAGCGGATAGCCCGACCATTCGCCCAAATACTAATAAAAACTTAAAATTTGCTGATAATCAGTAGTTTTTAGGGACTGAATGTCAATCGAATTGTGAAAAAGAATTATATTCGCAGCACTAAAACTATAACTATGAAAAAAATTATTTTATCCTTATTATTAGGGATTATGCTTATTCCTGCAAGCGTTAAGGCGGATGAAGGAATGTGGTTTTTGATGTTCATTGAACGTTTGAATCACCGAGATATGCAAAAAATGGGATTGCAATTGACCGCTGAAGAAATTTACAGCATCAATAATCACAGTCTAAAAGATGCAATTGTTCAGTTTAATGGCGGTTGTACGGCGGAAGTAATTTCAAAAGACGGATTGGTTTTAACGAACCATCACTGCGGATATGATGCGGTTGCAGAATTATCGACTGCTGATAAAAACTATTTGAAAGACGGTTATTGGGCAGCAAATAAAGCAGCCGAAATGAAACCATCAAGTTTATATGTTCGATTTTTTGTGCGTATGGACGATTGCTCAAAACGTATTTTGGCAAAAGTAAATGATAAAATGTCTGAAACGGAAAGAGAAAAAGCCGTAAATCAGGAAATTGCAGTTATTGAAAAAGAAAATAATGAAGGTGGAAAATATACTGTTTCTGTTCGTCCATTTTTTCAAGGAAATGAATATTACTATTTTGTTTATCAAGATTATAAAGACGTTCGTTTAGTGGGAGTTCCACCAGAAAGTTTAGGAAAATTTGGTGGTGATACTGACAACTGGGAATGGCCACGACACACAGCAGATTTTTCAATGTTTAGAATTTATGCTGATAAAGATGGAAATCCAGCCGATTATTCTACGAATAATGTTCCATTGAATCCAAAACATTACTTGCCTGTGAATTTAAACGGTGTAAAAGAAGGTGATTTCGCTATGATTTTGGGTTATCCAGGAAGAACAAACCGTTGGATGCCAGCAGGTGGAATTGAGCAAAACGTGAAGTTTGCATATCCGGCTTGGGTTGAAGGTGCAAAAACTGGAATGGATAATATGAAGAAATATATGGAGCAAAGTGATGCTTTGAATTTAGTGTATGCTTCAAAATTTGCTTCGACTGCCAATTATTGGAAAAACCGTCAAGGAATGATTGATGCTTTAAGCAAATTTGGTACTGCAAAATCTAAAGCTATTCAAGAAGCTAAGTTTGACAAATGGGCAAATAAAGCTGCAAACAAAGCAAAATACGGAAATGTAATTGCGAATATAAATGCGTATTATGCGTTGACAAATGAGAAATCACGTCACGATAATTATTTGCAACAGTTAATGAGAACGACTTCTTTTGGTGCAATTGGAAGAACTTTAGGAAAACAATTGGACAATTATGTTAAGGCTGACGCTGCAAAACGCGCGACAATGGTTCCGACAATTACTGAAATGGCGGATGGTTTTTTCAAAGATTTATATATTCCTGCTGAAAAAGATTTATTGACAGCGCAATTGAAATTGTATGCAACAAAATCGATTGGATATGGAATTGCCCCAATGGTTGAAAAAATTGGAAAAGAAAACAATTACGATTATTCAAAATTTGTAAATGCTGCTTTTGAATTGAGTATTTTAACTTCAAATG
>CANFHF010000071.1 GCA_947446635.1 Flavobacteriaceae bacterium
CACCTTGGTGATTTATATAAATGACCAGCGTCATTTTATACAATCGTAAGGTTAAAGCGTTATCTTTGTGAAGTTCCGATTCAAACGAAGTACGAACCAACAAAAACCTTTTCATTATGGCAGTTCCAATTATAGCAGTGGCAAACAGTAATCCTATAAATTCTTCCGAACCTTTTCGCTATTTTCCACGTGCTGTTCAATCAGGCGTTATCGACTTAGACCAACTCACAGAACAAATTTCCACGAGTACAACCCTCACCGAAACCGACTGTCAAGCAGTAGTTTTCAGCTTAGTACACCACATTTCAAGAGCCTTGCTAACCGCATCAACAATCAAACCTTAAATCATTCTAGTTTCTACGAACCAACCAAATAACCAAATCAACAAATCAACAAATAAACAAATAACCGACTAACCCTGAAGATTCACAAATTCCAAAACCTCGCTAATAGTTGCTATTTTGGAAAGTATTTTCCCAATACTATCAATTAAATAAATTGTAGGAGTTCCAATTACTGCATAATTTTTAAAATTGATACCCTTAGCTCCTTCAAAATCACAATATTTATCAGACCATGGAAGAGGCGTTGAGGTGTCTTTGAAAACTTTTTCGTCGGTATCTGCAGCAATAGTTATAATTCTAAACCCTTTGCTAGTCATTTTTTTAAAATTATCAACAAGCCCTTTCATGGTTTCTTCACAAGGACCGCAACCTGACCTGTAAAAAACCAACAACGTAAATTTTGAGTTCAATTCCGATGTTTTGATTAGAGATGTTTTGCTTTTATTTAATTCTTTTGCACCCTCAAAAGATACAATGGTCAAATCTGGCGCTTTTCCTGAAAGGTCTTGTTGGTATATATTCAAAACACCATCATAGTGCGTCAAGCGTTTGGAGTTTTTTATATCTGATGTAAGCGCTTCTAAAATGTGATCTTTTCCAATTTTACTTAACTCTTTGGTTAAATTAACCACAAAATCGGTATAGATTATATCGGATGGCAAACGGTGCAAAATAATTTTAGCGTCTTGCAATAACTTGGTATCGTCTTTGAAAACCATGGTTTGTAGCTGCACCCAATTATTGATTACGCCTCCCCAGTGGTTGGATGTATAAAGAGCTGCATAATCCAACTCGTTTACCATGAAATCATTAATATTATTGGCTTTTGCTTTTTCATCTGCGGTTATAATCGTGCCAATTCCCATCGTAAGATTCACAATTTGTCGAAAGCGGGCAGCATAAAGTGGCGTTTCGGCAAGGCTCTTTGAATAGTATGAATATTGACTTTCAATATTTTTATATTCACTGTCAAAAATAGGATACAGTTTATAGTCTTTAGAATACGCTCGGACAGCGGATAACAGCGCATCGTGTTTCTCAAACAAAGCTTGCTGAATCTTATAATTACTTTTACCAAAAGTATTTTCTTCACTTCCCGAATAAAGGATGCTTTCATTAGTGGGAATTGAATCCAGACATGTAACCGAAAAATCTTCGTTATTGATAATTAAATCGAGACCGCCTCCTGTTTTGCTATTGGTTAGATACCATTGCGCCATGCCTTTGTAGCTATGATATTCTTTGGGAATTACAAGTTGTACTTTGCCTCCTTTGTGAATGGTATCTTCTTTTAAAGTAATTTGTTTGTCGCCCTGAAATATTTTAAAAGAATAGGTTTGCCCTGCAAAATAGGGAAACTCAAGGTTTATGTTTTGCGCCTTTGCATAGCAACTGATTAAGGAAATAACAGCAATTAGGGTTGTACTTTTTTTCATCATTTAGTGTCTCTATTTTTAATAATTTCTTCTTGAATGGTAACCGTTTAATTTGTTAAAAAGTGAACGATAGGTTATAATAAAAAAATCTTTGTGTATGCAAGAGGGCACACACAAAGATTCATTCATTAAACGGTCAAATTGACTTAACAATCGAATTATTCTGAAATACAACGCACAGAGTATCCGAGTCTACGAAGGCCCCAGGTGGTGTTGCAGCTAGTCCAAGTGGTATAAAGGTAATGAGAATAGATTCCATTCACGGTACTACACTGGTAGAAACCGTTTTGACCACGGCTGAGCAAATAACCATCGGTGAACCGTCTGCCGGCAGATGGTAAAGTAAGTGTTTTGACGGTTGCAGTCTCAAAGCTTACTGCCGTTGTAAAATTACCGTCGTTCACCCAAGATCCCATATGACTCAAGGTGTTTAAAGAGGTGTTTGCCACACCAATCCATTGCGCATTTGTAGGTACTCTAAACCCAGTAGGACATGGGTCGTTGGCAGTTTTGCTGGCATCTAACCAGGAACCATCGCTAGCATCGGTAGTGTTCCAAGTACCTATAATAGCATCTGTAGTTGCTGCAGGTGTACTTCTACCCCACTCGTAATAATCACCATTAGTGCCTTGTACAGGTGTATTCTCGTCACCTGTAGTATCTGTAGCACCAAGGTTGAAGCACGCAAAAACTTTGTAAACTCCTGAGGCTATATAGGCTCCACAATTAGGAACAACGGCAACCGAAGCAGATGATGCTGGTGAATTACAGATTGAATTAGTGGCAACAACAGTAAATGTATAAGAAGTACCATTAGTTAATCCTGTAACGATTAAAGGAGAACTTCCCCCTGTAGCGATGAAACTACCAGGAGAAGAAGTTACGGTATAACCCGTAATAACACTACCACCGTTAGAAGCTGGAGCAGAAAAAGATACAGTAGCTTGCTTATAAATTGCTGTAGCAGTAACGTTTAATGGAGCACTAGGTTGAGGTAAAGAACCCGCAATAAGGCTATAAGTTACCCAACTTGTCCCGTTAAAAACTTGTAATTCGCCCGTAGCACTACAATCTGTGCACCAAATTTGTAAACCTGCTGGTGGGCTAAGAATTGCTGTTTTTTCAGCATAAGTCATTCGTGGAGGTAAAAACCCCTTGGTAGTTGAAGTCAAATCCAATACTGATTTTGAATTGGGTGAAGTTGTTCCAACTCCAATTTGAGCATTACAAATGAACCCAAAAAGAAGAAGTGCTAGATAATAATTTTTCATGATTTGTTTAGTTAAAATATTTTGTATAATATCTGTAAACATAATATAAATAAAAACGAATATAAAACACCAAGTAATAAGTGGGCGTATTTGGAAATAAACGGTAACTTTTAGGATTCAATAAATTATACGGGGTGTTTTTGACAGTTTTTATTGACCAAATTATGAAGAATTTAGAGCTATAAATCTATATGTAAGTAATTAGGAAGTACAAAAGCTAATTCGAGGAACAATATTAATTATAACGCTTTATTGGAAGACAAAGACCAACTAGAAGACTACCTAATTGTGGTAATGAACAAGGCAATTGAAAAGGCTGCAAGTGTAAACCAAGCCGAATTGGATGCTGTTACCCGAGTTGACATGCCGATTATTCCAGGAATGGAAGACATGTTTAAGTAGTTGGTTGATAGTTGGTTGATGGTTGTTGAATCTTAATACCTATCAATTTCATACCCCGTCAGGTAAAGCCAAATGCTTTGTAAGGACGAACGAATAAAACGACCGTGGTGATTTTGTAATTTCACCACGGTCGTTTTATAATTTCACCTTGGTGATTTATATAAATGACCAGCGTCATTTTATACAATCGTAAGGTTAAAGCGTTATCTTTGTCAAGATCTGCTTCAAACTAAGTACGAACCAACAAAAAAATTATTCATTATGGCAGTTCCAATTAATAGCAGTTGCAAACAGTAATCCTATAAATTCTTCCAAACCTTTTCGCTATTTTCCTCGTGCTGTTCAATCAGGCGTTATCGACTTAGACCAACTCACAGAACAAATTTCCACGAGTAC
>CANFHF010000072.1 GCA_947446635.1 Flavobacteriaceae bacterium
ACAATATCGCAAGCTACTCAAACAATTACTTTTGCTGCTTTGGGAATAAAGTCGGTTTCTGATGTTCCTTTTACTTTATCAGCAACTGCTAGCTCTTCATTGACAGTAACCTATTCAAGTTCTAATACTGCTGTAGCTACTGTATCAGGAAACACGGTAACAATAGTTGGAGCTGGAACTACAACAATTACAGCATCTCAATCTGGCGACGTGAATTTTAGTGCAGCATCAAGCATAGACCAAACACTTACAGTAAATAGTATTTTATACTTAAACCAATTTACAGGAGTTACAGCATGTCCTACAAATGGAAATGTTGCTACTATGCTTGCAAATGCAAGTGGAACTGCATTAACAAGAAGCACTGTCACTTGTACAGCTTTAGCAAATTTATTTAATTCAACTACATTAAATGCCACTTCAAGTATTAGCAATACCTCTTATATTGAATTTTCTGCAACAGCAACTACTGGGTATAAATTGAATCTAACATCACTATCTTTTTTTAGACAAGCAAGTGGTACCGCACCAAATCAGTTAGAAGTTAGGTATAGTACTGATGGTTTTGCAACTTCAACAACTTGGGGAGCGGCTCCTGTTACGCCAACTACGGGAACAGTAGCTACTTGGGATTTTACAGATTTTTCAACTCCATATTCTGGAACAATAACCTTTAGAGTTTACCCTTACGGAACTCAAAGAGCCGATTTAACTGGGACAGCTGCAGCTCCAACAGGAACCTTTAGATTAGATGATGTTACTTTATACGGAACAGTTACAGCTGCTCCTGCTCCTGTAATTTCTAGTAGTTTAACTGCAAATGGAACCGTTGGTACTTCTTTTAGTTATGCAACAATAGCTTCAAATTCACCTGCGTCTTATGCTGCAACTGGATTACCTTCTGGTCTTTCAATTGCTACTGCAACTGGAGTAATTTCAGGAACTCCATTAGCAGTAGGTATATTCAACGTTTCGCTATCAGCAACAAATGTTGGAGGAACAGATACAAAAACTGTTGTGCTTACCATTGCACAAGGAAGTCAAACAATTACTTTTGGTGCGTTAGCTTCTAAAACATTTGGTGATGCTACATTCACTTTAAATGGTGCTTCAAGTTCTGGATTAACGGTTGCCTACACAAGTTCTAATACAAGTGTAGCTACAATATCAGGAAATACCGTAACTGTAGTAGGTGGAGGTTCAACAACTATTACTGCTTCACAATCAGGCGACGGAAATTATTCTGGAGCAACTTCGGTTCAACAAACACTTTCTGTAAACAAAGCAAACCAAACCATCACTTTTAGTGCTTTACCAAGTAAATTAGATACCGATGCTCCGTTTTCATTAAATGCTTCATCGACTTCAGGATTAACAATATCCTATTCTAGTTCAAATACGGCTGTGATTTCAATCACTGGAAATACAGCAACTGTTGTAGGATCAGGAACAGCAATAATTACGGCTTCTCAAGCAGGGAATTCAAATTTCAACTTAGCATCAAGTGTGCAACAAAATCAAGTTGTAATCAATACTTCATTAGCTAATCAAACAATAACATTTAATACCCCAAGTGCTGTGACCTACGGTGGTGCTACTTTCAATTTAGTTGCCACGTCCGATTCTGGATTAACGGTTTCTTTTGCAAGTAACGATGATACTATTGCTTCTATTTCGGGAACTACGGTAACCATTCACAAACCTGGATCAATACTTATTACTGCATCGCAATCAGGAAATGGAAGTTACAATGCCGCAACAGATGTTCAACAGACCTTAACAATTAATAAAAAAACACTTACCATTTCAGGAGTTGCTGTAACCTCAAAAACGTATGACGGATCAAATTCCGCTACAATTACTGCCGCAACTTTAAATGGAAAAGTTGGAAGCGATGATGTTTCTATTACAAACACACCTGTTTTCAACTCAACAAATGCAGGTACTGGAATTGCTGTTACGCCAAATTTTGTATTACAAGGAACGGAATCAAATCGTTACTTATTAACTCAACCTACAGTAACAGGAACTATTCTTCAAGCTAGTCAAACAATTACATTTGGAGTTTTAACTCAAAAAACTTTTGGGGATGTTGCTTTTACTGTAACAGCTACAGGAGGTGCTTCAGGAAATGCAGTTACCTTTACAAGTTCAGATACTAGTATCGCTACAATTAGTGGAAATACAGTTACTATATTAACTGGTGGAAGCGTTACTATTACTGCTTCACAAGCTGGAAATACAAATTATAGTGCGGCTACAGATGTACCACAAACCTTATTGATTAATCAAAAAGCACAAACTATTAATTTTGCTACAATTAACAATAGATATACAAATGACGCATCATTTACTTTAGCTGCAACAGCTAGTTCATTAGGCGTAGTAACCTATTCAAGTTCAAATTCAGCAGTAGCAACAGTAACTTCATTAGGTGTGGTAACTATTGTAGGCGTTGGGACAACTAATATCACCGCTTCACAATCAGGAAACGCAAGTTATTTAGCGGCACTTGATGTGGTACGTACTCTTAAAATAACACCTCCTCCAATTGCTGCTTGGAATGTTTTTGGTTTTAATGCAACTGCAACCGCTCCTGCAACTACCTTTAACAACCTTGTTGCAACTGGTAGTAATGCAAATATGACACGCGGTGCTGGTGCTGCAGCAAGCACTGGAGCTAATTCATTTAGAAGTACCGGTTTTCAAAACAATGGTATTGCAACGACAAACACAGATTATTTCCAGATTACACTTCAACCTGTTTCAGGAACTGCAATGTCATTATCTACTATTGATGCTGTCTTTAACGGAACAGCTGGTTATTATGCAACACCAGGGGTTTCTTCCCAATTTGCTTATAGTTTAAATAATTCGCCATTTACGTTAATAGGTTCTTCAGTACAATCTACATCTTTAACATTAGGAACAATTGATGTATCAACAATTCCTGAGTTACAGAACATTCCTAATGGCACAACAGTTACATTACGATATTATGCTAGTGGTCAAAGTACAACTGGGGGTTGGGGATTTTATTCTGTAGCAGCAACATCTGCAGATGCTTTAGCCATCGGAGGAGCAATAGTTACTACACCTCCAACTGTAAGTGACCAAGCTTTTTGTAATGCTGCTTTAGTATCTCAATTAGTTGCTACTGGAACAGGAATCAAATGGTATGCGAATGCTACAAGTGGTTTCGTTTTAGACCCGTCGACGTCTTTGTCAACAAGAACTTATTATGCAACACAAACTATTGGTGGGGTTGAAAGTGCTAGAACCGCAGTTGATGTTACTATTAACACTACACCTGCCCCAACTGCTTCAGCACAGACTTTTTGTAATTCAGCGTTAGTTTCTGATTTAGTAGCTACTGGAACAGATTTAAAATGGTATAGTGATTTAACTGGAGTAACAGCTTTAAGTACTTCATTTTCATTAACAACAAATACCTTTTATGTTTCCCAAATAGCAAACTCATGTGAGGGTTCAAGAAGAGCTGTTGCGGTAACAATTAATTCCAATCCAACTTCAGGAGGAACAATTGCTGGAGAGCAAACATTATGCACCCCTGCAAATCCAGCTGCCTTTACTAATGATGTATTACCAAGTGGTCAAACAGGTGATTTACAATACCAATGGCAATCTTCTACAGATAATGTTACATTTAGTAATATAGCAAGTGCTACTTCAAGTACGTATAATGCTCCTTCAGGATTAACTGTAACTACCTATTACAAAAGATTAGCAAGAGTTTCTTGTCAATCAAATTGGACGGGAGCTGCAGAAAGTAATG
>CANFHF010000073.1 GCA_947446635.1 Flavobacteriaceae bacterium
TCTTTGGGATAAAAGTCGGTTTTGAAGGTATGTAAATTTGTAATTTCTTACTTTTTATCTAAGAATTTATCGTGTTTGATAATTTTTGCATTTATCATAAAATACACAGATTCGGCTATATTCGTGCAATGTTCCGCTATTCTTTCAATGTGTTTCAATACAATTACAAGATTCGTTCCTGAAACAACTGTTTTGGAATTACTTTTCATCTCCACTACAATGTTATGAATTGCATCGTTGCTTTTGTTCTTAATGTCGCGGTTTAAAATAAAAATTTCACCAATCGTACTTTCTTCTAAAGTCTGAAAACATTCATTTGTTTTGGTAGTAATTGCCTCAACTTCCCGAGTAATATCTGATATATTGAACTTTGAAATCAAGTCGTGTTTCTCATTAATGTTCTTCGCTTTTTTGATGACACTGACCGCCAAATCTCCAATTCTTTCAATTTCATTGCTGATTTGCATTGCCGACATAATAAATCTTAAATCGGAAGCAACAGGCTGTTGTAATGCGAAAACACCTTGACAAAGTTCGTCAATCTTGACGTCTAATTTATCAATTTTATTTTCTGTTTTTTTAACTCCGCTAACTTCTGTTCCGGGTTCTAAA
Source organism: Flavobacteriaceae bacterium (assembly GCA_947446635.1). Lineage (GTDB taxonomy): Bacteria > Bacteroidota > Bacteroidia > Flavobacteriales > Flavobacteriaceae > Flavobacterium. The sequence continues at coordinate 613 of CANFHF010000073.1, forward strand.
AGTAAGGCTTTCATAGCTTCAATAACTTGGTGCTCAGAAAGATTTCCTATTTTTATTATCGCAGATTTAAGTTTTTCTAATTCTATTTCTAATTGTGACGCCATTGTTTTTCTTTTTAAAGTTTAAAAATAAACTACTATCCAAATCTTCCCGTAATATAATCTTCGGTTTGTTTTTTTGAAGGTTTTGTAAAAATAGTCTTTGTTTTGTCCATTTCTATCAATTCACCCAAATAAAAGAACGCGGTATAATCGCTTGTTCTTGCAGCTTGTTGCATATTATGCGTTACAATAATTATGGTATAATGCTCTTTCAGCTGGTGAATTAATTCCTCGATTTTTGAAGTCGAAATTGGATCTAATGCACTTGCAGGTTCATCCATCAAAATAATATCAGGGCTTACCGCCAATGTTCTTGCGATGCACAATCGCTGTTGTTGTCCGCCAGAAAGTCCCATTGCAGAATCGTCCAAACGGTCTTTCAATTCTTCCCAAATTGCTGCTTGTCGTAAGGATTTTTCAACAATTTCATCCAATTTTTTCTTGTCTTTAATACCATTAATTCGAGGGCCGTACGCCACATTTTCATAAATGGATTTTGGAAATGGATTCGATTTTTGAAATACCATTCCAATCTTTTTTCTAATATTGACAACATCTACATTTTTATCGTAAATATCAACGTCTTCAACAAGCATTTGTCCCGTAATCGTTACGTTAGGAATAAGGTCGTTCATTCTATTGATACATCTCAAAAACGTAGATTTTCCACATCCTGAAGGTCCAATCAATGCTGTAACTTTATTTCTTGGTATTTGCATAGAAATATCAGTCAACGCCTTTTTTTCACCGTAATGTAATGATAAATCTTTTACTTCAATCTTAATGTCTTTCATTTCGAATTTCTTTATATTTTAATAGTAGTTCGACTAAATTATAGCTTTCTACTTCTAATTCTTGAACGGATAATTACAGCTACAATATTTAATGACAAAGTCAACATTAATAAAACCAAGGTCGTTGCAAATTGAATTGGCATTGTTTTTTCAACATCTGATGATTGCGTTGACATTATATAAATATGATAACCCAAATTCATAAATTGGTCGCTAACTGATTTTGGCAATGTAGCCAAATAATAGGCTGCTCCTGTGAATAAAATTGGGGCAACTTCACCAGCTCCTCTACTAACGGCAAGAATCGTTCCTGTCATTATCCCAGAAATAGAACCTGGAAAAACTACATTTTTTATAGTTTGCCATTTTGTAGCTCCCAATGCCAAACTCGCTTCTCTTAATTCTCTCGGAACTGTTTTTAATGCCTCTTCAACGGAAACAATGACCACTGGCAAAGTCAATAATGCCATAGTTAAACTTGCCCATAAAATGTTGGGTTGTCCCCAATGTAATTTACCTCCGTTAAAAACGGTATCGGCTCCGGCTCCCAAAAATTGGATGAAAAATCCCAATCCAAAAAGTCCAAAAATTATGGAAGGAACAACGGCTAAAGTTCTAACCGAAAATCGCACTGCGGCTGCAAAAACAGAATTTTCGGCAGCGTATTCTGTGAGATAAATTGCGGTAATTGTTCCAAATGGAACCGCTGCAATTGACATTACAACTACCAATATAAAAGTTCCAATTATCGCAGGAAATATCCCTCCTTTGGTCATTCCATCTGTTGGAAAAGACGTAATAAATTCCCAAGAGAAAGTACTCCAACCTTTGAAAACGATGATTCCTAAAATCAATAATAATATTCCAATTATTATAATTACAGCTGATAATGTAGCTCCAACAATAACTTTTCCTTTAATGTCTTTTTTCACGGTTGTGTCTAAAGTAAAGGCTGTATTTTCTTCGTTTGATACTGTTTCCATACTTTATTTACCTTGAAATTTTTTGAGTAATCTTCCTTTTATATAAAATTCCGCAATCGCATTTAATGCAAATGAAAAAATGAAAAGTAAAGAACCAATGAAAAATAACACACTATAATGTGTGTCTCCAAAAACAGTTTCTGCCATTTCCGAACCAATTGTCGCTGCAAATGTACGAACACTTTCAAACGGATTTAAAGAATTCAATGGGGCATTTCCTGTTGCCAATAGTGCAATCATGGTTTCTCCAAAAACACGTCCAATTCCCAATAATAACGCTGCGAAAATCCCAGGAACTGCTGCTGGCAACGTTACAAAAAAAGCCGTTTGCCATTTGCTTGCTCCTAATGCCAAACTTGCTTCGGTGTAGGTTTTTGGGACTGCAGAAAGCGCATCCTCTGAAATTGTATAAATAATCGGAATTGCGGCGAGTGCCATTGCAACTCCACCAATAAAGGCATTTAATCGGGTTTCATAACCAAAAACATCTTGGAAAAAAGTAGCCATTACCATCAAAGCAAAAAATCCAATTACAACAGATGGAAAAGCGGCTAATAATTCTATTACGGGCTTGATGATTTCTTTAGCTCGTTTTGATGCAAAAGTAGAAGTGTAAAGTGCAGCTAAAATTGCCAATGGCCCCGCAATTAGCATCGCAATAATTGTAACTTTTAGAGTTCCAATTAACAATGCAAGCAATCCAAATCTTGGATTATCAGAAACTGGAACCCATTCTGAAGTTAGAAAAGTACTCCAGGTTTTATCAGCACCTTCCTTGTTGGTGTCGGTAACTTCGGGCTGTGGTATTTCATCGGATACCACTTCGCCATAGGCTTCTGGTTTTAAATTTTCTACTGGTGCTTCTCCATAAACTTCAGGTTTTAACTCTTCTTTTGAAGCAGGTTCTCCATAAGTTTCGGGTTTTAATTCTTCTGCGGGTGCAGGTTCACCGTACGTTTCGGGTTTCAAATCTTCTGTTCCTGAACCATACGATTCTGGGGCTAAATTTGATTCCTTAAAATGTTCCATTGCTGCTTTACCCGAAGCGCTAAAATTAAATATTGGCAATGATTCTTTGAATACAAATACGAATATTAATACGATTATAGCTACAGATAAATAGGCAA
>CANFHF010000074.1 GCA_947446635.1 Flavobacteriaceae bacterium
AAAATTAGCAACAGAATATGTTTGAACAATAGCTCTATCGAAACGTGGATTACCTGTAAATACAATAGTTGGCATTGAAGTAGCTACTGTTATCGTTTTGCTTTCTGTGCTATTGCCACATCTGTTTTTTGCTACAACTGTAATTGTTTTATTTGACAAAGTTTCAAAGTTTGATGGATACAATACTGAAAATACTAAGTCAGATGTTGTTAAAACGTTAGAGGTATTACTAGAATTACTTGCTGATTTAACAATTGAACCTACTGGCCCTGTAACCAAATAAGAAGTTGCGTTCAAAGGAGCAGTTATGCTATAGTTATAACTAGATCCAGAACAAATACCCACTGTTTGACCTGATACATTACTAACAGAATTTGGTACTAAAGCAGAAAGGGTCAATGTTCTTAAAGCACTACTACAACCAGATGCATTAACAGATTTAACTGTAATATTTCCTATTGTACCTGCAGTCAAAGCAACCCCACTAAAATTAACCGTTAATGTTGTTGTTCCTTGTCCAGAAATGATATTTACACCTGCTGGAGTAGTCCAAACATAAGACGTAGCATTTGCAATACTTGTAAATGTGTATTGTGCAGTAGTAGTAGTTCCAACGATACCACCTTGATTAGTTACTCCACTGATGGTTCCTGGTGTAGATGGTAAAGCTAATGTAGTTACTATTAAAGAAGCTCTTGGACTAACAAAACCGTTTGGTAATCTTTGAGCTACATAATAAGTTCTTGTTCCTATTGTTGTCGTAACTGGAGTTGGCGCACTTGGAAGAACCGAAAGGATATTCGAATCATTATACCAAATCAAAGAATTACTACCACTTCCAATAGCTGTTAATGGGACTGCTGTAGCACCATAACAATAAGAAATTGGAGTTGTAACAGGGGGAGTAGTCATATTGATTGTAACGGCTACCGAAGCTCTAGTACCCTCGCAACCATTTAATGTTTGAGATACATAATAAGTTCCAGATGCTAAAAAAACTGAACTAGATAAAGAACCTCCTCCTGTAATAGTATCATACCACTTTAATTCAGTACCCGAAGCTATTAAGTTAGCAACAGTAGCACCACCAGAATAAATCTGAGCTAGGGCTGAGGGTAATGGAGTTGTATGAACTGTTACCGTAATTACATTACTTTCTGCAGCTCCCGTCCAATTTGATTGACAAGAAACTCTTGCTAATCTTTTGTAATAGGTAGTTACAGTTAATCCTGAAGGAGCATTATACGTACTTGAAGTTGCGCTTGCTATATCACTAAAGGTAACATTATCTGTAGAAGATTGCCATTGGTATTGTAAAACTCCTGTTTGACCACTTGGTAAAGTATCATTAGTAAAGGCAGCTGGATTTGCAGGTGTACATAATGTTTGCTCTCCAGCAATTGTTCCTCCGGCAATTGGATTAGCACAATGTTCTCCAATTGCAAAATCTCCAAAACCAGTTATACCTGTAACTGTCATTGTTGTTAAACTTGGTGTTCCAGAAGTTGTTAAATTAGACCAACTTGAACCGCTATACAAACGAGCAGCAAAATAACTAGGTGTATTACTAGCATCATTATCAGCATTATTATAATTAAGTGTAGCGTTGTAATTAGTAAAACCGGCTAAACTAGAATTTGTTAATGTCCAAGTTCTATTTACACTATTGTCAAGGAATAAATCAGAACTTGATAGTTGTGCATGATCGCCTGAACTTGTTCTAGCTGTTAGACCTCCATTTGCAGAAGTATTTCCTGTGAAAGTTACAGCCAATGGAGTGTAATAATTATCATCTCCTATAGCGTAACTGAATGATGGACTATAACCTGAATTGGTTAGTTTTTTCAAATTTCCAATTACCCAACCAGTAGAGTTTCCAGATCCAGCGATACTTCCCGAAGCACCAATAATTACTGATGCTGTTCCAGTAGCTTGAGGACTTGAGATAACCTGAGTTGTAGTTACTCCATTAACTGTTGCCTGCCAAGTATATGCAGTACCATCACCATTTAGTTTTAACGAACCATTGTTTGCTATTAATTTGCCTGAAACAAAATTCAAAACTCCATTTATAGTGATATCCGTTATTGGTAAAAATTCAGTAAGCATTCCAGTTGAAGTATTCAAAACATTTTTAGCTTGACTAACACATCCTAAATAAACTCCCATTGGGTTATTCACTACAAGATTATTGATACTTGTGATTTTTGATACGAAATAGTCTCCCATTTGCATAACAGTATACCCATCATTTTTACAAAACCAATAATTAATATTGTTTCCAAATGTTGTATTAGCTCCTGGAACTCCAATATTACCTGAGTTTGAAGACAATCCTTTACTTCCTGTAACAACTAATGTACAATCATTATTTGCTGTAAAATATCCTGTTCCAGTAATATTAAATGTTCCTCTGCCAACTACAGCAACATCATTAGCTTGTCCATCTCCAAACCAAAGTTTAGAACCCGCGTTAACTGTAAATCTACCAGGGGTATTAATTGCAGTATGAGCAACCAAGTACACACCTGTAGAATTATCTACAGTAATATTACCTATAACTGGACTCGGCAATGATGTAAAATTCTGTGTTATTGTTCCATTAAACATATAATTTGCAGCTGCTCCGAAAGTTTTGTAAGTTGTTATTACTCCAGATGCTAATGAAACGTTATCTCCTAATTTAATAGTAGCAGTAGTAGCAGATGCTAAAGCAAAAGTTCCTGACCCAGTCAATTTGTAACCTGCTAAATTTACAGTTCCATTTACAGTCATTGTTTTGGCAGAACCAATAGCGAAATTTGCTGGTAATGCAATTTCATTTCCAGCAGTAATTGTCACATTATTAGTACTTGTTGGAGCATTTGTTGCATTGTTCCATGCACTTCCGTCATAATATTGCCATACCGCAGGGTCTGACATATCACCACTTGCAACAGATTTAAAATCAGCAATAGATTGTGGAATAGTTAAAAAATAAGAAATTACATTTGATTTCTGAGATGTAATATAGCTAGTTAGTACACCTGAACCACTTGTTGAGTTAGTTCCTGTTGCATAGACATCGTAATAATAATATCCACCCGCTAATCCAGTAATTGAAGTTGAAGTAGTTGTATTCCCAACTACACTAAAAGTACTTAAATCATCTAACTTTTCTCCTTTTATTAAGATATTATCAATTTTACTTGTACCTCCAGTAGTTGTCATTTCGACTGATGCGACATTTAAAAATGAAGTTTGTGCCCAACGTAAAACTACATTTGGATTATTTTGGCATGATTCGGGCAAAGCTACATTAGTAACTGAAGTCCAAGTACTACTATTTAGTGTAATTGCGGATACTAAATCCGTAAAAACACCAAGTGGACCCGTGCTACTGTATTGCAATTTAAAATCTTTTGGACCTGTTGCTGATGAAATTTGATCAGATGATATTGTTGCATTTTTATATCCAACCGTATTTACTTCAACTTGCCAATATTTAACTGGAGCGGTCAAAACAACTTGATTTGGAGCAGTTCCAGTAGTTGAATAGTAGGTTGCACCTCTAGCCGAAAGTCCAGTATTTGGATTTCCTGTTTGTCCTGTAGTTAAAATTGTT
>CANFHF010000075.1 GCA_947446635.1 Flavobacteriaceae bacterium
AAAGCGCATGAAGATTTTATGCTAGTTGCTTCTTTTAATCCTGGTTATCAAAGAGGGTTTAAAGAATTGAAGCCTTCTACAAGACAACGCTTTATTGCAATTTCTTTTGAATATCCAGAACCGAAAATTGAGATTGAAATTTTGATAAAGGAAACTAATGTGGATGCAGAAATCGCAAAGAAATTGGTAGCCATTGGAAATAAAATTAGAAACTTAACCGAATTGGGTTTAACAGAAACCGTTTCTACAAGGCTATTAGTCGATGCCGCAAAAATAATTCATAGTGGATTGCCAAAAAGATTGTCCGTTCATGTTGCCATTGTTGAGCCATTAACCGATGATTTACAAACGGTAGAAGCATTGAAAGATTTATGCAATTTGATGATATAAGCCCCCTAACCCCCAAAGGGGGAATTAATAGAGAAAAAAATAATAAATAAATTAATCATTCCTTTTAAGCCAATCTAAGGAAGCCCCCTTTGGGGGTTTGGGGGCAAATATTATGGGTTTCGAAATTGACGAATATATAGTTGGTAAGCTTTTTAAGCATTTAAAAAAAAACAAAAAAATTGATTTCAAAATCATAGATAGAACTATTTTTTTGAATGATATAAAACCCCGTTTGACAATTTTAGCAAGAGCTTTATCTGGAAAACCTATCGAAATTTTCCCTGCAGAACGCGAAGGAGGATATAAAAAAAATAATTATTTTCTTCCTATTTCGTTTGCCGCATTTTCTACAATCGAAGAAAATAATAATTTTTACCTTTTCAGAATTTTATATTTAAGTATTCAGCAACGCTTGGATTTAAATTGGGATTCAACAGAAAAAGAACCTTCATTATTACTTTCACAACAAAAAGCGGAAGAAACATCCAATAGAATTTTAGCGATAATTTTTGAAGAATTTCCTGTAATGGAAGCGTTCTTTTTTAATTCAAAACAACATTTTGATGAAAAATCAGATGCTAAAAAACCAACAGATTATTCCTGGATTTTTGGAAAATGGATGCGAAATGAAATAGAACAAAAAACAGATTCGGTTCTCGAAAATTTCTCTGATAAAACGAAAAATGCTAGCGAAAATAAGGCTTTAACCACCATAAAATCAAAAGCTGTGGAAGAAGTAATTACGATCGAAGTAGATAAAAAACAACAAGAAGATTATGTGTTATTGCATAATTTTGAAAAAGTAGAAACTGCCGAAGAATTCAATGGAACTTGGCGTGATTTTGATGGTTCAGATGAATTAGAAGACCATCAAGAAGCGCTGGAAGAATTGAATATGAAATTTACAGTTCGTGTTGATGACACGTCGCATTCCGTCTATCAATCGGACTTTATCGAAAATACTACTATTTCTGAAAGTGCCGAAATGGATTCCAAAGGGTTTCATTTATTGTATAACGAATGGGATTTTAGCAAGAGAATATATAAAGAGAATTTCTGCAAAGTATATCCAAAATCGCAGCAAAAAACGGATAGCAATTATTATAAAAACACCATTACAAAAAACGCTTCCACACTAATGGGATTGCGCAAAATGTTGACCAATGTAAATAATAAAATGCAGCAACAAAAACGGCAGACTCAAGGTGATGAATTTGATATTGATGCCATAACGGATTTATATGTTGATGTTCATTCGAAGCGAACCCCTTCCGAGAAGATATACATTTCAAATAGAAAGAAAGAGAAGGATTTATCCATACTAATCCTTTTAGACATAAGCCTTTCCAGTGATGGCTATGCTGATGGAAACCGAGTTATTGATGTCGAAAAAGAAGTTTCTATTCTTTTTGGAGAAATATTAAATGAGTTTGATATTGATTTTTCAATTGATAGTTTTTACTCAAAAACGCGCAATTTTTCTACTTATTTAACCCTGAAAGATTTTGATGAAAATTGGAATAGTGCCAAACATAAAATTGGAGCGGTTGAACCAAATGGTTACACTCGAATTGGTGCAGCTTTGCGTCATGCAGGAGCAAGATTAGACAGCAGAAAAACTAAAAATAAATGGGTGATTCTTATTTCTGATGGTAAACCAAACGATTATGATAAATACGAAGGAAAATATGGAATAAATGATGTAAAACAAGCACTTCGAGAACTTAACGGACGAAATATAAATTCGTATGCTTTGGCAATTGAGGCGCAAGCAAAATACTATTTGCCACAAATGTTCGGGCAAAATCATTACCAAATTTTGACAACTCCAGTAGAATTGTTGAATTCCTTGGTAAAATTATACGAAAAAATTAAACATCAAAAATAAGACTATTATGAATACAAGTTTAAACAAAAATTCACTTTCAAAATGGCATCCAATAAGTATCTATTTCCAAGAAAAACATATTATTGTTGCTCTTTTAGAAGAATTATCGGTTACATTTCTATTGACAGATTTACCGAAATTCACAAATGTTTTCAATCAACTTCAAACTATTGAAAAGCGATTTGCAAGAAAAGAAAATCAACTTTTTCCATTTTTAGAAAAAAAAGGTTGGAATGGGCCTTCGCAAGGAATGTGGTCCTTTCACGATAATTTAAGAGAACAATTTCGGTTGTTGCGAAAAAATATTGAACATAAGGAATTCGATAAAATTGAAACCAATATTCCCTTTTTAATTGATGGAATTTATCGGTTAATGCAAGTGGAAGAAACGATTTTGTTTCCCAATGCATTGGATTTATTATCCGAAAATGATTGGATTATTATGCGAATTGGCGAAGAAGAAATTGGTTGGATGCTACCAGAAGCCCCTACCCCATTTCCGTCAGTAGCATATATTCATCCAAGTGAAGATTTTTCGAATCGAGAATTAACATTTTCACTTGAAAATACTTCTCATTATGATGAGGGATATATGACGGTGGAACAAGTGAATTTGCTTTTGAAAACGATGCCATTGGATTTAACTTTTGTAGATGAAAACGACAAAGTTATATTTTATAACCGTGGCGAAGAACGTGTTTTTCCTAGAAGTGCAGGAATCATTGGGCGTGAAGTGAAATTTTGCCATCCGCCAAAAAGCGTTGGAACGGTACTTAAAATTTTAGATGAATTTAGAAAAGGCACGCAAAACGAATCTTCTTTTTGGATTAATTTCAAAGGGCGACTTATTTACATTCGCTATTTTGCTGTTAGAGATGCCGATAAAAATTACAAAGGCGTGATAGAAATGTCTCAGGATATTACAGATATTAAGAATATTGAAGGCGAAAAACGATTGTTGGATTGGAAATAAATAAAGGCAATGGAAGCGCAAAAAATCAATTATAAGAACATTTTTTATCCGCCTGGAGGAATTTTAATGTGGATTATTATCTTTTTAGAACTTATCACTTTTGGAATGGCAATTGTTTCATTTGTATATTTTGGAAAACAAAATTCCGAACTTTATCATCAATCTCGTTTACAACTCAATACTACTTTTGGAGCCATAAACACTGTTTTTTTACTGACAAGTGGTTTTTTTATGGCAAATGCAGTTCATCAATTTAAAGAGAATAACATCCGGAAATCCTCTTTATATTTTAAGTTAACGATGCTTGGAGGATTGTTTTTTATCATTTTAAAAAGC
>CANFHF010000076.1 GCA_947446635.1 Flavobacteriaceae bacterium
CTCTCATTTGGTAGTCTTCTGTTAGCCACTGATGCACTGATTTTTTTAATCCGTTTAATCTGTGATAATCTGTGTCAAAAAAACTTCACTCCAGCCTGTCATTGCGAGGCACGTGGCAATCTAAAATAACATGGAATGGTTTGTGTTTTGTCAATCTGAATTTATTTCAGATTCTATTTACAAATTTATAGGGATGCTGAAACAAGTTCTGTAGGAGAGGAGTTCTTATTTTTCCCGCAGATTTTCGCAGATTTTTTTCTTTGTGGTCTTTCTTTGCCATAAATTTTACGAATTAGCTTGAATTTTTTTTCTTTTTTCTATTTGTCTCTCAACTGGTAGGCTTCTCTTTCCCGCAGATTACACGGATATTCGCAGATTTTTTACCAAATAACCGATTAACCGATTAACCAAATAACCGATTCAACGATTCAACGATTCAACGATTCAACGATTAACCAAAAAACCGATTAACCAAAATCTAAATTCTCTCAGGACAATTTTGTCCCTTAACGGCACTTTTAGTACCCCTCGATTATTGGATGGAAGGGATAAACAAATTAGTTGTTTTAATGAAAAAAGTCATGTTTTAAGAGAATGTTAATTTTCTGAAAAGTATTTGCCTTTTTTTATTATATAATTTTTTTTATATTTGAAATTATAATTCTAGCCATTTAGCCTTGGAAATTAAAATTTTCAAATTACATTATTTTCATTAAAACTATTGATTTTATTGATGTATTCTTTGTTGTTTTACAATAACGATGAATTTTAATCGGTTTTAGTTTGGTAAGAATTAATGTCATTAGTCGCCCTTTTTAGGTTTTTATCGTTACGATTACGAACATAAAAACACTTTTTTTAACATAGTTTTCTATGTTTTAAGTATGTTTTAAATGTTAAATTTATGTTAAAAAATATATTTGTTGTTTATAATAATCTTGAAAATAGGATTTCAATTATGGACTTTTTTAGAGACAACATTTTACAAATACAGTTAGAAAATAAATTACAATAATAATACGCATACCCATTAACCATTAAAACAGAACATTATGTCAAAAAGCTACTTTTCTTCAGGTAAATTAGGAGTTACAATTGAAAAAAACGAAGTAAACAATGCAAAGCAACCCCGGCAAAAAGGGAAAGCACCACAACTCAAGTGGTTGTTTGCAATGCTCTTGCTGCTTTCGTTTGTTAGCGGACATAAGTCGTTTGGGCAGAGTACTGCTAATTATGTGTTTTCTACAAATACAACAGGGTCTTTAGCTGCTGATTTAAATAGTAATGCTATCGATATGTCAACGGGAACTACCCAATTAGTTGGTGCTGATTTAGACGATTCTTCTTCGTCAGCAACCAATATTGGTTTCAATTTTTTATTGTTTGGAAATACGTTTACTCAATTTAGTGCGAATTCTAATGGAGTTATTCAGTTAGGAAGCTCTACAGTTTCTACAAGTACTTATGTTTTATCTGGAGGATCTACAACTATACCAAGGATTGGTGCTTTTGCTGCAGATTTACGAACAGGTTCATCTGGGAAAGTGCATTATAAGTTAATTGGTACTGCTCCTAACAGATGTTTAGTTGTTGAGTTTTTAAACATGTCATTAACATATGTAGCTTCTCCTGGTTCAAATGATGGTACATTTCAAGTTAGATTATATGAGAATTCGGGTGTAATTGAGTATGTTTATGGTGCAATGTATAGAAACGCTAGTACAACTACTACTGCTGCAATTTATGCAGGTTTTTCAGTTGGAACATTAATTAACACTACAGCCTCTATTACAACTTCTGCAAATACAGTTAGTAATGCAGCCACATTTAATGTTAACTCTTACACAACTTCTGCAAATATTGCTAATTTGAACTCATCTGCAATTAATTCTAGAAGAGTATATAGATTTACCCCACCAACACCTTCAAATCCAACATCTTTAACTTACACCTCTGTTGGAACGGGTACAACTACTCTAAATTGGGTTGATTCCTCTACTTCTGAGTTAGGTTTTTTAGTTACTAGAGCTACGGATTCTGGTTTTACAACTGGGGTAGTTACAACTACTGTCGCTTCTACAACCTTAGCTGCTACAGGTGGCGCTTATACTTCAATTCAATCAGGATTGTCTCCTGCAACAACTTATTATTATAAAATTCAATCTTATAGTGAAGGAGTATTCAGTTCCGGAGTTACAGGTAATCAGGCGACGAGTGCCTGTCCAACCTTTGCTTCGACTATTTCTATAAATGGAGTAACGGCTGTTGCGGGAACTTCTTATCCAACTTTAACGGCTGCTATTGCTGATTTAAAAGCTTGTGGAATATCTCAAGCTACAACTTTAGAACTTGCTAGTGGATATGTTCCTGCGAATGAAAATTTCCCAATTACGTTAAGCGTTATTACCGGTGCAAGTGCCTCAAATACGATTACGATTCGTGAAGCAAGTGGAGTAACTGGAAAAGTTATTACTTCAGCTAATACCACTGCAACTTTTGATATCAATGCTGGAACGTACTGGATTATTGATGGGCGTTCTGGAGGAACTGGAGCTGCTGATTTAACGATTAGTAATACTAGTACTGCAACTGGTGGTGCTGCAGTTCGTTTTATTAATGATGCTTCAAATAATACTTTAAACTATGTAAAATTATCAGCGTTATTTCCTTCAACAACTTCAGGAGTTGTGAATTTTAGCACTACTACTGGTGCCAATGGGAACGATAACAATACCATAAATTATTGTTTAATTGATGGTGGGGCAGGAGCAACCGCTTCTCCAACCTTAGTTGCTCAAAATGGTATTTATTCTTCTGGAACGACTACTACGGCTGCGACTAACAATAGTGGAAATACACTATCTAATAATTCAATATTCAATTTCTTTAATGCTGCTTCTACTTCTGCTGGTATTTCTATTCAAGGTGGTAATACCGATTGGACAGTTACAGGAAATAGTATTTATCAGACTGCTACAAGAACAGCTACCGCTGCTGTAACAGTTTATGGTATTACTATTGCTAATTCCACAAGTGGAAACAATTTTGTTGTTACAGGAAATTATGTGGGGGGGTCTTCAGCATCTGCTGGTGGTACTGCTTGGACTATAAATGGTGTCTTTGGAAATAAATTCAACGGTATTGGTTTGTCTGTTGGAACAACTACTGCTTCCTCTGTACAAGGAAATACCATTGCTAACTTCTCATTATTAACAGTAAGTGCCGCTTCTACTAACTCAACAAGTAGTCCTTTGGGAACAGGTGTTTGGGGTGGTATTATGGTAGGAGCAGGTTCTGCTAATGTAGGAACTACTACTGCTAATATTATAGGTAGCGATACAACTACAGGTTCCATTACTGTTACAGGTAATACTAATGCTGGAGGAACTGCCAATGGAATTGGTGTTTCGGGTTCTGGAACTGTTGTTATTAGTAATAATAAAATAGGTTCTATTACAACAACTGGTTCAACTGCTGCACTATCTACAGGTATTATTGGTATTCAATCCGCTTCAGCAGGAACGGTTACTATCAATAATAACACTATAGGAAGCACAACTACTCCAAACA
>CANFHF010000077.1 GCA_947446635.1 Flavobacteriaceae bacterium
CACCTGCTTTAGGACAAAATGTTTCGCTTTCAACTATAAACGCAAATTTTGCTGGAACAACTGCTTTTTATGGTACTCCAGGAGTAACATCTCAATATGCTTATAGTTTAGATGGAACTAATTTTACCTTAATAGGTTTACCAGTAACCTCAATGTCTTTAAAACCAGCAGAGATAGATTTATCTGGAGTTGCTGCGCTACAAGGTGTACCTTCAGGAACAACTATAACGCTTCGTTATTATGCTAGTGGCCAAACCACAACTGGCGGTTGGGGATTCTATTCCGCAGCAGCAGGAACTAATGGATTGTCTATTGGAGGTAGTGTAGCAGGTACACCAACAACTACTTGGGATGGTTCGGTTTGGTCGGATGGTACGCCAACCATTTCAAAAAATGCAGTTATTGATGCGGCTTACTCCACAACAGATTATGGTGTGTTTTCTGCCAATACCTTAACTGTAAATAATGGTTATACATTTACTATAAATTCTGGTCATACCATTACTGTAAGAAATGCAATTACCAATAACGGATCTTTTATAGTTGAAAACAACGCCAACTTAATTCAGACGAATGATGTTGCCAATACAGGAAACATTACTGTGAAACGTGATTCAGCACTTTTATTGCGTTTGGATCACACGTTATGGTCATCACCGGTAACTGGAAGTCAAAGGTTGAAAGACTTTTCACCAGGTACGTTACAAAATCGTTTCTATACTTATGCTACAACCAGTAATTCATATGTAAACGTTGCTAACCCAACGAATATTGATGGATCTAATTTCACTAATAATTTCACTTTCGCGGCAGGAAAAGGATATGCTATTCGGACGCCTAATAATCATTCTTCAACTACTCCAACTGCTTTTTCAGGAACGTTTACAGGAGTTCCAAACAATGGTAATGTCCCGTTTACTTTGGCTGTAGATGCAAGTTCTGGAAATAATTTCAACTTAGTGGGTAATCCTTACCCATCAACAATTGATGTTGCTGCATTTTTGAATGGTAATCTAAATGTAGCGGGTACGATTTATTTCTATACGCATAGTATGACTATGAATGCTGCAACTGGTTTATTCCCACAAGGAACAAACTATTCTAGTTATAATAGTTTAGGTTCTACTTTATCTACTCATATTAATGGTGATTTACACCCAGAGCCAGTTGTTCCAAATGGCACAGTCCAAGTAGGACAAGGGTTCTTCGTGAAATCGTTAACGGGTGGAACTGTAACCTTTACCAATGCTATGAGAACAGGTAATAATGTCAACCAATTCTTGAGAACGGCTGAAATTGAAAAACACCGTATTTGGTTGAACTTGAAAACCGATACAGGAACAGATATTAACCAAATGATGGTTGGTTATACCGAAGGTGCTACACAAGCAGTTGATACTGATTACGATGGATTGTTATTTGGTAATACTGGAAGTTCATTGTCTTCTGTATTGAATGGAGCGTATTATGGTATTCAAGGTCGTAGCTTGCCATTTGAATCCAATGATGTTGTGCCATTGTCTTTCAAAGCATCAGCTGTTGGAAACTACACGATTTCATTAACTAATTCTGACGGATTATTTGCAGGAAGTCAAGACATCTTTGTACGTGATAACCTAATCGGAACCGATCATAACATCAAAGTTTCACCTTATGCCTTCGCGTCGGATGCTGGAACATTTGATTCTCGTTTTGAATTGGTTTACACCCAAGCGTTAGGAATTCCTTCAACGAATTTCACACCAAACTCTGTGATTGTTTACAAAAACACGGACTGGTTTCATGTGAATACTAAAGGAATCACAATGAAAGACATTCAAGTTTATGATGTTTCAGGACGTTTGATTTACAAACAAGCTGACATCAATGCAACGACAGCGGTGTTAACCGGTTTGACAAAAACTAATGAAGTATTGTTCTTGAAAATCACATCATTGGATAACGTAACAGTAACTGTAAAAGTAATTAACTAAGATCTACACAACAAAAGATTAAATATCATGAATAAAATTAAAAACGCAGTGTTCACATTTATAGCAATTGTTCTAGTTCAATTTGTTGCTTTGGCGCAGGTAGTAGATCCGCCAGCAGAACCAAGTCCAGGAGATTTTGGTGGTGGAGACAATGCAACAGATGCGCCCATAGATTCTTTTGTGTGGGTATTGCTTGTGGTTGGTTTAGTATATGTTTTTTACAAATACAGCAACTTAAGATCAAAAGAAGACACGGTTTCTTAAAACCTCAGTTTATTAAATAATAAAGCCCTTTTAGAATCATTAATTGGATTTTGAAGGGGTTTTGTTTATAACGATAAGTCAAGATAAAAGTCCTTTGTATCAATACTAAATGTTGTGGTGAAATATTAAATTTCGATATTTGCATTTCAAAAATGATATAAATGCAAGACTCCTACAGCGATTCATAAAATTATTATTACCCGAAATTATAGTGGATTATTTTGAACTGAATTCTTATATAAAAGGGTAAGAAATATTTCATTTGTATTTAAAAGAGATTAATTCTATTCCAAAAGAAAACCGTCAAAATAAATTAATACCAAAGAATTCTTTGAGCAGATTGCCGTTCGGGATTTTCCCATTCGAGGACACCAAGTATATCTCCATATCACCCGAAGAAGCTAGAAAAAATTTGGGTTATATCCACTATGGAATGCAAGTAATTCAAAATTGAAGTGGCTAGAAAAGTGGTTAATAAAGTGGAGGAGTAGTTGGTGTTTAGATTTCAGATTTCAGAATAAGAAGATTAAACAACCGACATAAAAATATAAAAAAACGAAAACGTGTTGATTTCTCAGGAAGTTTTCGTTTTTTTTTTTGCTAACTTCTAATTATATTTTCTTCACATATTGCGTGATAATCACAATAGTTTGTCCGTCAACTCTGCCTTCAATGTATTCGGCATTTTCGTGGTCCAATCGAATGTTTCTAACAGAAGTTCCTTGTTTAGCAACCATGCTAGAACCTTTAACTTTCAAATCTTTAATCAAAACTACGGAGTCTCCAGTAGCTAAAATAATTCCATTTACATCACGGTGAACGATTTTGTTTTCGTCATCTTCGCCTTCGCCGGTGGCTTGTGCCCATGCTAAAGTATCGTCATCAAAATACATCATGTCTAACAATTCTTTTGGCCAACCCGCAGCTCGCAATCGACTTAACATTCTCCATGCCACAACTTGAACGGCTACATTTTCGTTCCACATGCTGTCGTTTAGACATCTCCAATGGTTTAAATCTTCGGTTCCTGGGTTTTCTATTTGGTCGATGCACGTTTTGCAAGCCAATATGCTTTCGTCTAAACCACCTTTTTTAGTTGGTAAAACGGCAAATACTTTTAGGTTTTCTGATGCAGCACACAATTCACATTTTGAATCGCTGCGTTTGTTTAATGCTCTTTCCATAATCTAATTCTTTATTTAAGGTGCGAAAGTACATTTAAATATGGTTTGTTATGTTTTTTATTCTAATTTTTACTTATATGTTTTTTGTCAACTAATGCGTTGATTCTAAATTAATTTTATATTCCAAACGTCAGAGCTTAG
>CANFHF010000078.1 GCA_947446635.1 Flavobacteriaceae bacterium
ACAATTAATAGTAGTTAAATTACAAACATTTAACTCTTCTAAAGAACTATTCCCGTTAACATATAAATAATCAACAATTGTTTTTAGATTTGGTGCTTTAATTTTTTTTATTGATAAATTTTGATGAAAATAAACATAACCTCCTGTGTTTGTAAGTAATGGAAATTCAACTTCTACTATGTTATTTGTTTGATGAAAATAAATATATCCACTAACACTAGTTAAATTCGAAAACACTAATTTGGTTGGGTTTAAATAGCTAGTTTGATGATAATAAACATTATTCAAGGTTGTATCTGTAATATATATTATATCCAATAAAGCAGCCACAGGCGCTACAAACGAAATCGCAGAGGTTACTTTTGGGGCAGTTATGGTTATCGTTTGCGTGGTTGTGTTAGCACATTGCCCCGTTGTTGGCGTAAAAGTATAAGTTGTTGTAGTGGTGTTGTTCAATGCAGGCGACCATGTTCCAGAAATTCCATTATTAGAAGTAGTTGGTAAAGCAATCAAAGCAGCATTAGCGCAAGAAGATGCCACCGTTGTGAATGTTGGCGTAACAATTGGATTTACAGTAATGGTCATGGTTGCTGTATTCGCACACAATCCAGCAGTTGGTGTAAACGTGTAAGTTGTTGTTCCAACTGTTGTATTGTTTATTAATGGCGACCAAGTACCTGTAACGCCATTTGTTGATGTAGTTGGCAAAGCCGCAATTGTAGCTCCCGAACAAACCGCTGCCAATTGCGTGAAAGTTGGTGTTGTTTTTGGAGTAACTGTGATGGTCATTGTTGCAGTATTCGCACAAAGTCCTGCCGTTGGTGTAAACGTATAAGTAGTAGTTGCCGTATTATTTACCGCTGGCGACCAAGTTCCTGTTACCGTATTGGTAGAAGTTGTTGGCAATGCCGCAATAGTTGCTCCCGAACAAACCGCTGCTACTTGCGTAAACGTTGGCGTTGTTTTTGGAGTTACTGTAATGGTCATTGTTGCAGTATTCGCACATAATCCAGCAGTAGGCGTAAAAGTATAAGTTGTAGTGGCTAAATTATTTACCGCTGGCGACCAAGTTCCTGTTACACTATTTGTAGAAGTCGTTGGCATTGCCGCAATCGTAGCTCCAGAACAAACCGCTGCTACTTGCGTGAACGTTGGGGTTGTTTTTGGAGTTACGGTAATGGTCATTGTTGTTGTGTTGGCACACAATACTGCTGTTGGTGTAAACGTGTACGTAGTCGTAGCCGTATTGTTTATCGCTGGCGACCAAGTTCCTGTTACTGCATTTGTGGATGTTGTTGGCAATGCTGCAATCGTTGCTCCTGAACATACCGCAGCCACTTGCGCGAACGTTGGCGTTGTTTTTGGAGTTACGGTTATTGTCATTGTTGCAGTATTAGCACAAAGTCCAGCAGTTGGGGTAAATGTATATGTCGTAGTTGCTAAATTATTTAGCGCTGGTGACCAAGTTCCTGTAACACTATTAATAGAAGTTGTTGGCAATGCCGCAATCGTTGCTCCCGAACAAACCGCTGCCACTTGCGTGAAAGCAGGTGTTGTTTTAGGATTAACTGTGATGGTCATTGTTGTAACGTTATTACAAGTAGCATCTGTTGGCGTAAATGTATAAGTTGTAGTGGCTAAATTATTTACCGCTGGCGACCAAGTTCCTGTTACTGAATTCGTAGAAGTTGTTGGCAAGGCGGAAATCGTTGCTCCTGAACAAACCTCTGCCACTTGCGTGAAAGTTGGTGTTGTTTTAGGAGTTACCGTAATTGTCATTGTTGCAGTATTCGCACACAATCCAGCAGTTGGTGTAAACGTATAAGTCGTAGTTGCTAAATTATTTACCGCTGGAGACCAAGTTCCTGTTACCGCATTCGTTGATGTTGTTGCCAATGCCGCAATTGTCGCTCCAGAACAAACTGCTGCCACTTGCGTGAAGGTTGGTGTTGTTTTTGGGGTTATTGTCACTGAAGTAGTTGTTATAACAGTTCCGCAACCACTAACCGAAGCTATAGTATACGTAATGGTATAAGTTCCTGCTATACTTAAACTTGGGTTGATGGCTCCTGTGTTAGGATCAATTGTTAATCCTGGAGTAGTACTATAAGTCCCTCCAGCATAAGCTCCTGTTCCTGTTAATAAAACAAATTCAAAATTCAAACTACTACAGAAAGCTGAACTAGTATAAGAAATACTTGCTGTTGGCAACGCATTTATCGTTACGGCTACTGCCGTTCTTGTGCTTTCGCAAGTACCAGTGGTTTGACTAACATAATAAGTTGTTCCAGTTACTAAAGCGGTGGTACTTGCTAATGCCGTGCCACCTGTTGCCACATCATACCATTGTAAATTGGTACCAGTAGCAGTTAAATTAGCTACTGTTGAAGCCGTACAAAAAGTTTGTGTAGCAGGTGCCACTGGCGCTGTTGGTGTGCCAGACAAATTAATACTTGCACTAACTGCTGTACTCACGCAGCCGTCAATGCTGGTTTCTATGGCTTGAAGCGTATAAGTGCCATTGGTTGCATTGGTCCAGTCTATTGTGATTGCATTGGTACCATTGCCTGTCATAACCGCACTTGGTGTTGCTGGCGAAATGCTCCAAGCATACGTAGAACCATCATGCGTAGCATCGCCCACATTGACATTATAAGGTTGTACGGTTTTGGTGCATAAAGTTTGAACACTTGAAGTAGAAGTATACAATTGTGTAATTTCTGCTTCAGTTAGCGCTCTGTTCCAAATACCAACATCATCTATTTTCCCATTTACATATCCATCGGCAAATGGAGCATAATAACTATTTCCTCTTCCTATTGCAGTAGGACTAGAAAAATTAGTATAACAAAAATTATTTCTTGTAGCCGCTAAAACTCCATTTAAATAAATTTTACATACATTTGATGACAGATCTTTTACCAAAACTGCGTTATTCCAAGTTGTTCCTGAAGGTGCAATTGTTGTGAGATATTGACCGCAAGATCCTGCACAATTTCCATTTTCACATCCAGAACCTAAAACAGTACCTCCTGTCGAAATGCTATATTTGTTCGTATTTCCTGCTCCACTTCTATCGGAAATTAAATGTCCATCATTATCTGAAGATAAAAACCATAAGCTCACGGTAAGAGAAGTTGAAGTGGTTGGTAAAATGTTATTAGCTATGTTTATATAATTACTAACCCCATCAAAACTATATGCGCTATTCGCATTCCCGTTTCTATCGGTGGTTAAAGCAGCACCATTTACGGTACCATTATTTCCATTGCCACTTTGGTCATTGGCATTGCCATTGAAACCCCAATAGCCAACGAGCCCATTGGTGGGCACATAGGAAGGAACGGTTTGTGCTAAGGTGGTTACGGCAAGTGCTAAAAATGCGATAACGGCGGTAAGTAATTTTTTTGTTTTCATAATTCAATTATTTAATTCCCAAAAAATGGTGTGCTGTTTGTAAATAATGGTGTTGCTATAGTGGTTTCCGTTTGTGCCAGAAAGAATGTGCTTGATACAACCGCCACTTTTTGTGACGAGG
>CANFHF010000079.1 GCA_947446635.1 Flavobacteriaceae bacterium
ACAATTGCATTTTGCCTCTCTAAATCATTTTTACTAATTAATAAGGCATTTCTTTGCTGATCTAAGTTAGCCAAAACATTTATTTTTAATTCAATTATTTTTTTGTTAATTGTTTGAAAGAAAATATTCTTTAAACCTGCATTTTTCAACAACCTTTTTCTATCTAAAACTAATTGGTTATACTGATCAATTAGTTTAGCAGCATTAAGATCCGTCATTAATACGTTTGCTGGAATTAGATCCGTATTAGTAATTTTATTAACATATTCTATAATTGAACCGACAACTTTCAATTGAGTTTCAACATCAATTGCTCGTTTTTCAAATTCACTTGCGTTTTGTAAAAACAACGCAGCTTGAGATGTCATCTCTGTAACCTTATTTGATTTTTTGAAAGCTTCTGATTCTTTTTCAACACCATCTAATTCTTTTGAAATTAAACGTAATCGTTGTTCTATGAATTTTGACGTATTTTCTGAAATATAATTTTTATCTGCAATTGCGTCTTTATTATAAATTGAAACTAACGAGTTCAAAAAATCCTCAGCTTTTTCTGGAACTGCATCGATAATAGATAAATCTGCTACACTAGTTGTTTTACTTAATGCAGTTACGTTTAATTTGTTTTTAAAAATTTCTGCGACTTGCTCAGTTGGATTTATTTTGATATCAATAGAGAATTTTTTATTTAAATAATTAACTTTATTTTTTATTATTACATATTGAGCTTCTTTTCTATTTATTAGTTCACCATATTTAAATACCCCTAAGTTATTGCCTTCGGAATCAAATAAAGTAAATTCATAAATATTATTGTTTTTTACTTGATATGAAAATCTATTTTGAAAGAAAAAATGATTTGGTTTGGAATAAATTATTTCAATTGGCGAATTTTTATAAGTTTCGCCAGACTTTACTATTCCTACATTAAAATAATTAACATTTAATCCAAGATCTTTAATAGTTGCTTCAATTAATGTTCTAGATTTTAATATTTCAATTTCATTATCAACATTATTTTTAGCACCTGACAACATTCCTAAATCAGAAAAATTTGAAAGTTCTGACGCCATACCTCCTTTTTTATCATCTTTAATTAATATAGTAGTCACAGCTTTATATTGAGGTATAGTATATCTTAAATAAAAAAAAGCAACACTTAACATTAAACATATACTAAAAATAAACCAAACCCAATAATTAAGATAATGAAAAACTTGTTCACTAATATTATTATTATTATTATTGTTTTCTGAAGTTGAATTGGTTGATTGAATAATTTCCATAAATCAATTTTGTTATTAAAATTTAATTGTGAGAGCTAGAATTGTAATTATTAAAGATAAAGCAGAAAGACCAGCTGTAATATTTGGTCCAATCACAGAAGCATTTACTTTTGTTTTATTTGGCTCTACATAAACCTGATCGTTTTGACTTAAATAATAATAGGATGAATTTAAAAAGTCCCTTTTAGTAATATCTACCTTTTCAATACTTCTAACCCCTTCATTTTCTCTAATTATAATTATTGAATTTCTATTTCCATAAATCGTTAAATCACCAGCTAAACTTAGTGCTTCAAACAATGTAATTCTATCAGATTGTACTGAATAAACCCCGGGTTTATTTACTTCACCAATCAAAGAAATCTTAAAATTAAGAATTCTTAAATTTACCGTAGCTTCTTTAATATGAGATTCTAAAAGATTTTTAAATTTATTAATTGCTTCAATTCGGGTTAATCCACCTAATTTAATTTTTCCCAATAATGGAAAATCAATATTACCTTCCTTATCAATTAAAAAGGTTTGAAGTCGTTGTTGTCCAGTTCCAATTTCCACATTACTTTGAAAATTTACAGTATAAAGATTATAGGGTATTGCTAATTCTTGATTTTCAGCAGAAATTGTAATCATCAATACATCATCAGGTTGTAAAATTGGTTCATAACTAATTTTAGAAATACTTTCACTACCTACTTTACTATTCTGTAAATAAATAATTTTTTCTTTTGAAACGCAGGAAGAAAATAATATAAATACAAATAACAGGGGACAAGTTAATTTTAAAATTGTATTCTTCATTTTATATATATTTTTATTTATTTTAATTATCTAAAGCTTCAAAATTAGAATTCATACTCTTGAATTCTGGTACTATTAATTTCATTTTAGAAACAATTTCTTCATTGCTAAAGGTATGAGCTATCTCTATTAATTCAGCAATATCTTTAATTAACGATTCGAAATCATCTTTTAGTTCCTCTGCAATCATAATTTTTTCATGATGGGTAGGTAATGTTTTTGAAGTATCATTTAATAATTCTTCATATAATTTTTCACCTGGCCGCAAACCTACGATTTTTATTTCAATATCTCTCTCTGGAACTAATCCTGCTAGTCGAATCATTTTTTTTGCCAAATCAATAATTTTAATAGGTTTTCCCATATCAAATATAAAAATTTCCCCACCTTTACCCATCGAACCAGCCTCTAAAACTAACTGACAAGCTTCTGGAATAGTCATAAAATATCTAATGATATCTGGATGTGTTATCGTTATTGGCCCTCCTGACTCAATTTGATTTTTAAATAACGGTACTACTGAACCATTAGAACCTAGAACATTTCCAAAACGTGTTGTAATAAATTTGGTGGTTTTTTGATTAATATTTGAATTAAAAAATAAAGATTGAACATATTTTTCAGCAATTCTTTTACTTGCACCCATAACATTACTTGGATTTACAGCTTTATCAGTTGAAATCATAACAAAACTATCTACACCATGTTCAACTGATAAATCTGTTGTATGTTTTGTACCCATAATATTCACAAAAATTGCTTGTGAGGGATTGTCCTCCATTAATGGCACATGTTTGTAGGCTGCGGCATGAAAAACTACTTGAGGCTTGTATTTTTTAAAAACTTGATTTAGTGCTTCTTTATTTCTTATATCACAAATAATGGTTTTAATTTTAATTTCTGTTATTAATTTATCCATTTCTAATTTCAAATGATGCAATGGAGTTTCTGCCTGATCCAATATAATAATTTCTTTTGGATTAAAATTTATTACTTGCCTTGCGATTTCACTTCCGATAGAACCTGCAGCGCCAGTGATTAGAATTGTTTTATTTTTTAACTGTTTTGAAATTAATTTAGTATCTAAAACTATTGGATTTCGTTCCAACAAGTCTTCGATTTTAAAATTAGTCACTTTATCAGCAATTTCTTTTTTATCTTCCCAATTTGCAATTGAAGGCACTGTAAATACCTTGAAATTATATTCGAGGCATTCTTCAACAATATCTAATTTTTGTTCTTTGGTTAAGCTTTTATCTGAAATAATAAGTGCTTCCGCATTAACGGAACGCATAATAATTGAAATTTTCCTTTTTGAATTCAATATTGGAACATCCAAAATTCTTTTAGATGTGTTTTGATTGTCTTTATCTATAAAGCCGAGAACTTTAAATTTTAATGGTCTTTCTGAAT
>CANFHF010000080.1 GCA_947446635.1 Flavobacteriaceae bacterium
AAAATTTCCCTTTATCCATCTTTAGAAAGAGAAACACGTGTTTTGGGAAGACAGCAACAAATTAAAGAAACTTTATATTTATATCTATTACAAAAAAGGGAAGAAACATTAATTAAATTAGCTGTAACAGAACCTAATGCGAAAGTTATAGATCTTGCAAAAGCAGAAATTAATCCGGTTTCGCCTAAAAAACAATTGATTTATCTAGTTGCACTTCTGTTAGGTTTATTAATTCCCGTCTTAATAATTTATATTAGGGAATTACTTGATACTAAAGTTAAGGGAAGATCTGATATAGAAAATAGTTTATCCATACCATATATAGGGGATGTACCGCATACGGATACTAATAGAGAAATAATCAATACAAATTCGAGATCTAATGTAGCAGAATCTCTTAGGATTATTCGCACCAATTTAGAGTTTATGTTGAATACTGTTCCTGTGGGGATAGCTAAAACCATTTTTCTAACTTCTACAGTTCCGAAAGAAGGTAAAACCTTTGTTGCTGTAAATCTAGCGGGTACAATTGCACTCTCGGGTAAAAAAGTTTTGCTTATCGGTATGGATATTAGAAATCCAAAATTAAACGATTATTTAGAACTAACCAACAGAGGGGTTACAAATTATTTGTCATCTAAAGATGAAAGTATTTTTGATTATATTGTCAAACAAAAAGATTTCGAAGAATTCTATATCCTTCCTGCTGGTGCTATTCCTCCAAATCCAGCCGAATTGTTGATGACTGAAAAAGTTGATGATATGTTTGCTCAATTAAAAAAGGAATATGATTATATTATTGTAGATACTGCTCCTGTAAGTTTGGTAACCGATACCTTAATTATTGCAAAACATGCGGACACTTTCGTATATGTTGTTCGTTCAAATTATCTAGATAAAAGAATGTTACGTGTCCCAGATACTCTTTACAATGAGAAAAAACTTTCTAACATGGCTATTTTATTGAACGACACTCAAACCCAAAAAGGCTATGGCTATGGCTATGGCTATGGCTATGGCTATGGCTATGGCTATGGCTATGGCTATGGCTATGGTGTAGAAGAGGTTAAGTTACCATGGTACAAAACCATTCTTAAAAAGAAAGAAAAAAAATAACAAATTAATTAAACTAAAAAATCATTTCTTAGAGAAATGATTTTTTTGGTTTAATTTACTATTTAAAATAAATCTTCATTACAAATTTTGTAAATAATATTAATAAAAAATAGAATTGTTTTTCATAATTTCAACTAACTTTTCATAATCTTTTACAATTACTTTTCTAGAAAAGGCATCAATGTGATTTTTATGATGAATGTCTGAACCAGCAAAATCAATCAATTCATTTTTAAGAAGTTTTTGAGCAGTTAACGCTACTTCTTTTCCATAATATCCAACTGAAGATAATAGATTAATTTGGAAATAGCAACCCGCATTTTTTAATTTTTTATACATTTCAAAATCGTCATGATAAAAAGCATAACGTTCAGGATGTGCTAAAATTGGAGTATATCCAGCAACTTGCAATTGAAAAATAATTTCAAATAATTGTATTGGAGGATTCAAATAGGACATTTCAACTAATACATAGTTATCTTTTAAAGTCAAAAGTGGTTTTGATTGAAAAAGTTCCATAAAGGAATGGTCTAACAAATATTCAGAAGCTACTTTCAATTTTAATTTTGAAGTTAATTCAGGTAGTTCATTCAGTAGACTATTATGTGATGAAAGTATTATTTCAGATGTATTCTCCCAAACATGAGCCATAGTGTGTGGAGTAGTAATTGATTTTGAAATTCCCAAATCAATCATCGACTGAAGTATAAAGGCGCTATCGGCAACGTTTTTTGCACCATCATCTAATCCATGTAAAAGATGAGAATGGATGTCTATATAACCCTCAGGTATAAGTTCAGATAATTTTGGTTTACTTTTGAATATTGAAAACATTTTTTTTACAAATATAAATAAATCTAATTTCATTTATGATGAATTAATTGTAGTAATGTCAAACATTTAAAATTAAAACTAATTACTACATTTGTAAAATGGAATTTTCTTCAAAACTATTAGAATCTGCTGTGAATGAGATGGCTCAATTGCCTGGAATTGGAAAGCGTACAGCTTTGAGATTGCTTTTGCATTTATTAAAACAACCCAAAGAACAAACACTTTTTTTGTCACAGGCATTAACAAAAATGCGTGAAGAGATACAATTTTGTGATAGTTGTAATAATATTTCGGATATACTACGCTGTGAAATTTGCTCTAACGTAAAAAGAAATCATAAAATAATATGTGTTGTTGAAGATGTGCGAGACGTTATGGCAATTGAAAATACAGGACAATATAGAGGGATTTATCACGTTCTAGGGGGGAAGATTTCACCCATGGATGGAGTAGGACCAAGTCAGTTGAAGATTAGTTCACTTGTTGAAAAGGTTCAATCTGGTGTGGTTGAAGAATTGATATTTGCGTTAAGCTCTACAATGGAAGGAGATACTACTAATTTCTATATTTACAAGCAAATTAAGGATACCAATATCATTACCTCAACTATTGCTAGAGGAATATCTGTGGGCGATGAATTGGAATATGCAGATGAAGTTACTTTAGGCAGAAGTATTGTGCAAAGAATTCCTTTTGAAAATACTTTTAAAAATAATGAATGAGTTAATAGATAATTAAAAAAATAAATATAAAATAATATAATGGAAATTACTAAAATTTGTTGCATTGGAGCTGGATATGTTGGAGGGCCTACAATGGCTATAATTGCTCAAAAATGCCCTCATATAAAAGTTACTGTTGTAGATTTAAATGCAGAAAGAATTTCGGCTTGGAATGATCCAAATCCAGAAAACATTCCAATTTACGAGCCTGGACTCGGTGCTATTGTATTGGAGTCTATAAATAGAAATTTATTTTTCTCCACCGATGTTGAATCTGCTATTGATGAAGCGCAGTTGATATTTATATCGGTAAATACTCCTACAAAAACGTACGGTGCTGGTAAAGGAATGGCAGCAGATTTAAAATATATCGAACTTTGCGCTAGACAAATTGCTAAAATTGCTAAAAGCGACAAAATTGTAGTTGAAAAATCTACCTTGCCTGTTCGAACGGCAGAAGCTATAAAAAGTATCTTGGACAAAACTGGTAATGGGGTTAAATTTCAGATACTTTCCAATCCTGAATTTCTTGCAGAAGGAACTGCAGTTCAAGATTTATTAAATCCAGACAGAGTATTAATCGGGGGAGATACTTCTGAAGAAGGTCAAATAGCCATTCAAAAATTAGTTTCTATTTATTCCAATTGGGTTCCCGCAGATCAAATTTTAACCACCAATTTATGGTCGTCGGAATTGTCTAAACTTACTGCCAACGCTTTTCTAGCACAAAGGATATCGTCCATAAATGCCATGTCAGAATTGTGTGAAAAAACAGGTGCCGATGTAAATGAAGTTGCAAAAGCTATTGGAA
>CANFHF010000081.1 GCA_947446635.1 Flavobacteriaceae bacterium
CAAGGTTGAATATACTGCTGCCATTCCCGAAGCGAATGCAAATCCAGAAGCAGCTCCTTCCATCGCGCAAATTTTATCAATAAACTCGTCGGTATTCGGATTGCTGTAACGGCTATAAATATTTCTATCTTTCTCATCGGCAAAGGAAGCACGCATATCTTCAGCATCTTCGAATACAAAACTCGAAGTTAAGTACAAAGGCACTGAATGCTCTAAATATTGTGTACGTTCTAATTGATTGCGGATGGCCTGGGTTTCAAAACCAAATTCTTGTTCGTTCATTTTTTTTGCTATTGGCTATTAGCTGTTGACTAATGGCTTATTATTCAAAACTACTTTATAATGTATGGTTGTTGTTGGCTCCAATGTTTTAGAAACCGAACAGTATTTTTCGAAAGAAAGTTGTGCGGCTTTTGCTGCTTTATCTTCTTTAATATTTCCTTCAAGATAAAAAACTAAATAAATATCTTTGAAAGGCTTCGCTTCTCCTACTTGCTCACGAACGCCTTCTACCTCAGCTTTAAAAGATGTGATTTCCTGACGTTGCTTTTTTAGTATCGAAATCATATCGATTCCGCTGCAACCTGCCACGCCCATAAGTAATAATTCCATTGGGCTTGGCCCCATATCATTGCCCCCAAAATCAGGTCTGGCATCTACATTTACTATATGTCCACGATCGTTTTTTAGTTGAAAGTGGAAATTTTCGTTTACTCTGTCTAATGTTATTTTCATTTTATTCTATTTATTTTCCTCACCCCAACCCTCTCCAAAGGAGAGGGAACTGAAACTGGTGAGTTTTTGTTTTTTTACTGAATACTAAAAACTGAATACTTATTTTATCCTTTCTCCGACAATCTCAAAATATCTCCAAAAACGCCTCTCGCCGTCACTGCCGATCCAGCGCCGGCGCCTTGAATCACGATAGGTCTGTCGCCATACGACTCGGTGTAAATTTCGAAGAACGAATCAGAACCTTTTAATCCTCCCAAAGCGGTATCCGAAGGTACGGAAACTAATTTTACTTCGAGATTTCCTTTGTCGTTTTGTAAATCGCCAGATAATTCACCGATGTATCTCAAAACGTGATTGGGCTGTTGTTCGGCTTTTATTTTGTTATAAATGGGGTCAAATTCCTTTAATTTGTTCAAGAAATCAGACACATTTCCTTCACGCAAATGTTCTGGAATCAAGTTTTGAATGCGGATTTCTTCGAATTCATTTTGCAAATCTAATTCTCTCGCCAAAATTAGTAATTTTCTTCCCACATCGTTGCCGCATAAATCTTCTCTTGGATCAGGTTCAGTGTACCCGTTATCGATAGCTTCTTTCAAAATTTCACTAAACGGAACGTCTTTTGCCGAAAAATTGTTGAATAAATAACTCAAGGTTCCAGAGAAAACTCCTTTTATTTTGGTGATATTTTCACCCGAAAGATGCAATAATTTTATAGTGTCTATTAACGGTAATCCTGCGCCCACATTGGTTTCATACAAATACGTCTTTTGATTATCTACCAAAACTTTTCGCAAGTCTTTGTAAAATTTATAACTCAAAGTATTTGCTACTTTATTCGAAGAAATCAAGTCGAAACTGCTTTCGGCCAATGTTACATAATTTTTTACAAATGCCGCACTTGCCGTGTTATCAACAGCAATCAAATTTTCCAAGTGATTGGCATTGGCGTAAGCAATAACATCTTCAATGGTATAAGAAAATCCGTTGTTTTGAATCTCGTTTTTCCAATTTTGCGAAACCCCATTTTTATTTAAAAGCAAGTTTTTAGAATTGGCAATTGCAAAAACATTCAGTTTTATATCTTTTCGTTTTTCGATGGCTGCTGCCGATTCTAAAATTTGGTTAATCAAAGTACCTCCTACCAATCCGTGGCCGAAAATTGCAATGTTTATTTTTTTGGAAACCCCAAAAATCTCCCCGTGAATGACATTCAGCGCTTTATGAAGCTGTGATTTTTTAACTACTAAACTCACGTTTTTTCCTGTCACCGTATTATTAAAAAGAATCGGCACCACTTTATTTTTAATTAAAGCCGTGTAGGGCTTGTGAAAAGTGCTCAAATCCTGACCAATGATAGAAATCACCGAAACATCATCGGTAATCGAAATTTTGTTCACGTCCTTGGAATAGAAATCATTTTCAAATTCTTTCTCCAATTCAATCATCGCTTTTGTAGCTTGATCAGCGGCAACCACAAGTCCAATCCCTCGCTCTGAAGAACCTTGCGAAATAATACTTACGCTAATGTCATTGTCTCCCATCACTCTAAAAATTCGAGCGTCAACACCAGTTTTTCCTAACAACCCTCTTCCTTCGAGGTTCACTAAGGCCACATTCTCCAAAACCGAAAGCGTTTTAATCCCTTCCTTATTTGATATAGAGGTGATTAAGGTGCCTTGATTTTCGTGGTTGAACGTGTTTAAAATTCGCAATGGTATATTTTTTTCCAATAAAGGAATTATAGTTTTCGCGTGCAAAATCGTCGCACCAAAATTGGCAATTTCATTAGCTTCATTAAAAGACAAACGGTCAATTTTCTTGGCATCGGGAACTAATTCTGGATTAGCGGTATAAATTCCATCCACGTGGGTATAGTTCTGAAGCTCTTCAGCATCCAGATAATTGGCTATCAAGGAAGCGGTATAATTACTCCCATTTCTTCCTAATGTTGTGGCGTCATTATTATTGTTTGAGCCAATAAAACCCGTAATAATATTTACCGTTTCGCTGTTTTGTTTAAAATATTGAATTACATTTTTCTTTGAAACTTGCTCCAATGGTTGGGCGTCCCCAAATTTGGAATCCGTTTTTATTAACTCTCTAGAATCTGTAAAACGTGCATTTATACCATTTTTAATCAGAATGGCGGTTATTAATTTTGCAGAAAGCAATTCTCCTTTGGAAAGAATTTGGTCTTTAATTTTGTTGCTGTAATCCCCAATTAAACTTACCCCTTCAAAAAGCTTGTCCAATGCATCAAATTCTTCCGATAAATCTGTAGCAGGATAATCTCCTTTTTGTTCGGTTTTGAAAGTTTCAAGAAGTGGTTTATAATTCCCGTTTTTAGCGGCAACTCCTAAAATATCTTCCAATTCATCTGTAGCATTTCCGCGTGCCGAAACTACGACAGCTATTTTTTCACCTTGGTCTATTTTATTGGTAATAATGGCAATTACTTTTTTAATTCCATCTCCATTGGATAATGATTTACCTCCAAATTTCAATATTTTCATATGTTCTGTATATATAATGCCTAAAAAATGTCGTTAAGCAAATGGTCTAATTGTTCGAATTCTATCAAAAAAGCATCGTGTCCGTGGATGGATTGAATTTCTCTATAGGAAACCTTTTTATTTTGTCTTTCTAATTCCTTAAAAGTTTCCTTGTTTTCTGTCGCCGTAAAAAACAAATCCGA
>CANFHF010000082.1 GCA_947446635.1 Flavobacteriaceae bacterium
AAGCATCGAATATTATCATAAAATGGATGCAGGAATTTCAATAGATACAAATGTTTTCTTTAGTTTTTATTGGATGTTAACGGGATTTCATGTCATTCATGTCATCATGGGATTGGTAATTTTGAGTTGGACGAATTACGGAATGAAAAAGAAAAATTCAGATACTACAATTGAAGATGTTGAAGCATGTGGCGCATTTTGGCACCTATGTGATTTGATATGGTTGCTACTATTTCCAGTACTTTATTTAATATATTAATTATGAGAAAAGCTACAATTACCTATTTTATATTGCTATTGCTGACCGTTTCAACTGCACTTCTCTCCAATAATAAAAACATTTGCCAAATCAGTACAATTTTGATAATGGTTATTTCTGCAATTAAATTTCTTTTAGTTGCCTTTCAATTTATGGAAATAAAAAAAGCAAATCCATTTTGGAAAGTTAGCTTAACTCTTGTAATAACTGTGATTGTTTTAGTCGTACTAGTTATTTTATAAAAATAATTACGAGTATGATAAATATCATAATAAAGGACAACTTTGTCTTATAAATTTGCATTGTTAATTAATGTTAAATTTAAAAACAACTGAACTATGAAAACTGTTTTAAAAAATAGTAAAAGATTAAAAGTAATACTAATAGGATGTGTTATTGCATCTATAGGATTAGTAGCGTTCAAACAAAGATTTTTAGAAAGTCAATCCGATCACAACAGATACATTCCAATTGAGGGTGTAATGAATGCCGAATTGTCAAGACCTCCAATGGTTCCAAAACCAATCGGTGACAGATCAGCAACAAAGTTGGTAGTGAATATGGAAATTAAAGAAATGGAAGGCGAAATGGTCGATGGTGTAAAATATATGTATTGGACATTTGGTGGGTCAGTTCCTGGAAGTTTCATTAGAACCCGTGTTGGTGATGAAGTTGAATTTCATTTAAAAAATCATCCTGATAATAAATTATCACACAATATCGATTTGCACGCTGTTACAGGTCAAGGTGGTGGAGCAGCTTCTTCATTGGTGGCACCAGGACATGAAAAAGTGTTTAATTTCAAAACTTTAAACCCAGGACTTTATGTGTATCATTGCGCAACAGCACCTGTAGGAATGCACATTGCCAATGGAATGTATGGTTTGATTTTGGTTGAACCAGAAGGTGGACTTCCTCCAGTTGACAAAGAATATTACATCATGCAAGGTGATTTTTATACCAAAGGTAAATATGGTGAAGCTGGAACACAAGCTTTTGATATGAATAAAGCCGTTAAAGAAGATCCAGATTATGTAGTTTTTAATGGTAAAGTTGGCGGAATTGCTGGCGATAATTCATTGACTGCAAAAGTGGGCGAAACGGTTCGTTTATATATTGGAAATGGTGGACCAAATTTAGTTTCCTCTTTTCACGTAATTGGAGAAATATTCGACAAAGTTCGAGTTGAAGGTGGAAGTATGATTAATGAAAATGTACAAACCACACTAATTCCGTCGGGAGGTGCAGCAATTGTTGAATTTAAAGTAGATGTACCTGGAACATTTATCATTGTAGATCACTCTATTTTTAGAGCATTTAATAAAGGTGCTTTAGGGATGCTAAAAGTGGAAGGTCCCGCTGATAAAGAAATCTATTCTGGAACAACTCAAGAAGGAATTTATTTGCCCGAAGGCGGAACCATTCAAACGATGCCTAAAGAAAAAATTGTTGCAAAACCTTATGTCGCAAAAACTGTTGCTGAACAAATTAAAGCGGGTAAAGCTGTTTTTGGAACAACTTGTTTCGCTTGCCATCAATCTGAAGGACAAGGTATTCCAACCGTTTTCCCTCCATTGGCTAAATCCGATTATTTAAATGCGGATCTAAACCGAGCCATAGCTACAGTTATTAAAGGTAGAACTGGAGAAGTTACTGTTAATGGTAAAAAATATAATAATATAATGACCAGCCAGAACTTGACTGATGAAGAAATAGCAAATGTTTTAACCTACGTGTATAATAGTTGGGGAAATAAGAAAACAGTTGTTACCGCTGCAATGGTTAAAGCTCAAAGAAAATAAATCAACACAAATTTAAAAACATAAAAATGAAAAAGTTACTTTTTAGCATCGCATTTATTACAATCGCATTACAAGGTTTTAGTCAACAAGCAGACAAAGGAAAAGCGGTATTCGCAAAAACTTGTATCGCTTGTCATCAGGCTACAGGAGCAGGAATTCCCGGTGCATTCCCACCGTTGGCAAAATCAGATTATTTGAATAAAGATGTAACTCGTGCCATCAAACAAGTTATAAAAGGTTCAAATGGAGCAATTGTTGTAAACGGTTTGAAATTTAATGGTGCAATGCCAGCACAACCGTTAACAGACAAAGACATTGCAGATGTTTTGACGTATGTTTATAGCAGTTGGGGAAATAATAAAACAGTTGTAACACCAGCAATGGTAAAGGCTCAACGAAAATAAATTTCAATTAAAAGTAATTTGTTATGTTACATTTAAAAATAATTATCAATTCATTTTTACTGCTGCTAACTTCATTACTTTTTGCTCAAGATTACCAAATGGTTACTATAAAAAGGGGAGCTTATGTTCCCCTTTATGGTACCAAAGACAAAAAACCTGTGGAAGTTGATGCTTTCAAAATGGATGTTTATCCAGTTACAAATGCTCAGTATTTGCTTTTTGTAAAGAAATATCCAGACTACAGCCGATCAAAAATGAAAGGTTTATTTGCCGAAAAAAGCTATTTATCACATTGGGAAACCGAATTTAATTATGGTTTAAAGAACCTAAGTAATGCACCAATTACTAATGTTTCTTGGTTTGCCGCCAAAAAATATTGTGAATGTCAGGGCAAAAGATTACCAACAATGGATGAATGGGAATATGTGGCAATGGCAGACAAATCCAGATCGGATGCACGAACAAAAGAAGAATTCAACGCCTATATTTTGGCTTGGTATGAAAAACCTAAAACCTATACAAATCCTATTGGTCAAACTTTTAAAAATTATTGGGGAGTTTATGATATGCACGGATTAGTTTGGGAATGGACTGCCGATTTCAACAGTATTTTTCTATCAGGAGAATCCCGAAAAGACAAAGACACCGATAAAAATCTATTTTGCGGAAGCGGTTCTATCAATGCTTCCGATTTAATGAATTATGCTGCTTTTATGCGCTATGGTTTTCGAGCCAGTTTGAAAGCACGTTTCACAACTCGAAATTTAGGATTTCGATGTGCTAAAGATTTATAATCGAATAAAAACAATTTAAATATACAACAATGAAAAAGTTAATTTTAGGATTTATGTTACTTTCAGTAGTATTACAAAGTTGCAATTCAAACAAAAATGTGAAGAAAGAATCGGAATCAAAAACAATCTCGGAACTATCAATTTATAATCTTCCAAGTAAATGGAC
>CANFHF010000083.1 GCA_947446635.1 Flavobacteriaceae bacterium
GCACCTTCCATCGCACAAATTTTATCAATAAACTCGTCGGTGTTTGGATTGCTGTAACGGCTATAAATATTTCTATCTTTCTCATCGGCGAATGAGGCTCGCATATCTTCGGCATCTTCGAATACAAAACTCGAAGTTAAATACAATGGCACTGAATGCTCTAAATATTGGGTACGTTCTAATTGATTGCGTATGGCCTGGGTTTCAAAACCAAATTCTTGTTCGTTCATTTTTTTTGCTATTGGCTATTAGCTATTGGCTAATGGCTTGTTATTCAAAACTACTTTATAATGTATGGTTGCTGTTGGCTCCAATGTTTTAGAAACCGAACAGTATTTTTCGAAAGAAAGTTGGGCGGCTTTTGCTGCTTTATCTTCTTTAATATTTCCTTCCAGATAAAAAACTAAATAAATATCTTTGAAAGGCTTCGCTTCTCCTACTTGCTCACGAACGCCTTCTACCTCAGCTTTAAAAGAGGTGATTTCCTGACGTTGTTTTTTCAGAATCGAAATCATATCGATTCCGCTGCAACCTGCCACGCCCATAAGTAATAATTCCATTGGGCTTGGTCCCATGTCATTACCTCCAAAATCAGGCCTGGCATCTACATTTACGATGTGTCCACGATCGTTTTTAAGTTGAAAGTGGAAATTTTCGTTTACTCTGTCTAATGTTATTTTCATTTCTAATTATTTTACTCTCCCCGACCCTCCCCAAAGAATAGGAATCCGAAACTGGGGGTTATTATATCTATTTTTGTTCAAAAATCTGAAATCACAAATCGTTACTCTGCAATCTTAAATCCCTACCTTTTTTCTGACAATCTCAAAATATCCCCAAAAACTCCTCTCGCCGTTACTGCCGATCCAGCGCCGGCGCCTTGAATCACGATGGGTCTATCGCCATACGATTCGGTGTAAATTTCGAAGAACGAATCAGAACCTTTTAATCCTCCCAAAGCGGTATCCGAAGGTACGGAAACTAATTTCACTTCGAGATTTCCTTTGTCGTTTTGTAAATCTCCCGATAATTCCCCAATGTACCGCAAAACGTGATTCGGTTCTTGTTCGGCTTTTATTTTGTTATAAATGGGATCAAATTCCTTTAATTTATTTAAGAAATCAGACACATTTCCTTCGCGTAAATGTTCTGGAATCAAGTTTTGAATGCGGATTTCTTCGAATTCATTTTGCAAATCCAATTCTCTCGCCAAAATTAGCAATTTTCTACCCACATCGTTACCACATAAATCTTCTCTTGGATCTGGTTCTGTGTACCCATTATCAATAGCTTCTTTCAAAACTTCACTGAACGGAACGTCTTTTCCCGAGAAATTGTTGAATAAATAACTCAAGGTTCCCGAGAAAACTCCTTTGATTTTAGTGATATTTTCACCCGAAAGATGCAATAATTTGATGGTATCAATTAACGGTAATCCTGCACCCACATTAGTTTCATACAAATACGTCTTCTGATTTTCAGCCAATACTTTTCGCAAGTCCTTGTAAAATTTATAACTCATGGTATTCGCCACTTTATTAGAAGAAATCAAGTCAAAACTGCTTTCTGCCAATGGAATGTAATTTTCCACAAATGCTGCACTTGCCGTGTTATCAATTGCGATCAAATTCTCTAGATGGTTGTCATTGGCGTAGGTGATAACATCGTCAATCGTATAAGAAAAACCGTTGTTATGAATCTCGTTTTTCCAGTTAGGCGTCACACCATTTTTGTTCAAAAGGACATTTTTTGAATTGGCAATCGCAAAAACATTCAGTTTAATGTCTTTTCGTTTTTCGATAGCCGTAGCCGACTCCAATATTTGATTAATTAAAGTGCCACCTACTAGCCCGTGACCGAAAATGGCAATGTTTATTTTCTTGGAAACCCCAAAGATTTCGCCGTGAATCACATTCAACGCCTTGTGAAGTTGGGATTTTTTAACGACCAAACTCACGTTTTTCCCTGTCACCGTATTATTGAAAAGAATTGGCACGACCTTATTTTTAATCAAAGCCGTATAGGGTTTGTGAAAAGTGCTTAAATCCTGTCCAATAATCGAAATCACCGAAACATCATCGGTAATCGAGATTTTGTTGACGTCCTTGGAATAGAAATCATTTTCAAATTCTTTCTCCAATTCAATCATCGCTTTTGAAGCTAGGTCTGCGGCAACCACAAGTCCAATCCCTCGCTCTGAGGAACCTTGCGAGATGATGCTCACGCTAATCTCATTGTCGCCCATCACCCTAAAAATACGGGCGTCAACTCCTGTTTTTCCTAACAACCCTCTACCTTCTAGGTTCACCAAGGCCACATTCTCCAAAACCGAAAGCGTTTTAATCCCTTCTTTATTGGATTTAGACGTGATTAATGTTCCCTGATTTTCATGGTTGAACGTGTTTAAAATTCGCAGTGGTATGTTTTTTTCCAACAAAGGAATAATTGTTTTGGCGTGCAAAATGGTCGCTCCGAAATTGGCAATTTCATTGGCTTCGTTAAAAGACAAACGCTCAATTTTCTTGGCATCGGGAACTAATTCAGGATTCGCTGTGTAAATTCCGTCAACGTGGGTATAGTTTTGCAGCTCTTCGGCATCAAGATAATTAGCAATCAGCGAAGCGGTATAATTACTGCCATTTCTTCCCAAAGTTGTGGCGTCGTTGTTGTTATTTGATCCAATAAAACCCGTAATAATATTGACCGTATCGCTATGCTGTTTGAAATATTGAACCACATTTTTCTTGGAAACTTGTTCCAATGGTTGGGCATCCCCAAATTTGGAATCCGTTTTTATTAACTCTCTAGAATCTGTAAAACGTGCATTTATACCATTTTTAATCAGAATGGCGGTCAATAATTTTGCCGAAAGCAATTCTCCTTTAGAAAGAATTTGGTCTTTAATTTTGTTGCTGTAATCCCCAATTAAACTAACCCCCTCAAAAAGTTTGTCCAATGCTTCAAATTCCTCCGATAAATCCACGTCGGGATAATCCCCTTTTTGTTCCGTTTTGAACGTTTCAAGCAGGGCTTTATAGTTCCCGTTTTTAGCGGCAACCCCTAAAATTTCTTCCAATTCATCTGTGGCATTTCCGCGCGCCGACACTACGACAGCTATTTTTTCGCCATGGTTGATTTTATTGGCAATAATAGCAACTACCTTGTTTATTCCGTCTCCATTGGACAACGATTTTCCACCAAATTTTAATATTTTCATCTGTTTTATATGTATAACGCTTAAAAAATATCCTTAAGCAAATGGTCTAATTGTTCGAATTCTATCAAAAAAGCATCGTGTCCGTGGATGGATTGAATTTCTCTATAGGAAACCTTTTTATTTTGTCTTTCTAATTCCTTAAAAGTTTCCTTGTTTTCTGTCGCCGTAAAAAACAAATCCGA
>CANFHF010000084.1 GCA_947446635.1 Flavobacteriaceae bacterium
AAGAACTAAAATCGTTCATCTATTAAACAGTATTTACAAGCAATATCCTATTGGTTCGTTCTTTATTTGGACAGCATCCAAAGAGGAATATACAAACTTTACAAGAGAAATTGAAGGACTTAATCTTCCTAAAAATCCTTATTCTAACGAATATAGCTTTATACTTGATGGACAACAAAGAATTACGTCATTATATGTTGCTTTAAAAGGAAAAACGCTTAACAATACCGACTATTCTACTATTTGTTTTAATGTTGAAAAAGGCGTTTTTCAGATACCAAGACTAAAGACAGAAAAACATAATATTCCTGCCTACAAGTTGTTTGATACAGCAGAATATGGCAATGTATTGAAGGATTATGTAATGTATGATTTAGAACATCAAACTAATTTATTACAAGTTTGGAGAGATTGTGAGCAAACTTTTAGTGATTATCCTATTTCAATCATTAAAACAATGAAAATGAATCTTGAGGAAGTAGTTGATATTTTTGAAAGAATTAATCAAGGTGGTAAAAGATTATCGCTTTTTGATTTGGTTCATGCAAGTACTTGGAGTCCTGACTTTGATTTAAGGGAAAAAATAAATAAGTTCAACTCTGAGGATGCTGTTAAAAATTTTGGTGGTGTTGAAAATGAAGTATTTACTCAATCTTTAGCCTTGAATATTTTTGATGATGCTACTAATCAAAATCAATTGAAACTAACATCTGAAGCTTGCATCCAAAAATGGAATGTAACTTCAGATTGTATTAAGAAAGCAATTGACTATGTTAGGTCTTATGGTGTAAGTTTTTCTTCCTTCTTACCTTATCATTCATTTATACCCGTATTGCAATATTATTTTTATAAATCTCAATCAAGCTCTGTTCAAGCTAAGCATAAGAAGTTTATTGAAGATTGGTTTTGGACTGCTACCTTTTCACAACATTATTCGAGCTCCAGTTTGTCAAAAATGAAAGAGGACGCAGAATGGATTAATGGCTTAGTTAATAATATCGATGTACCTAGAACTTTCAAAGTGCTAATAAGTTTGAAAGATATAACTCGTGTGAGAATGCAAAATAATTCGGTTATTAAAAATGGGGTTATGTGTTTAATGTCCTTACGAACACCTAAAGATTTTGATAATGGAAATACAGTGCCTTTAGACCGAAGCAATCTTTCCAAATCAAACAGTAAAGAGAATCATCATTTCTTTCCATATTCACTAAGAGAGCAATTTGGAACCGATGCGAATGGCATCAATTCTTTATTAAATTTTGTATTGATTACTTCCAGATTGAATAGAGAAATATCCAATAAATATCCTTCGGATTACATGAAGGAATATTCTGCTCAAAACACTTTTATCAAAGAGCATTTACAAACACATTTTATCACTGAAGAAGCTTATGATGCTATTTTAGAAAATAATCTTCAAAAGTTTTTAGAACTTAGAGGGAAAGAAATAGTAGCAGAAATACAATCCAAAACTCAATTTGAAACTTTCAACGAAGACGAATATGTTAGTCAAGAGGAAGAAATAGTTGAAGAAGATTTTGAATTTGAAACAGAAATAGAAACCGAAGAATAATTATGTCCAATATCTCCTCTATTTTAAAAAGCATACAAAACATCATGTGGCAAGACACAGGTCTTAACGGTGATGCCCAACGCATTGAACAACTTGGTTGGATGCTTTTCTTAAAAATATTCTCTGATAAAGACAAAGAACTCGAATTGCTGGATGATAATTATACTTCACCAATTCCTGATTTGTTTCATTGGGTTAAAGCCAAAGGCAATTGGGCTGGTGATGATGAAGGAATGACAGGTGATGAATTATTAGAATTTGTTGACCGCCAATTGTTTCCTGCTTTGCGTAACATTGATGTAAGCACAGGCAACCGTAGAGCTTTGATTGTTCGAGAAGTTTTTGAAGGCAACAACAATTGCATGAAAAGTGGTATTAACATTCGTAAAGTGTTGAACAAGCTGAATGAAATGGACTTTAACGTTGCCAAAGACCGTCACGCTTTTGGCGAACTGTACGAAAGCATTTTAAAAGGTTTACAAAGTGCTGGTAAAAGTGGTGAGTTTTATACTCCACGTGCCATTACGAGTTTTATT
Organism: Flavobacteriaceae bacterium; assembly: GCA_947446635.1. Taxonomy (GTDB): domain Bacteria; phylum Bacteroidota; class Bacteroidia; order Flavobacteriales; family Flavobacteriaceae; genus Flavobacterium. The sequence continues at coordinate 2,113 of CANFHF010000084.1, forward strand.
ACCGAAATGATTAACCCACAATTGGGTGAAAAAATATTAGACCCTGCGTGTGGAACAGGAGGTTATTTGACTTGTGCCATTGAACATTTAAAATTGCAAGCGAATAGCGTTGAAGAAAGCAAAAGTATTGGCGAAAACATTATAGGTTGGGAATACAAACCGTTGCCTTATTTGCTAGCTACAACCAACTTGATTTTGCACGATATGGAAGTGCCTAACATTCGTTTTGGTGATGCTTTAGACCAGCCGTTGAGCAACTTTACAGAGAAACACCGTGTTAATGCTATTTTAGCCAACCCACCCTTTGGAGGGATTGTAGCCAACAATAACGAAAATAACTTTCCGCAAAACTTTAGAACCAAGGAAAGTGCCGATTTGTTCCTGATATTAATGATACACTTATTAAAACAAGGTGGTCGTGCAGGGATAGTTTTGCCTGATGGTTCGCTGACTGGCGATGGCGTGAAACAACGGGTACGACAAAAACTGTTGGAAGATTGCAACCTGCATACCATTATACGTTTGCCTAACTCTGTGTTTCAACCGTATGCAACAGTAGCAACTAATTTATTGTTTTTTACCAAAGGAACACCTACCAAAGAAGTTTGGTATTACGAACACAAATTACCTGAAGGACAAAAGGCTTACAACAAAACCAAACCCATACAAGCCAAAGAGTTTGACCCCATAAAAACATGGTGGACAGACCGCAAGGAAAGTGATATTGCTTGGAAAGTACCAATGCAAACCATCATTGACCGTAATTATGATTTGGACTTTAAAAATCCAACCAAACAAGATGAAACACATGAATACAATAGTATAGAATTGATGGATTTATTGCATAACTCTTTTGATAAAAGCAATAGTTTATTAGAACAATTAAAAAAGGCTGTGAAATGAGTTTAATGAGGATTGATGATTTATTTCACTTTGAAAAAGGAATATTACAAAGTTCAAAATGTACCGAAGGTCAATTTGACTTTATTACTGCATCTTCTGAATGGAAAACACATAACGAATATACTCATGATTGTGAAGCATTAGTATTTGCAGCAGCTGCTTCTGGTTCATTAGGAAGAACACATTATGTTAATGGTAAATTTATATCAAGTGACTTGTGTTTTATTATTACTGCTAAAGAGCCTATAAAACTTCCAATAGATTTGAAGTTTTATTACATGATTTTTAATGAATTTAAAAATGATATTGTAAATAGCACCAAAGCTGGAACTTCAAAAGAAGCAATTGGTATGAAAG
>CANFHF010000085.1 GCA_947446635.1 Flavobacteriaceae bacterium
AAGGGTTGGTTACTAATTTCTACGAATGAAGAACAGTTTCCATTGGTATCTACTTCAACTATTAAATTCTTAGGATTTCCATTCCAAACAATGTTACTAAAAAGCGTAGCTGTTCCTCCACTAGGAGTTCCCGTCCCAATTACTACGTTGACCATTCCGAATTCGTCGGTTGTGGTAGTTAAATGTTCTTGGTATTCTACTTGTGAAGAGACTCCTTCAATAATAAAGTGCAAACAAACTTGCGTATTTGCTAAGGGCGAAACCGCATTGTTATATCCAGGAACGTGTTCTCCTTCTGGGTTAAGTATTACTGCTTGGTAAGTAATACCATTGGTTTGCGAATAAATAAATGAACTTAATAGTAGTAAAAATAGAGGGAATATTTTTTTCATAATAGTATAAATTATTTGGTAACAAAGTGAACTCCAAATTGGAATTGGTTATTATTAAATGATAAATGGTCGCTAGAGTTATTAAAGAGGTTTAAACTTTTTGAAAAGTTATAGCCAAAACTCAAGTAACTCTTGCTTGAAATATTATATTTGGTTTGAAATCCAAAAACGGGTTGAATAAAAATTCCTGCAAATTCTTTTTGAGAAAGCAAATCGAAATAAGCCCCATTGGTATTTTGTTTTCCATAGATAATTGTAGAAAGGCCAATTCCTCCTTTTACACAAACATCAAAATCATATTTATTAAAAAAAGTATAATTTACAGCATTTGCAACCCCTAGATAATCGGTGTTCCAAGTATAAGTATTAATGGAGCTGCTTCCAACGGCATTATATTCGTTTAGACTTAAACCTATTGAATAATTGAAATTATCATATTTTAAAGGCATTGAATACCCAATTTCATAAAAATCGCCACTTCCAGTTTGTAGTACTGTTTGTGAAGCATTAGAATTATTTTTGAATCTGTAATTCGTAATGTTCTTTCCAGAATAAAAATAAATTTCTTGGGCATTAATAGAATGGACAGCGCATCCAAGCAATACTATGAGTAAGAACTTTTTCATGATTTTTTAATGATTTGTGTATAATAATTATAATTTGGTGCTGTTAGTCGAACTAGGTAATTGCTAGAAGCTAATGGCGGTAATGATATTGTTAGAATATTCTGATTGGGTCTTTTTTCCTCTTGATAAACCAATCTCCCTTGAATATCGAAAACCATAACTGAAATAACTTCAGAAATGGTTTGTGAAAATTGAAAATTAACGGTGTCAACAAAAGGATTGGGGTAGGTAATTGTGGTAATTGAATTGTTTATTGTGCTTTTAATATACCTTCCCCAAATACTTTGCTGAAAACCTTGCCCATAGTAAACTCCTTCTTTTTTAGAAGTTCCAGTCGCACTTTGCTGCCCAATGGTTTGACTCACGTACAAACCATTGGAAGCAGTTGTGCTTTTCCCTTGAGCAGATAGCATTTGGTGATGCAATCTTTGACCGTACATGCTTATTGAGGTACAGAAAAAGAGTAGTATTACATTTCTCATCGTTTTATTATTTTAACTATTTCCGTTTTTCCTTCTGATTCTACTGAAATCATATACATCGCAGCGGATAATCTACTCATGTCCAATTGCGTTGTTTTAGAATTCGGATGTATAACTTCTATTAATTGACCAATCATATCATGCAATTCTATCGTAGTAATTTCAGTGGTATTGGTAAATGTCAACACATCAATTACTGGATTTGGATAGTATTTCAATTCTGATACTTCAAATGGATTTACTCCCGATACTGTTGCAATTGAAACTGCCAATGCACTTGTACTTCTACATCCGTTATTGGTTTGCATGGCATAATAAACGGATCCTTGTTTTAACGGTTCACCAATCGCTATTGGATTACTATTAGAAAGCGCCTCAATATCTGAATGGAACCAAACCACATCCGAACCAATTACTGCAATGTCTTTTATTGCTGCATTTACTTGGAAGGATTGCGTACTTAAACCAATTGGAGCTTGTGTTTTTTGCACCTCAATTGTCATTGTCGTTTTGGTTGCTCCCTGTCCTTCTCTTGGTGAGAATAGGTATTGCGTGGTTTCCATATTATTTATTTTTGGCGACCATGTTCCTACTATTCCATTTATAGAAGTAGTTGGTAAAGCGGCTATTTTTGATTCCGCACAAATTGGCGTTACTGGATTAAATAAAGGAATCAATACTGGATTAACCGTAATGGTCAATGTTGTTGGCGTTGCACATTGCCCCACTGTTGGCGTAAAGGTATAGGTTGTAGTGGCTGTGTTTTTCAAGGCAGGCGACCAAGTACCCGTAATTCCATTGCTAGAAGTGGTTGGCAATGCTGCCAATGTAGCTCCTGATGCAATTGGTGCAACTGCTGCAAAGGTTGGAACCACACTTGGTGTTACTGTTATTGTTTTGAATTTTCTACAAGTAACTGCATTGGTTATAATATCTACCCAATACGTTGTGGTTTGCGTTGGTGTTGGCGCTATTGTTGCCGTTGTTGCTCCTGTAGACCATAAATAATTGTCTGGGGTATAATACGATGAAATACCTGTGTACTGAAATTGTGCGTTGGAAGCTATCAAAGCAAATTTACCACTTGGCACTACTCCACCTACAATTGTATAATCGAGGTACATTACATCGTTCAGATAACAATAAATATGTGCATTTGGTTTGATCTCCATTTTTAATTTATAAACCGATGTGGTTGTTAATACTAAACTAGAAATGGTGCTTCCTGCTAATTCCACAGGAGGGTAATATCCTGATGGTGCGTTCCCTGTTCCTTTAAATAAACTCAATCTGTTGTTTGCTACAGACAAAAAATAGGAACCTGGACCATTGTACAATTGAGCATCATTATAGGTATTTGGTGTTACTGCCATAGCAATACCTGCAGAAGGATTTGGAGAGGTTGTTAATACCAATCGCATTGAAGCTTCTACAGAGCCAAATTTTTGTGATGCATCACCGTAAACCATCATTCCAGGAACAGCATACGAAGTACTCATATTGGTAATTGTAGTTGCCCCTACGGTATAATCCGATTGAATAAAACCAGAATATATAGGGTTTTGAATAGGTACTGCTATTCTTACATTATCAGATACACTTAGAAGCACTGGTGTTCCCGCACAAACTGTTGTTGCATTCGCTATTATTTCTGAATTCATTATGCTAACCGTTTTAGCACTTCGAGTTGGGCTTTCACATCCATTTACTGTTTGTGAGGC
>CANFHF010000086.1 GCA_947446635.1 Flavobacteriaceae bacterium
AACACATAGAAGATACGTTGCGTTGTGGCGATGGTTTATGTGATAATGAAGTCGTGGAAATGGTAATATCTGAAGGACCAAAACGATTGAAAGAACTAATTAATTGGGGTGCAAATTTTGATAAAATCCCTAATGGAAATTTCGATTTAGGAAAAGAAGGTGGTCATTCAGAAAATAGGGTGGTGCATCATAAAGACCAAACTGGGTTTGAAATTGAAAGGGCAATTTTAGCTCAAATTCATCAAATAAATAACATTACGGTTTTGGATTATCACTTTGCACTTGATTTGATAACGGAAAATAATATTTGTTTTGGGGCAACTGTTTTAAATCCAAAAAAGAATGAAATTTATAGCATTAAATCCGATTTCACTTTATTGGCAACAGGCGGAATTGGGCATCTTTACGGACATACAACAAATCCAATAATTGCAACAGGAGATGGTATTGCGATGGCATTTCGAGCAAATGCGTTAATAAAAGATATGGAATTTATACAATTTCATCCAACCGCTTTATTTGATACTTCAATTGGTTCTAAATTTTTAATTTCGGAGGCTGTTCGTGGTTTTGGTGCCTATTTGAAAACAAAAAAAGGCAACCGATTTATGCAAAAATATGATTCAAGAGGCGAATTGGCTTCTCGGGATATTGTTTCCCAAAGTATTGATTTGGAACTTAAAAAAACGGGGAACGATTGTGTCTATTTAGATTGCACACATTTAGATTTAAAGGATTTTATCCAGCATTTCCCTATGATTTATGAGCGTTGTAAAAATAATAAAATTGACATTTCAAAAGATTGGATTCCTGTAATTCCAGCCCAACATTATCTTTGTGGCGGAATTATTGTAGATAAAAAGGGAAGAACTTCAATAGAAAATTTATTTGCTTGTGGCGAATGTTCTCAAACTGGATTGCACGGTGCCAACAGATTAGCGTCAAATTCCCTTTTGGAAGCGTTAGTTTATTCGGATAAAATTTTCAACTATTTATCTGAAAATGAAAATCCAACTGCAACTTTTGATTTTACTTTCAATGATTTTGAAGCACCAAACAAACCAATTTTGAAATCGGATTATTTGGGTAAATTGAAGTTAAAAGTGCAACTTTTGATGCGTCAAAATGCAGGAATTGTAAGGTATGATTCTGATTTGCTTTATGCAAAAACACAACTTTCAGAATGGCTTAATGATTTGAATCAAATGGAAGCTAAATTCCAAATTAGCGTTGCATTTTATGAATTAAAAAATATGATTACTATCGGTACAATTATCATTCAAAATTCAATTGATAGAAATGATAATCGTGGTGGATTTGTGAAATTCAAACTTTCAAACTAAAATTTTAGTCACAAAAAAAGACCGTGTTACCCATAAACACAGCCTTTTTTCTACTAAAAATCCAATGAATTTACTTTGATGTAAATAGTCTCGGATTAATAGAAACCATTAACCAAATCCAATTATTTGTTGTTGAAGCATCGCCAATTTTAAGTTTTTCCAATGTTTTTGAACCAAACATTTGAGAATAACCTGCGGATGCTACTACGTCTTTTTGAAGTGCATAACTTATTGAAAAATCCAGTTCAGTTCCAAGGTAACTGTCCATTTTATTTGCGCCATCCATAACCGTATTTGGTGCAGAGAATAAATGTGGAGTTAAATTAAATTGCCATTTATTTTCAGTGTAATTTAATTTCAAAAAGGCATCTTGTAATCCGACGCTATTTTGATGATTTCCAACATAAAAATAATCCATATAACCATTAAATGCGTGGTTTGTTCCAAAAATAGGGGAAAATGATTTTATAGAAGTACTCGTATCATCTTGGCTTTTTCCTGAAAGAAATTCGTAACCCAATGTTGCTTTAAATTTTGTTGTTAAAGCATATCCAAGGTTTAATCCAGCATAAAAAGCATTGACATTTTTGTCGCTACTTTTCCCGGATTGCCCATATAAACCAAGATTTGTATCCCATTTGGTATTTTTATAGGACAAATAAGTTCCATACGTTTGTTTGTAATCTACTATTAAATCAGTACTTGGATTTGCATATTCAAAACCTGTATTTAAAAATAACAAACTCATATTCAACTCACTAATTTTTGTATGATACCAAGCATATTGCATTGATTTATAGTTGGTTGTATAGGCGGTTGTTGGCGCAATTAAATTTTCAGAGTTGGCATTAAATGCAAAACCTAAATCCAATTGATTGTCTTTTTTATGGTAAGAAAATAACAATGCGTCGTGACTTTGACCTTGTTGTGCCCAATCAATTTCACCAATAATTCTCTGATTATCATACGATAGAACTTGGCGACCCATTCGAGAACTCCAGTTTGCATTGAAATCATATTGTGCCCAAGCTTCAAATAATGCAATTCCATTTTTGTCGGATTGTGTTGTTGTAGCAACATCACCCCAAGTGCGAACGTTTTGAAAAGTCAATTTCAATTTCAATTTATCTTGTTTAAAATTCAAATTAAATCGGGAACGTTGCGAAATAAATGAAGTTGATTTTTCTCCAGGTTTCATTAGGCTTTTAAAACCATTTCTATATTCATAACGAGGTCTAAGTTGAATAGTAGCATCAAATTCTTGAGCATTAGCTCCAAAGTTTATTACTAATAATAGCAACAAATAAATATATTTTAAATTTTTCATAGACTTTTAATTTAGCTTTTCTGCTTCTTCGTTTATTTTTTTTATTGTTTCATCTGAATTTACTCCCAATCCTTCTTGTTGAAATGCCAATTCGCCATTAGCATTAAAAACGCTTATAATATTAGAATGGGAAAATTCTATAGGCGATACTTTTTTATAATTTACAGCTAAAACTGCGGCAAATTCTCTAGTGTTTTCTTCAGTTGATCTTAGAAATTCCCATTGCAATCCGTCCATTTTATTTTCTATTGAAAAGGCTTTTAAACGTTCGGGTGTATCTACTTTTGGATCAATACTTATTAAAACTAATTGTACATTTTTTTTAATATTTTCTGGCAAACGACTTTCAATATTTCTCATATCAGCTACTAATCTTGGACAAGCCGACTTACAAGAAGTATAAATCATTACCATTACAAGAACTTTTCCCTTTAAATCTTTCATCTCAATATTTTCAGAATTTTGATTCGTCCATTTACTT
>CANFHF010000087.1 GCA_947446635.1 Flavobacteriaceae bacterium
AGATACACTAACCAGTTTTAGTCCATTCCCTCTAGATCCTCCAGAAGCTGGGTCGGTGGCAATGGTAGCGCCATTGTTTGTTGCACTACCAAGTCCTTCAAATCCAGCAAATGTATATGCCGCAGGAGCAGTGTCAAAATTTTCAATCAGCGTTTGTTGTGAATAACCTAATGAAACAATCATTAGCACAATTAAAAGGAGTATCTTTTTCATAATGTAGAAATTTTTAACAAAATAAGGATTATTATAAAAGAATTCCTAATTATTTATCAGAAAAAAGCAAGCCTAACTATTTGTAATTAAATAAGTTTACGGTTGACCGTAATTGAGGTAAATAGTTTTTTGTTAAATTAAATATTACTTTTTAAAGACAATAAGAAACAAAAAAAAATATTCTGGAGTTGTCATAATAATACTTCTTTTATCATTTTCTAGGACATTCCAAGATGAGCACAACCCAAGAGAGTTATGGCAAGATTGTTCAGAAGAAAGTTAGTGAGGAAATGAAGAGATTAAATTCGAAATTATCTAAAAATCAGGATTTGAGTCCAAAATTTCTAAAATAAACCTCCAATTAAACAGTTCTGTTTCTTTATTTGAAAAGAAATTTCCTAAAAACTTTTCTTGAACAGGACTGTTTAATTTTTGGATGTATCCATTTAATTCAACTTTAAACTCAACTTTATTTTTATTATAACCATCTATTTTCTTTGATAATGTATCATTACTAGAACTTGATGGATAACATTTAATTGGTATTTTGACATTTGTTATTTTTGACAAACAGAAAAGTAGTTCGTTTAAATTTTTATTTTCATCTTTTAAAAAATCAAATTTTTCAACAAGCAGATCTTGAATTTCTAATAACAATTCCTTTTCCTTTATTGGTCTGCCATAAATACTAAAGTTTGGTTCACTATAACTATAAATTCCATTTTCACATTGAATAGGAGCATTAAAACCTAAAATGTCGCTCCTTAAAATTCTAATATCATTCCTAATACTTCTTTCTGAAACCCCAGATTCAATCCCTTGATTTTCAATAAGTTTTTCTGAACATTTATCAATTAACAAATCAATCGTACACTTCAAATTTGGATTTGAAAGACAATCATCAATAGTTTTATATCTAATTAAAGCATTTAAATTAACAGGCATATAAAAATTGCAAATAGGTTGCATTTATGGTTAGTACTCTTGTAAAAAAATACAAACATAAATAAAAAAAGACCTATTGCGAGAAACCGTAAAATAATTAGATATAATTCACATAGGTTTGTTGAAGAAAAAAAACTAAGAATTTAAATCAAAAACAAATAATTCAGAAATATCAATTTTTAAGGTTTTGGAAATTGCATACAAAGTAGTGACCGAAGTGTTTATAACACCCCTTTCAATTCTGCTAATCTGAGAAATTTCAAAACCCAGTTCGTTTGCCAATTGTTCTTGAGTGAATCCTTTTGCTAAACGAAGCTGTCGAAGTTTCCCGCCAAAGCTAATTAAAATGCTTTTTTTATCTTGATTATCCACGAAATAAAATTCGATGAATAAATCAATTTATAGGTAGGCAAATTTGCCTATATTTGTACTAAAAATATTAACAATTAAAAAAATATTTATTGTGAAATCAAAAATTAAAACATTAGTTTATTTATTTAGCATTACTTTATTAGGACTCACATCTTGTACTAAAAATGAAAATGCAACTCCCGTTGCCGGTTCTTCAACCTTAATTAAAAAAATTATAAAAAATCGTGGTAGTTCAATTGAAGTAGAATATTTTAAATACAATGGGAATAAACTTGTTACTATTAGCAATGGTACTAATTTTATAGCCACCTATACGTATACAGGAGATGAAATTACAAGAATTGTGGAATTGATCGATAACCAGTTTCAAAATTCAATGGAATACACCTATTTTGATGGAAAATTAGCGACATCGGTTTTAACTAGAAACTCTGATGGTATTATATCTTACACTTATAATTATAATACTGACGGAACGGTTGCTTATCAGAAAAATAATAGCGGATCAATATCTTCAGGTGTATTAACTTTAGTAAATGGCAATGTAGTTAAAAATGAAGTTTTATCCCCATCTAATGTGACATATACTTATGAGTATGATGCAAAAAACAATCCTTTCAAGAATATTTTAGGATATATGTTATTAATCAATGAAAATGAAATGTATTCTCCAAATAATTTGACGGTTGACAATCGCAACTATGGAAGAAATTATAAATTCAAATATGATGTAAATGGTTTTCCAACAGAACGTCAGGAATTTGATGCGGATGGAAACCCAAGAGATTTGAATCAATATTTTTACTAATAAATAAAATATCATGGCAACAATTTTTATCACATTAGGTTTAATAATTACCTATTTTGTAATTTCTGCTATAAAAGAAGGGCAAGCTAACGAAACTATTCAAAGAGAACGACAAGTAAATAATAGAAAATTGGCTAACCTTCATTTTGAAAATATCTTAGATCAAGAATTAACTAGACAGAAAAACCTTAATGAATCCAGAAAGGTTTTTATTCGACAATTAGAAAACGAGGAAAATATTCATAAAGTTTCATTTGAAGAAAACACACTTATTATTGTTACAGAGTATGAAATAGGAATGTTTGAAGCAAATGAATATGCTAATATGTGGATTAATACACTCATTCCTTCAACAGGTGTTGATGAGGTAAAAGTATATAATAGAGATGGTTTTATTTGTGGGTCTGCCGAACGAAGTATATAAATTTATATAATTCAATTAATAAAAAAAACTAATATGAGCAAACAAAATTCAATACCTGAATTTATAGGAATTTTGCTTTTATTGGGTGTTATTATGACAGTTGTTGGAGTAACAATTGGTTATATTTGTGAAGAAATTATAAACTTCTTCAAAAGTGAAGCTAAAGTAAACTTTAAAGAAATTCAACCTGAAAAAACTCTAATAAGAATACATAATCAAAACAACGATTGGACTGAATATAAAAAAACAAAATTTAAAATTTGTTCAATATTTTATGGTTTCTACTTTTTAAAGGAAACTGCAAAAATATTTTTAAAAAATAATGATTTATTAAAAATTAAAACTAATTAAATATGCAAAAAATTGATG
>CANFHF010000088.1 GCA_947446635.1 Flavobacteriaceae bacterium
TACACCAACAGGTGATGTATGCAATACCGCAACGATGACCGTTACAGTTAATCCAATTCCTACAGCTCCCACTGCAGCTGCACAAACCTTTTGTACCTCAGCAACAGTTGCTAATTTAGTTGCAACAGGAATTGCTATCAAATGGTATGATGTTTCAACTGAAGGAACAGCATTGGCTAGTACAACCGCATTAGTTTCAGGAATAAAGTACTATGCATCTCAAACTGTTGGAGGTTGTGAAAGTACAAGAAAAGAAGTTAAAGTAACAATAACTCCAAATACAGCTCCAACAGCAGCAGCACAAACCTTTTGTACTTCAGCAACGGTGGCAAATTTGGTTCCTACAGGAACATCAATAAAATGGTATGCTGCATTAACAGGTGGAACCGCTTTAGCTAGTACGACTGCTTTAGTATCAGGAACAAAGTATTATGCTTCGCAAACTGTTGGAACTTGTGAAAGTACTCGAACGGAACTAGCGGTAACAATAACACCAAATACAGCTCCAACAACAGATTCGCAAACCTTTTGTACTTCAGCAACTGTGGGGAATTTAGTTGCAATAGGGACGACGATAAAATGGTATGCAACACAAACAAGCACGCCAGCATTAGCAAATACAACCAATTTAGCAACGGGAACATATTATGCTTCACAAACCATTGGAACTTGTGAAAGTACTAGAACAGCAGTTGTAGTAACAATAACTCCAAATACAGCTCCAACTGCAGCTGCACAAACCTTTTGTACCTCAGCAACAGTAGCGGATTTAGTAACTACATCTGGAACTGGTATTAAATGGTATGCAACGCCAACAAGCACAACAGCATTAGCCAGTACGACCGCTTTAGCAACTGGAACCTATTATGCTTCGCAAACAATTGGAACTTGTGAAAGCACAAGAATAGCTGTAGAAGTAAGGGTGACTTTACCTCCCACAGCTCTTTCACAAACATTCTGTTCTGTTGCAACTGTTGCTGATTTAGTAACTACATCTGGAACTGGTATTAAATGGTACACGGCTTCAACAGGCGGAACAGCATTGGTTAGCACAACATCATTAGAAACGGGTACTTATTATGCAGAATCAAATTTGGGTGGATTAAATTCAGTAACTGTAACAAAAATGTATACAGGAGCCGATCAAACATTTACAGTTCCAGATGATGTTACGAGTATAACAGTTAAGATATGGGGGGCTGGAGGTGCTGGCGGTACTTCAAGTGGAGGAAGTGGTGGATATGTAACAGGTACACTATCTGTAACTCCAAATGAAATTTTAACCATTATTGTCGGGCAAGGAGGCACTGTTGATAAAAATCTAGCTTACGGTGGTGGTGGAAAAGCGGGAGGAAATATTTCAAGTGGAGGCGGTGGTGGAAGATCTACAATAATTAGAAATATCACAGACTTAGTAACGGCGGGTGGTGGTGGTGGCTCTGGTCATAATTCTAATGGTGGTGCTGGAGGTGGATTAATAGGTGTTAGTGGTGGTGCAATTGCAACAATGACAGCCGCACTAGGTGGGACTCAAAACAGTGGAGGAAATGCTGGATTAAAACCGAGTACTACAAATTCAACAGGTACGCCCGGTGTTTACAGTATCGGTGGAAATGGTTCATCAACATCCTCAAGTGGCGGCGGCGGCGGCGGTGGATATTATGGCGGCGGCGGGGGTGGCGGATTAGATGGCGGCGGCGGCGCAGGAGGCTCTTCTTATATTGGGGGTTTAACTTCAGGTTCTATAATTCAAGGGAATTCGGGTAATTTCATTACGACTCAAACAGCTCCAAATTCGAATGATATTAACTATCTTCCAGGAAAAGGGGAAGGTGCAAAGGCTCAAACAGCTCCTCCATTCCCGGGCGGGGATGGTTTAATTGTTATAACATACTCTGCTGTTGCATGTTCTTCTTCTAGAACCCCAGTTTCGGTAACGGTAACAACAGAAACAACATCACCAATCTTCCACAACTAATCATTTCATATAATTGCACAATTTATCAACATATATTATTGGTTTACTCGCCTTGAAACTTTCAAGACTGGCAACTTGTTGTATACTGTTTTTTCTATTGTGTACTTTTGGCGCTGCGTGGAGTCAACACAACATTTGTCAAGGAAGCATCAAGCATTATGCTGTTGATAACACCGAAAACGCTGGTTTGGGAACTACAGGTTCCATTTATAATTGGAATATTAGTGGTGCTGGTTTCATTGGAAGTATGACCCCAACAGTTGTGGGTGCTACCAATGCAGTTACTATTGATTGGCGGCAAACGCCTCCGGGCAATTACACCGTTACTGTTCAAGAAACCACTACAACGGGTTGTACTAATTTGAAAGTTTTGCAAGTAATTATCAATCCATTTCCAATTGTTTATATAAATGATTTGGTGGCTTGTATCGATCCTATTTCAGGGGTTTGGTTGAATACAGAATCACTTCAAACTGGTTTGTCATCGAGTATGTACAGTTTTGTTTGGCAATTTGATAATGGAACAGGGAATGTTACTTTGCCCAATACCAGTTCGTCTATTAGAGTCACAGCAGTGGGTCTATATACGGTTACGGCAACTAATTTAGTTTCAGGTTGTGAGGCTTCTGATACGGCAACGGTCGCAGAATCGTCCGCCCCACAAGCTACGGTTGTAGTTGAAAGTCCATTTGAATCCATTCAAACTATCATTGTCACCATTACAAGTGGTGTGGGTAGTTATGAATATTCTATTGATGGCAGTAATTTTCAAGACAGTCCCATTTTTACTGTGACAGATCCTGGGAATTATACGGTAGTTGTTAGAGATAAATTCTACTGTGGTGAAACTAAAATTGCAGTCAACGTTATTGGTTATCCTACTTTTTTTACGCCCAACGGTGATGGATACAATGACACTTGGAATATTATAGGACTTCCAAATGCTTCTAAAGCAAAGCTCTATATTTTTGACCGATATGGTAAACTCATCAAGCAACTTTTGCCATCAAGTCCGGGTTGGGATGGAACATACAATGGCATACCAATCATTTCAACAGATTATTGGTTTACTTTAGAGTATTATGATAGTACGAATCAGCCACAAACATTTAAATCGCATTTCTCTTTGAAGCGATAA
>CANFHF010000089.1 GCA_947446635.1 Flavobacteriaceae bacterium
CCCAAGTAGTTCCTGCAGCACCAATCCAAATAGATTTTACTGAACCTGGATAAAGAGATGCATCGATATCATCACAATCTGAAGCATTTACAGAATATCCTACTGGTGCAGTAAAAGCATCTACAGCGCAAACTCCTGTTACTAAAGTTCCTGTTCCATAACCATCATGATCCGCATCTACATAGAAAGAATACGAAGAATAAATTGTTCCATTAGCATCATTACAGTCAATAATTGAACTTACTGCTGATGCATATCCTGTTGGAGCAGTTGCACCATAACAAATTGTAATTGGTGTACTTAAAGTATAACCGTCATTATCAGCATCTGCATAGAAAATAGCTGAATGCCAAGACGAATTATCTAAATCATCACAATCAGTATTGTTTGTAGCATATCCTGTTGGAGGAGTGTCAGCATCAACAGCGCAAACTGCAACTAAAGATCCTGTTCCATATCCATCATGATCTGCATCTACATAGAAAGTAAAGCTATCGTGAATTAATGCATTACCATCATTACAATCTGAACCAGCTACAGCGTAACCAAATGGTGGTGTAGTAGAATTTACTGCACACAAAATAACTGCTGTTCCTGCACCATAAGTATCGCCATCATTATCCGCATAGAAAGGATAAGATGCATGTGCATTAACATTAGTATCGTCACAATCCGTATTGTCAAGAACGTAACCTAATGGTGCTCCAGTACAAGATAAAGTTGAAACTGCACTATCTCCATAAGTATCTCCATCTGTATCCGCATAATACGTAACATTAGCAAGAACAGTTACCGTAGTAGCTGCTGAAGGAACTTCAGTACACGTACCATTTTGAACAATTGCTCTAAATTGAGTTGTTTCTGTTAAAGTCCCTGAAGTATAAGTAGCTATAGTATTCGCAATTGGTGTCCATGCACCTGTAGCCGTTTTACTTTCCCATCTCACGATAGTATTGTCATAACCATTCAATGTTAATAAACCACTAGTTGCACCTGAACAAATTGATGTTACACCTGAAACTGATCCAGGAGCTGTAGATTTAATAGTTACAATAGCAATACCAGAATTTGCAACTCCAATACAACCACCAAAACTTGTTACAGATACTAAAGTATAAGTAGTGTCTGCAGTTGGAACAACAGCGATGTTACTTCCACTTACATAGTTTGAAACGGTTACATCATTTGTACCATTGTTATATACAATTGTGAATGGTGACGTTCCTCCAGTAATAGCAACTTGTAAATTAGTACTACTCGTAGGACAAATTAAAGCTGTTCCAGAAAGCACAGCAGCTGTTGAATTTTGATTCACAGTCATTTGTAATGCTTGTGTTGTTGCAGCAGAACAAACCCCACTAGTTACAACGGCTCTATACCATGTAGTAGTTGATAAATTCGTTGCAGTATAAGTTGCACCCGTTGCATCTTGAATATTGGCAAAATCAGTTGCAGTAGCACCAGTAGTAGACGATTGCCATTGTGGTGTTCCAGTTGCATTGTTTAAGGTAAGTAAAGTACTATTCGTACCATTACAAACCGAAGTAACGCCCGATATTGTACCCGCTACTGAAGCCGGATTAACAGTCATAGTAATAATATTAGAATAAACTTGATTACAAGATGAAGTTAATCTTGCTCTGTAATAAGTCGTTGCTGAAATATTAGAAACGGTATAGGTACTTGCCGTTGCACTACCTATGTTAGAAAGACCAGTAGTAAAGGCAAGATTCGTTGCCGATTGCCATTGAATAGTTCCAACTGAAGAAGCCAATGACAATAGTGTACTGTTAGTTCCAGTACAAACTGTAGTTGACGATCCAGCAGTAACCGTTCCTCCAACAGCAAGTGGAGTAACTGTTAATGTAATTGGACTTGAAGTAACCGTACATCCTGAGGCTGTAAGAGTTGCAACATAACTTGTATTCACAGATGGAGATACCGCTAACGTACTTCCCGTTCCTAATTCTGTTCCTGGTGCAGCTGTTGTTGCCCATGAGTAAGTAGTAACTGAAGGAGCAGAAGATCCAGTAAAAATAAATTTAGGTTTACTAGTTCCTGTTCCATAAGTTCCAAAATCAACTGCTGCAGATAAAGGGCACATCGTAGAAGCTATAGTAGAATCTTTAAGTCCATATAAAGTACAGTTATAAGAAGGACTTGTAGCATCCGTTTTAACTGTAGTAGCTGTAGTAGACGTTAATACTGGATTCTTAGCCCAACAGAAAGATAGTATAATATTAGAATTTCCATCCCAGCTAAATGGGGAAGTAAATGTAAGAGTATTAACACCAATTGTAGTAGCATACAGTCCATTAGTACCAGAACCTGAATATACTTGTGTTAAACCTGAAGTAACCATTGGCATAGCTAAATCAGTTAATGTAGTTGCGCCAATATTTAAAGCAAAACCTTCATAACCACTGAACGCAGTTGTAGCTTCAAAAGCCAAAGCAGTAATATTACCAGCTCTCAATCCTAATGCTGATAACTCAGAAGCTTTTATTAAGAATTGTGTTTTAGCACCTCCATAAGTACCAGGAAACATGGATGCTCCAGCAGTTGAAGAGGTACTCGCTCCCGCACCCAAAACAATTGGACCTGATTTTACCAATGAAGCAGTCAATGTATTTGGAAATCCTTCACAAGGAGTTATTGAGGTAGCAGTAGTAGTTGCTGTAACTCCGGTTAATGGAGCATCACTAAAGGAAGTTCCAGTATAAGACGTTGATAAAGCAATACTATTCACCGCCGTAATAGACCACGTAACGGTAGCGTTTACTGGTGATGGTGCAAGCATTGTAGCAGTCCAAGTATTTCCAGAAGTATTAGTCATTGTTAACGCTGTTTGTGCAACACCATTAAAGCTATAATTTAAAGTAGCAGTAGAAATGGTTCCTGAACCAGTAGTTATGTTGGCAACGATTGCTCTAGCTGTAGCAGAACATTGTGTCGTTAAAGCTGGCGTAGCAGAAGTGAAAACAATCACTGGTGCAGGCGTAGTTCCAGCAAATTCATACGCTCCAAGATCATACGCTGTTCCTGGACTTGCAGGACGAGTAACACCACTATAATCATCTGTAAATACGGATGACAATGCCG
>CANFHF010000090.1 GCA_947446635.1 Flavobacteriaceae bacterium
AATTGACGGACAAACAGATGTTAATGGAAATCCGATTGATCAACCGACTAACGGATGGTTTATTGGACATTCAATAAATGCTTACTATCAATATGTCTTTGATGGAATATTTAACAATGACACTGAAATAGCAAACTCTGCTCAACCACAAGCTAGTATTGGTTCTATTAGAGTACAAGATCTTAACGGTGATGGGGTTATTACAACTGCCGATAAAAAAGTTATTGATGCAAGTCCAAAATGGATTGGATCTTTTAGTACTACTTTTAACTTTAAAGGTGTTGAATTATTTTTGGATTTATACACAGTACAAGGCGTAATTAAAAACAATTCATTTTTATATGATTATAACAACGGGGGGTCAAATTATGGGCCAAATAACGGAATTAAAGTAAATTATTGGACTCCTGATGGGCTTGGTCAAGAAGCACCTTTGCCAAGTGGTGCACCAGACACTTATTTAAAAGCACTAGGACTTCAAGATGCTTCCTATGTTCGATTAAGAACTATATCTTTAGGATATACTTTTCCTAAAATGGACTTTTTAGAAAAAGCAGGAATATCAAAATTTAATATTTATACCTCATTTAGCAATTGCTTTACTTGGACAAAGTATAAATCTTTTGGACCAGAAACAAGTCCGTCAAGTTACCCAGAGCCTAAAACAGTTAACATGGGAATTAATGTGTCATTCTAAAATTAAAATAATTATGAAAAAGAATTTATTAATAACAGCATTGGTTTTATTTTCACTTTTTGGGTGTTCAAATTTTTTAGATGAAAAAAATCAAACCGATTTAAATACGGATTTTATTTACAAAACTCCAGATGGAATTGGTTTTGCAGTAACTGCCATGTATACTATTGAAAGGGATATTGCGAACTATGGAAGCGGGGAAGGAAGTCTGCCATCATCTTCATTATTAGGAGGTGATGATATTACTTTTACAAGAGCTGGAGAAAGCACAGGTGACTGGAGTGGACCAGTTTGGTATGACCCAACAAAATTAAATTCGGCTAATAAAGATGCAGAAGGATATTGGAATTATAATTATAAAATTATAGGAAAAGCAAATGAAATTATTTATTATGCATTACAAATGGATCAAAATAATCCATTGATAATCCAAGCATTAAGTGAGTGTTACTGTTTTAGAGCACATGCCTACTTTAATTTGTTAAGAAGATTTGATAATATTTATTTTACAACTACCGCAGTAACTCCTTATAATGTAAATGACCCAATAGATTATCAGCCTGCAGATCAAGCAGTTGTTATGAATCAAATTAAACAAGATTTAGATTTTGCTATTGTTCATTTATCGTGGACAACACCTCAGGTAGGTCGATTTACAAAAGGATTTGCCTGCCATGTAAAAGCGTTGTCAGACATGTGGCCAATAAATCAAGATCAAAGTACAATTGATTTAAATGATGCTAGTGCTCAATTAGATAACATTATAAATAATGGTCCTTATAGTTTAATGCCAGAACCTAAAGATGTTTTTATGGGAGGGCAAAATTTGAACCACAACGAATCCATTTTTGTTGAACAATGGAGTAATCAAATTGGTGGTGCAGCTACAAATACTGCGGGAACATTAACTGGACATCGATATGCCTCTGCTACATTAACAAGATATGATAAATCTACAGTTTTAAATGGTACAAGTGCTTCTGGATTGATTACCGATCTCGAACAAGGAGGAGTTACTTGGGGTAGGGTATATCCAAATGATTATTTATTGAGTTTATATGACAAAGTCAATGATAAAAGGTTCAATCAATATTATAAACAATCATTTACTTTCAATAATATTCCTGTTGGAACACCACTTATAAGAAAATTAACTATTAAATCTTGGGACATTAAATATCTTTTTGTAAATGGTCAACCCAATCCAAATTTAGGCCTGCCCGCAACAATAATGCAACAATTACAAAGTTATGGACCAATTAATGCAATTGGAAAAATACTTAACTTTAGCTTTGTAAATGGCGATGTTGTTCCAAAATTCATGGCAACTAATTTTGCCTATTCTTTGCATCCATCCTCAACAAAATATTTTGATAAGTGGACTAGAGACGTTGCTTTTAATCCTTCTTTTAAAGACATTATTATGTATAGACTAGCTGAAACTTATTTATTAGGTGCTGAAGTTAATCTAAGAATTGGAAATACTTCAAAAGCGTTAGAATATTTTAATAAAACTTGGGTAAGGGCTGGAAATCAACCTAAAACAGGTTCTTTAACACTGCAAGACATTCTAGATGAAGATGCAAGAGAATTTGGTCAAGAAGCGTTTGGCCACCGTTGGTATGTTTTAAAAAGATTTGGACTAAGTACAATGAAGTCGCAAATCCAATCCTTTTCGGGATGTCAATATAATGATAATATTAGTCTATATCGTTTCACATCAGATATGGATTTTTATAGCTACTTGAATAGAATTAATTATAATAACATTACAGGAACAACCGACATTTCAACTAATACTTCAACTGCAATTAAATATGATGATGCAAGGAATAATTTTACAGATTCCAATATTAGATGGCCAATTCCTCAAAGCCAAATTAATGCTATGGGTGGAAATTATCCTCAAAATCCAGGATATTAATTTTATATAACACAAAAAGGTGATGTAATTTATTTGATGTGCTACCTCGTCTATATTTAACTTTTACAAAATTCAGATTACAAACATTTATTATTTAAAATGAAACATTTATTATTAATTACATTTTTTATTACTCAATTTTCATATTCTCAAGGTTGTGACCCTAAAAAGTATAACAATCTTGGGGCAATAAAATATAAATCAATTCAAGTTGAAGCAAAACCATGGGTTAAAGGAAAAGACATGCCTTGGGAAATATTTGAAACATGTACTATTAAAGAAATTGAAGGATTTAAACCAAATACTAAAAAGGTTCCAAATACGACTTATGGTAGCGATGTTTCTCAAAAATTTAATGCGACAGGCTTTTTTAGAACTGAAAAGCAAGGCAACAGATGGTGGGTTATAGATCCTTTAGGATTCAGAAATATTCAAGTAGCCATTAATTCAATGCGACCAG
>CANFHF010000091.1 GCA_947446635.1 Flavobacteriaceae bacterium
AAAGGATACGCCTCAGAAAGGAAACCTGGAATAACTACATTTTGGATTGGAATACAAAAATTTTCTTCAATTATGCAAGGTTGGCAATTATTCCACGATGTGTCCAGACGGTAGGCTGCTATCAGGGCTAAAAACGTTCTCGGAAACCTCACGATTTAACTTTAATTAAAATTTATTTTTAATGATGAAATTTTCACCAAATCGAAGTATTCCTACTTGTAAATAGTTAATTAACAATGATTTAAAAAATATTATAACTACTTTTATTCTACTTATAAATAATATAATCTAAATACTAACATTTAAAACAATCATTATGGAAACGGTAATTAAAAAACAAGAAAGTGCAAAAGCAAAATCAAGCGAAGCACAGAATTTAAGAGATTTATTTGAAGGTGGTTTAAAAGACATTTATAATGCCGAAAAATTAGTTGGTAAAACATTGACCAAAAGGTTGAAAAATGCGTCTTCCCCAGAATTAGTAAGCGCCCTAAAAAACCATCAGTCAGAAATAGACCAACACGTTTCCCGCTTGGAACAAGTTTTCAAAGCTACTGGAATTAAACCCAACACCAAAAAATGTGGCGCAATGGAAGGAATTCTAAAAGAAAATGAAGACTTCATTAAAGACACCAAAGCTGGAAAAGTGCGTGATGCAGGAATAATTGCATCGGTGCAAAAAGTGAAACATTACGAAATTGCAACCTATGGAACTTTACACGCTTATGCAAAAACATTGGGCGAAAGCAAAGCAGCTAATTTACTCGCAATGACCCTCGAAGAAGAGAAAAAAACCGATGCCGCATTATCTGGAATCGCAATGACGGCGGTAAACCCACAAGCCGCTAAATAAATATTTATAATTTTATTAAATGTAGGGATAAGTTTAGTCTTATCCCTATGTTTTATTGGTATCAAAATATAGTTTAAAACTATGCCCCTTTAGTGCATTTAGCTTTAGCTTATAAAATTTGTTTTATCACAAATTTTGTCCCCGAAGCCTGGAGCAAACAAAAAAATGTTTGACTCCGCTTTCGTAAAACGAAAAAACCTCTGATTTCTCAGGGGTTTTCGTAAATATTTTATAATTATTGATAATGGTTGGCAATGGTTTGGCAACTACAATAAAAAAAGCCCGTAAAATATTGATTAACAATACAATTACGGACTTTTAATGTACCCTTCACTATTGAATTGTCAAACCTCTTTATTCAAGATTTGAAGAAACTTTCCCATGCCTATAAGCTTTTAACTAAAAACAAACAGTTTTAGAAAGCGAAAATATCCACAGAATATTATTCTTTTAAAAAATGCAACTTCAACTATTTACAATGTAGTTGAAGTTAATTATACTTGAATATGAATAAAATAATAAGTCCGAAGGAACTTTTCAAAAAATCGACATATTTATATTAAAATAACATATCCAATGCTCGGCATTTTACCAATGCCCTAATAGATATGATGCGTTAAAAAAGAACTAAAATGCAACAAAATGAGTACGTAACCGTAAAAGAAATTAGCCTTAAATTTGATATGAGTGCTAGAAACGTTAGAAGAATAATAAGTAAACTAACTGAAAATTGTAGCGAAGCTACACTATATAAAGACAAAAACCACGAATGGCAAGTGCACCATTTGTTAATCCCAAAGTTCAAACCTAAGAGAAAAAGAAAGAACAAATACTACGCTTTGAGCATTGACCCATGTGCTAAATACACGGAATCCGATATTAATATTGTGTTGAGATTTGTCTTTGAGCAAATGAATGATGGTTCGCTGGAGCTTAATTATGTAATTGAACGAAAGAAGAGTAACAACCAAAACCACCTACATTGTTTTGTAAAATGCTCCGATAAGAAAAAACTACTTGACTTGTTTAAACTCGGATTTAGTAGAATAAGCTATAAAGAAAGTATAATTTTCGACCTAGAGGGTTGGAAAGGATATATAACAAAAGACGGAAGTCCTATAACGACATTAAAAAATTAAAAAAAATGGCAAAATTATTAACATTAGATTACAGTCCAGTATTAAAAACATTACTGGTTAATTACATATTACGAAAATATGAACAAGATTCGATAACAGACGATTGGCATTTGTACAAAGAGTATTCATGGATGTACGATAACAATGAACTACACGAACTTTTTGAAGAGGAAGCATTTACAAACGAATTGAATGATGGAGACGATAGAGGGTAAAATTAGGGTTAAACAAACTCAGTTGTCTGTTGAGAATGACCCGATGCGAAAACAAGCTTTGCAGAAGCAGTTGCAAAAACTCCAGTTAAGTCTTGAAATCGAAAAAATCCGAAAACGCATTCAGCAACTTGGATAATTGCACGGTTACCCCCGTTACTTTAGCACGGAAAAATAGTAATGAACACAAGCCTATGGATATGCGTTTAAATTTTTTTAAGATTTTTTAATGCCTAAAATGTTCCTTATTGTACCGTGTCGGTTTAGTATTAGCTATGAAGGTTTTAACAAAAATATAGTTCTATTGGATTAAAAGGGCACTATCTTTTATGGTGTGCGTGTAATGTTTCAGAATTTTTATAAAAAATAAAGGTCATGTTTTGCATGACCTTTATTGATTTATGAAGCTATTAATCGCTGGATTTTTTGGGCAGTTCCTAGAGAACACCCCCCGATTTTTGATGCTCTCCTTAATGATTCTCCGTTTTTAAGTTCCCGAACAACTGATTTCCATTTTGTAAGAGTTTCAGTATCGGTCATTCGTGTACCATACAAACGCCCCGTGTAAATTCCATTTGCTTTCGCTAATTCGATGCCTTGGCGTTGACGTTCTAGCATGTTTGAGCGTTCCATTTCAGCTACGTTACCTAGAACACTAACAATCATTTTGAAGCTTGGATTTGGCTTGTTCTCGATTAGGGAAAACATACCGATATTTTCTACAAACAGTCTTATTGATTTTTGGTTGAAGTATTCGACCATTGTAAGAATGTCGATAATATTACGACCTAGTCTGTCTATTGATGAGATATGGATTTCAGAAATAGCACCCGCTTCGATGGCGGATATAA
>CANFHF010000092.1 GCA_947446635.1 Flavobacteriaceae bacterium
ATAAATTAATCTTCCAGCTGAAACAATATAATTCCCATGATTTTGAATTTGAAAATTAATATCATTAGTTACATCTAAATTAACTCCTTTAAACGGATTCTGAATAACCGAAATTTTTATTCTTTCGGTTATTTTTGGCATAGAACTAACTAATTGTTCTTTCATGATCTCTGATTGACAAATAAGCAAATCAACTGATTCATAACCAAGCCAATAGAATATTTTATAAAAAAATAATTTTTTCCCTTTATATCTTTTAAAAACAGAAGTCGATTCTCTGGCTACAAAATATTTCTTTTTAATAATTTTTAAATAAACCAACAATCCAATTAATCCATTTATAAAAACATGTGATGTATAAATATATTCATATTCCTTTTTAACTTTAAACAAACTAATAAAAATGAATTTTAAAACACCAATTAAAATAGAATTCGAACTAAATACCTTTACGTTAAATTGTTTTGATATTTTATCATAGGCTTGTTCGTCATTTAAATGAAAAATTACAACTTCTACGTTATATTTGCTTTTAGAATATGATGACACCATTAACAAGTGCTGCTCAGCACCCCCAATAGTACTGTTAGGTAAAAAAACTATAATATTTTTCATTATTTAAATCTATAAATATTTATAACAATCTAATTTATATACTAAATAA
Source organism: Flavobacteriaceae bacterium (assembly GCA_947446635.1). Lineage (GTDB taxonomy): Bacteria > Bacteroidota > Bacteroidia > Flavobacteriales > Flavobacteriaceae > Flavobacterium. The sequence goes on from CANFHF010000092.1 coordinate 665, forward strand.
CCTAATAGATATCCTATTGTATTGAATAAAAAATTAGTTTTGACACTTGTTTTCACATTTGAATGAAAATTATATCGATGGAAATTAACCGCATTTTTGATTCTATACAATCTTGATTTATATATATCTGAATTTAATTCAATTAGTTCTTTATAAATTAATTTAGAACTCATCGGACTTTTTATTCTAATTTTATCAATATTTTTTGTTAATCCTTCTAATAAATATTCTTTTATAACAACTATTTCATTAATAAAAACAACATTGTAATCTTTAGATAATCTTGACCAAAGAATATAGGTAGGCATTCTTCTTTCGTTTGGATATACATCATATAAAACTTTTTTTAGATATTCTGTTTTTATTATTTGTTTTTTATCTCCAATAATTTTATTATCTGCATTTATAGAAACCATATTTGTCACAAAAAACGAATTTGGGAATTTATTCCCAATTAATTTTCCATGAACATCTTCACAAAGGAAAACAAATCCAGCAATCTCTTTGTCAGAATTATTAATTAATATTTTTAGTTGTTCAATATTTTTAATTATTGTACTAAATGCATTTTCAACAAATAAATCCTCATCATCCATTATTATAATATATTCACCATTTGCAAGTTCAATAGCTTTTTTTAAAGCAACAGCTCGACCTTGATTTTCTTGAAAAAAATAATTTAATCTCAAATTAGATTCATAACTTGATACAATTTCAGAAGTATTATCTTTAGAACCATCATTTACTATTACGACCTCAAGCCCATGAAACTTTTGATCAATAATATTATTTAATAGTCTCTCAATGTACTTAGCTCTATTATACGTTGGAATACAAATGCTGATTTTTATATTACTCATTTTCAGTTTGTTTTGTAATTAAAATTAGATTTAATAAATAAATGGCAATCAATAATGGAATTATTTGCAATTTAAATAATGTAGCGAATTCGGTTCTCATAAATTTTGAAATGATATAAAGCAGTGAAACTACAATACCAAAACCAAATTTATTCTTTAATTTAATAGTTTTTTTAAGGTAATGAAAAACAAAATAAGACACTACTATTGGCCCTAAATAGGAAAAATTTAATAAACTCTCTAATAAAATTGATGTTGCAGTACCATATTCTGAATTTGTATAAAATTCAGAGGAAAATTCAGCTAACGTTTTATAATTAGTTACTGCAAAAATTCGTTCAAATTGATAGTAAACTCCGGTTAAATAGGTGAAAAAATAATCCTTATAAATAAGTGGTTTTTGTAAATAATCATAAACCATCAAAAACGAAGCCTGTGGATCCATTCCTGCAAAAGAAAATTGAGAATCATTTACATTGATTAGAAAATCCTTCGAACCTGTACCACCTGAATATAAAAAATTTGCATAAAAAATCTTCCATAAAAATAAAATTGAAATAAGAGAAGTTACTCCTAATGCTAAATATATTTTTTTTCTTAAAAAATTGAACTTGTACAATAAACAAAGAAAAAGTATAATAAAAGGTTCTCTTTCAAAAGAAAAAATCAAAAAAATAATGTTTGTTAAAAAAAATAATTTTAATATGAAGTTATTATCTCTTTTTATACAGAAAAAAAGTATGAATGTATAGTTTATACTGTTTCTAAATAACAAGTTAAAAGCAGTTTGTTCTGTACCTTTTTCAACTCTTGTCAATGAAAAACTACTGATTGTAATAAATACATTATACAATATGAAAAAGAATATTATTAAATAAACAACAGATTTTTGTTTAAACTTTATTGGTAATATATTATTTAAATCTTCTTTAATTTTAGATAAACTAATGTCCTCTTTGATTGCTAAAACAAAAAAAGTCGTAAAGAAAAAAAAACATATAATAGAATACTCGAAATAAACTTCACTTTTAAAATCAACTAATATTGAGTGAGCAAATCTAAAATAAGGTGTAATATCAAATAAAATAAAATCAACTAATATTGAATTAAAGTAAAAAAAAGCTATAAAATATGCAATTGAATATGGATGTACTAAAGTGTATCTTTTTGAAATATAAATAAAATAAAAAGTCTCAATTATTAAAAAGATATAGCTACTAAACATATATTCCTCGTATTAAAAGTTTTCTGAAAAATGCTATTGTGAGTAGATACAATATTGAAAATATGAGATTTAAAATTTGTAATCTTATACTGAGGCAATTTAATGCTAATAAATATAAACACAAAAAAGGTACTGTCAAAAAGAAAGAAGATATTATTGAATTTTTAAAATGAATTAATTTTAAATCGATTTTTCTTGAAATAAATTTAATAAATTGAAAATGATTAATAAAATTAGATAGCAAAACAGCAAGTGACACTCCATACAAACCAAATTTAATTGTGTAAAGGATTCCAAAAAACATTA
>CANFHF010000093.1 GCA_947446635.1 Flavobacteriaceae bacterium
AGAACCTACTTTTTCAGCAAACATTACAAATGATTTGTTGCCGTTTATTGTTCCCGAAGTTACGAAATCTCCTACTTTTTTATCAACAGGAATTGGTTCTCCCGTTATCATTGCTTCGTCAATGCTGGTTTCTCCATCAGTTATTTTCCCGTCAATTGGGATTTTCCCTCCTGGTTTTACTCTTATAAAATCTCCTATTTTTATGTCATTTATTGAAATGGTGGTTTCTATTCCGTTCGATATTAATGTAGCTTCTGTGGGAGCTAATTTCAGTAATTCTTGAATGGCACCGTTTGTTCGGCTATGCGCCCGAGCTTCTAATAATTGTCCTAATAATACTAATGTCAGAATTACGGTTGAGGCTTCGAAATAGAGGAAAACAGATCCGCTTTCGGTTTTGAATTCTTTTGGGAAATAGTCTGGAAAGAATAATCCGATTAAACTAAATAGAAATGCTACGCTTGTTCCAATTCCGATTAGCGTGAACATATTGAGATTCCAAGTAATTATGGATTTCCAAGCTCTTACAAAAAATATCCAACCCGCATAGAAAACCACTGGTAACGAAAGTGGCAATTGTAGCCAATTCCAATATTGAAGTGGCATAATTTTTTCAAATGGATTGTATGGAAGCATTGTTCCCATTGCAATTATTAGAATTGGGAGGGTAAATAAAATTGCAATTTTCATTTTCCAAAGCAATTCTTGGTACGCAGTATTTTCATCTGTTTCGGTAGCTTCTAATGGAACTAAATCCATTCCGCAAACGGGACAATCTCCAGGTTTATCATATAATTTATCGCCTTCGCAATGCATTGGGCAATAGTATTTTCCTTTGAAATTTAAAGTTGGGTTTTTAATATTTGTAGTTTCGCAACATGTTTTTTTTGTTTCGTTTTGAGATGTTTCCTTTTCTAAAAAAGTTGGTTGAATGGTATAATTTCCTGCTTTTGAAAGTGCTTCTTGAATTTTTTCTATTGCTATTTCTTTATCTGAATTGAGCGTTGCAATTGGTGGATTTAATGTTACTTCGGCTTTAATTCCGTCAATGTTATTTAGGGTAGTTTCAACTTTTGTTCGGCAACCGTTGCAACTCATTCCAGTTATTGTAAATGTATTTTCCATTTTTTTGAAATTTATAGCTACTTCAATTCATTTTTTTTAAACTACAATAAATAAAATTCTGTTTTGTATCAAATGGGGTTGTGTGGTCTTCAGTGAAACATTCAATCACTTGGAAATCCTTTTGAAATAATTTTGTAAGCGTTTCTTGTGAATATTGTTTGATTTCTAAACCGCTGCATTTTTGAGGGCCATTTTCAGAAAAAGTCCCAATAATAATGTATTTTGAGACAGAATTTTTTACAATTTCTACATATTTATCAATGTCAACTTCGGAAGTTAGGAAATGAAATGCTGCTCGGTCGTGCCAAATATCATATTGAGTTGTTGGTGTAAATTGGGTTATGTCGGAAACAATCCAATTTACTTTGTCAGCTTTTGAGCCCAATCGGAGTTGTGCTTTTTCAATTGCTTTTTGAGAAATATCCAAAACTGTTATGTTTTCAAATCCCTCCTCAAGTAGAAAATCTACTAATTTACTATCGCCGCCACCAATGTCAATTATTTTTGCTTTTTTGTCTAATCCAAAGGAATGAATAAAATTTAGCGAAGTTCTTGGTGTTTCTTGTGTCCAACTAACTTGGTCTGGATTTTTAGTTTCATAGACGGTTTCCCAATGTTTTTTCTTTGAATTTTCCATTTCTTTTTATTTTGAAAGTTGTACTTTGCTTAGATAGTAAGTAAGATTTATTCACTATAAATGTACGAAATTAAATTTGTTTTAGATTGTTTTGGTATTCGATGAAGTAAGAAATCTAAATTGTTTCATTAATCGGGATTGCGCGAAGGATGGAAGTGGAAATCCATTGTGGAACGAAGTGGAACAAAGATTGCAACGCACAGCCTGACATCGTTTAACGAAAAATAAAGTAGTTTCTGGTAATGTTATAAACGATGGCGCGCCCCAAAAAAAATCCGCTGAAGCACACACAACAGCGAATTTTCTCAACAATAAATAAATTAATTATAGGATAGAAAGTGCTACCATGCACGATTTCATACTTTGGTAGGTTCTTTCGATGTCGTTGTCTAGTCCAATTGAAAACCGAATTAAGCCGTCAGTTAAGCCCATTTCTTTTTGTTCGTCCAAAGGAATCTCACTGGATGTGGACGTTCCCGGTGCGCTGAACAAGGTTTTATAGAATCCTAAACTCACCGCTAAATAGCCTAAATTCTTGCTTTGCATCAATTCCATTAAGGCGTTGGCTTGGTCTAAAGTACCCACGTCCAGCGTCATCATTCCTCCAAAACCGTATTCTGGATTGATCATATTCTTGTATATTTCGTGGCTTGGGTGGCTTTTTAAACCCGGATAAACGGTTTTAATTCCGTCTTTCTCGAAACGTTCCGCCAGATAAAGTGCATTAAAACTGTGTTGTTTCATTCGGATGTGCAAGGTGCGTAGGTTTTTCATCACACTTGCCGAGCGCAAACTGTCCATTGTTGGTCCTAAAAGCATACTCGCTCCGTTGTTCACATTTTTCAAACTATCGATAAATTCTTGCGAAGCACATGTTACTCCACCCACAGTATCACTGCTTCCGTTGATGTATTTCGTTAAACTGTGAATCACAATATCGGCACCCAAAAGCGCTGGTGAAACCGATAATGGCGAAAATGTATTGTCAACCACCAACTTCAAATTATATTTTTTGGCAAGCTTCGATAAACTGGCAATATCGGCAACTTCAAGCAACGGATTGCTCACGGTTTCACAATATAAAACTTTGGTTTCTGGCGTAATTGCGGCTTCAACGATTTCTAATTTTGTGATGTCAACAAACGTGGTTTTGATACCAAATTTAGGCGTGAAATTCTTCAAAAAAGCATACGTTCCGCCGTAGATTGTGCGGCTCGAAACAATATGATCACCCTGTCCGCACAA